>CAJXVW010000002.1 GCA_913062645.1 uncultured Mycoplasmatota bacterium
AAGATGCCATTAGAAATGCACTAATTTGATAGTCAGGGATTTCCCCATTTACATATCCATTAATTAAAAACTCAAGTTCCTCAAAAGTAAGTTTATTTCCATCTCTTTTTTTAATAATTAAATCTACAGTTCTCAAAATATTTCCCTCCTAATTTATTATTATGCTCTTGGGTGGGTAGAATTATAAACTTTGTATAATTGTTTTTTTGATATATGCGTATATATCTGGGTAGTTGAAATATCGGAATGCCCCAGCATCTCCTGGACAGATCTTAAATCTGCACCATTTTCTAACAAATGTGTTGCAAAAGAATGCCTGAAAGTATGAGGAGAAACATCTTTTTTTACCCCGCTTTTTTCAGCATAGCTTTTTATTATTTTCCAAACTCCCTGTCTGGTTAAACCTTTACCCCTATTATTCAAGAATAATTTAGTTATTCTATAGTCTTTAATTAATTTTGGTCTTACAATCTCTAAATATTTTTCTATTGCATCATGAGCAATACTACCTAAAGGAATAATTCTCTCTTTATTTCCCTTTCCAATACATTGAACATATGATAATTCCAAATTTACACTGTTCAAATCAAGCTCAGTTAACTCACTTATTCTCATTCCCGTTGCATAAAGTGTTTCTAAAATCGCTTTGTCTCTTAATCCAAGATAATCACCCTGAGGAGCTTTTAATATACTCTCAACTTCTTCTAAAGAAAGTGTTTTTGGTAATCTTAATCCAGTTTTAGGTTTGCTAATCTCTGTCATTGGATTATTTTCAAGAATCTTTTCTTCTATTAAAAATAAAAAGAAATTTCTCAAGGAAGATAAGTTTCTGGAAACAGATGTAGCCTTATACTCCTTTTTCTTTAAAAAAATCAAAAAATCATGTATATCTTTTTCAGTTATGTATAAAATGTTTTGTTTGTCTTTTTCTAAAAAATCCGCAAATATTTCCAAATCAGAAATATAACTGTTAATAGTATTTTCAGATAAACCTTTTTCAAGGGTTAAATAATCTTTGAAATCCCTGATATATTTTTTCACAATGTTTTACCTGCAATCTATTGAATTTTAGATTAATTATAACAAAAAAAATGGAACCTGTATCAGGTTCCATAAATAAGTAAGATATATATAAAGAATACCGGCAACGACCCGCTCTCCCAGGAAAACCTAGTACCATGGGCGCTGGAGGACTTAACTGCCGTGTTCGGTATGGGAACGGGTGTGACCCCTCCGCTATAGCCACCGGAATTCTTTTTTTTCATATAAAATTATACATAGCAATGTCGGATTAGCATATTTTTTGAAGGACAAATCTTCGATCTATTAGTACCGGTCAGCTGAATACATCGCTGCACTTACACCTCCGGCCTATCTACCAGATGTTCTTTCTGGGATCTTATTCCTTGCGGATGGGAAATCTCATCTTAAGGTTGGCTTCGCGCTTAGATGCTTTCAGCGCTTATCCATTCCAAACGTAGCTACCCAGCCATGCCTCTGGCGAGACAACTGGTACACCAGCGGTTTGTCCAACCCGGTCCTCTCGTACTAGGGTCAGATCCCTTCAAATTTCCTACGCCTACGGTGGATAGGGACCGAACTGTCTCACGACGTTCTGAACCCAGCTCGCGTACCACTTTAATGGGCGAACAGCCCAACCCTTGGAACATGCTCCTGCTCCAGGATGTGATGAGCCGACATCGAGGTGCCAAACTCCTCCGTCGATGTGGACTCTTGGGAGGAATCAGCCTGTTATCCCCGGGGTAACTTTTATCCGTTGATTGCCATCCTTTCCATACAGAAATGGCAGTTCACTAAGACCTACTTTCGTACCTGCTCGACATGTACGTCTCGCAGTCAAGCTCCCTTCTACCTTTACGCTCTACGAATGATTTCCAACCATTCTGAGGGAACCATTGTGCGCCTCCGTTACTCTTTGGGAGGCGACCGCCCCAGTCAAACTGTCTGCCAGACACTGTTCCCCTGGTTACACACCAGCGGGTTAGACAACCAGTATGCGAAGGGTGGTATTCCAAAGGTGGCTCCACCGAGACTAGCGTCCCGACTTCAAAGCCTCCCACCTATTCTATACATCGCATACCAGATATCAATATCAAGCTACAGTAAAGCTCCACGGGGTCTTTCCGTCCTGTCGCGGGTAACCTGCATCTTCACAGGTACTAAGATTTCATCGAGTCTCTTGTTGAGACAGTGCCCAAATCGTTACGCCTTTCGTGCGGGTCGGAACTTACCCGACAAGGAATTTCGCTACCTTAGGACCGTTATAGTTACGGCCGCCGTTCACTGGGGCTTCAATTCGTACCTTCGCCGAAGCTAAGTACTCCTCTTAACCTTCCAGCACTGGGCAGGCGTCACCCCCTATACATCATCTTGCGATTTAGCAGAGAGCTGTGTTTTTGATAAACAGTCGCTTGGGCCTATTCTCTGCGGCTCCCACGCAGGGAGCTCCCCTTATCCCGAAGTTACGGGGTCATTTTGCCGAGTTCCTTAACAAGAGTTATCTCGCGCGTCTTTAGATTCTCTCCTCGTCTACCTGTGTCGGTTTGCGGTACTGGCACCTTACAAATTAACCCTAGAAGCTTTTCTTGGAAGCATGGATTCACGCGACTTGCGTCGTAACGCCTCAGCCTTAACGTGTCGCGGATTTGCCTACGACACGGCCTAAACGCTTAAACCGCAATCCAATCAGCGGCTCGCGCTATCCTTCTCCGTCACTCCATCAGTTCATAAGGTGGTACAGGAATATCAACCTGTTGTCCATCGGCTACGCTCTTCAGCCTCACCTTAGGTCCAGACTAACCCAGAGCGGACGAACCTTCCTCTGGAAACCTTAGACTTTTGACGGTGGGGATTCTCACCCCACTTTTCATTACTCACACCGGCATTCTCACTTCTTACCGCTCCACATGTCCTCTCGGTCATGCTTCTCCGCTGTAAGAACGCTCACCTACCATAGATACTAGATCTATCCGCAGCTTCGGTATCATGTTTAGCCCCGTTACATCTTCGGCGCAGAATCATTCGACTAGTGAGCTATTACGCACTCTTTAAAGGGTGGCTGCTTCTAAGCCAACCTCCTAGTTGTTTAAACAACTCCACATCCTTTTCCACTTAACATGAATTTAGGGACCTTAACTGGCGGTCTGGGCTGTTTCCCTTTCGACCACGGACCTTATCACCCGTAGTCTAACTGCTGTGTATGTAAGTATGACATTCGGAGTTTGATTGATATCAGTACCCCGAGATGGGGCCATCAACCATTCAGTGCTCTACCTTCATACCACTTTACCACAACGCTAGCCCTAAAGCTATTTCGGTGAGAACCAGCTATCTCTGAGTTCGATTGGAATTTCACCTCTAGCCACATGTCATCCAAGCATTTTTCAACATACCCTGGTTCGGTCCTCCATTGGGTTTTACCCCAACTTCAACCTGCACATGGCTAGCTCACTCAGTTTCGGGTCTACAACAACATACTAACTCGCCGGTTAAGACTCGCTTTCGCTTCGGCTCCGCTCCTCAAAGCTTAACCTTGCATGTTATTGTAACTCGCCGGTTCATTCTACAAAAGGCACGCCATCACCCATTAACGGGCTCTGACTTGTTGTAAGCACAGGGTTTCAGGATCTTTTCACTCCGCTCCCGCGGTTCTTTTCACCTTTCCTTCACAGTACTGGTTCACTATCGGTCAATTGGGAGTATTTAGCCTTACGAGATGGTCCTCGCATGTTCCGACAAGATTTCACGTGCCTCGTCGTACTCTTCGTTCAACGGAGATCCCACAATTTCGTCTACGGGACTGTCACCCTCTACGGTGTGCTTTTCCACACACTTCGACTATCATGAGATTTTGTAACTCCAATGTTGAAACTGGGCTGGTCCCCGTTCGCTCGCCGCTACTAAGGGAATCGCTGTTGCTTTCTTTTCCTACAGGTACTAAGATGTTTCAGTTCCCTGCGTATTCCTTCCAGACAAGCTGGATACCAGTTCTTCAAACTGGTGGGTTTCCCCATTCGGAAATCTCCGGATCGCTGCCTACTTACGGCTCCCCGAAGCATATCGCTGTTCGTCGCGTCCTTCATCGGCTCCAATTGCCAAGGCATTCACCCTGCGCTCTTAGTTTCTTAACTTTTTACAGTATTATTCACTTTTCAAAGACCTTCTTTATTACCTTGAGAGATTGGGTCTCTCAAAACCGAATAGAACTTGTCAAATTTGAATCTAGTTGATGTTTTGTTGTTGTCTTTCTCCCTAGAAAGGAGGTGATCCATCCCCACGTTCCCGTAGGGATACCTTGTTACGACTTTACCCCAATCATTCATCCCACCTTAGGGTGCTCCCTCCTGCAAGCAGGTTAGGCCACACACTTCGGGTGTTACAAACTCTCGTGGTATGACGGGCGGTGTGTACAATCTCCGAGAACGTATTCACCGTGGTATGCTGACCCACGATTACTAGCGATTCCAACTTCATGAAGTCGAGTTGCAGACTTCAATCCGAACTGAGACCAGTTTTGAAAGATTAGCTCCATCTCGCGACTTGGCGACTCGTTGTACTGGCCATTGTAGCACGTTTGTAGCCCAGATCATAAGGGGCATGATGATTTGACGTCATCCCCACCTTCCTCCAGTTTATCACTGGCAGTCTCGATAGAGTCCTCAACTTAATGTTAGCAACTATCAATAGGGGTTGCGCTCGTTGCGGGACTTAACCCAACATCTCACGACACGAGCTGACGACAACCATGCACCACCTGTCACCCCGGCCCCGAAGGGAAGGTACATTTCTGCACCGGTCCGAGGGATGTCAAGACCTGGTAAGGTTCTTCGCGTATCTTCGAATTAAACAACATGCTCCACCGCTTGTGCGGAGACCCGTCAATTCCTTTGAGTTTCAACCTTGCGGTCGTACTCCCCAGGCGGAGAACTTAATGCGTTAGCTTCAGCACTGGGTAACCCCAACACTTAGTTCTCATCGTTTACGGCGTGGACTACCAGGGTATCTAATCCTGTTTGCTCCCCACGCTTTCGTGCCTCAGCGTCAGTTCCGGTCCAGTTAGCCGCCTTCGCCACTGGTGTTCCTCAATATATCTACGCATTCCACCGCTACACATTGAATTCCACTAACCTCTGCCGTACTCAAGTCTGCCAGTTTCATATCACCCTCCACAGTTAAGCTGTGGGCTTTCAGATACGACTTAACAAACCGCCTACGCACGCTTTACGCCCAATAATTCCGGATAACGCTCGCTCCCTACGTATTACCGCGGCTGCTGGCACGTAGTTAGCCGGAGCTTTCTGATCAGGTACCGTCACATCAGAATCATTTCCTAAACTGATCGTTCTTCCCTGATAACAGAACTTTACGATCCGAAGACCTTCATCGTTCACGCGGCATTGCTCGGTCAGGCTTTCGCCCATTGCCGAAAATTCCCTACTGCTGCCTCCCGTAGGAGTCTGGGCCGTGTCTCAGTCCCAGTGTGGCTGTTCATCCTCTCAGACCAGCTATGCATCGTCGCCTTGGTGGGCCGTTACCCCACCAACTAGCTAATGCAGCGCAAGACCATCCCATAGCGGTGCAAACGCACCTTTAAACACAACATCATGCGATAATGTGTCCTATCCAGTATTAGCCATCGTTTCCAATGGTTATCCTCGTCTTTGGGGCAGGTTTCTTACGTGTTACTCACCCGTTCGCCACTCTCTCATTGATCCGAAGATCGAGAGCGTTCGACTTGCATGTATTAGGCATGCCGCCAGCGTTTATCCTGAGCCAGGATCAAACTCTCCATAAAATTTATGAATTGTTTAATTATAATCGAAATTATAAAGTACTTCCTAAACTCAAATTGACTTGTTCTATTCAGTTTTCAAAGACCCAATTGCACGCCAATTATTCTATCGCGTGCGTTAAATATTCTACTATATCTAACCAGCGATGTCAACACTTTTGAATAATTTTTCGTGCGTTGTTTTGATAATAACGGGGCCCTGAAATTCCGGACCCGCAATAAAGAGTATATTAAATTTCCAGTGGGTTGTCAACACTTTTCCAAAACTTTTCCGCAAAACTGCCTTGAAGTGACCGTTGAGGGCCAAGTGGTCTAATGAAACGGACTTTTCTTACGCCGATTTCACCATCCTTGCACCAAGTGCTATTTTCGATCCATTTTGTGATCCGTGAAAACAAACCTGTTCAAGCATACCACAACGGTTCAACCGGGTCAAATGATTTGACCAGTCACCGTAAAAAAAAGAGACGCCCGGGCGTCTCTGATTTCTATATTATTATAGGCCAACGGCGTCCAAAATCTGATCGCCCATGATGATGTTCTTCACACCACTCTGGCGATCGATGTATTCGACCTTGTTCTCCTTGGCCAGTTTGCCGACGATGACGCGGCGGCGGATGCCGATCAGATCAGCGTCCTTGAACTTGACGCCGGCCCGTTCTTCGCGGTCGTCGATCAACACGTCAATGCCTTTGGCCTTCAGATTGTCGTGAATCGCGTTGGCGAGGATCCACTGTGTTTCATCCTTGGCGTTGACGGGAATGACATGGACTTGGAACGGCGCGATCTCGTCGGGCCACAGAATGCCTTCGTCGGTGGCGTGCTGTTCGACCGACGCCATCAGCGTGCGGCTGATGCCGATGCCGTAGCAACCCATCACGACAGGGACTTGTTGGCCGTCCTTGTTGATTACTTTGGCGTTCATGCTTTCGGAGTATTTGGTACCGAGTTTGAAGATGTTGCCGACTTCGATGCCCTTGGCTTCCCGAATCGTTCCGCCGCAGACCGGACAGGGGTCGCCTTCCTGAAGACCGCTGTGTTCCTGATTGGCGGCGTAGGAGCAGCTCATGCAGTAGGTGATGGTGTCTTCGCCGACTTCGCTCATGACCATGAACTCGTCGGCCTCGCTGCCGCCGATCTGGCCGACGTCGCTGGCGACGATGCGAGTTTCGAGACCGCAGCGGAGGAAGATCTTTGTGTAGGCGTCAGCGAACTTCTTGTACCACTCTTCGAGTTCGGCGTCGGTTTCATGGAAACTGTAAGCGTCTTTCATGATGAACTCGCGACCGCGCATCAGTCCGAAGCGGGGACGCATTTCATCGCGGAACTTGGTCTGGATCTGATAGAGCGCAAGCGGCAGTTTCTTGTAGCTGTTGAGGTAATCGCGAACGGCTTGGGTGATGATCTCCTCGTGGGTCGGACCGAGACAGAAATCGCGTTCCTTGCGGTCCTGAAGGCGCATCAGCTCGGGACCGTATTTGTCCCAGCGGCCGCTTTCTTCCCATAGATCACGGGGTTGCAGGGCAGGCATCAAGAGTTCGCTGCAGCCGATCGCATCGAGCTCTTCGCGGATGATTTTCTCGATGTTCTTGATGACACGGTAGCCGAGCGGCAGATAGGTGTAGATGCCCGCGGCCACCATCTTGACGATGCCGGCGCGACTCATCAACTTGTGACTGCGGACTTCGGCGTCCTGGGGCGCGTCGCGAAGCGTGGGGACGAACAATAACGATTGTTTCATGGTTTCACCTCGTTTATTTGATGTTCAGAAGACGCAACAGGTCGTTGAACGTGATGAACACGAACAAGCCCATCAGCGCCAGATACATGACATAGTGCAGGGTGTTTTCGATTTTCTGGTTGGGTTTGCGGTTGGTGATCGCCTCGTACCCGAGGAACACCAGTCGTCCCCCGTCCAATGCCGGGATCGGCAGCAAGTTGATGACGCCCAGGTTGACGCTCAACAGACCGATCCAGCTGAGCAGCGAGATCGCACCCTGACTGAGCGCAGCCGAGGTGATCTGATAGATCCCGAGCGGTCCGGCCAGGCTGTCGACGCCGATGCCGGCGCCGGCGCCGTCGGAGTCGAACAACAGACCGAGCGTGGTGAAGATGATGCCGGCGCTGCGGCCGACGTCACCGACGCTGCCGGTGAGCGACTGAACGAGCGAGAACCGATATTCGGGGCTGATCCCGATGCGGGTGTCGACGATGTTGATGTTCTGCGTTTCCAGGAATGCGGCCGTGAACGGTTCGCTGACATTGACTGTGACGACTTCATCGCCACGTTGCACGACAATCGGGACGATGCGGCCTTCCACGTACGGATCGTTGCCGATGTCATGGATGGCGTACACCACGTCATCCCACCGGAAGACGTCAACGCCGTCGATCGACAACAGTTCATCGCCTTCCTGGAGTCCGGCGCGGTCCGCCTTGGTGTCTTCGGTGACCGGGCCGATGATCAGATCATCAATGGTGTCGGGACTGCTGTGAAAGCCGATGCTGTAAAAGTAAATGATCGGGGTGACGGTCAAATCGATTTCATTGCCGTCACGAAGGACCGTGATGTCGATGCGACGGTTGGCGGGATCGTCATCGAGCGCCGCCGACAGTTCGTCCCAGGATGAGACGGGATCGCCTTCGACTTCGATGATTTCATCCCCGACTTGAATGATGTTGTCCGCCGGGAATCCTTCGCCGACGGTGCCGATGACACTGGAATCCATGTTCGGGAATCCAACCATCAGATTCACTGCCAAGAAGACGAAGAACGCCAGTACGAAGTTCATCATCGGGCCGCCGAAAATCGCCCAGAAACGTTGCCAGCGGGTTTTGCCGGAGAAACTCCGTTCCGACGGTGCAATCTGCAGCTCGCGGTTTTTCAGAACCAAAAAGGCATCGCGCTTCACTTCGTAATCGTTGAGGTAAAGCGGGGCACCGTCCTTGCCGGATAGATCCACCTTCTCCACCGTGACGAGTTGATAATTCTCGTATTCTTCCTTGGTGTGGTCAATGTATATTTTGGATACCTTTCCCGCTTCGAACTGAAGCCGGACACGCATCCCTTCTTTGACAAACTCACTGTCGACTTCCTCGCCAGCCATCATCACGTAGCCACCGATGGGGATGGCGCGGATCGTATAGACCGTCTCCCCCTTCTTGGTTTTCCACAGAACGGGCCCCATGCCAAGCGAAAACTCGTGACAGAGGATGCCGGCCCGACGGGCGGCGACGAAATGTCCGAGCTCATGCAAGATGATGACGACGCTCAGACTGATGAGAAAGACGAGTATATTGAATAGAACCATGAATATCACCTCTAACTATATGCCTTCAGCACATAGTCCTTGACTTCGTTGTCGACTTCCAGAATGCCCGGCAGGGTCAACGGACCCTCGGGCTGGAAGGTTGTTACACATTGTAACACAATTTCTTCGATTTGTAAAAATGTTATTTTGCCACTTAGAAACAGTTGAACGGCAGCCTCATTGGCGGCGTTCAGAACGGTTGGCGCATAGCCGCCTTTAACGCCCGCTTCACGGGCGTAGCGCAGCATCGGATAGCGCGCTTCGTCAAGCGGTTCGAAATGTAGTGCGCCGAGCGTTTCCAGCTGCAGTCTCGTTCCGTCGAACGGGACACGCTCGGGGTAATGGAGCGCATAGCTGATCGGTACCCGCATGTCCGGTTCGCCAAGATGTGCGAGGAGCGCCGTGTCAGTGAACTCGACAAGCGAGTGCACGATGCTTTCACGATGGAGCACGGTGTCGATCTGATCATACGGCAGATCGAACAAATGATGGGCTTCGATGATTTCAAGTCCCTTGTTCATCATCGTGGCCGAGTCTATTGTTATTTTAGCACCCATTGTCCAGTTCGGGTGCGCTAATGCATCCCCAACCGTGACCGTGGTGAGTTCGGATCGCTTCTTGTCGCGAAAACTGCCACCGCTGGCGGTGATGACAATACGGCGGACGGTGTCATGCTTGGCCCCATCGAGAAGTTGCATGATGGCGCTGTGTTCACTATCGATCGGCAACAAGCGAACGTGATGTTCGGCGAGCAACGGCATGATCAGTTCGCCACCGATGACGAGCGTTTCCTTGTTCGCCAGGGCGACATTGCGGCCGGCCTTGATGGCATGAATCGTCGGCTCGAGTCCGGCGCTGCCGACGATCGCATTGACAACGAGGGTGTCGGTTGGCCCGGCGGTTGCGGCCGTGACGAGTCCGTCCGAACCATGCCCGAATGTGACATCGGGATAGTCTCGTTGGAGATCCCGCATCGCCGATTCGAGACCGACGGCGACATACGAGGGGTGAAACTCGTCGATGATCGCGCGCAACTTGTCGACGCTCGTATGGGCCGTCACGGTGACGACCGAAAAGCGTCCTTCTGAAGCGCGTACGATGTCGAGTGTCTGCAGACCGATGCTGCCGGTCGCACCGAGAATCGCGAGGTTCATAACAGATCCACGACCATGCTGATCATCATCAGGACCAACCCGGCGAAGAGAACACTGTCGAAGCGGTCGAGAATCCCGCCATGACCTGGAAACAGATTGCTGAAATCCTTGATGCCGGCGGTTCGTTTGAGCTTGCTTGCGACCAGATCGCCGATCTGCGCCACCACACTGATCAGGAGAATGAGTAGAATGCCGGTGAGCGTGTTGATCGGGATCGCCCCGATTGCCTCGACATCGCGGAGCACCAGATACAGCATGGCAAAGACAATCGCGAACGCGGTTCCGCCGATGCTTCCTTCGATGCTTTTCTTGGGACTGATTTTGATCGCCAGGCGGTGTTTGCCGAAGTTGATGCCGACCAGATAGGCGAACACATCGGTCACGATCGTGATCAGAAACAAAAAGGCGATGTTGTCGAGACCCATCTCCCGCAGACCATAGAGCACGCCGAAGGTGATGGCCGGATAGAGCACTGTCACCAACAGTTCACCGAAGCGGCCGCTGTGGAACTCATCAATCAGCACGAGCAGCAAGCCACCGATGACGAGCGTCAGCGCAATCGCAAAGAACGCCCACTCGAGCGCGAACGCCATCGTCGTGAAATACGATGCGACGAGAAAATACAAAAGGATCGCCAACAACATGAAGATTCCAGCGAGATACAAAGGTAGTTGGGTGTCCTTGTTGTAAAGTTGAAACAGTTCATAACTCGCACCGGCAACCAGCAACATCAACACGATGTTCAGATACCAGCCACCAATGAGGAACGGCGGTACGAAAAACGCCAACAGGAGAATCCCGGTGATCACTCGTGTTTTCACTTCTGCTCCTCCTTCAGACCGCCAAAGCGACGATTCCGTTTCTGGAAATCGTCAATCGCCTTGTGGAGTTGTTTCTTATTGAATGCCGGCCAGTGCACCTTGGTGAAATACAGTTCACTGTAGGCGAGCTGCCACAGCAGGAAATTGCTGATCCGCTCTTCCCCGCTGGTGCGGATCAACAGATCCAATGGGGGAAGACCCTTGGTATACAGGTGATTGTCAACCAGGGACACATCGATGTCGTCCATGGCAATCGAATCGTCCTTGTATTCGCGGGCGATCTGTTTGATGGCGTCCAACAATTCGGTATGGCTGCCATAGTCGAAACAGATGTTGAGCGTCAGACCCTTGCGGTCCTTGGTTTTTGCTTCGACGCGTTCGATCAACTCTTGAACGTGCGCCGGAAAGCGGTCGCGTCGACCGCTGAACATGACGCGGATGTCTTCTTCTTCAAACTTGCCTTTGAAGGTTTCTTCGAACTCCTTCGGCAGCCCCATCAAGTAGTCGATTTCCGCTTGGGGGCGCTTCCAGTTCTCCGTCGAAAAGGCATAGACGCTGAGCGCTTCGATGCCGAGTTCATTACAGGCCAGGGCGATGTTCTTGAGATTGACGCTGCCTTGCTTGTGCCCATAGGTTCGGGGCATCCGGCGCCGGGCCGCCCAACGCCCGTTGCCATCCATGATGATGGCCACGTGACGCGGAATGTAACGGCTTTTGATACGGGATTCGAGACTCATCCAATCACCTCATTTACAATCTATTATTATACACCAGAATCATCGTTTTTACCACTAAAATCACACATTGACGGCCACTTTTCGCCAAAAAAAAGACTCCCCCCGGGGGAGTCCGTCACAACTCAAGCTGCAAGTCGACCAGCGGAATCAACACACTCAGATAGAACACCAGAATGGCGCCGAGGGCGAGCAATCCGCCGATGGTCAGAGCGAGGTACAGACTGAACAGGATCGGCACGACGATGATGATGTTCAGCACCATCAAAAGCGCGTAGATGATGCGGCGTGCGATCGGATTGGCGACGAACCGGTCGAACACGACGACGATCAAACCCGTCAGACCGACAATCAGGAACAAGAACGACGCACCCGACAACACAAATCCCGTGACCAGCGCCAAGAACAGATTGATGATCGCGCCCCACAGGAGAATCGATGGTTTCTTGTCATCGGCTTTAGCACGATACCACCAGAACAATCCCCCGGCAATCGCAATGAGCGTCAACAATGTCGGCACATCGCCGTGCATCGTCCGCACATAGGTCATGTTGAAGGGGACCTTGCTGAAGAACGCGACCAGGCGGCCGACAACGTTGCCGAGCACCACCGCCGCAATCAGCGCGACATCGATCAGCACACCGGCGATGAGGAACGATTTTGCCTTCAGTTCTTTCTTGACAAACAACCACGCGGTGAACCCGATGATCGTCAGGAACAACACGATGTGAAGCACCTGTGCAAACCCTTCGCCGTAGTGCACGAACACGTTGGCGAACAGCGTGAAGAAGACTTTATCCGATTCGCCCTCGAACGAGTCGACACCTGAATAGTCGCTGTTGGTGGCAAACTCCTCGACGAGCGGGACAATCTGCATGCCGTAGTGTTCGATCGAGGATTGATTGATGTTGGTGTAGTTGTCAAATGGCGTATGATAATATTGCAAGCCGTTCAAGACGGCGAAGTTGAGTCCCGGTTTGTCGACGGCCAGAAACTCCGTGAAGTCGGTGCTGTTGGGCATGACCGTGTAAACGGCGGTCGCGAGACTGTACGACACCGGCAGTTCGACGTTGGCGTAAAACTCCACGACCTTGTCGTTGGGGGTGCTGGTTTCAAACATGTAGACCGGTCCCTTGACGCCGCGGGCTTCGATGTTGATGACGAGCGCGATGTCGTCGACGAAGTCTTCCTGGGCCGCCATCTGGGCTCCGTAAAGACCCGTTTCTTCGGCATCGGTCATCAGGATGTAGATGGAGTTTTCCAAATCGCGATCGGCGTACAGGCGGGCGATCTCAAGCATCGTCGCAATGGCGTAGCCGTCATCGGCGGCCCCGTAACTTTCACCGAGTTCGCCGGTCCGGCCGATGTGGCCGCGACTGTCGTAGTGACCGACCAGCAGGATGCCCGTCGGGCTGTCGCCTTCGATGACGCCCAGCAGGTTGTGGATGTCGTAGGTGAGTTCGTCGTCGCCGTCGTCCAGTGTCACAAGACTGCGATCGTAATCCATTTCCTGAACGTTCTCGGCGCCGAGATACGCAATCAGCTGATCGCGCAGATAGACGCGCACGTCTTCGTGGTTGGCCGGATCGTAAACGCTGTGTTGGTCCTGCGCGATCCGGGCGATGTGTTCGGTTGCGATGCGGGTGTTGAAGACCGACTCGTCGTCGGTGTTGGGAATGGGCGTGTACAAGACGAAGTAAGACAAGAACAACCCTGCCAGCAACGTCAGAATCACATAGATGGTCGCATTCCATTTCATTTCCAGGTCACCTCGATGTATTTGGACTATCAAACCAATTATAATACATTTTCATCCAAAAATGTAGGACAAGTCCGTTTCTCAATTCATTCATTTTCTAAATAAGTCGCGAATACCAGGAGGCAACAAAAAAACCGTGAAGGTTCACGGTTCAGATGCTCATGATGTCGTCGTCTTTTTCCTGGACGACCTTGTCGATCAGTTCGCTGTACTTGTTTGTCAGTTCCTGAATGTCGTCCTGATAGCCATGCGAGTCGTCTTCGCTGATCTCGCTGGCCTTTTCGAGTTTCTTGATCGCGTCGTTGCCGTCGCGGCGATAGTTGCGGATCGAGACCTTGGCCTCTTCCCCGTACTTCTTGACGAGTTTCGTCAACTCGACGCGCCGTTCGCGGGTCAAGGGCGGCAACACGATGCGCAGCTGCACGCCTTCGTTGTTGGGGGTGACCCCGAGATTGGCGGCGAGAATCGCTTTCTCGACGTCCTTGACAAGACTGCGGTCGTACGGTTTGACGATCAGCTGGGTCGGTTCCGGAACGCCGATGTTGGCGACCTGGTTGATCGGCGTTTCGACGCCGTAATAGTCGACGTGTACGTCGTTGAACATGTTGGGGTTGGCGCGTCCGGTGCGGATTTTCGCCAGTTCGTGGCGGAGATCCTTCACGCGTTGTTCCATCTTCTCTTCGACTTCCAATAAGATCATGTCTGGCACTGGGGATTCCTCCTCTTAGTAGATTCTCGTTCCGACTGCTTCACCGGCCGCCGCACGGCGGATGTTGCCCGGCTTGTTCATGTCGAAGACGATGATTTCAATGTCGTTGTCCTTGCACAGGGCGCTGGCGGTGGAGTCCATCACGCCGAGCCCGAGTTCGAGGACTTCCTGATGGGTCAGTTCGGTGTAGCGAACGGCGTCCTTGTGCTTGCGCGGATCCTTGTCGTAGACGCCGTCGGTGCCGTTTTTCGCCATCAGAATCCGTTTCACACCGAGTTCGGCGGCGCGCAGGGCGCTCGTCGTGTCGGTTGAGAAATAGGGGTTGCCGGTCCCGCCGCCGAAGATGACGACGCGGTCCTTTTCGAAGTTGCTGATGGCCTTGCGGCGGATGTAGGGTTCGGCGACCTGGGGGATGTTGAGGCTGGTCATCGTCCGGGTCTCGATGCCGAGTTCCTCGATCGCGTTCTGAAGCGCGAGTGCGTTCAGAATCGTGGCGATCATGCCCATGTAGTCGGCGCTGGATCGCTCCATGCCCATCGACTCGGCGTCTTTGCCGCGCCAGATGTTGCCGCCGCCGACGATGATGCCGATTTCGAAGGTGCCGAGGTCGTAGGCGTCCTTGACTTCCTGGGCGATGGCACGGACCCGTTCGGGGTTGATCGCCTGGTGATTTCCGTTGGCGAGCGCTTCGCCGCTCAACTTGATGATGATGCGTGTCTTGTCTGACATGGGTACCCTCCCTGACGCGTTGGTTTCTCTTGTATCATTATATCACAAATCTCGATCTTTTCCATATCTTTGTAAACGAAAAGGACACTTTTCGGTGTCCTTAAAACGTGTCTTACTTCAGTTGCGATGCGACTTCGGCTGCGAAGTCTTCTTGTTTTTTCTCAATTCCTTCGCCGACTTCAAGACGGACGAACGACAGGATCTTGCCGCCGTTGTTCTTGACGAACTGCTCGACGGTAACGTCGGGGTCCTTGACGAACGGTTGGTTGACGAGGCAGATTTCCTTGAGGTACTTGTTAAGGCGACCGATGACCATCTTTTCTACGATGTGTTCGGGTTTGCCTTCGTTGAGCGCTTCGGCTTTGAGAATCTGTTTTTCGTGCGCGATGACGTCGTCGGAGATGTCATCTTGATGCAAGTAGCGCGGGTTGAGCGCGGCGACGTGCATGCTGATGTCTTTGGCGACGTCCTCATCGACGTTGTCGACGATCGTCAGGCTGACGATTTTGCCACCCATGTGGTTGTAGGCACCGAAGCTGGCGCTGTCGGTCTTGGTGAAGCGTTGGACGCGGCGAAGCGAAATCTTTTCACCGATCTTGGCCGTGGCTTCGACGAGCACGTCTTCGAGTTTCTTGCCGTCGTGATCGAGTTCGAGTGCTTCTTCGAGGTTGGCGGCGGTGCTGTTCAAGAGCGTCGCGCCGATGGCGTCGACGAGTGCTTGGAAGTTGTCGTTTTTGGCGACGAAGTCGGTTTCACAGTTCAGTTCGAAAACCAGCGCTTGGTTGCCGTCGGTGAGGACGCTGCAGACGCCTTCGGCGGCGATCCGCGATTGTTTTTTGGCGGCCTTGGCGATGCCTTTTTCGCGCAGCCAGTCGACTGCTTTATCAAGATCTCCGTCGGTTGCCTGCAGGGCCTTTTTGCAGTCCATCATGCCGGCACCGGTCTTGTCACGCAATTCTTTTACGAGTGATGCAGTAATAGCCATGATTGTTTCCTCCCATCATGATTTTCATATCGTTGGCGACGGGTGTGTTCGGTTGTCCCGATCGCGTGTGGTCCGTTGTTTGGAAAAGAAGAGCACGGAGGCTCTTCTGTTATTCCGTCAAAGCGTCGATGAGTTCGGCTTTGCGCAGTTTCGAATAGCCGGTCATGCCGCGTTCCTTGGCCATCTCCTTGAGTTCGGGGACGGTCAGGCTTGCGAGATCGACAGCGGGCTGTTCTTGCGTCGGAGCTTCCGGTTTCGGTTCTTCTTTGGCTTTCGGTTCTACTTTGGCTTTCGGTTCTACTTTGGCTTTCGCCTTAGGTTCTTCTTTCACTTCCGGTTTCGGCTCGGCTTTCGGCTTCGGTGCTTCCTTGGCCTTGGGCTCGGGCTTGACTTCCGGTTTGGTTTCTTTGCGTTCTTTGCGCTCTTTGCGTTCCGGCTTGTCGGTGCGTTGTTCCGAGCGGCGCGGTTTGCGTTCCGGACGTTCCTGCTTGGTGCTGTCGTCTTCGTCGGCGCTGATGTCGCCGCCGGCGGCGACCACGAATGCATCCAGCAGTTTGGAGGCGATCAGTTTGATCGAACGAATCGCGTCGTCGTTGCCCGGGATGATGACATCAACCAGATCGGGATCGCAGTTGGTGTCGACGATGCCGAAGACGGGGATGCCGAGTTTCTTCGCTTCTAGGACGGCGTTTTTCTCATGGATCGGATCCACGACGAACACGGCCTGGGGCAGGGTGCGCATGTCTTTGATGCCGGAGAGGAACTTCTCGAGACGATCGATTTCCTTCTTCAGCACGATGACTTCTTTTTTGGTCAGACGATCGAAGGTGCCGTCTTGTTCCATGCGGTTGAGGTCATGGAGCTTGCGGATGCTTTTGCGGATCGTCTTGAAGTTGGTCAGGGTTCCGCCCAGCCAGCGCTGTGTGACATAGAATTGTCCTGCGCGGACGGCTTCCGCCTTGATGACGTCGCGGGCTTGTTTCTTGGTTCCGACGACGAGGATTTTGCCACCGTCGTTGGCGACGGCAAGCAGTTTCTGATAGGCTTCTTCCAGCATCACGACCGTTTTTTGCAGGTCGACGATGTGGATTCCACCGCGTGACGTGTAGATGTACTGGTCCATTTTCGGATTCCATCTGCGCGTCTGGTGACCGAAATGTACTCCGGCCTCAAGCAGTTGTTTCATTGAGACTACGCTCATGTGGTGATTCCTCCTTTTTGATTGTGCCTCCACTACCTTCGTCGCATCCGGCCACCGCGTTTGTTCGCGGCTCGTGACCGTCTGCTCGGGCGTGTGTGTATTTTTACGGCTTTTATATTGTATCAAATGCGTTGGATTAAATCAAGTAAAATCGTCCATCTTTATTCTATGGGCAAAAAAAAGACCAGGACGGTCTTGATTTTGGATTATTTGTAGCTTTTGGCAGGAGTGAGGACGCCGCTTTCGAGCGTTCTCACGAGGGTTTTGCGAAGCGGTTGGAACAGGTAGTTGACGGTCACGAATCCGGTTACCGCCATGGTGATTTCCCACATGATGTCGGCCGACAGATAGACCCACATGTTGTCGATGCCGGTTTGGATCATGTTGAACGGCAGGAAGCTCCAGCCGTACACGAACCCGAACACGAACGCCGCGAAGGCGAGCGTCATTTCATTGGTGGTGCGACGCAGCACGGTGTGGTAGGCAAACGGGATGAGACTCCACGCGAACAGCATCGGAATCATGTAGAACAAGTTGAAACCGCCCATGTACAGGTTGTCGAGCAACACGTAGCCGATGATGTAGACGAGGCTTTCTTTGTAGGTGAAGACACTGACGAACACGAACATCAGAAGCACCGTCAACTGGATGTTCGGCAACAGCAAAAACATCTGTTCTTGAACAAATGTGACAGCGATCGCCACGGCGATCATCATGAGACGTCTGGTGGTCATTCGAATGCCCCCTCTACTACTTCGTGTTGAAAGCGATAGACCGCTCCGTCTTCGAGCGGAATGTCGCTGATTCCGTAACTGCTGTATTCGTCATTGACGTAGATGGCGATGTAGGTGTTCTGCCAGTCGGTCTCTATGCCGTCGATGGTGAGAATGACGTGTTCCATCAACACCGAATCCTGACAGGTCGTCGGTTGGTACTGCATGTCCGCACACTGAATCGTGTAATGCTCGGACAGAATGTCGAACAGGGTATCGTCTACCTCAAAGTCGTGGGTTTGCGAGCTGATGGTGTCGCCGAGCTGGTCGACGAGGACGATCGTGATCGTCCCGTGATCGTCGCCTTGCCGCAAGTAGTCGCTGATGAAAAAACTGATTGCGGCGATCCCCACCACAGCAAGTGTGATGAACAGTTTTTTCATCTGTGAACTCCTTATTCCGGTCGAATCGGCTGTGCGTCGAACGGATTGGTGTAGGTGTCGTCGTTGGCGTGTTTGTAATATGTCGCAAGCGCCAGAAAGGCTTGCGGGGTGCTGAACATCGGATCATCGAACGTGGCGTCGGTAAGATCCCAGTCGAAGGTGCCGATGTCGGTCTGGAACTCACTCAGGCGCAACACGAGATTGGTCGTGGTATCGCCGTTTGTGACGGTGAAGTCGTCACCGGCGGGGTCGATGCCGTTGGCGATCAAACCAAGCACGACCATGGCCAGACTGGCGGCATTTTCACTGGTTCCCCAACCCATGTCGCGGGTGGCGATGCCACCGGTGGCGAGTTGGTCGGTTTGAATCCATTCGACGTAGTCGTCGATGAGATCCTGAATGCCGGGCTGTCCGGCGTAACGGGCGAGGGCGACGAGACTGATGCCGCCACTGTCGAGACCAAGATCATAGGGCGTTGTCGTCGTCAAATCGGCAAGCGCCGCCGTGACGTACGCGCTGTAATCAACTTCGTGATGATAGCTGTCGAGCGCCAGCAGTCCGTAGGCGGTCTGGCCGTACGGTCCGGTGGCCACGATCTGGCTGAGGTCGGTCACAAGATCAAGAATGATGGCATCGTCGTACCCGACGGCATGCATGATCATGATTGCCTTGAAATAGGCTTGCACCGTATCGGGCGCCATGGCTCCGACATAGTCGTTGATCAGTTGCATGTCATTGACGATTCGTTCATAGACCGGATGGCCGTCGCACAGACTCTGACATCCAAGCAGTACGTTGTAATCGATGTAGTCTTCGTTCAGATAATTGGCAAGCTGGTTGTCGATGAAGCGGTGCAGCGCTTCGAAGACGGCTTGTTCGGTGGCATCGTACCACTCGACCTGGAAGGTGAACAAGTCACCATCGGCATAGGTCGCATCGTCGATGCCGACCGTCGACATCGTGCCATTCTTGTAGAAGGCGAGATACGAGCCGAAGGGTACTTCGAAGTCTTCGATGCCGGTGAGGAAATGTCCGTATTCGGACGTGGTATAGGTCAGATCATAGACGTCCTCGGCGATGTCGAACAAACTCAGTTCGTCGGCTTCGTCGACGCCCATGGTGCGGTACACGGTGTTGCCGAAGAGATCGGTCGCCTCAAACGTCAGGACCATGTCATAGGTCGCAGCCTGGAGCGCTTCGATCTGATCCTGCAGGTCGGCGATTTCCTCGTGCAGGTCGATGATGATGCCGTTTTTGGTATCCAGTTCGTCTTCGGTTTCGGCTTGCGTTTCCATGATGTCGATCATTTCCTCTTGCAAAAAGAGGACTTGTTCCTGCAACGTCTCGATCTGAGCGCGCAGTTCGTCTTTGTCTTCGGTACAACCGACGAGCACCAGCGTCAGTGCCAGCAGCAATACCACAGAGAACAGTTTTTTCATTGCGAGTATCCTTTCGTGTTGTGAGGTAAGAAAAAAACCATCCTCCTGGATGATTTACGTTCGGGTGCCAAAGGCGAAAAAACGTCCACTCAGCACGGTAAACGTAACGACTCATTTCCCAGGAGCATTACACTTCGATGTCCAGGTAGGTCTACCGGCTTAACTTCGTCCTACTATGCACCTTCCCGCGCGGTGTGCGCAGTGGTTGTTGCAGTTCGTCCATATTACGGTTGCTGGGACAGCCTGAGAGTCTCACTCAATTCCCTGTTATGTCTATGTTGACACCTAGCATCTACTACCATTGTATCACTTGACCACTTATTGTCAATACTTTTTCCGGTTTATTTTCCGGTGCTACCAAAGCCACCGTTTCTGGTCGCATTGACCACTTTTTCATCGGGACTAGTCAAATACTTCTCGAATATCCCTTGGGCGACACGTTCGCCTTTCCTTAACATAATATCCTCACTGCCGAAATTCCACAAACTGACAAGAATGTGCCCGTCGTTGTCGGGATTTCCATAATAGTCCTTGTCGATGATCCCGACGTTGTTGGGGATCGTCAGATGGTAGCGACTGGGCAGGCTGCTGCGCGGATAGATCTTGAGCACTTCATCGTCCTGCATGTAGGCTTTGACACCGGTCTTGCCATAGCGGATGGCGCCGGCGGGAATCGTCAGATCCTCGACCAGTGACAAATCGTATCCAGCGCTATGTGTGGTGCTTCTATGGGGTAATTCGAAATCGCATTGTGCAAAGCCTTTGGCTTTTTCAAATCCTCTCATGGCGTCATCTCCTTCAGTAATTTGAGGATGTACAGTTCCCGTTCGGTCCACGGAAACTCATTGTCGGTGTCGACCTTTTTCTGGTTGACGCGAATCGCTTCTTCGAGTGTCACCCACCGTGGTAAAAAGCGCAGTGCGCGTTCCGACTCACTCAGTTTCATGCCGACGTATTCATCGTTCACTTCGCAAAAATAATAATAGCTGCGCTGATAGAAATATTTGTCTTCGTCATAGATATCATTGTACAACTGGTCGGTATATCCGAGCGACTCGTTGACACTGATGATTTCGCGACCGACTTCCTCAATGACCTCTCGACGCAAAGCGACCTCTCGCGGTTCGTCTTTTTCAATGCCGCCGCCGGGAAACTTGTACTCGTTGGACTTCTCGGAAAAGACCATCAGAATCTTGCCGTCCTTGATGATGATCGCACGGACGGCAGTCCGGTAGATGATCGGTTGCGCACCATGTTTGCTGGTTCGTCGGTCGAAGATTTTGAGCAGTTTCATTGCAACACCACCATGTATGTTGTCGCGGATTCGAATCCGTGAACTTTGATGTATTGTTTGATTTCATTGCCGGTTTGCCGGAACTGTGCTTTGGCATCCGGGTCGGTGACCCGGTCGACGAGTTTGTCGATCGTATCGTTGAGCCACTGGATTTCCGAATCGGACGATTCTCCGGCGCGGTGGTAATCCAGCACCCAGTGATCGACGATGGTCATGTCCGATCTGGTTTCGAGACGTGCGAGCAGATCCGCGCGTGACAGCGTATCGCCATGAATTTCACCGAGATGACGATCCACGGCGGCGGCGAAGTGATGAATCTTGAGATGTGACAGTTGCGCTTTGGTCAATTGATCGGACACCATTTCCGATATCAGCACGTAGCCGTCCGGTTTCTTGACGCGATGCATTTCCCGCAGCACCTTGTCGGTGTCGGCCAAATGATGAAGACTGTTTGACAGACACACCAGATCGAACGAGTTGCGTCGGAAGCGCATCTGTTCCGCATCCATCCGTTCGAAGCGAATGCGTGAGTCGTCCTGGTGGTTTTTCGTCGCCGTGCGGACGGCGATGGAAAGCGCATCGATGCCGACGATCGATCGATAATCCCCATACAGTTGTCGGATCAATCCGATGAAACTGCCGGATCCGGTTGCGACATCAAGAATGTTCTGTGGCTTTACATCTTGCAAGAACTGGGCAAATCGATTCATCGTTTCACCTCCTGCGCCATGATACCATCATTATATCATAACGCTTTCAAAATCCCCATCATATTTCCAAGAAAAAAGCCGACACGTGGGTGTCGGCTGTCATTCTCCTACGGCGAACTTGAGTTCCGCCTGAACGGCAATTTGACCATCGACTTTGGCGGTTGCCGTGCCAAACCCGATCGGGCCCTTCTGTTTGACGATTTCCACTTCGAGTTCCAGCGTGTCGCCGGGAATCACCTTGCGCCGAAACTTGCATTTGTCGATGCCGGCGAAATAGGCGATCTTGCCTTTGTTGTCCTCGAGTGACAGGATGATTACGGCACCCGCTTGCGCGAGTGCTTCCACGATCAGCACGCCGGGCATGACATGTTCTTGAGGAAAGTGTCCCATGAACTGCATTTCGTTGGCGCTGACGTTCTTGATCGCCTTGCAGCGGACACCGGGTTCGAGTTCGGTGACCCGGTCGATCAGCAAGAACGGATAGCGATGCGGAATGATGGCTTGAATCTGATTGCTGTTGAGTTCCATGATTACCCCCTGAATTTCTTGAACAAGAGTGTCGCGTTGTGGCCGCCGAATCCGAGTGAATTCGAGATGGCTACATCAACCTCTTTTGTTATACCATGACCGAGGGTATAATTCAAGTCGCATTCGTCGGGGTCGAGTTCTTTGCTGTTGATCGTCGGCGGCACGACATCGTCGCGCACCGCGAGCAGCGAGAACAACGCTTCGACGGCACCACTCGCTCCAAGCAGGTGGCCGGTCATGCTTTTCGTCGACGAGACGTTGAGTTTGTAGGCATGATCCCCGAACGCGCGTTTGATGGCGAGCGTCTCGGTCTTGTCGTTGAGCGGCGTACTGGTCCCATGGGCATTGATGTAGTCGACGTCTTCGGGTTGCAGCCCGGCGTCGTCGATGGCCATCAGCATGCACTTCATGGCGCCGGCGGCTTCCGGATCGGGTCCGGTGATGTGGTAGGCGTCGCAGGTGGCTCCGTATCCAGCGATTTCGCCGTAAATCGTCGCCCCGCGTTTTCTGGCGTGTTCGTATTCTTCCAATATCAAGGTCGCAGCGCCTTCGCCCATGACGAATCCGCTGCGGTTCTTGTCGAAGGGGATCGACGCGTAGCTGGGATCGTTGGACTTGTTGAGCGCCTGCATGACATTGAACCCACCCAGTCCAAGCGGAATCAAGCTGCCTTCGGCGCCGCCGCTGACAACGATGTCGAGATAACCGTCGCGGATGGCCCGGAACGCATCGCCGATCGAGTTGCTGGCGCTGGCACAGGCGGTGACGGCGCTGGTGGCGATGCCGTTCAGTCCATAATCAATGGCGATCTGGCCGGCGGCCATGTTGATGATCGCACCGGGAATGAAGAACGGACTGAGTCGGTCGTATCCGCGTTCCTGCGCCTTGTCTTCTTCGCTGGCGATCGTGCTGAGTCCGCCGATGCCGCTGCCGTAATAGACACCGCAGCGATCGCGGTCTTCGTTGTTGAAATCGAGTTTGGAATCTTCGATGGCCTCCTTGGTGGCGACCATCGCCAGTTGAATGAAACGGTCCATGCGCTTGACGAACTTGCGGCCAAGCGCTTCATCGAAATCAAAATCCTTGATCTCACCGCCGATTTTCACCTCGTTGCCATCGACGCTGAAGGTCTTGATGTGATCGATGCCGTTTGCTCCTGCTTTGGCTTGTTCCCATGTGGTCTTGGCATCGTTGCCGATCGGGGTGATCGCACCGATGCCGGTGATGACGACTCGTCGTTTCATGTCAGATCATTCCTCCATTGACGCCGAGCACCTGGCCGGTGATGTATGACGCCTTGGAACTGGCCAGAAACAGACAGGCGTTGGCGATGTCTTCGGGTTTGCCGAAGGTGCCCAGGGGAATCTGGTTCATGTACTGTTTCTTGACTTCCGACGGCAGGTTCTCGGTCATCTTGGTTTCGATGAAACCGGGTGCGACCGCGTTGACGCGGACGCCGCGGGCCCCGAACTCCTTGGCGAGGCTTTTGGTCAGACCGATGATGCCGGCTTTGCTGGCGACGTAGTTGCTCTGACCGGCGTTGCCGATGATGCCGACGACCGACGAGATGTTGATGATGCTGCCGCTGCGTTGCTTGGTCATCGTGCGGGCGACGGCCTTGCTCATGTTCCAGGTGCCTTTGAGATTGACGGCGATGACCTGGTCGAAGTCTTCTTCTTTCATCCGCAGAATAAGATTGTCGCGGGTGATGCCGCTGTTGTTGATGAGCACGTCAACGGTGCCGAATGTCTCGGTCGCCGTTGCAATCATTCGGTCGCAATCGGCGAGCTTGGTGACGTCGCCATGAACGGCGATGGCATCGCCGCCGAGGTTCTTGATATGACTGACGGTATCGATGGCGGTCTCTTCGTTGACGATGTAGTTGACAACGACATTCGCCCCCTTGTTGCCGAAACTGAGGGCGATTTCCCGACCGATGCCGGAATTGCCACCGGTGACGATGACTGTAGTTCCTTTCATTCCCATGTTAACCTCCAATGGTTGTCCTTGTGGTTTCCAGTGACGCCCGGTCTTCGACGTTGAGAATCGTGACCGTGCGATTGATTTTCTTAATGAATCCGCCGAGCACCCGCTTCGGACCGATTTCGACAAATGTGTCGACACCGTCTTCCAGCAACCGTTCGATCATTTGATAGAACCGGACGCTGTGGGTGATTTGCTCGGTGAGGATCATGGCAAGGTCACCGGCGAGGTAATCGCCCGTGACGTTGACAAGCAGATGCTTGTTGGCTGCTTGGAACGCGGTGCGCTCCAGATCGCCCGCAAAGGCCAGGGCCGCCTCGTTCATCAACGCCGAATGGAACGGGCCGCTGGTGTTGAGGGGGATCGCCCGTTTGCCGCCTTGCTCAAGAGCCGATTCGGCAACGTAGTTGACGGCGGTCTGTTCACCGCTGATGACGAGTTGCCCGTATGTGTTGTAATTGGCGATGGTGACATAGCCGGGGGCGTTGGCGACCAACTGCTCGAGCATTTGTGCATCGCCGCCGAGGATTGCCGTCATTGCGCCTTCGACGTGTTCGGACGCGGCGGCCATGTGGGCACCGCGCTGTTCCAACAGGCGCAATCCCTGTTCGAAGGTGATGCATCCGGCGTCGTACAGGGCTCCGTATTCGCCTAGCGACAAGCCACAGGTGTGGGTGCTTTCGATGCCGTTCAGTCGCAACAGATCGGTGATCGCCGCGTACAGGACGAACATCAGCGGTTGCGTGTATCTGGTGTCGTTGAGCTTGTCCTCATCATGAAACAGGATGTCCTTGACGTCATATCCAAGGATGTCCGACGCTTGATCAACTCGTTCGCGGACAACGGCATGATCGTCATAGAGTTCTTGGCCCATGCCGACATACTGCGACCCTTGTCCGGCATACAGAAATGCGATCTTCATCGACACCACCTCAATACTTGATCAGGGCGCCGCCCCAGGTGAAACCGCCACCGAAGGCGACGGTGATGAAGGTATCGCCCCGTTTGAGTTTGCCGCTTCGGATCGCTTCGTCGATCGCCAGCGGCACGCTGGCGGCCGAAGTGTTGCCGTATTCATGAATGTTGAGGAAGCATTTTTCCAGCGGGTAATTCAAGTCGCGAGCGGCTTTGTCGATGATTCGTTCGTTGGCCTGGTGGGCGACGATCGAATCCAGATCATCCAACACCAGATGGTTGCGCTCGAGCAGATCACGAACTGTTTGCGGCATGATTCTGGTTGCGAACTTGAACACTTCGCGACCGTTCATGTGAATGTGATCCTGGGTGCTCTTGTCATTTTCATAAGGGTTTTTCAGCTCGACGTTGTCGCAGATCAGATAGCTGTTGACATCACCGTCGCTGCCGATGATGATGTCCTTGATCTTGTCGGTCTCGCTGGTGCCGATGATCATCGCTCCAGCCGCGTCGCCAAACAGCACGCAGGTGTTGCGGTCGGACCAGTCGGTGAGCCGGGTCAGGGTTTCCGCGCCGACGATCAGGGCGGTCTTGTACGCACCGCTTTTGATCATCTTGTCGACGATTTCCAGCGCATAGAGAAAACCGCTGCAGGCCGCGTTGATGTCAAACGCCATGATCTTGCCGAGTCCGAGTCGGGCTTGCAGGAGTTGTGAGACACCGGGGAAATAATGGTCCGGAGTGACCGTCGCGACCACGACGAGATCGATGTCGACCTTGTCGATGCCGGCGTTCTGAATCGCCTTGATTGCCGCTTGTTCAGCGAGGTCGATGGTGTATTCATCGGTCGCGATGTGACGGCGTTTTATGCCCGTCCGCGAGGTGATCCATTCGTCCGAGGTTTCGACGATCTTCGTCAGATCCTCGTTGGTGAGCACTTTGCTCGGGGTATAGCTTCCCGTTCCTTTGATTTCTGTATATGTCATCGTTTGACACCTCCGAGATTTTCGTAGTTGAAGCGTTGGAAGAAGCCCATGTCGCGGTACTTCTTGATGCGCGCGTCGCGCAGATCGATGTTCGACATGTGACGCAGGGCGTCGAGTTCTTCGACAATCGCCACTTTGGTGTATTCATACGTGAGTTCGGGATCAAAATGCGCGCCGCCGATCGGTTCGGCGACGATGCGGTCGATGATGCCGAACTCTTCCAGATCGTAGCTTGTCAGTTTCATCACTTCAGCGGCTTTGCTGGCGAGAGAGGAATCCTTCCACAAAATCGACGCATAGCCTTCGGGTGAGAGAATCGAGTAAATGGCATTCTCGAGCATCAGCACCTTGTTGGCAACGCCCAGTGCGAGCGCTCCGCCGCTGCCGCCTTCACCGATGATGACGGCGATGATCGGCACGGTAAACCCGCTCATTTCCAGCAGGTTGCGAGCGATTGCCTCTCCTTGGCCGCGCTCTTCCGCGCCAAGACCGGGATACGCTCCAGGGGTATCGATGAAGGTGATGATCGGCCGATTGAATTTTTCCGCCTGTTTCATCAGCCGCAGTGCCTTGCGGTAACCCTCGGGATGCGGCATCGCGAAGTTGCGTTCGAGGTTCTCATCGAGATTCTTGCCCTTCTGCTGGGCGACGACGGTGACAGCCCGACCGTTCAACATCGCGATCCCGCCGAGAATACTGAGGTCGTCGCGATACAAATGGTCGCCATGCAGTTCATAGAAGTCGTCAAAGATGTAGTCGATGAAGTCGCGTGACGTCGGTCGTTGCTGGTGACGGGCTAGGAGCACGCGGTCCCAGGCGGTGAGGTTGGTCATCGCCGACTTCTTGTATTTTTCCATTTCGTCTTTGAGGGAACGAATCATCTCGGGGTTGTCGAGTTCTTCGATCTTTGCGGCGAGTTCGCGGAGTTTCCGTTCTTTTTCAAGGATGTTCATAGCGGATACCTCCGATGCATGACCAAGAGTTTCGCAAGCGTGTCACGCAGATCTTTGCGTTCGACGACGCGATCGACGAAGCCCTTGTCCTGGAGGAATTCGCTGCGTTGGAACCCTTCGGGCAGGGTCTGTTTGATGGTCTGTTCGATGACGCGGGGACCGGCGAAACCGATCAGTGCGCCGGGTTCGGCGAGCGTGATGTCGGCGATCGATGCGAAACTGGCGGTGACACCACCGGTGGTGGGGTGCGTCAACACACTGATGTAGAGGTGCCCTTGGTCGCTGTGCTTGAGCACCGCGGCACTGGTTTTGGCCATCTGCATCAGACTGAAGATGCCCTCTTGCATGCGAGCGCCGCCCGATGCGGTGAAGATGATAATCGGCAGCTTTTTATATATGGCATATTCAAAGCTGCGGGTGACTTTTTCCCCGACAACGCTACCCATGCTGCCCATCAGGAAGTAACTGTCCATGACGCCGATCACGCAGGGGTTGCCCTTGATCTTGCAGTAGCCGTAGATGTAGGCTTCGTCAAGATCGGTCTTCTCCTGATATTGTTTGATCTTCTCGTCGTACCCGTCCTGAAACAGCGGATTGAGCGTGATGTATCCGAGTCCCTTCTCGATGAACGAGCCGGGATCGACGGTGATGTTGATGCGGTCGATGGCGCGCATCTTGAAATGTTCGCCACAATGCTTGCAGACGAACTGCTCCTGGGCGATTTGTTTCATGTTCACCGGTTCGGCGCAATTGCTGCACTTCTCATACAGTCCCTTGGGGACGTCGATGTTGCTGTCGCGGTTGTAGTTGCGACGTGGACGGTCCACGTGTTTGGCCCGTTCCTGTTTTCGTTGTTCGAATGCTTTGACAAGATCATTCATGACTATCATATCCTAACAGCGATTCGAGATGTCGGACGATGAATCCGGTGTCGAACTCGCCTCGTTGGTATTCGTCGTTTTCGAGAATCTTGAGACAGAACTCGCGGTTGTTGTCGACGCCGTCGATGATCAGTTCGTCAAGCGACGCGATCATCTTGCGGATCGCCTCGTTGCGGCTGTTGGCGTGAACGATCAGTTTCCCCATCATGGAATCGTAATACGGCGGAATCTGATACCCGGTGTAGATGAAGCTGTCGAAACGAATGCCGTGACCGTTCGGGACGTGAAGAAGCTTGACCGTGCCCGGAGACGGACGGAAGTTTTCCTTGGGGTTCTCAGCATTCACACGCACCTCGATGCTGTGACCTTGCAGCCGGACGTCATCCTGTTGGAACGACAGTTCTTCGCCGCTGGCGATCTTGATCTGTTCCTGGATGATGTCGATGCCGGTGACCATTTCGGTGACGGGATGTTCGACTTGTATCCGCGTATTCATTTCGATGAAATAAAATGCGTCGCCACTGACGAGGAACTCAATCGTGCCGGCGTTCTCATAGCCCACCGTACGGGCCGCCTTGACGGCGGCTTCACCCATCGCATCGCGCAGTTTGGATGAAATCAGACTCGGTGCCTCTTCGATGACCTTTTGGTTGCGGCGCTGGATCGAACAGTCGCGTTCGCCCAGATGCACCACGTTGCCGTATTTGTCGGCGATGATCTGAAACTCGATGTGTTTGGGATGAAGCAGATACTTCTCCAAATACATCGTGTCATCGCCAAAAGCGATTTTCGCCTCGGATTTGGCCGTTTCGAAGGCGCGAGCAAAATCGTCCGGTGAATAGGCGATGCGCATGCCGCGGCCACCGCCACCGGCGCTGGCCTTGATCAAGACCGGATATCCAATCTGATCGGCGAGCGTCTTGGCTTCACTGAGCGTCGCAACAGCGCCGTCGCTACCCGGTACGACCGGGACGCCGGCGGCGATCATCATCTCGCGCGCTTTCGATTTGTTGCCCATGTTGGAAATGGCATCCGCCTTGGGACCGATGAAGCGAATCCCACATTCGATGCACAGTTCGGCAAATGCGGCGTTCTCGCTCAAAAAGCCGAACCCGGGATGGATCGCCTCCGCACCGGTCGACACCGCCGCGGTGATGATGTTTTCCATGTTCAGGTACGACTCGCTGGATTTGTTGCCGCCGACGCAGACCGCTTCATCGGCCAGCTGCACATGCAGCGCCGATCGGTCCGCCTCGCTGTAGATTGCCACCGTTTCAACACCCATCTGCTTGCAGGCACGGATGATCCGAACGGCGATTTCACCACGGTTCGCAATGAGAATCTTTTGAAACATTATTCCTTGATTTCCATGATGATCTGGCCGTACTCGACCATCGTCGCATCGCTGACGTGAATGTTCACGATCGTGCCGCTGACGGGTGCCGTGACTTCGTTCATGACCTTCATCGCTTCCACGATGAAGAGCGTTTCGCCCTTGGTCACCTTCTGGTTGACACGGACGAACGGACTGGCATCCGGGGACGGACTTTCATAAAACGTGCCGACAAGTGGTGCCTTGACGAGCACCAGATCGTCCGCCGGCGCTTCTTGGGCGGCCGGTGGGGGCGTTTGTGCGACCGGTTCGGCGACTGCGACCGGGATGTTGGTTACCGTGGTGTGGTTGCTTCGTTTCTCCAACTTGATGCTGAAGTCGTTTTCCGAGATTTCAAGTTTGTCGATGGTCGACTCCTCGAACTCCTTGATGATGTTCTTGATCTGTCGTAAATCCATTCAAAACCCTCCTAAAATGATAAAGTAAAGATTCGGGATCCAAATCTTTACTTCTGAGCTTCGATATAATCTACGATGTTCTGTACGGTTTTCAGTTCCTGCGCGACATCGTCGCTCACGCTGAGGTCGAATTCATCTTCGATCGCCATGATCAGTTCCACGGCGTCCAGTGAATCGGCACCGAGATCATCATTGAGATCGGCTTCCAGGGTGACTTCGTCCTTGCTGACACCAAGTTCGTCTACGATAATTTGTTGTAATTTTTCAAAAACCATCATTCTTTCCTCCTAAAATATAACAAAATTAGTTATATTGTAAAGGAAAAAACGATGGTTGTCAATTTATTTTGAAGTTCAAACAAATGAGTGTATTTTCATATTTACGAGCGCTCATATGTTATGTGCGGACGTATGCGCAGGTACACATATGTTGCGACCAGAATTTTCAGCAAATCGCCTGGAAAGAATACATACATTCCGGCCAAAATGAGCCAATAACTGGAATCCGTGACAAACGCCAAATATGAGGCGCCAATCATATATACGAGCACCGATCCGATGGCAAGCACGACGATTAAGTGCCAAAAATCATTATTTATAATCTTTCTATTTTTCATAAAACCGACAAAATATGAAACAACAATGAAAGAAATCAGGAATCCCCCGTTTTGTCCGATCACCACACCCAGTCCGCCATTGAATCCGGCAAATACCGGCAGTCCAATAACGCCCAAGAGGACATAGATCGACATACTCAAAGCGCCCAATGAAGCGCCTAATATCAATCCGCTTAGAAGCACGAACAATGTTTGGAGCGTGACCGGCGGCAGGGCACCGAGTGGGATGTAGATGCCTGCGGTCGCCGCCAACATCGCCGGAAACAGCGCCACCAAGGTCAAATCCCGTAATCTACGATTCATCGTACAGGGCCGTGAGCGAGACTTCATTGGGACTCATTTTCACGGTCTTTTCATTGTTCAGACAGATCAGTTCCCCATCGATGGAAACATCTTTCACCAAATAGGAAACACCATCGATGGCAATGTGACGATCGATCACCACCGAGTATCCTTTATATAAGGAGTGTACTTCTTCCACCGACCGGTCGATCAGTTTGTTGAATCCATCGATGAACGCACTGAGCACATCGCGGTAATCGACTTGCCGGTTGGTTTCCAGGAGGATGCTCGTCGGATGGAACGCATAGGAGTCGGCATCATCGAACGTGACGTTGACGCCGATGCCGACGATGTATTTGCGGTCGACTTGTTCAATCAGGATGCCGGCAATCTTGCGACCGCCTGCCATGATGTCGTTGGGATACTTGATGACGGCTTGCACGCCAAGTTCCTTGAGCAACAGCACAATCGCCAGCGACGTGCGCATGACGACTTCAAACGGACCATACGAGGAGCGCTTGCGATCCAGCATCAGACTGGCGTGAAGATTGCCGCTGCGGCTGACCCAGATGCGGTCGCGCCGCCCCCGGCCGGCGGTCTGGATGCGGGCACAGACGATGTCGCCATGACCAAACGAGTACAGGTGTTGTTTCATGTGGTCGTTGGTCGATGGAATCGTCTGAAAGAAACACACTTTGTTGCCAATCATGAGGCTCCTCCTTTCCATGGATGACGTTGGGTGTTGTTCAGTTGTCGGTCTTGCGTCGTTTGAGCCGTTTGTTCTCGCGCTTGTATTCGTACATCCGCCGATCGACTTCGCCATAGAGCTGATCGATGTCCATGTCGGCTTCGTATCGAATGTCGCCATAACTGAATCGCAGTTGCGCCACCAGCTCATTCTCACTTGCGGCGAGCGTCTCCTGCAAGGCGGTAATGCGCAAGGACACGTCGGGATCCAACGTGCGGAGCACGACCATGTATTCATCGCCACCCAGCCGTGATACCATCGGACTGTCGACGAACTCCGCTCGCAAGGCATCACTGAAGGCTTTGAGAATGAAGTCACCGGTGTCGTGGCCGTATTGGTCGTTGATGTTCTTGAAATCATCCAGATCGAGATACAACAAGGCAAACGCCTCGTTGCGTTCGGCAAGACGACCGACGAACGTCTCGAAACTGCGTCGGTTGAACAGTCCGGTCAGATAATCGGTTTCTCCATCGGCCAGTTCAAGAAACAGGAACACGACCAGGATACTGAGCGCGATGGCGGTCCAGGCGAAGAATACGTTGACATTGACGGCCTGGACGAACATGCCGATCAGCGGCAAGCCAAAGTAGATTGTGAACAGTTGCGTGGCCCGTCGCGAAATCCCATTGCGGTTAACGATGATGTATCCCATCATGTAAAGATAGATCGACACCATCAACGCATAATGCAGCCAGAGCAACGGTTCCGGACGATACAGATGCGTGGTCGCATCCACGGAGAAATAAATCGGTACGAAGATGTTGAACACCAACGCCAAGATGGTAATGATCGTCGGTGGGAACAACAGTGCCTGACGCAACAGCGGTCGCTGTTCACCGGTAATCTGATACCGGACATACGATAACATCAGCGCACTCAAGACGGGTGCAAAGAACAGCAACACCATGTTGGTTCCGTATTCGGCGATGAAGCCGATCTCACTCGGACTGCCATCCAGTTCCCACGTCAGAATCTCGGTCACGATCGCCGCCATTGTGACGAGAATCACCGACTGCATGATTTTCTTGCCATAGGTCTCGATGCGGATGCGTACGGAAATCGCCGCAAACACGGTGATCAACATCGCCAAGGTGTAGAGATTCAACTGAAAGTGCTCGACAAACGTCATGGTACTCCCTCCATCCGGTCCCTTGTTATGACCATTATATCAAAGTACGAGCCATTTGCCTATACTTCCGGCGTCTTTCGCAACAAATGCAACAAAAAACCCATCCGGAGATGGGTTTCTAGATCTTGCCTGCTTTGGCGTCCTTGACGTTCTTCTTCAGCTCGCGCTCAGCGCGGGCGAAGTCGACGTTGCGACGCTTGTTTTCCTTGATTCGTTCTTCGCGAACGGTATTGAGATGATCGAGGGCGCTGTCCTTGGACAGACCGACGTGCGCTTCCTGGGCGATCACGTTGATGATGTTGTTCTGATGTTCGACGACGCCGTTGATGATCACGGTGTAGAGTTGCTTGTCGCCGCGAACCATCTTGACGTAGCCGACATCGATCGAACTGATGATCGGAATGTGATCCTTCATGATCGCGAACTCGCCGTTCATCTTCGATGACACGACGACGTAGTCGATGTCTTCGTTGTACAGTTCGCCGTGCGGGGTTACGACGCTGATCTGCATGTCCTCACCCCTTCATCGCTTCGGCTTTTTTGAGCACGTCCTCGATGCTGCCGGTGAGACGGAAGGCGTCTTCGGGAAGGTCGTCGTATTTGCCATCGAGGATTTCCCGGAAGCCTTTGACGGTATCTTCAACGGGAACGTAGCTGCCCGGTTGGCCGGTGAATTGCTCGGCGACGTGGAAGTTCTGGCCGAGGAACAAGCGGATGCGACGGGCGCGATGCACGACGAGCTTGTCATCTTCGCTCAGTTCGTCCATGCCGAGAATGGCGATGATGTCAAGCAGTTCGTTGTAGCGCTGGATCGTCCGCTGTACTTCACGGGCGACGTCGTAGTGCTCCTGTCCGACGATTTCCGGAGCCAGGGCGCGGGACGTCGAAGCCAGCGGATCGACCGCCGGATAGATCCCTTCTTCACTGATCTTGCGGTCGAGGTTGGTCGTCGCGTCCAGATGGGTGAAGGTCGTGGCCGGCGCCGGATCGGTGTAGTCGTCGGCCGGAACGTAGACGGCCTGGATCGAGGTGATCGATCCTTCCTTGGTCGTTGTGATGCGTTCCTGAAGTTTGCCCATTTCCGTGGCAAGCGTCGGCTGGTAGCCAACGGCCGACGGCATCCGTCCGAGCATCGCTGAGACTTCGCTTCCGGCTTGCGTGAAGCGGAAGATGTTGTCGATGAAAAACAGCACGTCCTGTTTTTCCTGATCGCGGAAGTGTTCGGCGAGCGTCAGACCGGTCAGGCCGACGCGCATGCGCGCTCCCGGCGGTTCGTTCATCTGGCCGAACACCATGGCGGTCTTCGAGATGACGCCGCTTTCGGTCATTTCGTGGTAGAGGTCGTTGCCTTCGCGGGTTCGTTCACCGACACCGGCGAACACGGAAATGCCGCCGTGTTCCTGGGCGATGTTGTGGATGAGTTCCTGAATCAGCACGGTCTTGCCGACCCCGGCACCGCCGAACAGGCCGATCTTACCGCCTTTGATGTACGGTGCGAGCAGGTCGACGACCTTGATTCCGGTTTCGAGAATCTCAACTTCACTGCTGATGTCTTCGAGTTTCGGAGCTTCGCGGTGAATCGGCATCCGCGGTACGTCATCGGCGACGGCACCCTTGCCGTCGATTTCATCGCCGAGCACGTTGAAGATGCGACCGAGCGTGGCGGTTCCGACGGGAACCGTGATCGGTGCTTCGGTGTCGACGACAGGCATGCCGCGAACAACACCATCGGTGCCGTCCATGGCGATCGTACGCACGACATTATTGCCCAGATGGAGCGACACTTCGAGCGTCAGGTGAATGTCGACGCCGTTGTTGTCGGCGGCATCGACATCGATCGTCAGGGCGTGGTTGATCTCCGGCAGTTTGTCATCGAACTGGACGTCGATGACCGGTCCCATGACTTGAACGATTTTTCCTAGGTTCATGATATCCTCCTCAGTTCACCGCGTTGGCCCCGCCGATGATGTCGGTCAGTTCCATGGTGATGGCCGCCTGGCGGGCGCGGTTGTAGTGAAGTTGCAATGTCTTGATGATGTCCTCGGCGTTGTCGGTGGCGTTTTTCATCGCCGTCATGCGCGCGGCGTGCTCGCTGGCCTTGGCGTCGAGGATGATGCCGTAGAGGGTGTTCTCCACATACATCGGAACGAGATGATTGATGATCGTCTTGGGCGATGGTTCGTAATTGTAGATCAGGTTCATTCCCGGTACCGGTTCGTCCTGAAGGTCTTCGAACCCGTTGGTGACGGGCAGCAGCTGAAGCTGTTCGACCTGTTGGGTGATGGTGTTGATGAAATGATTGTAGAACACGACGATCTTGTCGATTTCACCGCGCAGGAACGATTTCATGAACCGTTCCGACACCTCCTTGAAATCAATGAACTGAACGTCGTCGCGAACATGGATACTGGACTCCGTGAGGAGTGGATATTTCATCCGTTTGGCATAACTCATCGCCTTGTAGCCAATCGGTGCGACAACGAACTCATCGGTATTCTTGTGCGTCGATTCGATGTGTGCCGTAACCGCCTTGAAAATGCTCGAGTTGTACGGTCCGGCCAAGCCGCGATCGCTCGACACGATGATGTAGCAGACGCGGTCGACGTCACGGTCGACCAGCATCGGATGATGGACGTCCTCCTGATCGAGGACGTTGTCAATCAACGCGCGCAACCGCTTCATCAGCGGTCGAAAGCCCGTGATCGCCTTTTCGGCTTTCTTCAGCTTGGAAGCCGAGACCATGTGCATCGCCTTGGTGATCTGCGATGTTTTTTTCGTTGCGTTGATGCGCGAACGGATGTCTCTCATCGTCGCCATGGCAACACCACCTTATGGTTGGATTCTGTCGGTTCAGACAAAGGTTTTCTTGAATCGTGTGATAACGTCCTTCAGTTGCTCGGGATCGGGCAACTCGGTCGTCTTGACAATCTCTTCAAGGAGTTTCTTGCCGCTCTTGTCACGGTCGAAGAAGGTGTGGAGATCGGTTTCGAAGCGACCGATGTCCTCGACCTTGACGTCGTCGAGAAAGCCGTTGATGAGACTGAAGATGCTGATGACCTGTTTTTCGACGGCCATCGTTTTGTGGAGACCTTGTTTGAGTATTTCAACGGTGCGCTTGCCGCGTTCCAGCCGGGCCTTGGTGGCCTCGTCGAGGTCACTGCCGAACTGGGTGAACGCTTCGAGTTCGCGGTAGGCCGCGAGATCGAGGCGGAGCGTACCCGATACTTTCTTGATTGCTTTGATCTGAGCGCTGCCGCCAACGCGGCTGACGCTCAAGCCGGCGTTGATCGCCGGACGGACACCACTGTGGAACAGATCGCTCTGGAGGAAGATCTGACCGTCGGTGATGCTGATGACGTTGGTCGGAATGTAGGCCGAAATGTCGCCGGCCTGGGTTTCGATGATGGGCAGCGCGGTGATGCTGCCGCCACCCAGTTCGTCATTCAGTTTGGCCGCTCGTTCGAGCAGGCGGGAATGGAGGTAGAACACGTCACCGGGGAACGCTTCGCGGCCCGGCGGACGACGCAGCAGCAAACTCAGTTCGCGGTAGGCGATGGCGTGTTTGGTGAGATCGTCATAGACCACCAGGACATCCTTGCCGTCGAACATGAAATGTTCTCCGATCGTGACCCCGGCATAGGGTGCCAGGTACAACAGCGGCGATGGTTGCGAGGCGCTGGCGTTGACGATGATCGAATAGTCCATCGCACCGTGTTGCTTGAGTGTTTCATACACGTTCGCGACGGTGCTTTCCTTCTGACCGATGGCGACGTAGATGCAGATGACGCCCTTGCCCTTCTGGTTGATGATCGTGTCGATCGTGATCGCGGTCTTCCCGGTCTGACGGTCGCCGATGATCAGTTCCCGCTGGCCACGGCCGATGGGAACGAGTGCATCGAGCACCTTGAGTCCCGTCTGCAGCGGCTGATGAACACTGCGACGGCTCATGACGCCGGTTGCTTTCTGTTCGAGCGGACGGGTCTCGTCGGCTTTGATTGCGCCAAGTCCGTCGAGCGGCAGCCCGAGCGGGTTGATGACACGGCCGATCATCGCGTCGCCGACGGGCACTTCGAGAATGCGGCCCGTCGTCTTGACGGTGTCGCCTTCCTTGATCGCGGTGCTTTCGTCGAGCAGGATCGCGCCGACATGGTCCGTTTCCAGATTGAGGACCATGCCGAAAACATCGTTCGGGAATTCGAGCAGTTCGCCCGACATCGCCTTGTCCAGTCCGTGGACGAGGGCGATGCCGTCACCAACGGTGATGACGGTTCCGACGTTGTCGGTCTTCGTTTGCTTTTCGTACTTCTTGATCTGCTCCTTGATGAGGGAGCTGATCTCGACGGGGTTGATTTTACTCATCGTTCCACCTCGTTATTTCGTTAAGTTGTGCTTGAGCGCGTGCAGATAATGGTTGATCGTCTGATCGAGGACATGTCCTTCGTACTCGATCCTGATGCCGCCGATGATCGACGGATCCACGACGTTCTCAAGGCGAACGGTGCGGTTGTGCTTCTTGCCGATGTTCGCTTGCAGCGTCTTCAAATCGGCGCTGCTCAGGGCGTGTTGGGAATGGACGGTGACGTCCATCACCCGGTTTTGGTTGTTGATGATTGTGGTGAGTTCGTGAAGACAGTCGTCCAACAAGTCGATGCGGACGTTGTCGACGAGGACGAACAGAAAGTGCCGCAACAGCGAGTCGTCGACCGCCTGAGCGAGAATCTCCTTCTTGTCGTTCTTGCCGATCTTGGGGTGTCTCAGAAACCGGCGAATGTCCTCATCGAGCCCTTCGGAGAGGGCTTGATAATGGGCGTGGAGCGACTCCACCCGGTCCTCTTCGTGAGCAAGCTGAAACAGCGCTTCGGCGTACTGAAACGCGATGTGGCTCATGAATCGGCGACCTCGTCGGCAGCTTCGTCAATGAGATCCTGGTGCTGTTTGGGATCGATTTCCCGCTTGATGATCTTGGCCGCCATCAGACTGGCGACTTCGACGATCTCGTTGTTGAGTTCGGCGCGCGCCTTGTCCAGTTCGCTTTGAATTTCACCGTGGGCGTTGTCGATCAGCCGTTTGGCTTCTTCCTTGGCGCCGTCGACGATCGTCTTGCGTTCGTCTTCGCCGCGCTGTTTGGCTTCGTCGTAGAGATCCTTGGCACTTTGCCGGATCTCATGCAGCTCATCGGCGGCTTCGGCTTTGAGCCGACTGGCGTCCTGATTGGCTTGCTGGGCTTGGTCGTATTCGTCCTTCATCATCTGTTTGCGCTGTTCGAGATAGTCGGTCACCTTGTTCCAGAAGAAAAAGCGCACAACCAGAAAGAGCAGCACCGTCGACGCAATCTGAATGCCGACTTGCTGCAACGCTTCTTGGCTGTTGCCGCCAAATACCTCAATGATGAACTCCAGTGATTCCTGGACGAAACTTTGAATGATGTCACCCATGGACATCCCTCCTTGATAACGCGTTGATTATGCTTGGTGTGGTTGGCTTAGAAGCCCGTGGCGAAGATCAGCAGGAATGCGACCAAAAGGCCGTACAGACCCGTCGTTTCGGCGAGTGCCTGACCGGTGATCATGACCGTGCGGATCGATCCGACGGCTTCCGGTTGACGACCGATTGCTTCCACCGCTTTGCCGGCGGCGTACCCTTGTCCGATACCCGGCCCGATGCCGGTCAGAACGGCCAGACCAGCTCCGATGTAAGCCATGCCTTGTGCAAAAAACTCAGTGAATTCTGCCATTGTTGTTTCCTCCTTGTATTGGTTGTGAGATTGGTTTCGTAGTTTCTATCGTGATCCGATTCAAATCGGTTGATAGCTCATTCGACGGCGCCGCTGAGGAAGATCGACAGCAGCATGTAGTAGACATACGCCTGAACGACCCCGAAGAAGACATCGAACACGGCGTGCAGGAACGGTCCGATCAAGACCCCGGCCCATCCCAGGATGGAATAGATGAACAGGGCGATGACGCTACCGCTGATCAAGTTCCCGAACAGACGGAGACCCATCGCGAACGGCGTGCTCATCTCACCGATCAGATTGATCGGCGTGAACGCCCAGTGCGGTTCCATCAGGTCTTTGGCCCGTTGCAGCGGTCGTTTGATGACAAGCGCGCTGAACTGAATGCTCAGAAACGCGAACAGACTGAAGCCGATCGCCACGCTGAAGTTCGACAGTGGTGCGGTCAGGCCGACGAGACTCGCCGTGTTGGCGAGCGACAGGAACAATAAAATCGTAAACAACAGCGGTGTGAACGTGCGCCAGTGCTGTTTGAAGAAATCGCGCTGGTTGTCGTTCACCATCTCCACCAGTTTCACCAACACGAGCGTCATGCCGCTGGGCGTGTCGGTCGGTTTGAGACGCGCCACTTTGGCACCGAAGATGCTGAGCACGATCATCATCGTGACGGTGATGATCAGCGAGGCGCGCAGCCCCGCGGGAAGACTCAAGAACCAATCACCCATCGGTGGTCCGCTCCTTTCTGGCATCCCAGAACAGGATGATGTAGAATACGATCTTGAACAGGAACAAACTGAGACCGGTCGTCAGCAGATCGAGCTGATCGAGCAGTCCGGCGAGGAGCAGCACCAAGGCATAGAAGCCATAGCGCAGAATGTAGTTCCGCGTGGCCACCCGCCGCGCTTGCGCCGCGTCCATTTTCACCAGTTTGGCGCTGCTGCGGTGCAACATGCTCATCATGTACAGACTGGTTGCGTTGCCAAGTAAAAAACTCACCCCGTAAACACGGGATGCGAAAATCCACAGCAGCGCGCCGCCGACTGCAGTCAGCAGCACGACCACCGGGAACGTTTTGTAAAAGGCATCGTTGCTATGCATGCTACTCCTCCATTCTGCTGACATCACGAAGCAATTGCACGATGCCGGCAATGATGCCGGCCATGCCGAGCAGGATCGTGAAGAGCGGATTCGTCTGGAGCCATCGGTCGAGACGGATGCCGACGAACAGCATGATGGCGATGATCGCCACCATCTTCAGGGCGAATCCACTGACAAGCAGATAGATGTTGCGGTCATTGCGACCGTTTGGTGTCATTATTTGGTACCGAACAAACGATCTCCACAGTCGCCGAGGCCGGGTACGATGTAGCCGATCTCATTGAGTTTCTCGTCCATCGCGGCGAGGTAGATGTCCACGTCGGGATGATCCTTGTTGAGTCGTTTGACGCCTTCGGGGCAGCCGACGAGTCCGACGTAGCGGATGTCTTTGGCGCCGCGTTTCTTGACGGCCGTGATGGCGGCCGAAGCGCTACCGCCGGTGGCGAGCATCGGGTCGACGACCAGCACCGTTCCCTCGACGATTTCCTTGGGGAACTTCGCATAATACTCATGCGGCTCAAGCGTTTCTTCGTCGCGGTACATGCCGACGTGTCCGACCTTGGCGGTCGGGATCATCGCCTGAATGCCGTCGACCATGCCGAGTCCGGCCCGCAGGATCGGTACGATGATGACGTCCTTCGCCAAGGTTCTGGCAACGGTCTTCTCCATCGGTGTCTCGATCTCGATTTCATGGGTCGGCAGGTCGCGGGTGATCTCATAGGTGATCAGCCCGCCGATTTCATTGACGTTTTCACGAAAGCTCTTGGTGTTGGTGGTCTTGTCCCGGATGATCGACATCTTGTGATCGATCAGCGGGTGATTCAGGATGGTCAGATTGGCCATTGGTATCCCCCTTGTTCAGTACTTGTCTATCTTACCAACGCGGCGTACGTGCCGCGCTTCTTCGCTGAATGCGGTGTTGACCCATACGTCGACGATCGCAAGCGCGAGATCGACGCCGAGAATGCGGCCACCCATCGTCAGCACGTTCGAATCATTGTGCTCACGGGTTGCCTTGGCCGAAAACAAATCATGAACCAACGCGGCGCGAACGCCGTTGATCTTGTTGGCCTGGATGCTCATGCCGATGCCGGTGCCACATACCAAAATACCACGCTCGAAGTCCCCGTTGGCGACACCTTCGGCAACCAAGATTGCGTAGTCGTTGTAGTCGGTGCTGGCGGCGCTGGAAGTCCCGAAATCGGTGACCGCGTGGCCCTGTTCGTTCAGGAACCGTTTGATCTCCTCTTTCAGTGCAAATCCGCCGTGGTCGGCACCAAGTGCGATTTTCATACCATCACTCCTTGACATTGTCATCCCCCTTGACTATAACAATTATAACAAAAGTTTGTTCAAAAACAACCAAATATTCAATAAATTATGAGAATACGATATATAATTTAATATAAAAACAATTACAATCAAACACGTCGCTTGTGATATAATTTCAGTTGAGGTGAGTCCGATGTTCCGTACCTTTGCCGGTTACTACAAAAATCACATCGTCCTGTTCATCCTCGACACCATCGCGGCGTTGACGATGAGCGGCATCAATCTGTTTTTTCCCGACGTGCTCGGTCGCTTCGTCGACGACTTCATTCCCAATGGCGAGATTCAGACGATCTATCGTTTCGGGATGTTGCTCGCGGCGCTGTACGTGGTCAGGATGGCATGCAGTTTCTTCGTCAACTACTACGGTCACGTGATGGGCACGCGGATCGAACGCGACATGCGGATCGATCTGTTCAAGAAGATCCAGACCCTCGACAGCGATTACTTTGACGATCACAAGACCGGTACGATCATGACCCACATCGTCGGCCATCTCCGCGATATCTCGGAAATGGCGCATCACACACCGGAAAACGTGATCGTTTCGACGATCATGCTGATCGGCAGTTTCATCATCCTGCTCAACATCCATATCGTCTTCACCGTCTCGATCTTCTTCCTGCTGCTACTGTTGATTCTGTTTTCCGGTATGCGCCGCAAGAAGATGATGGATGCGTCCCGCAAGACGAGGGCGACCCACGAAGACATCAACAGCGAAGTCGAAAACTCGATCGGCGGCATCCGTCTCACCAAAGCGTTCACCAACGAAGACTTCGAAATCAGCAAGTTCACCAACGTCACCCATCTCTATCAGCGCTCGTTCGGCGAATTCTACAAGCAGATGGGCATCTTCTCCAGCGGGACCGGACTGATCATCGACCTGCTCTATGTGGTCGTGCTCGTATTCGGTGCGATTCTCGTCGCCGACGGCGAAATCTCGCTTGGCGACTACACCCGCTTCTTCTTCTATCTGACCTTCCTGATTCAACCGATCCGCACGTTGATCATGACCATCGAACAAGTTCAAAAGGGATGGAGCGGCTATGAAAAGTTCTACGCCATCTTGAACATCACGCCGAAGATCGTGTCCCCCGACAACCCTGTCTACATGGATTCCCCCAAGGGACGCATCACATTCGAGAATGTCTTCTTCCAATACGAATCCTCCCGCAGCGACGTCCTGCATAACTTCAACGTCACCGTCGAACCCGGCCGCAAGGTCGCCCTCGTCGGCGAGACTGGCGTCGGCAAAAGCACGATCTCAAAACTGATCCCACGCTTCTACGACGTCAATTCCGGAGCCGTCAAGATCGATGGCATCAACGTCAAGGAGTACGACATCTTCAGTCTCCGCTCCCACATTGGCCACGTCCAGCAGGACGTCTACATCTTCTATGGTTCGATCAAGGACAACATTCTCTACGGCCGTCCCGAGGCGACCTTCGACGATGTTGTCAACGCCGCCAAACAGGCCAACATTCACGAGTTCATCCTGTCGCTCGAAGACGGGTATGAAACGATGGTCGGCGAGCGCGGCGTGAAGCTGTCTGGCGGCCAGAAACAACGTGTCTCAATTGCTCGCGTGTTCCTGAAAAACCCGCCGATTCTGATCCTCGACGAAGCCACGTCCAGTCTTGACAACGTCACCGAACGACTGATTCAGCGCGCTCTTGACCGGCTCAGCGAAGGCCGCACGACCCTGGTCATCGCCCACCGTCTGTCGACCATTTCCAACGCCGACGAGATCCTCGTTCTGACCGACGAAGGCATCACCGAACGCGGCACCCACCAAGAGCTGATCGCCGCCGGTGGATACTACGCGACACTCTACAACGCCACCATTGAAATCTAGCGCAACCGTGCGGTTGCGCTGTTTTTTTTACAAAATGATTGACAATTTCCTGGCTTTCCACTAAAATCTTGTTATCAAGAACATCGTTACAGGAGGTGCGCCATGGCCAAAAAGGGTTTGAACGAGTTGATCGGCGTCGTGCTCGAACACAAAACGCTCGGTCCCTGTGAAGTGGTCGAAGTCCACAATGCCGCCGAAGGAAAATTCACCGGCAAAGTCGTCGCCACCGGCGAGATGAAGCGACTTGTCTTCGCCAGTCAGTTTTTTCTCAACGTCGACGAATACGACACCGTTGAAGTCAAGGTCCAGAAGAAAAGCAACCAGCAACGCGTGCACAAGAAGGTCGATCTCGACAAGTACCGCAATCACCCGCTGGTGAAGCAGATCGACAAACAGGAAGCCGGCTACCGTCCGCGCAGCCTGTACGACGAGGAAGTCCTGCTCACCGAAGAACTCGACGATACCGAAGACGAGGAAATCGTCGCCTAATTGCTCTCAACCCGAACGCTTTCGTGTTCGGGTTTTTGTATGCAAAAAACGCGACCAAGATGGTCGCGTTCGGAGGGTCAGTTCTGGTTTCGTCGGTAGATGCATGTCCCGTCTTTCCACGTTTCGAGAACGATCGTGTCACGCAGTTGTGAGGGTGTCGCGGAGGTGATGTCGCGATCGACGATGATCCAGTCGTTGACGTCATTGTGCTCGTTGTATTCGAACCAACGGTTCACCGTGGTGTAACAGTGAAGGGCCGTTTCGAGATCGAAGGCTTCCTCCAACAGGAACGGTGATGCATCCGGATAGCGGATCGAGCGGCGGGTCATGGCCGTGTAGAGATTGTGAAACGGGTTCACTCCTTCTACCGGGGCATCGGTGCTGAAACCGACTTGCAGTCCGGCTTCGTGCATCGAACGGAACAGATAGGATTCATTCGCACGCCGGGATCCGAGTCGCTCGGTGATGATCGGAATGTCGCTGTTGAGGAAAATCGGTTGAACGATCGCGCCGACGCCGAGTTGTTTCATCCGCTGGATTTGCTCGCGATTGGTGAGTTGCGCATGGATGAGCGCGTGGCGATGATTGATTCGACCGGTACGCGCCATCGACCGTTCGATGCTGTCGAGAATCGCATCGACGATGCCGTCCCCGATGGCATGCACGGCGACATCCATGCCGTGGCTGTCGGCCATGTGGATCAGTTCGTCCAGGGTTTCCTGCGTGAAGTTTCGCTCGCCACGGGTGGTCGGATCGTCGGCGTACGGTTCTCTCATGTAGGCCGTACGACCACCGAGACTGCCGTCGGCAAGCAATTTCAGCGGTCCCATCGTGAATCCGTTGAAGGTACGCTTGTGGTATCCCTTGTTCAAAAAATCCTGGAGAAGGTCCTTGCTTGGCAGGTTCACCTGTTCGTACAGCCGCACCTGCAACAACCCCTCGTCATACAGTTCCGTCATGCATTCGATGATGAGTTCATAAGGTACCGGCAGAGTGCTGAAATCGTCCGATGCGCAACTGGTGATGCCCATCTCGATCAATCGATCGTTGCCGGTGATCAGATAACGCTTGATGTCGTCCTTGGTCGGTTTGGGCAGCACGTCGTAGATGCGTTGCATCGCCCCTTCGGTAAACAAGCCGGTGGTGACGTCAAAACGACCGCCGTCTTGTTGCGGGGTCTGTTCGTCGATACCGGCGAGTTCCATTGCCTTGTCATTGACGACGAGGACATGTCCGCAGACGCGGATGAAGACGACCGGTGCGGTGGTGCTGATCCGATTGAGATCGTCCTTGGTCGGAACACGTTGTTCGACAAACTGATTCTGGTGCCAGCCGCGACCAAGGATGATCGATCGCTCCGATCGAATCCGACGCAGTTCCTCGATGCTGTCGTAGGTGCTCAAATCGAGCATCGATTCGACATAGCCGATGCCCAGCATGTGGAGATGGGAGTCGTGAAACGCATTCATTTTATACATCGTTATCACCTGCATTCATTGTATCACAAGAAAGCACAACGGTTTTGCCCAAAACAAAACAACGACGCGGTGGCGTCGTTGATTCATTCGGCAGGGTCCTCAATGATGAGCGTGCGCGTCAACGTCCGGCTGTACCCGTCGACTTCGATCGTGAAGTTGATCGTGTAGGTTCCAGCCACTTCCATGTTGACGTCGTCCTGAACGTCTACGGGAATCGACGTGTCGCTGATGTAGAGTCCGGGATCGGTGTAGTTGTCACCGAGTTGGATGGTGATCGTCGAACTGCCGATCAGATAGAAATCAACGTCCAAGGGATCGTCGACGATGACACGGCGTTGCACCTGGACGATTTCTCCTTCGTACTCGTACCAGTAGGTCAGCAGATAGGTGCCTTCACGGGTGGTGTTGACCTGACCGTTGACGGTCAGATCGGCGTCGATGTCACCATCGATGTAGGCCCCGGGGTCTTCAAAGGTTTCACCATATAGAATGGTGATTTCGCTGTCGCCGTTGAGCACCACCGGGGGCAGTGGTTCGGCTTCCGGTTGACAGGCGGCAAGCAAGGCGATCAGGCCGATTGTCAGAATTCGTATCATCTGTTTCATGATCATTCCTCCTCCAGTTGGAGTGTCAGTTGTTGGTGGATGGCGTCCTTCACCGGCTGATAGCTTTGGCGGTGGATCGGACATGGTCCGTGGTCCTTCAGTGCGGCAAGGTGTTGCTTGGTCGGATATCCTTTGTGTTGCGCGAATCCATACGCGGGATAGGTCGTGTCGATCGCGATCATGTACGCATCGCGTGCGACCTTGGCGAGAATCGACGCGGCGGCGATCGACGCGCTCTTCTGGTCGCCCTTGATGATGCTTTGACAGGGGATTCCCAAACCGGGCAACGGCATCGCATCGGAGAGGATGTACGATGGTCGAATCGCGAGATGCTCGATGGCGTCGATCATCGCCTGCCGGGATGCCTGATAGATGTTCACCTGATCGATGACGTCGGGATCGATGAACGAGACGTGCCACGCCAGAGCGTGGGTGCGAATTTGCTCCGCCAGGGTTTCGCGTCTGGCGGCACTCAGTTTTTTCGAATCATCGAGACCATCGATTGGATGATCCCAATCGAGAATGACTGCCGCGGCAACCACCGGACCAGCCAACGGTCCGCGCCCGACTTCGTCACATCCGGCAACGTGTTCATGGCCCATCCGCCGCAACGCTTCTTCGTGTTCATACATCGGCGATCTCGTCCACTCGGTCGAGCATCAGCTTGCCGAACTGTGCGTGGCGAAAATCGTGCAAGAAGATGTCGCTGACCCGTTCGTAGTCGATTTCGTTGCCGGGCAACAGACACCCGCGGCGACGGCCGATGGCATCGTAGATGGCGACGACATCATCGATGTCGACCTGGATATCATAACGTTCTTCGAGGCGGCCGGGATAGTAGTGATTGAGGAGTCGAAAACCGGCGATGACAACCTCGTCCTTGGGCAGGATGGAATCTTTGATGGCACCGGTCAGAGCCAGTTTCCGTGCGGTGCCTTCGTCTTCGAAACGCGGCCAGAGGATGCCAGGCGTGTCCAGCAGTTCAAAGTCACTGCCAACCCGGATGTACTGTGTTTCCCGGGTGACGCCGGGGCGATCGGCGGTGTTCCGTTTCTTTTTGCTGGCGAGACTGTTGATGAGCGTCGATTTGCCGACATTGGGAATGCCGAGAATCATGGCCCGCAATGGACGCGGTGTTCGGCCCTGCCGGATTTCCTTGGCAATCTGGTCGCCGAGGACCGCTTTCATGAGCGGCAGGATCTTGTTCAATCCCTGACCGGCAGCGGCGTTGATGTCGAGCGTCGACACACCTTTTTCGGCATAGTATTGCCGCCATTTGGCAAGTTCATTGCGATCGGCCAGATCGGCCTTGTTGAAGAGGATGATCTTCGGTGTGTTGCCGATCATCTCGTCTATGTCGGGATTTTGCGAGGAGTAGGGAATCCGGGCGTCGACAAGTTCCAACACGACGTCGACGAACTTGACGTGCTCACGGATTTCGCGTCTGGTTTTGGCCATGTGGCCGGGAAACCATTGGATCTGTTTCATGATCATTCCCCCTAATCGAGAATGTTGTAGTCCTTGAATGTGAAAACCACTCGTCCGAAGAGTTGCTCGAGCGGAACGGTACCGAAACTGCGCGAGTCGATCGAGTGACCGCTGATCTGTCCCGCCACGGCTCTGCCGTCGCGGTTGTCACCGAGCACAAAGTACTCGCCGGCGGGGATCTCGTATCGACAATAGTTGGCGTCCGGTTCCCCGATGCAGTAGGTGGATACTCGATCCTGGTCAATAAAATCCTGGACCAATCGTTCACCGTTGATGTAGATGTCGTTGTCGTCGATTTCGACGGTTTCCCCAGGCAGTCCGATGACGCGTTTGATCAGATACGGATCATCGAGTTCGGGAACGTAGACGATGACCACGTCGAACCGTTCGTAATCGTGACGAAGATGACTGAAGACGACGGCTTCGTCGTCACTGAAGTTCGGTTCCATGCTGGTGCCGCTGATCGGCGAGAACGACAGGAAGAACATGTTGAGAACGGTCAGTCCGACCATCAGGTAAGGGATCACACTGAGGAAATCAAGCGTTTCGTTGAGACGCTTGAAGCGATGCCAGGTGACCTTCTTGGCAAACAACTCCGGACGGGTCCGAACCATCACGTTGAGAACCACCAGCGCATAGAGGAAAATGCCGGCGATCATCCACAGGAAGACCGGAGCGTTGACGGGATTGAAGATCGCGTTGCCGTCAAGCAGGCGCAACAGGAAATACAGCGCGACGGCCCCGAGAACAAACGGCAAACGAAAGCGAAGAGACGAGCGAACGCGCATCGTCTCCAACGTAAAGTCGTCCTCCTGGTCAACCACGTCCAACGTGGTTTCTTCGGTCTCGATGAGATCCTTTTCCTCCATCGTTCATCCCCCCATCACTTGTGGAACATGTTGTCGAGATCTTCTTTGGTGACAAGCACACTGCGGGCTTTGCTGCCGACGTTGTCGGAGACGATGCCTTCGGCATGCAGATCCTCGACAATCTTCTGCGCACGGTTGAATCCGATGCGGAACTCCTTGCTGATTTTGTTGATGGAACATTCCTGTTGTTCGACCACGAAATAGGCAACGTCCTCAAACAGTTCGTCGCGCTCTTCGGAGACCGTGGCTTTCTGGACAAGACTGTCCTGCGTGAACATGTACTCACTTGGTCGTTGGCGGCGAATGAACTCATTGACGTTGTGGATTTCGGAATCGCTGATGTACGCACCTTGCACGCGAATTTGCGGTTTGCCGCTCTCGGCGAACAGCATGTCGCCGCGCCCGAGCAGTTTGTCGGCACCGGCGCTGTCGATGATCGTCATCGAGTCGACGTAGCTCGACACCATGAACGCGATGCGCGTCGGAATGTTCGATTTGATCGTGCCTTTGACGACATCGGTGCTGGGCCGCTGGGTGGCGATGATCAGGTGCATGCCGGCGGCGCGCGCCTTCTGGGTCAGGCGCATGATCGATTCCTCGACGGAGTTCGAGGCGATGACCATCAGATCGGCAAGTTCGTCGACGATGATGACGATGTAGGGCATGTGATCAAGGTTCTCGTTGAATGCCTTGTTGTTGTAGGAGGTGATGTCACGGACGGCTTCGTCCTTGAACACGACGAAGCGCCGTTCCATTTCCTGCACCGCCCAGCGCAACCCGGCGGTCGCGATCTTGGCGTCGGTGATGACCGGCGTGATCAGATGCGGCAGTTCGTTGTAGGCGCTGAGCTCCACCATCTTCGGATCGATCAGCATCAGTTTCAGATCATCCGGTGAATAACGGAACAACAAACTCATCAGAATCGTGTTGATGCATACGGATTTGCCGCTGCCTGTGGCACCGGCGACAAGGCCGTGCGGCATTTTGGTGATCGACGTGTAGACGCCCTGACCGTCGATGTCGAGACCGAGCGCGATCGTCAGCGGATCTTTGGCATTCTTGAACTCGTCGGTGTTGACGACATCGACGAAGTGGACGATTTCAGGGATTTCATTGGGAACCTCGATACCGACCGTGCTTTTGCCGGGGATCGGAGCTTCGATGCGGATTTCCTTGGCGGCGAGGGCCATTTTGATGTTGTCGGTGATGCCGGTGACCTTCTTGACGTAGACCCCGCTTTCGAGTTCGATCTCGTACCGGGTGACGGTCGGGCCCTTGGTGTACGTCTTGACGCGGGCGCCGACGCTGAACTCTTCAAACGTACGATCGAGAATCTCGATCTGTTTTTGGACCCAGTCTTCGTTGTCGGTCGGTTTCGCGACCGGTTTGCTGAGAAGGCCGGCGTTGGGTAGACGGTAATTGGATTTATACACATTCACGGCCGGTTTCTTGACGGTCGTGTCAACTGGTTGTTTGTGCTCTTCCACTGCTTCTTCGAGAGCCTCTTCGGTGTCCGGTGTCGGGTGTTCCTTCATCGGTGTTTCACTGAGTTCTTCGGAAATTTCCTTGCGCGCTTCGCGGGCGGTCTGTTTCTGGAAGAAATCGGTGATGCTGGTTTTCGGTTTGGATTCGACGGGAGTTTCCTCGACCGGTGGTGCTTCGACACGATCGGTCCGCTTGACGCGCTTGCGACTCATCGCTTCCTGCGCTTCTTTGAGATTCCGTCCCTCGACCAGATCGAACTCCGGATACTCGGTGCCGTAACGTTCCTTCATCTTGTCTTTGGTCATCCGCGGTTTGGTGCGGAACCCGTCGTACTGAAGGTCGAGATCGCCGTCCTTCTTGATCGGGTTGGGGATGACGATTTCATCCTTTACGAACGTGCCGAAAATCGGCGATACGAAGTGATCCTTCTGATACTTCTTCGTCGTGTTCTGATCTTTGATCTGGGGGATTTCGAACGGTTTGGTATCGTTGCTCCGTTCGGTCACCACCAATTTCGATTTGCGTCGGAATAGGGACATGAAAGCACCTCGCTTTAGTTGCTCACCTCGAGCAGGAACTGTTTGACCTGATCGTAGGTCTTGCGGTATTTGTCGACGTAGCGTCCGATCTCTTCTCCCCGTTCGAAGACCAGGAAGCTGGGGATTCCAAAAATCTCCAGATGACGGGCGAGATCGATGTCGATGTCACGGTCGAACGAATGGAACCGATACTCCGGAAAGTCTTGTTCCAATCGTGGTAGATGGGGTTTGATGACGTAACAGTCGGGACACCATTTGGTGTAGAAGTAGACGACGACCTTGTCGCCTTGTTCGACGATGTCGTAGAACTGTTTGAGACTGGTGATCGGCGTCATGCGTCGTCCTCCTCGTCTCCTTCGGTCAACAGTTCGTCCATGTTCTCGTCGACGACACCGAGATCGATGTCCTCGTCGAACAGTTTCTTGCTGTAGACCTTGGTCGTTTCCTCGCCGACGACACCGATGATGACGACGCAGACCTTGCGCGTCATCACGTCGATCGACGTGCTGATGACGAGTTTGCGGAACCAGTAAACGGGATTGACGGCGTTGAGCGCCATGCTGCCATACTTGAGAACCTTACCGAGTTTGGCGCGCTTGGCGGCCTTGACGACCTTGCTCTCCGTGATCGACCGTTGTTTTTCGTACATCCGGACGATCTGGATGATGCGCATTTTCTTGGCGTTCTTGAGGATTGGGATGTCCATCAGTTCATCGATGCGGTCGCTGATGTACTTGTTGAGTTCGATCAGTTCGGTCACCGACAACTCGAGCATCGGGTACTTGGATTCGGGAAAGAAGTACCGACTGATCTCTTCGAGGAGTTCGTACGACACATCCAAAGTCGAACGCGCGGCTCCCTGTTTTTCATACTTCAACATCCGTTTCAGTTTGGTCTGGCGGCTTTGAATCAGCTGTTTCAAGTCATCGGGATTGAGTTCCACGTCGGGCCGTTTGATGTCGGCCAGATCGATCTTCTTGCCGCGGAATGTGAAGAACGTGATGAATGCCAAAAAGAAGACCACACCGGTGATCATTCCGAGGAAAAAGTTCACAAATCCGCCAAATGAGATGTCAAAGGGCATGTCATCACTCCCTAACCTAAACTTAATTATATCATATTTTACATATGTATTGTGTATATTTTGTGATTATGGCATAATGAAATCTGGTGGTTCCCATGGACAAATATCTCATCGCAATCGATCTCGACGGAACGCTGCTTGCCGACTGGCAGACGATCTCGCCGACGACGGTCTCCTATCTCAAGGAGCTCTCCCGTCAAGGTCATCAGATCGTCATCGCCACGGGGCGTCCGTTCCGCAGCAGCGAAGCGTTCTACGACGAGCTTGAACTGACGACGCCGATCATCAACTACAACGGCGGATTGATCACGAACAAGCACGATCATTCGTTCGAACCGTTCAATCTGACGATCGACCGCAGTCACGTCATCGACATTTTCAATCAGAACAAACACATCATCAAAAATGCGTTCGGTGAAGTATTGGACGACATTTTCCTGTGGATCGACACCGAAGAGATTCGACCCCTGTTACATTATTTCAATGGCGCGAAGCTCTATGTCGGCGAGTTCGACGACATCCTCAAGGACGATCCCAATGGGTTCATGCTGATCTGTCACGACGGCCGTGCCGAAGAACTCGAGGAGTTTGTGGCGACTCAGTACAAAGACCGCGTGCTGGCCCGCAACTGGGGCCATCACTACAACTTCGTCGTGGAACTCTACACCCCGGAAACTTCCAAGGGAAACGGCCTGCGCTACGTCGCCGAACATCTCGGTTTCCCACGCGAGCGAATCATCGCCTTCGGCGACGCCCACAACGACATCGAGATGCTGCAGTACGCCGGTTGGGGCGTGGCCATGAAAAACGCCCAGGATCGCCTCAAGGTCCATGCCGACGACGTCACCGCCTACACCAATGAAGAAGACGGTTTGGTTCACTATCTGAAGAACTTCTTGAAAGACAAGAGCAACCTCGGTTGAGGGTGCTCTTTTTTTATTTCAGCGTCATCATCAGAAATCCGGAGAAATGACCGTTCGTTTCGGACAATGCCGGATCAACCTGTTTGGTCAGTTCGAGGAATTGACGTCTGTATTCTTGATAAAACGCATAGTTCGGTTTCGGTGTGTAGGTCAAATTCTCAAGTTCCAGGTGCTGGATGATTTTTTTTACCGTGGTCGGCTTGACGAACACTTCTTCGGTGGGATGATAATAGGTCAGCAAGACCGTCAGAATCGGCCACTTCGCAAGTTTGTAGGGAGCAAGCAAGGACACGAGTTGTTCGAAGCCACTTTCCTGATCGCCATGGATCAGATCGTAGATGGCGTGCACGATGTTGTTGGCAAGCAGTTCGTCGGCTTCGTCGAGAAGGTCGCGGAACGGTACCTTCTCATATACGCTGACCATCGTCGAGGTGCTGATCAGTTTGCGGATGCCCTTGAGCGCATCCGGCGACGCCAGCGCCTCCTTGGACAGAACTTCCTGCGCCATGTCATTCAGTTTGCCGACTTTGTGACGTTTGACGATGCGCTTGAGTTCGTCGGATTCGAACCCTCCCGGATATTGTTTGAAAAATGCGGATTCCAGTGCTTTGAGTTTGGGGATGTTCATTGGTAGATTCCTTCTTTCTTTTGTCGTTCTCATTGTATCATAGGGACTCTGGTGATTTCATCCGAAACACAAAAAAAAGACAGTCGAAACTGTCTTGTGTTAGAAGGGGTATCGGCGTTTGTTCTTGCCTTTGCCTTTTTTCTTTTTCGGCTGCGGTTGCATGGCGGCGAGCGGATTGCCACCGCGCTGCATCGCTTGGGGATCCATGTTGCCCATCCGTTTCATCATGGTCGTCTGCTGATCGAGCGATTGAATCAACCGGTTGACGTCGGCGACCCGACGACCACTGCCGTTGGCGATGCGCCGGCGGCGTGAGCTGCTGCGCTGAATCAGTTTCGGATTCCTGCGTTCTTCCTTGGTCATCGAGGAAATCATCGCCTCGACGAACACGAGTTGCTTCTCGTCGATGTCCTGATTCTTGAGTGCCTTTGACATGCCGGGAATCAGTTTCAATATGCCGCCAAGGCTCCCCATCCGTTTGATCATTTTGAGTTGTTTGAGGTAGTCGTTGTAATTGAACTTGCCGCTCATCATTTTTTCCATCATGCCCATCATGTCGTCTTCGTCGATGTTCTCGGTGACTTTGTCGACAAGGGTCATGACATCGCCCATGCCGAGGATGCGGGACGCCATGCGTTCGGGATGGAAGACTTCCAGCTGATCGAGTTTTTCACCCATCCCCATCAGTTTGATGGGAACATTGGTGACGCGACGGAGACTGAGTGCGGCGCCGCCGCGCGTGTCACCGTCGAGTTTGGTGAGGATGGCACCGGTGACCGACAGCGTTTCATTGAAGTTCGCCGCGACGGTGACGGCGTCCTGGCCGGTCATCGCATCGAGGGTGAGAAGAATCTCATTGGGTTTCATGATGTCCTTGACACGAACCAGTTCGTCCATCATCGAATGGTCGACGTGGAGGCGGCCGGCGGTGTCGGCGATGACGACGGTGTTGCCGTTGTCGACGGCGTAAGCCATCGCTTCCTTGATGATCTGTTCGGGTTTGTGAGTGGTGCCTTTCTCAAACACGTCGACGTTCAGTTGCGCGCCGAGTGTCTTGAGTTGTTCAACGGCAGCCGGACGATACACGTCGAGCGCTACCAAGAGTGGCTTTTGATTGTTGTTCTTGCGCAGGAAGAGCGCCAGTTTGCCGGCGGTCGTGGTTTTCCCGGCACCTTGCAGGCCGACCAGCATGATCTTCGTGATGCCGACCATGTTGAGGGCGAGCGGGGCGGCCTTGTCGCCCATGACTTTCTGCAGTTCATCATTGACGATCTTGACGACTTGCTGACCCGGGTTGAGTCCTTTGAGGATTTTCTCTCCGAGTGCCTGCGCCTTGACTTCCTTGGTGAAGTCGCGGACGACCTTGAAGTTGACGTCCGCCTCAAGCAGGCTGAGTCGCACTTCGCGCATCATCTCATCGATGTCTTTTTCGGTCAGACGACCCTTTCCGGTCACCCGGCGCATCGCCATCTGTAATCGATCGGTTAAATTTTCAAATGCCATTGTATCACTCTACCTTTGATAATTCGTCGAGCAACTGAAGAATCTGTTCATCAGTCGTTCGCGCTTTGATGTTGTTTATCAGTTCTCCCCGTTGTTTGGATACTTCAAGGAGATGCAGCTTGTTCTCATAGTCGTACAACTTGTCAATCGTACGCTTCAACAGATCGTGAACGGCGTTGCGACTGACGGTTTGATTTTCACTGATTTCGGTGATCGAGTAGTCGTTGAAATAATACTCCTCGAAGTAGTTTCGTTGTTTATCGGTCAACAGATTCTGATACAAATCATAAAGAGCAATCAGCTCCAGTGATTTTGCGAGCGGATCCATTAGAAAATGCCCTCGAACATGCCGTAGATGTATTCTTCGATGTCGAAATGTTCGAGATCGGTAAGTTTCTCTCCCAGTCCGACGTATTTGATGGGGATGCCCATCTCGTCGCGAATGGCTAGCACGATGCCGCCTTTGGCGGTTCCGTCCAGTTTGGTCAGGACGATGCCACTGATGTTGGTGACGTCATCGAAGATTTTCGCCTGCGACAGACCGTTCTGCCCGGTGGTCGCGTCGATGACCAAGAGCGTCTCATGCGGAGCGCCGTCGATTTCCCGTCCGATGACCTTGTGAATCTTCTCCAGTTCCTTCATCAGGTTCTTCTTGTTCTGAAGGCGACCGGCGGTATCGCATAAAATGAGGTCGATGTCATGCTCCTTGGCGTATGAAATCGCATCGTACATCACGCTCGAGGGATCGCTGCCTTCTTCCTTCTTGAAGAAGTCGGCACCGACACGCTCGGCCCAGATGCCGAGCTGGTTGATTGCTCCGGCCCGGAAGGTGTCGCCGGCAACCATCAGGACGCGTTTGCCTTTGGACTTGTATTCGTGGGCGACCTTGGCGATCGTCGTGGTCTTACCGACGCCGTTGACGCCGACGAACAGAATCACATTGACGCGATCGTCTGCGATGTCGAGATTCGACGAGACGATTTCATCCTTGACGTACAGTTTGAACATCTCGTCAATGATCATTTCCTTGAGGTCTTCGGGTGTCGTGACGTCGTTCAATCCGACGCGATCACGGAGATGATCGACAATCTTGACGACGGTGTTGACGCCGATGTCGGCCATGATGAAAATCTCTTCCAGTTCATCGAAGAGATCGTCATCCAACCGGTCGGCCGAATCCAACAGTTCCTTGAGATGCGACAAGACATTACTGCGGGTTTTCGCCATCCCGATCTTATATTTTTCTGCTTCCAGTTTTTTCGCTTTGGACGTGAACAGATTCTTGAAAAATCCCACGTGAATCACCCCGTTTTCAGAGCCAAGACACATTATAACACAACCACGTTCATTCTACCATACATAAGAAAAAAATCCCATAGAAAGGGAAAATCCGCCTCTCGGCGGATTAAGGAAGGGGATGTGTGAATAAAAAATTATTCACCATGCTATGTAAGGGATAAGTTGCGACTATGTCGCACCTATAATATAACACAATTGACCCTCGAATGTCAACCCATTCATCCAAAAAAACGTCATGAACCACCTGTACGCAACATGGTCAAATCGTAAATAAAAAACGGCTTTGTCAAGCCGTTTTTATTGAATTGACCGATTTTTACAATTGGACAGTTTTCGTTGCTCCGCACACCTGTGGGCTCAACGGGTGTATCCACACTCTTTGGTATCGGCACAAACAATGTCGCCATTGTTGTTTTCAACCAGCAAATTGCCACAGTCGGGACAGGTCTCACCGGTCGGTTTGCCCGGGAGGATGTGCTTGCACTTGGGGAAGTTGTTGCAAGCATAGAACGTCTTGCCTTTGTTCTTGCCTTTGCGGGCGACGCGTTCGACGATTTCACCTTTGCCGCATTTGGGGCAGGTGACGCCGGTCGTCTTCGGTTTCGGTTTGTCCTTGTCGTTGGTCTTGATGTACTTGCACGTCGGGAAGTTGCTGCAGGCTTCGAAGGTTCCGTAGCGCGATTGCCGGAAGACCATTTTATGGCCGCATTCCGGGCAATCTTCACCGGTGAATTTCGGTGCGACCTTCTCCATTTGCTTGTTGGCGCGTTCGACCATCGGGATGAACGAGTTGTAGAACTGCGTGATGATCTTGGTCCGACTCAAATCGCCATCGGAGATGTCATCGAGCACGCGCTCCATGCGGGCGGTGTAATCGACACTGACGATCTGATTGAAGAACTCGTCGAGCTTTTCGATCGTCAGGCGACCCTGATCGCTGGGAATGAACTTCTTCTCCTTGGTCGTGACGTACTTGCGTTTCTTGAGCGTCGAGATCGTCTGCGAGTAGGTCGACGGCCGGCCGATGCCCTGATCTTCCATTTCCTTGATCAGACGCGCTTCGGTGTAGCGCGGGGGCGGGGTCGTGAAATTCTGGATCCGTTCCAGATCATTGGCGGTAAGAGCCTGACCGATGGTGAGTTCCGGAAGAACCGAAGTCGGTACGGTGTCGTAGGTATAGACCTTGAGGTATCCGTCGAATATCAACTGTTGCGCCGACGCCTTGAACAAGGCATCGTGATTCGTCAGTTCGATGTCGGTGACTTCGATCGTCGCCGCTTTCATCAACGACGCGAGCGTGCGCAGATAGATCAACTTGTAAAGGTTGTATTCGTCACGTGACAGAAAGTTCTTGATGTCGTCGGGACGACGGCGGACGTTGGTCGGTCGGATCGCCTCGTGGGCATCCTGGACGTTTGGTCCCTGTTTGCCTTTTTTGATGTAGCCTTTGTAGTCTTTGCCATAGGTGTCTTCGATGTAGCGGATCGCCGGGTAGCTGAAGGTGTCGCTGAGGCGGCTGCTGTCGGTACGCATGTAGGTGATCAAACCGACGGTTTCGCTGGCCAGATCGATCCCTTCGTACAGACGCTGCGCGATCAGCATCGTCTTTTTTGAACTGAAATTGAGTTTGTTCGAGGCTTCTTGTTGTAGCGACGATGTCGTGAACGGCAGGCGCGGATCGCGCTTGCGGCTGCGGACGTTGATGTCGGCGACGGTGTAGGTGTCACCGAGCGTGTTCACCAGATCATTGGTTTGGGCTTCGCTGGAGAGCTCGATCTTGGCGTTTTGGTACTTCGTCAATTCGGCGTCGAAGCCATCGAACTTGGCAGTGACCTTCCAGTACTCTTCGGGGACGAACGCTTCAATTTCCTTTTCGCGATCGACGATCAGTTTGAGCGTCGCCGACTGGACGCGTCCGGCCGATTTGCTTTTGATCTTGTTCTGCAGAAGTTTCGACAGTTTGAATCCGATGATGCGGTCGAGAATGCGTCTGGTTTCCTGCGACGAGACGAGGTTGTAATCGATGTCGCGCGGATGATTGAACGCTTCGAGCACGCGATCCCGGGTGATTTCGTTGAAAATGACCCGCTTCGTCGGACGGTTGCCGATGTCGAGGGTTTCTTTGAGATGCCAGCTGATCGCCTCGCCTTCGCGGTCGGGGTCGGTGGCCAGATATACTTCATCCGACTTGTGGACTGCCTTGATCAAGTCGGAGACGACTTTTTTCTTTTCCTTGATGACTTCGTAGCGCGGTTCGAAGCCGTTGTCGATGTCGAGTCCGAGACCGCCCACGCCATTGATAGCCAAATCACGAATGTGGCCCTTCGAAGAGAGCACTTGGTACTCTTTGCCGAGGTACTGTTCGATCGTTTTGCTTTTGCTTGGTGATTCCACGATTACCAGTTTGTTCATGATCTCGCCTCCTTTGCATTAATCTACTTTACACATGAAGTATGATACTGTCAAGTGGTCGTTTTTCTTATATATATAATGATATATATAAAATTTTTCACCGCTTGACGACAAATGTCATGCGGTCCTTGCCCTGCATGTCCTTCTTTTGGATGATCGTCGCGTCGGGAAGATGTTTCTTGACGAGCGTCTTGATTTCCTTGGCGGTGTTGAAGGCGTGTTCGAAGGCGATGATGTAGCGATCCTTGAGATGATCACCGATGCCCCGGAGGATGCCGCGGTAGCAATCGAGACCGTCTTCGCCACCATAGAGCGCCAGATGTGGCTCGTGATCCTTGATGATGTCCTCGACGAACTCATCGTCGGGGATGTAGGGCGGATTCGATACGACGATGTCGAAGCGTTTGCCTTGGAGCGGTTCGAGGAGATCGCCTTTGACGAACGTGACGCGACCGCCCAGCGTGGCATTGTTGTCCTTGGCGACGGCAAGCGCCTTGTCCGAAATGTCGGTCGCCAGCACGGTCATGTTGGCTTCCTCGAGACTGAGCGTGACGGCGAGGCAACCACTGCCGGTTCCGATGTCAACGACATCAACGGGTTCGCCGTGAAAGACTTCATCGTACAGCAACAGCACGTTGGCGACGAGTTCTTCCGTTTCAAACCGAGGGATCAGAACGTCGCCGTTGACTTTGAAGTCGTAGCCGAAAAACTGTTCCGTGCCGATGATGTGCTGGATCGGGACATGCTGAATGACGTACCGGTCGACGGCATACAGAAAGTCCTGATACTTGTCTTCGGGCATCTCGTCGGACAGATGCAAGAGCAACTCCGATGAACTCATCTGGGCATAGTGCAACAGCAACCGCTTGACGGCCGTGTCTTCCTTATTATTATCGAGAGCGTATTGTTCGTTGATGGTCAGAATGTCCTTGTATGTGGGCATGGGTATCACCTCTTGACATGGAAAAAGAGCACGAGGCTCTTTTAGTCTTCTTTCCCTTCGAGTTTGCGTTTGATGTCCTCATCGATCAACGCGTCGATGATCGGATCGAGTTTGCCTTCCATGATCCGGTCGAGTTGGAGGATCGTGAAACCAATGCGGTGATCGGTGACGCGGTTCTGCGGGTAGTTGTAGGTGCGAATCTTCTCGCTGCGATCACCGGTACCGATCTTGCTGCGACGTTCCGCGCCTTCTTGTTCGAGTCTCTCCTGTACGATTCTATCATACAACCTCGCCTTAAGAATGCGCAACGCGGATGCTTTGTTTTCGTGCTGACTCTTGCCGTCTTGACACGTCACGATCAGTCCTGTCGGCTCGTGCGTGACACGTACCGCACTGTCGGTGGTGTTGACGCTCTGGCCACCGGCGCCGCTCGAGCGATAGGTATCGATGCGGACGTCGTTCATGTCCAGTTGGACTTCGATGTCCTCGGCTTCCGGCAACACCAGCACGGTGGCCGTCGACGTATGAACGCGACCCTGGCTTTCGGTCGCCGGCACGCGTTGCACGCGGTGCGCGCCCGACTCGTATTTCAGGAAGGCATAGACGTTCTTGCCGGAGATCGAAAATTCGATCTGGCTGAACCCACCGGCGTCGTTTTCTTCGGCGTGGTTGACGGCGAGCGTCCATCCTTTCGATTCGGCGTACTTGGCATACATCCGAAACAGATCCCCGGCGAAGATGTTCGCTTCACTGCCGCCGGCGGCGCCGCGAATTTCGCAGACGACGTTCTTGCCGTCGTTGGGATCTTTGGGAATCAGAAGTTTTTTCAGTTCTTCTTCAATCGCCGGAATGCGAGGTTTGAGTTCTTCGAGTTCGAGTTTCGCCATTTCGGCGATTTCGGCGTCGTCTTCGTTCATCAGTTCCTTGAGGTCGGCGATGCTGCTGTGGATCTTCTGATATTCTTTGTACAGCGTGACGATCGGTTCGAGCGAACTTTGTTCGATCGACAGTTCGGTCATCTTCGGAATGTCGGTGACGATGTCGGGATCCATCAGCTGCTGATTGATTTCATTGTATCGTTTGACGATGTTGTCCAGTCGGTCTATCATCTCATATCACTTCCCCGCTCATTATACTCCAACGCTCACGATTTTTCAAACACGAGTCCATCCGGCTCACCGAGTCGGCGCAGATAGTAGATCAGCCAGATCACAAGCACCGTACCCTTGAGAATGCTGGAACCGCTGACGGCCCACCAGATGCCGGCGTATCCGAGCGAGACGCTGAGCGCCATCGCACCGGGGATCCGCAGGAAGTTGCCGACGATGCCGACGCCCGACGGATACATGGTCTTGCCGAGGCCGTTGAACACACCGGCGGTCGCAAGTTCGACGATCATGAACAACTGCGAGATGCTGAGAATCTCCAGATACACTTTGCCGATCGCGAGCGTCTCGGGATCATCGAAGAAGATCCGAAACAACTCCTCGGCAAACACGAACAGCAGGATGTTGATGACGATCCCGTAGGGAACCAGGAGTTTCATGCTTTCGCGATAACCCTTCTTGATACGTTCGTACTGACGCGCCCCGAAGTTCTGGCCGACAAACGCCGCGAGCGCGACTTGGAAGCCGCTGGCGATCATCCACGCGACGCTTTCGATCTGACTGCCGATGCGTTGGATGGCGAGCGGATTGGTGCCATAGGAGGCGACCATCCGAGCGATGAAGAAACTGATGGTCGTGAATAACATGCTCTGGACACCGACGTACACGCCGATCGAGAAAATTTGCTTGATGGTGTGCCAGTCGAACTGAGAGATCAGACGGATGCGGAACGGCCGGATCTTCGAAGCATAGATCGCGGCATATATGATGAGGATGCTCGATTGGCCGATGCCGGTCGCCCAGGCGGCTCCTTCAACCCCCATGCCCAGTCCGTTGATCGTGAACAAGTTGAAGACGTTCACCTCATCGAGAATGAAGATCGGGTCGAGAATCATGTTGAGAATCAACCCGCTCGATGTCACAAACAGGGTATTGATGGTTTTGCCGAGGCCATCGTAAACGCCGTTGAACAGATTGACGCTGAAGAAAGCCAGACCGAACATCGTGACGATCTGCATGTAATTGACGGCGTACTCGTTGACGGTCGCATTGTCGATGTTGAACCAGCCCACGTACAGCGGTGCGCCGAACATTCCGAACAGGCTATACCCAAGGCCGAACAGACCCATCAGGATCAACCCGTTGTTGCCAATTTTCTCGACCAGCGACATGTCGTTGCTGCCGGCGGCTTGCGAGACCTTGACGCTGGTCCCGATCTTGGCGAGCAGGATGAAGCCGAATCCGAACCACGGATAAAAGCCGACTGTGCCAACGGCAGCGACGGCTTCTTCGGCGACCATGCCCATTTGATCCACGCGGCTGACCCAGAACATGTCGGTCAGGTTGTAAGCCATCTGGATCAGACTCGATCCCAACGTCGGCAACGCGACGATGAGCAGGGCCTTGATGATATTTCCTTGTGTGAGGTCGAATTTGCGTTTCATGTTATCACCCATAATCAATTTATGATTATACAACAATTGCCGATAAAACACTATAAATTTGTTTTAAAATTGAGGTTTTGACAAAGACCCTGTATAATGGGACTAACACACCAACGAAAGAAGGACGAGCATGGAGATACTGATCTACATCATCGGCGGGCTGCTGGCCGGCCTCGCCACTGGACTCGTCGGCCTCAGCGCCGCCGTCATCATCGCCCCCCTGTTCGCCACCCTGCTCGGCATGGATCCCTACGTCGCCGTCGGCATCGCGCTGGCCACCGACATCTTCGCCAGCTCGACCAGTGCATTCAACTACATCCGTTACAAGAACATCGACATCAAACACAGTGCGATCATGGCGATCGCCGTCATCCTCTTCACGATCCTCGGCAGTTTTCTCTCCCGTGACATGGACCCCTACAACCTCAACAGCGTCATCAACATCGTCGTCGTGTTCCTCGGTCTTAGGTTCCTGATCTACCCGGTCAAGGACCGCGCTCCCGGCAAGTTCATCAAACCGGGCAAGATGATCCTCTTCCAGTCCCTGTTGTGGGGGATCGTCATCGGGATGATCAGCGGCTACTTCGGCAGCGGCGGCGGACTGAGCATGCTCGCCGTACTGACGATGTTGCTGGGCTACGGCATGAAACGCGCCGTCGGCACCAGCGTCTTCATCATGACCTTCACCGCCTTTGTCGGCGCCGTCACCCACATCATCATTGGCGGAACGATCTGGCCGGCTCTGTTGATTGCCAGTTTCGCCGCCTTCATCGGCGCGAACATCGCCAGCATTTATGCCAACAAGATCAACGAGATTCTGCTCAACCGCATCATCGGGATCTTCCTCGTGCTCTACGGCAGTTTCCTCGTCATCGTCTACTTCGTATAAACAAAAAGGACCGCTGGTCCTTTTTTTATGTGTGTTTGTCGTTCGCTTCGGCATGAACGATCGCCGCTTCGGGAAACGGTGCGAGTGCACGTTCGAATATGCCGTGGACATAGGAGATGAGCACCCCGTAGTTGACGATCGGAATGTTGCGTTTGGTGACCTCGCTTATGCGGTGCATCATGTCCGCCTTGTTGAGCATGCAGGCGCCGCAATGAACGACCAGTTGCACGTCATCGAGCTCTTTCGGGAACGAGTATCCGCTCGAATACAGGAACTCGAAATCCTTGCCGGTATGCTGCCGCAACCAGCGGGGAATCTTGACGGTGCCGATGTCATCACTCTGGCGATGGTGGGTACATCCTTCGCTGATCAGGATCTTGTCACCATTCTTGAGTGATTCAATGGCCACGGCACCTTTGACGAGTTCCGGCAGATCGCCTTTGTTGCGGGCGAACAGAATCGAAAAACTCGTCAGGGGAACACTGGGCGGGGTGTCGGCGCTGACTTTCAGGAACGCCTGTGAGTCGGTCACGACCAGCGCCGGCGGTTTGTTGAGATTCATCAATGTCTCACGCAGTTCGTATTCCTTGGTCACGATGGCGATCGCATCGCTTTCCAGAACATCGCGAATGACTTGTTGTTGCGGCAAGATCAGCCGTCCTTTGGGGGCGGCCTTGTCGATCGGCGTCACCAGTACGACGATGTCACCGGGCTGGATCAGATCGCCGACCAGGCGGAACTTCTCCTCTTCGATCTCGAGCGTGGTGCCGATCGCCTCCTTGAGTTCATGAATGCCAGTGCGATCAACGGCGCTGACCAGATGAACGTCGTCGTCGAACACACGCTGGTAGTCCTGGTTCGCCGATGCATCGATCTTATTGCCGACCAGGAGATAGGGTTTCTTACGTTTTTTGAACTCCTTGATCAGACGCAGTTCATCGTCAAAGGCGCGTTGTGCGACATCGAACACGATCAGTCCGATATCGGTTTTGTTGATCACGTCGTAGGTTCGGTCGACGCGCATCGTGCCGAGCACTCCGACATCGTCGATGCCGGCGGTGTCAATCAACACACACGGGCCGAGCGGCAGAATCTCCATGCTTTTGAAGACCGGATCGGTTGTCGTTCCGGCGACGTTGCTGACGAGCGAAATGGATTGATTGGTGAGCGCGTTGATGACGCTGCTCTTGCCAACATTGCGGCGGCCGAAGATGGCAATGTGGGTGCGGTTCGACCGCGGAGTACGGTTCATGGACATCAGATCACTCCTCGATGATGCCGGGTTTGGTGATGTTGTAGGGATTGAGCAGTTCGTCCAACTGCTCGTTGGTGAACAAATCTTCGTCTAAGAGCACATCTTTGATCGTCCGTCCTTCGGCGTGTGCGCGTTTGACGATGGCGCTGGCGCGGTCGTATCCAATCAACGTGATCAACGGTGTGATCAATGCATGTGACTTCTCCAGGTTTTCGAGGCAGCGCTGTTCATTGACCACCAGCGTCTTGACAACCTTGTTCGTAAAGGCGATCACAGTTCGCTCCAACAGTTCGAGCGATTCCAACAGCGCCTCGGCAATCTCGGGCAGGAACGCATTCAGTTCAAGATTGCCGGCGGCGGCAAGATTCGTGATCAAAACGTCATTCGCGATCACGCGCTGGGCCGCTTGAACGGTCATTTCAAGAATCACCGGATTGACTTTTCCGGGCATGATCGACGAACCCGCTTGATGGTCTTCCAAGATGATTTCGCCAATGCCGCCGTTTGGTCCGGAGGCAAGGTAGCGCAGATCGTTGGCGATTTTGTGCAAGGACACGGCGGCCACCTTCAGCAGACCCGATGTCTCGACGATGGCGTCCAAATTCTGAGTCGCGTCAATCAGGTTTTCCGCACGGCTGAGTCCGATGTTGGTCGACTGTTGGAGATGTGACGTCATCATGAACGTGTACTTCACTGGCGCGTTCAGTCCGGTGCCGACGGCGGTACCGCCGATGTTCATCACGCGCATCCGTTCTTCAACCTTGTAAATGCGCCAACGGTCACGACTGGTGACGCTCGCCCAGGCGCCGAACATCTGTCCGGCGAGCATTGGTACGGCGTCCATGAGCTCGGTGCGCGACAACTTCAAAACGTGGCCGTATTCACGTTCCTTCGCTTGAAACGCCTGTTGTAGCGACGCATACGCATCAGCGAGTCGGCGGATGCGTTTGATCGCCGCGATGCGAACCGCGGTCGGATAGGTGTCGTTGGTCGATTGGTGGCGGTTCACGTCGTTGATCGGGTGAATCGTGTCATAGTCGCCCAAGGGACGACGGAGCTGCTCGAGGGCGACGTTGGCGACGACCTCGTTGACGTTCATGTTGGTGCTGGTTCCGGCGCCGCCTTGATGGCGGTTGACAACGAACATGTTGGCGAACTCCCCAGCCAGAATGCGGTCGCAGGCAGTGATGATCGCCGTTGCTTTGTCTTCGTTCAGATATCCCAGTGACCGATTGACGATGGCGGCTTGTTTCTTGATGTTGACCAGCTCGTGAATGATCGCCGGGTGGACCGCGTCGTTCGACACGTTGAAATTGGCGATCGCCCGGGCGGTCGCGATGCCGTAATAGCAATCATCGGGCAGCTGTATGCTGCCCAGCAAATCCGTTTCGGTGCGCATGCGGGTTCCTCCCTTCTAGAAGTACAGGTCTCGTTCGCCTTTGATGATCCGGTAGATGTTGTTTTTGAGTTTGTCCTTGACGGTCTGATGTTTGATCGTTTCGGCGTGATGGAAGATGAATTTCAGACCGTGTTCGATCAAGTCTTCATCGCCGTAGTCCATCACGTACTCCGTCAAGGTCATCAGAGCGTTCGGTTCGCAGATGAGACCGATCGTACCACCCTTGGCGAGCCGCATGAAGCGGTCACCGGTCCGGCCTTTGCGATAACAGGCGGTACAGTAGGAGGGAATCAGACCACGTCGAATCAGGTCTTTGTTGACTTCGAGAACGCTGCGTTCGTCCGCCAGTTCGAACTGATCGTGTTCCTCGATCTCTTCGATTTCATCGTGGTATCCTCCGACTTCGGTCTTGCTGCCGGCGCTGATCTGCGAGACCCCGTGCTGAATCAGTTCTTCGCGCATTTCCTTGTTTTCTCGCGTGGAGAGAATCAGACCCACATAGGGGACTGCGAGGCGCAATACGGTGACGAGTCGTTTGAATTGCTCGTCGTTGATCATGTGCGGGTAGTCCGACAGGCGCATGCCGTCGGCTTTCTTGAGTCGCGGCACGCTGATGGTGTGGAACCCAACGCCATACTTCTCTTCCAGATACTCGTTGTGAAGAACCAATCCCATGACCTCGAACTTCCAGTCGGCGAGGCCGAACAACACACCGCCGCCGACATCGTCGATGCCGGCTTCGAACGCTCGGTCGAAGGCATGCAGGTGATAGTCATAGTCGCCTTTCCGGCTCTTTGGATGCTGATCGGCATAGGCATCGGGATCATAGGTTTCCTGAAACAGGATGTAGGTGCCGATGCCGACCTCGTGGAGTTGCTTGTATTCCTCGACGGTGGTGGCCGCAATGTTTACGTTGATGCGACGAATCGACGAGTTGTCGTAGATGGTCTTGATCGACTCGACAACGTAATCAATCGGCGTTTCCACAGGATGTTCGCCGACTTCGAGGGCGAGGCGTTTGTGGCCGAGTTTCTCGAGCGTGATGGCTTGGCGTTTGATTTCTTCTTGGGTCAGTTTTCGGCGATCGAACTTGTTGTCGCGGCGATACCCGCAGTACTTGCAGTTGTTGACGCAGAAATCGGAGATGTACAGCGGCGCAAATATGACGACCCGGCTGCCGTAGATCTCTTCTTTCAATGTGCCGGCGATGTCATAGATCTCGCGCAACTGGTCGGGACGATGGGCATTCAGCAACATCGCCACTTCGACGTGGTTCAGTTTCAAGCGCTTGCGCGCTTTGTCCATGATCATCTGAATCTCTTCCATGGTGGGGTTTTGCGCCGCCTTCAGGACTTTGTTGATGTACGTTTTATCAATCATGACGGATCATCCTTTCGATGTCCACGTGATCGCCGGCGCTGAAGTCGGCGATGTGGTGGAATGCTTCGATGCGGCGTTTGGTGTCGTCGCGATCGTACTGATCGGTGTCTTTGGCGCGGATCTTGTTCTGATAGATCTCATAGAGGGCTTTGTTGGCCTCGGGTGACAGGTTCGGCATCATCACGTTGGCACCGACCATCAGGGCGTTTTCACGCCCGAGCTTGTCGAGCGTGCCGAGCGCCGTGGTCGCCGGCAGCATCGCCTTCGGACAGACCAGCCGTACGAGCGCGAGCAGGATCAACGTGGCGATCAGCGTTCCCGAGTCGTTTCCGGCCAGTTCGGTGTCTTCGTGACAGAGGTAGGGACCGATGCCGATCATGTGCGGGTCGAGATCTTTGAGAAACATCAAGTCTTCGACCAGATCGGCGTTGGTCTGCGTCGGTGAACCGACCATGAATCCGGCGCCGACCTGATAGCCGAGTTCCTTCAGATCATACAGACAGCGGATGCGCTCGTCGAAGTTGGAATCGTTTGGATGCAGGTGTTCATACAAACGCCTCGAAGCCGTTTCGTGACGCAACAGATACCGATCCGCACCGGCGTCCTTGAGACGCTGGTAGGAGTCTTTGGAGCGTTCTCCAAGCGACAATGTGATGCGCGTGTCGGGATGGATCGTTTTGATGGAACGAATCAAGCCGGTGAGACGATCATCGGTGAAGTAGGGATCCTCGCCGCCCTGGAGGACGAACGTGCGGTAGCCGAGTGCGTACCCGCGTTCGACGCAGTCGAGAATCTCGTCGGGTTGGAGTCGATAGCGTTGCAGCGATCGGTTGTTGCGGTTGATGCCGCAATACCGACAACCGCGGACGCAGTGGTTAGAAATTTCGATCAGGCCACGTAGAAAGACCCGGTTCTGGTAGTGGGGCTGTTTGGCTTCATAAGCCCGTTGGAACAGGTGCGCGGTGTCGTCAACGGTGATGTGATCGAGCACGTACAAATACTCATCACGCGTCAGTTCGTGACGTTCGGCCAATCTGTCGATGAGCGTGCGAACGCGTCGTTTGATCGTGGCGGACGAATCCGTTGCAGACGAAATGTTGGGTAGAATCTTGTTCATCGAAGCACCTCCTCACCATTCGCATTATACCGAAAACCAAACAAAAACTTCGTAACATATGTTACGAAGTCAGTTTAGAAAGTATAAAAAGTAAAGCAAGTTACGCGATGTCGCCGATCGGTGAGGTGCGGGCCTGGGTCGTGATGTTGCCGAAGTAGCTGCACTGCTTGTTGAACGACAGACGGATGTTGTCGACAGTAGTCGCGCCCTGACGGTTCTTGGCGATGATCAGATCGACGGTGTCGGGATATTTGGATTCCTTTTTCTTGTAGTAGTCGTCGCGGTACATGAAGACGATGATGTCGGCGTCCTGTTCGATCGATCCCGAGTCACGCAAGTCGGCCATGATCGGAATCTTGTCCTCGCGGCGTTCGACCTGACGGGAGAGCTGCGACAAGGCGATGACGGGAATCTTGAGTTCGCGGGCCATCTCCTTGAGCGTCCGCGAGATCTCGGAGACTTCCTGAACGCGGTTCTCCTTGGTCGTTCCGCTGAGCAGCTGAAGGTAGTCGACAATGACCAGATCGAGTTTTTTCTCCTGGGCCAGTTTGCGACACTTCTGACGCAAGTCGGTGACCTTGACGGTCCCGCTGTCGTCGAACAGGATGTTGAGCTGGCTGAGCGTTTGTTGGGCGAGTGAGATCTGTTGCCACTGCGTTGGCGACAGACTGCCGGTACGGATGTTCATCGTGTGCACGTGGCTCTCCGCCGACAGCATGCGGCTGACGAGCTGATCGCTGCCCATTTCGAGACTGAAGAAGGCGACGTAGGGGCGGCTTTCCGTCTTGGCGACGTTGGTCGCGAGGTTGAGCGCGAACGCGCTTTTCCCCATCGACGGACGGGCGGCGATGATCATCAGTTCCGATTTCTGCAGCCCGAGCGTGTATTCGTTGAGCTGATCGAACCCGGTGTCGAGTCCGGTGAGTTTGCCGACGTTGTTCTTGGCGTTCTCGGTTTTTTCGATGACGTCTTCAAGGACTTCGCTGACCTTGATGAAATCGGTCGTACGACGTTCCTTGGCGATGTCGAAGATGGTCTTCTCGGCGCCGTCGACGAAGTCGATGGCGTCTTCGTTGGTGTAACCGTCCTCGATGATCTTGCGGCAGGCGTCCATGATCCGCCGGGTGATCGACTTGTCGCGGACGATGTTGATGTAGCTGCCGAGATTGACGATCGACGGGACGCTGTTGATCAGACCGAGGATGTAGTCAATGCCGCCGGCATCGTTGAGGAGACCTTTGGTTTCGAGTTTGTTGGAGAGTGTCGTGTAGTCGATTTCGATGTTCTCCTGAAACAGCTCCACCATGGCGGTGAAGATGACCTTGTGCTGGTAGCGGTGAAAGTCATCGCTTTCGAGTTTGTCGACGAGCGTCTTGATTGCGCCCTGATCGACGAACACGCTGCCCAGGACGGCTTGTTCCGCTTCGTAGTTGTGTGGCGTGATGCGTTCCATCGGGGTGCCTCCTTATTCTTCGACGACGAGCACTTCGATCTGCGCCGTGACGTTCTTGTGCAGTTTCACGTCGACCTTGTAGTTGCCGAGCGCGGCGATGTTCTGTTTGAGTTCGATCTTGCGTTTGTCGATGTCGATCTTGTGTTGTTTCTTGAAGGCCGTGGAAATCTGTTTGGAGTTGACTTTGCCGAACAGCTTGCCGCTTTCACCGATCTTGACGAAGACCTTGACGGGGAGCTTTTCGATCTTCTCCTTGAGTTCTTTCATCTCTTCCAGAGTCTTGCGTTCGATTTCATCCTGTTTGGCTTTTTCGAGTTCGATCGAATGCAAGTTCTCCTGCGTCGCCTCGATGGCGATTTTGCTGGACAAGAGGTAATTGCCGTAGCCGGTCGCCACTTCGATGACCTGGCCTTTCTTGCCCTTGCCTTTCAAGTCTTTGATCAGTATTACTTTCATCGGTTTTTCCTCCTGTACGGTTTCGTTGAGAATCTGAATCAGGTCCAGGCGGACTTGCTTGATGTCATCGGTTTCAATCTGGGCGCCGGCGTTGTTGAGGTGGCCGCCGCCGTTGAATTTCTCCATCACGACCTGGACGTTGAACCCTTCCAGACTGCGGGCGGAGATGCCGACGGTGGTGGGACCGAGATAGCCGAGTGCGAAGCTGGCGATCGTGTCCTCGATCTCAAGGAGGTCGTCGGCGACCTTGGCGAGCAGGTTCCGCGAGGCATCCATGTCCCGGGGAATGATGACGATCGTGAACCGCTTGTGGATGACTTCGGCACGGCTCAGAAGTTGGCTCTTGAGTTGAATCTCGTCGAGTCCGGGCCGGAGAATTGTCTTGACCTTGAACGTGTCGGCGCCGTACTTGCGCAGGAACGCGCTGGCTTCGAAGGTGCGGCTGCCGGTGCGGTACATGAAGTTGTTGGTGTCGACGATGATGCCCGACAACATGACGGTCGCTTCAAAGTTGTTGATTTCGACGTCCTTGGTCGTCAGTTCGATCATTTCCGCAATCAGTTCGACGCTCGACGAGGCGTATGGTTCGATGTGGCTGATCAGGGCGCCGTCGATGGCGTCGTTGAGTTTGCGGTGATGGTCGATGATGACCAGGTTCTTGGTCTTGGCGAGCAGTTTCGGTTCGACTGTCTGGTTGAACGAGTGGTGATCGACCAGGATCAGCAAATCCTCCTTGGTGATTTGGTCGAGCGCCCGCGATGGCGTGACGATGTAATCGAGGAAGGTGATGTATTCGTACTCGATCATCTGGAGGATCTTGGTTACGGTCTTGTCGAGGTTGTCGCGGTCGAGCACGATGTGCGCGTCGCGATTGTAGGCCTGCGCCAGTTTCAAGACGCCCATCGCGGCACCGAAGGCGTCGGTGTCGGGATGATGATGGGGCACGATGTAAACCGTCTTGTGTTCGTCGAACAGACGTTCGAGTTTCTGGGTGTTGGTGCGGGTCGTGATGCGCGTGCGTTTTTCGGCGGTGTTGGTGTTGCCGCCGAAGTACATCAGATCGTTGCCTTCGATGTTGACGACGATCTGGTCGCCGCCGCGTGACAACGCGAGATCGAGCGCATCCGACGCGATGTCGCCGAGTTTGCTCAGTTTGATGTTGCTGCAGGCGACGCCGGCCGACAGGGTCACGAGAATGCCGTATTCGCGTGAGATTTCGGCGACGGTGTCGACGATCTTGAACTCGTTCTTGACGAGGTTCATCAGCGTCTGCTTGTTCATCACGGCGATCAGTTTCGAGTTGGTGAGCGGCGTGATGTAGAAGCCGAACTCTTCGCCCCAGGCTTCGAGGACTTCGAGATAACGACCCTGAACGAAGCTCCGGTTGGAGACGTCGAGCACGCTGATCGCATCGTCGAGGTTGTCGAGGTTGAGCATCGCGATGGTGGCCACCGATGCGTCGAATCGGCGTTGCAGTTCTTCGCGTTGGGTGACCTGGGTCAGATAGAGGATCCGTTCGTTGGTGTCGACTTCGACTTCATACTCGTGGGTGTAGATCCTGGTGATGAAGGTGCCGACGGTGTACTTGCCGATGACGTGTTCGTAAATGTCCTTGTTGACAAGTTCCAGCGACCGCTGTTCGAGGACGTTCTCAAAGATGTCCTTGGAATAGCCGTTGGCCCATTTGATGTTGTACTTCTGGTCGTAGATGATGATCCCGATCGGCAGGTCGTTGACCATCCGTTTTTCAACGATGTCCTTGCGGCTGAGCGTGTCCTTGGTGTCTTGAAGTTTGCGCGACAGCCAGACGATTTTCTGTGTTTTCTTGCGTTGAATGTGGAGCTGGATGAAGATGTTGATGGCAACCCACATCACTGCCGAAAAAACCAGCGTGGCGGTCAGGTTCGACCAGATCAGAACATCCACGACGGCGGTGATGAGAAGCAACATGATGGCGATGATGAGATGTTTGTATTCACTCAAGGGAATCACCTCGATTGTTGAGATAATTATACCACACTATGTGGGCTTTGCAAAATCAATATATATGCAAGATATATATTGTTGTCAAAAAAAGACTCGCTAGCGAGTCTATTCTTTGATATACGGCAGGAGCGCCATGTGACGCGCCCGTTTGATGGCTTTGGTCAAATCCGCTTGATAGTTCGATTTGGTTCCGGTCACGCGACGCGGCAGGATTTTGCCACGATCGCTGATGAAACGCTTCAGCAGTTCGAAGTCTTTGAAATCGATGTATTTGATATTGTTTTCGGTGAAGTAGCAACGCTTTTTGCGTCGTTTCCGATATCCACCTCTGGCCATGTACTGATTCCTCCTTTACAAGATTAAAACGGCAAGTCGTCTTCGCTCACGTCGATTTTCGGCGTGGACTGTTTCTTTTCGACATTGCGGTCGTTGTAGTTGTTCGGCTCGTAGCCGCGCGGTTCGTCGGGTTCGTAATCGCTGTTGCTGGAATCCCCTTTGGGTTCCAGGAACTGAACGCTGTCACAAACGATGTCGGTCGTGTATTTGCGGACGCCGTCCTTGTCATCGTAGTATCCGGTCTGGATCCGACCTTCAACCCCCACCAAACTGCCCTTGTTCACGTAACGCGCGACGGTTTCGGCCTGACGGCGCCATGCGACGCACTGAATGAAATCGGCTTCCTTGTCGCCCGATGCGTTCGAATAGGGACGGTTGATCGCCACCGTGAAACGGGTGTAGGCGATGTTGCTCGACGTGTAGCGGAGCTCGGGGTCTTTGGTTAATCTTCCAACTAATACGACACGATTGATCATAGGTTACACTCCCTTATCTTTCATCGCGGATGATGATGTGACGAATAATGTCTTCGCGAATGCGGCAAATGCGGTCGAATTCGGCGCGTGCCTCTTCGTTGCATGTGACGTTCAATACGACATAGTACCCTTTGCGATGTTTCTGAATCTCATAGGCAAGGTCTCTCATGCCCCACTCGTTCACTTCGAAGAGTTCGCCGCCGCGCGAGATGAAAATCTCGTTCAAGTCGTCAATGACTTTGGGACGTGCTTCGTCGGTCACGGTAGGATCAATGATGTACATGATTTCGTACTTTCTCATTTTTCTACCTCCTTCTGGTCGTTTGGCTGCTAAAGCAGCAAGGATGCGCTAACTCACGCTTGGCTATTATATCACAAACGTTTTTTGAATGCAAGAGTTACATTTTAATTGACATATGTATATATAATACCCTGCGCGATCACCTAAATTATATCAAATATCACCGGTGGATGTAAGATGGAAATGAAAAAATGCAAGATGGCCGCATGGACTTTTTCAAACGGACGGTTTTTGGTATTCTAACGATGGGTGATGACAATGAAACGAATCCTGCTTGCCATGCTGCTGTTCGAAGCGGCCATCGTGCTGATCGACATCCTGCTGGCCTAGCGGGTGTTGTTGACAGAACCCGAAAAAAAGGCGATCCGCCCCCCAACGGTCGCCTTTTTTATTGGTCGATGTAGTCGAAGATGGCGAGTTGCATCGGACGGCTGACGCTGTGTCCGACGTCGAAGCTCGCAAGTCTCATCCGCTTGTCGCCATGGGCCTCGAAGAATGCTTCGGTCGGGCCTTTGGGAACGACCTCGTCGCGGTCGCCGACCAGCGCGAACAACGACTGGAACGCCATCTTGTCGAGCCGGTTGAGCGGATTCAAAGACGCGATGAAGTCCAGTTTGTCCGACGTGAAGAACGTCGTGGTATCCAGTCCCGCCGCACCGACGGCGTGATACGCCTGATGTTGGAAGTCGGGCGTGCTGATGACCGGCACCAACTTGCCGAGTCGGTTCGTCTTGGTGGCGAGATAATACCCGACCATGCCGCCGAGACTGACGCCGATGAAGTCGAATGTCGGAAACTCCTTGTACTGATTGTGATGGAGCCGGATGATGTCGAGCGCCGTGCGTTTGACGACGACGAACGCTTCGTTGAGACGGTCCTCGGCCGTACCGGTGACGTAGGGTTCGAGGATGCGTTCGCCGTGCTTGTAGGCGTCGATGGCGACGACGAAAAAGCCACGACGGGCCAGGTCGAGCGCCAGATAATCACTGCCGTACTCCTTGGTCGATTCGTAGCCGTGCTGGATGAATACAAGTCCTTTGTACGGATAGTTGTCACGCTTGTACTCGATCAACGGAATCGATTCGACGACTTGCGTTTCAAGCGTCAATTTCATCTAGCAACAACTCCTTTCGTACCTGGTTGAGAGCGAAGATCACGGCGCGGTAGCGTACCATGTCGCGATCGCCGTTGAAGACTTTGCGGTAGACCGTTGTTCGTCCGTGATGACGGATGCCGAAATAGACCAGTCCGACAGGTTTCTCATCGGTACCGCCGGTTGGTCCGGCGATGCCGCTGATGGCGACACTGACGTCGGCAGACGTCCGTTCGGCGAGACGATCGGCCATGGCATGGACGACCTCGGGGCTGACGGCGCCGTGCTCCTTCAAGATGTCTTCGGGAACGTTCAGATACTTCATCTTGGCTTCGTTGCTGTAGACGACGAGGCCTTCTTTGAAGACTTGCGAACAGCCGGACACACCGGTGATCGTCGAAGCCAGCATGCCGCCGGTACAACTTTCGGCCAGCGCGATGATCTTGTTCTGTCGTTTGAGCATCTCGACCACGACGCCTTGGAGCGTGTCCTCGAGATCGCCGTAGATGAACTCCTCGAACTTGTTGTAGAAGTCCTTCATGCAGCGGTCCAGCGCGTCGGTGTCTTTGGATGTGAAGATGTACTTGATCTCTCCGACGTTGGCATACGGTGCGACGTTCACTTTCGGATGAACGCCATAGAACCCTTTCAGGTTGTTTTCCATCGAGGACTCGCCGGTACCGACCAGTTTGTACCCGCGACTGATCAGATTGATGTCCAGCTCGTCTTTGATGATGTCGATCACCTGATTGAGCATCGGGATCATTTCGTGCGGGGGTCCCGGCAAGAGGATGATCCGTTTGCCGCCGGTTTTGAAATACACCCCGGGCGCCGTGCCGAGCTCGTTGTCGAGCTTGATCGAATCGACGGGAAACAAAGCTTGTTTGTTGTTGGTGTCCTTCATCTCGACTTCGGCGCGGTCGAAATAATATTTGATCTTGTCGAGGACCGCCGGATCCATGAACGTGTCGACCTGGAAGTAGTCGATTACCGTTTCACGGGTGATGTCGTCGACCGTCGGTCCCAGTCCGCCGGTGAAGAAGATCAGATCCTCATCCATGAAATCGAGGACCGTCTTGAATTCTTTTTTAAGATCGTCAATGACGTAGCTGCGATTGACGTCGATGCCGATCGATTTCAGTTTGAGCGCGATCGTGCGCAGATTGCTGTTGAGCGTCCGTCCGGTGAGGATTTCCTTACCGACGGCGACCACTGCTGTTCTCATGTGTTGTCCTCCTTGGTGTCGATCCGGATGGCGCTTCCGCCCACCCAGACAGCGGTGATTTGATTGGCTTCGATGGATAGATTGACAATGATTTCCGATGGTTGATTCATGCTGTAACCTTGACGTAAAACGTACTGTGTTTGAGGCGGCTGATATTGATGCAGATAACATGCCAGCGCACCGTTCGAGGTACCAGTCGCACTCTCCTCGTCAATGCCGACGAGCGGGGCGAAATTCCGTCCATAGGCAGCAACCTCGGTATCGAGCGCAAAGGCGTGCACACCGATGGCTCCATGAGCCTTGGTAAGACGCCCGATGGCATCCAGATCGGGAGTCAGGCGGTGCAAGGTATCGACATCCCGAATCGGTACGAAAATCTCGTACAGCCCCGTGGATACCAGTTGGATCGGCAGGGCATGATCGATGACATCGGTTTCTCGGAAACAAGCCGCGACGTCCTGTCCGTTCAGAACCGCTCCGAAGACGGGGCGATTCTGTTGCATGAACACCGTGTCTTCCCGGATGTCGATGGCCAGAATGCCGGCGTTGGTTTCCTGGGTGTAACGACCGGGGGCAAGACGCTTCAAATCGCGCATCAGATTGAATGTGGCGATCGTCGCATGACCACACAGATCGACCTCTTGACGCGGCGTGAAGAAACGCACTTTGACGTCAGCTTTGGCGCTCGTTGTCACAAATGCCGTTTCACTATAGCCGACTTCGGCGGCGATGCGTTGCATGTCGGCGTCGTTCAAACACTCGGCGTCAAGCACTACGCCGGCTTTGTTGCCGCCTTGTTTGGTTTTGGGAAACGCGCTGAGTCGATATGGTCCAATCATGATATCACCTACAACTATTATACACGAAACAAGCCCGATTTGTGATATAATGTTTATGCATCCGGAAGGGAGTGCTACCTATGTTTAGTCTATATGCGATCGTTCCGATCGTCATTGTCATCGCTGCCACGTACGTGTTCAACCACAAACTCACCGATGACAGCAACAGCGTCAAGTTGCTGTATTTCGGTTTGGAAATGCTGGCGATCGTGGCACTTACGTATTTGCTGTTTCTGTTCGGCTTCCTGCCGAACGTGTTCGTGGTGATCCTGCTCATCGTGCTCACGTTCGTCTCACTGCTGACACTCTACTTGTTCACGCTTCACTACTACGACAACTATTACGATCAGCTCGCCGTCGTCGGCAACGCCCTGTTGTTCTTCATCAAGACGGTGTTGGCCTTCTATGTGTTCCTAACCATCTTCCGCTATCAGCCCGCAGTGGCTCAAATCAGTCTCGCAGTGGCATTGACCGGAATACTGTTCATTGTGTCACTATTCTTGGAAAAATACATATTGACGACAATCAACAATGTCCTTCAGTATTTGACCAACTTCGATCGTTATGAGTTTGTTGCGATTCCCACCTTGCTCATTCTCGTCGCCATCTTTTTGTTCCAGGCACCGACCCAACAGACCGCCCAGGTGCTCAACATGAACAACCACATTCGCTACCTCGCATTCTACAGCGACATCCCCAACGACGTCAACGTCAACTTTGAACAGGACGAACTGATGCGTTACGAAGTCGACGACTTGCGCTCGTTCGCCCGTGATTACTACTATGACGATGACTACATCTATCTGTACACCGCGGACAATGAACGCAGCGCGTTCGTCAACGGCGTCCTGATCATCCTCGATCGAACGACCGGCGAAGTCGTCTACCGCGAACTGACGCTCGATCAACCGTTCACCAACATCGGCCCGGATGCGTACTACCCGTTCGAGGCCCAGCAACAGTTCATTCCCTTTAACGATGAACTGCTGTTTTTCGCCACCGACGGCATCTATCGACTCGATGACGCGACACCGATCAAATTGTCGCCGCTGACTGTCATGGAATCGAAATATTTCTTTGAAAACGGCGAACTCTACTTCATTGTCGCCACCGACTTCCGCACCCACGAAGTATACCATTACGACGGCACCGACATCACGCTCAGCGAGACGATATCCCTCGACGCCGAAGTCATCAGCAGACTGGAAGTCGTCAACGCTCATCTGATGTACTATCAGGATGGACAGATCTATTTGCGCAGCAATCCCACCATCCTCTATGACCCGAGCAGCGACACCTACTTCGCCGACGGCGAAGGCGGCTACATCCATCACTACGACACCATCTACGAGCCGAATACGGAGTTGTTCTATCGTTACGACTACTTCGAAGAGCATCACCAACTGTTGGAGGTGTACGACAAGAACAAGGATATTTACGGGTTCTTCTACCACACCGCGCTCCATCGCTGGCTGATCACCCAGTCCTACGACACCGCCACCGACATCGAGTATCGCATCTTCGATGGCAACCTTGAGTTCATGTTGGTGAGCTTGCAAGGCGACACGACGACCTTCACGATGTACCGCATGCTCCATCAGGATTCGGCACTCGATCTGCCGTTTTACAGTCACTTCTCGCTGACGACCTTCATTGTTGTCATCGTCAGCATCTTCATCCCCTTCTTCAACAATGAGAAGTACTACACGTACATCGACTTCGATTCGGTATTGCGTCGCGACAAGACCAAGGAAAACAAATAGCGAAGCCCCAAACGGGCTTCGCTTTTCTTTTGCTTACAGGTTAAACAGGAAATGAAGCACATCGCCGTCCTGAACGACGTAGTCACGGCCCTCGAGCCGCATCTTGCCGGCTTCCTTGGCCCCGTGTTCACCGCCAAAGGCGATGTAATCGGGATACTTGATGGTTTCGGCGCGGATGAATCCCTTTTCGAAATCGCTGTGGATGATGCCGGCGCACGTCGGCGCTTTGGATCCATGGCGGAACGTCCATGCCCGGACCTCCTTCGGTCCGGCGGTGAAGAACGTCTCGAGACCAAGCAGCGCATAGCTGTGCTTGATCAACTGGTCGAGTCCGCTTTCCGACACACCCAGTTCTTCCAGGAACATCGTTTTCTCATCATCGTCCAGTTCGGACAGTTCGCTTTCGATCTTGGCGCTGATCACGACCATGTCGCTGGCGTCATCGCCGGCGAACCGCGCGATTTGTTTGACGTACGGATTGTCGTCGTAATCGGCGATGTCGTTCTCGTCGATGTTGGCGACGTATACCATCGGTTTCAAGGTCAGGAAGTTGAAGTGTTTGAGGAACCGCTTTTCGTTGTCGTTGAGACGCATCGTGCGAATCGGCTTGTCGCTCAGCAACACGTCGTGGATGGCACTCAGGAGACGGTACTCTTCGACGCTCTCCGGATCGACTTTCATGATCGCCTTCTTCTCGATTTTCGGCAGGCGTTTTTCCACCACCTCGAGATCGGCGAAGATCAGTTCGAGATTGATCGTTTCAATGTCGCGGATCGGATCGACGCTGCCGTCGACGTGGGTGACGTTGGGATCTTCGAAGGCGCGCACGACCTGCACGATCGCGTCGACTTCGCGGATGTGGGAGAGGAACTTGTTGCCCAGTCCTTCGCCTTTGGAGGCACCCTTGACGATGCCGGCGATGTCAGTAAACTCGAAAATGGTCGGGACCGTCTTTTTCGGTTGCACCAGTTCCGACAGTTTGTCCAGTCGTTCATCCGGCACTTCGACGACGCCGACGTTGGGATCGATGGTCGCGAACGGGTAGTTCGCGGCGAGCGCTCCGGCTTTGGTGATGGCGTTGAACAAGGTCGATTTGCCGACGTTCGGCAGACCGACGATTCCAGCGGTGAGTCCCATCGAATCACTCCTTCGTTTTGGCCTAATCCATTGTACTCGATTTGGTTTTCATTTACAAGAAAAAAAGCAAATCCTAGGATTTGCCGACGTGGATCGTACAGACGTATTCCCAATCATCGCGGAGCGCCTTGCCGTCTTCCACTTCGATCGTCCAGGCGACGTGATTCGATCGGAGACCGATCGTGAAATGAGCGAGGGCGATGCCGATGTCGAGCAACTGAATGTCGTACTTCAACAAACGCGCGTAATTCGGCGTGCGGGCAAGATACCAGCGCACCGTGTCACCGTCCACGCTGGCGCGCCATGGCTGGCGGTTGGACGCGCTCGGACCACGCCGAACGAGCGCCAGGGACTCGATGATCGGATTGGAATAGTCGAGCACCAGATGTCCGTTGGCGGCATCGTGGAATAGTTCCGCAAAATCCTTGCGACGAATCGACTGGGCGCCGCTGCGCAGCAACTGATCGACGAGCGTGCGGTGTTTGGCGCGATGACCGACGGGGCTGATCGCCGGGATCACTTCGTTGTCGCCAAGTTGTTTCTGATAGTGGGTGCGGCGGAACGTGCCGCCGAGCCAACAGGTGTCGAAACCGGCTTTGGTGAGTTCGAGGATGAGGTGTTCGAACACGAAGCCGAAATCGATCAGACTGAATCGTTCGTTGGTGGCCACGCCGCCGACAAACGCCGGGACGTTGCGCAACAATCCGTAAGTGCCGATCTTCTGACCGCCGGGTGTGCGGTTGGTGTTGAGTCGGAACGTGAAATCGAATTGATGCTGAAACGGACCCACCATCTCGCTCACATGCGAAACAACCGACGAGATTTGTTTGATCTCGTCGGCAGTGAGGTCGTCGTGCTTGAAGGTGCGTGTGCTCTGTCGTTCGTGGATGGCGTTCTTCACGCGCATACCTCCGTTTCTACTGGTCGTCGGGATGCGTGCCGAGGACCGTTTCGGTGCTGACGTATTCGATGCCGTTGCGGATGTACTTGAGCTGGATCGTTTCGCCGACGCTGGAATTGAGGATCGCTTCGCGCAGATCGTTGAAGTTGTAGATGTCGCGGAACTCTTCCATGTCGGCGTTCTTGTAGCCGATGATGACGTCGTTGTCCTCGAGGCCCGCCGCGTCGGCGGCGCCGCCGGCTTGCACTTCGACGCAAACGCCGTAGTCGAGTCCACAGACGTTGACCTGGGCGAGCGTCGAGATGCCTAGATAAGGACGGGTCACGATGCCGTCGTCTTCCAGATCGGCGGCGATCCGGGCAACGGTGTTGGAGGGAATCGCGAAGCCGATGTCAGAGACGTCCTGATCGACGATCTTGAGGTTGTTGATGCCGACCAGTTCACCGTTGATGTTGAGCAGCGCACCACCGCTGTTGCCAGGGCTGATCGCCGCGTCGTGCTGCAACAACGTCGCATCGAAGATGCCGTTGGACACATAGCGGGTGGTACCGCTGATGACACCCATCGTGACGGTGCCATAGTAGTCGAACCCGAGCGGATTGCCCAGGGCGAACACGAATTCACCGGGATGAATGTCATACGAATCGGCGAACGGAATCACCGTGAAGTTCTCGGTCGACGTGAAGGTCAACACCGCGAGATCGGTCGTCACGTCCATCCCGAGCAGCGTGATGTCGCTGTCTTCGATCTCGAAGAGGAGACCGTTTTTCTCATAAACGATCGTCAGCGCCGTGGCGTCGGCGACGACGTGTTCGTTGGTGACGAGGTAGTAGGTGTTGCCTTCTTGTTTGTAGATCACGCCACTGCCGGTGCCGCTGCCGAAGGCGGTCTGGCTGATCACGCCAAGCACGCCGGTGCGAGCTTCACTGAGCATCGTGACGATGGCCGCCTGAAAGCCGGCGAGATCGAACGTGGTGTCGATCTGGGCATCGGGCAACAATGACTCGATCAAGTCGATCAGTTCATCTTCGGTATACGTGGTGGTGACGGGATCTTCGGTTTCGGTGATGACCGGATTGCACGCCGACAGGGTCAGGGTGAGTCCGATCAACAGTGCGAACAGTAGTTTTTTCATGGTATCATCTCCTATATGCGGAACAACGCCTTGGCGTTGTCGGTGGTGATCTTGGCGATATCGGAATAACTCATGTCGCGAAGGCGCGCGATCTCTTCGGCGACCAGTTTGACACGAGCCGGTTCATTGGTCTTGCCGCGGAACGGGTGCGGCGACAGATAGGGTGAATCGGTCTCGATCAACAAGCGATCGAGCGGTACGACCTTGGCGACGGCCTTGGGTTTGTGCCCGTTGTGGAACGTCACCGGGCCGGCAAGCGAAATGTGAAGCCCGAGTTCCGTGAACAGGGGGACCATTTCCGCACTGCCGCTGTACGAATGCATGATGCCCTTCACCGGAGCGTGCTCGGCGAGCACGTTGTAGGTTGCTTCGCTGGCGTCACGCATGTGGATCACGAGCGGTTTGTCGAAGCGCTTCGACAGTTCGATCTGTTTGTTCAACACGGCAACCTGCTGGTCGATGTGATCTTTGTCCCAGTAGAAATCAAGGCCGCATTCACCGACGCCGACGACGCGCTCATGCGCCAGTTGCCGTTCCAGCAACCGAAAGTCCGGATCGGTGATGTGCTTGGCTTCGGTCGGGTGGTACCCCACCGTTGCGTACAAAAACGGATGGCGCTCGGCCAGTTCGATTGCTTTCTTGTTGGTTTCCTTGTCGTAGCCGACGACGATCATGACGCCGACATCGGCCGCGCGAGCGCGGTTGATGACGTCGTCGACGTGTTCGCCGTATTTGTGACTGTTGAGATGGGTATGGGTATCGATCAGCATATGCATCACCTGTCATATATTATAACAAATAAGTATGTATTTTTAATGGAAAACGGAATAAAAAAAAGAGACCGAAGTCTCTTTTCGTGATTGGTGTTTGCTACTCGATGATTTTCGAAACGTTGCCTGCGCCCACGGTACGGCCGCCTTCGCGAATCGAGAACTTGGTTCCCTGTTCGAGAGCGATCGGGTGGATGAGGTCGACAATCATCGTGACGTCGTCGCCAGGCATGACCATTTCAACGCCGGCCGGCAGTTCGATGACGCCGGTTACGTCGGTGGTGCGGAAATAGAACTGGGGACGATAGTTGCTGAAGAACGGAGTGTGGCGTCCGCCTTCGTCTTTGGACAGAACGTAGACCTGACCTTCGAATTTGGTGTGCGGAGTAACGCTTTTCGGTTTCGACAGGACTTGGCCGCGCTGGACGCTGTCACGGCTGATGCCGCGGAGCAGGGCGCCGATGTTGTCGCCGGCTTCGGCCTGGTCGAGCAGTTTACGGAACATTTCAACGCCGGTTACGACGCTGTTCTGGGTTTCCTTGATACCGACGATTTCGACGGGGTCGCCGACTTTGACGGTGCCGCGTTCGACACGGCCGGTGGCGACGGTGCCGCGACCGGTGATGGTGAAGACGTCTTCAACGGGCATCAGGAACGGTTTGTCGGTTTCACGGACGGGGTCTTCGAAGTATTCGTCGACAGCATCCATGAGTTCGAGGATTTTGGCTTCGTGATCGGCATCGCCGTTGAGGGCGAGCAGCGCGGAGCCCATGACGACGGGGATGTCGTCGCCGGGGAATTCGTACTCATCGAGGAGTTCGCGAATTTCCATTTCAACCAGTTCGAGCAGTTCTTCGTCGTCGACTTGGTCGGTTTTGTTCATGAAGACAACCATTTTCGGAACGCCAACCTGGCGAGCGAGAAGGATGTGTTCACGGGTTTGCGGCATGGCGCCGTCGGCAGCCGAAACAACGAGGATCGCGCCGTCCATCTGAGCGGCGCCGGTGATCATGTTCTTGACATAGTCGGCATGTCCCGGGCAGTCCACGTGGGCGTAGTGACGCTTGTTGGTTTCGTACTCGATGTGAGCGGTGTTGATCGTGATTCCGCGTTCGCGCTCTTCGGGCGCGTTGTCGATCGAAGCGTAATCAGCGGCTTTGTTGCCACCGATGCCAGCTTTGGTGAGAACGCCGGTGATGGCAGCGGTCAGCGTCGTTTTGCCGTGGTCGACGTGGCCGATGGTTCCGATGTTCATATGCGGCTTGTTGCGAATGAATTTTTCTTTAGCCATTGGTAGTTTTCCTCCTTAGAATCTGTTGGGTTTGTTATTTTTTACCATTCATATTTTAGCGCATTATATTCTATAATGCAAGTTTTAAGTCATATTAACCGTTGCGGCGTTTGATGACCTCTTCGGCAATTGACTTGGGGCATGCCTCGTAGTGAGCGAACTGCATCGTGTAGTTCCCGCGGCCCTGCGTGTTGGACCGGAGCGAGGTGGCGTACCCGAACATTTCTGCCAAAGGAACTTTGGCGGTTACCTGTTGCGCGTTACTGCGTTGGGTTTGTCCTTCGACGCGGCCCCGTCGGCTCGTCAGGTCGCCGATCACGTTACCGAGATAATCATCCGGTACGATAACGTCCACACTCATGATCGGTTCCAAGAGGATGGCACCGCAAGCTTCCTTGGCCTTTTTGAGCGCCATCGAAGCAGCGATTTTGAATGCCATTTCACTCGAGTCGACTTCGTGGTAGCTACCATCGAAGAGTGTTGCCTTGAGGTCGATGATCGGGTATCCGGCGAGGATCCCGGTGGCGAGACTGTCTTCGAGTCCCTTGCCGACAACGGGGATGTACTCGCGGGGGACAACCCCACCAACGATTTTGTCCACGAATTCGTAGCCTTTGCCGGGGTTCGGTTCGAACTCGATCCAGACGTGACCGTACTGGCCGCGTCCGCCCGACTGACGAACGAATTTTCCTTCGACTTTGGCCGGCGTCGTGATCGTTTCTCGATACGACACCTGCGGTGCGCCGACGTTGGCGGCGACTTTGAACTCGCGTTTCATGCGGTCGACGATGATGTCGAGATGGAGTTCGCCCATCCCGGCGATGATCGTCTGACCGGTTTCCTGGTCGGTATAGGTGCGGAACGTCGGATCCTCTTCGGCGAGTTTCGTCAGGGCGATGCCCATCTTGTCCTGATCGGCCCGGCTGTTGGGCTCGATCGCCACCGAGATGACCGGTTCGGGGAACACCATTTTTTCCAGGATGATGTAGTTCTTGTCATTGCACAGCGTATCGCCGGTGGACGTGTTCTTGAGTCCGACGGCGGCGGCGATGTCGCCGGAATACACCATGTCGATTTCTTCACGGCTGTTGGCATGCATCTGTAGGATGCGGCCAATCCGTTCTTTCTTTTCCTTGGTTGCATTCATCACGTAAGACCCTTTGGCGAGTTTGCCGGAATAGACACGGAAGAATGTCAGCTTCCCGACGAACGGGTCGGTCATTACCTTGAATGCGAGCGCGGCGAATTCGGCTTCGTCCTTGGCCGGCAGGCGAATTTCTTCGCCTTGTTTGTTGATGCCGCGAACGGCAGCAACATCCAGCGGGGACGGCAGATAGTCGATGACCGCGTCCAATAACAGTTTCACGCCTTTGTTCTTAAAGGCGGACCCGCACAACACGGGGAAGAATTTGACCGCCAGGGTCACATTGCGAATTGCTTGTTTGAGTGTATCGGCGTCGATTTCTTCGCCTTCGAGATACATCATCATCAGCTCTTCGTCGAGTTCCGCGACGGTTTCAATCAGCTCAATGCGTTTTTCTTCGGCAATCTCTTCGAGATGCGAGGGGATCGCCACTTCTTCGGGCAGTTCTTCCGGCGCGCCGTCGTAGACGTACGCCGTCATGTTCACCAGATCGATGATCCCGTCGAAGTTCGCTTCTGCTCCGATCGGCCATTGAATCGCGGCGGCGTTGGCCCCGAGGCGTTCGCCGAGGGTCCGGACGCTGAATGCGAAATCGGCGCCGATCTTGTCCATCTTGTTGGCGAAGACGATCCGCGGTACCTTGTAGTCGTTGGCTTGACGCCATACGGTTTCGGTTTGCGGTTCGACTCCGGCCTGGGCATCGAGCAGGGCGACGCTACCGTCGAGAACGCGGAGCGATCTCGACACTTCTACGGTAAAGTCGACGTGTCCTGGTGTGTCGATGATGTTGACACGATGTTCTTTCCAGTACGCTGTCGTTGCCGCCGAGGTGATGGTGATGCCGCGTTCCTGTTCCTGTTCCATCCAGTCCATCTGTGAAGCCCCGTCATGGGTTTCACCGATTTTGTGAATGCGTCCAGTATGATACAGGATGCGTTCGGTTGCAGTTGTCTTACCGGCGTCGATATGAGCCATGATCCCGATGTTGCGAGTCATTTTTAAACTATACTCACGAGCCATAACACAACGTCCTTATTACCAACGATAGTGAGCGAATGCCTTGTTTGCTTCTGCCATTCTGTGAGTATCTTCTTTTTTCTTAACCGATGCACCGAGTCCTTGCGATGCATCAACGATCTCTTTGGCGAGTCGTTCTTCCATGGTTTTTTCGTTACGCAGTCTAGCGTATTGGGTGAGCCATCTGAGGCCGAGTGTATAACGGCGTTCCGGGCGCACCTCCGAGGGGACTTGATAGTTTTGGCCACCAATTCGTCTGGAACGAACTTCGAACGTAGGCATAATGTTGTTCAAAGCTTCTTCGAAGACTTCGATCGGCGGTTGATTTGTCATTGATTCAATGCGCTGAAACGCATTGTACAGGATCCGCTGCGCGGTTCCTTTTTTACCGTCGAGCATGATGTTGTTGATGAGTTTGGTTACCAGTTTCGAGCTGTAGAGCGGATCCGGCAACACATCACGCTTGGGGATATGTCCTTTGCGAGGCATAATCGTTTCCTCCTTTCAAACTTTGATCGAATTATGCTTTTTTCGTTCCGTATTTCGAACGACCTTGTTTGCGCCCTTCAACACCACCGGTGTCAAGGGTGCCGCGCACGATGTGGTACCGTACGCCCGGCAAGTCTTTTACACGTCCACCGCGGATCAGCACGACGCTGTGTTCCTGCAGTTTGTGTCCTTCGCCGGGAATGTATGCTGTTACTTCAATGCCGTTGGACAGACGAACACGGGCGAACTTACGGAGAGCCGAGTTCGGTTTCTTCGGTGTCATCGTCGCAACACGAGTACATACACCTCGTTTCTGCGGGCTCGGATTGTTGGTGTATTGTTTCTTCAAGGTGTTGAATCCGATCCCCAGACTCGGTGATTTGGTTTTTTTGGTTTTGCTTTTTCTTCCTTTACGGACTAATTGGTTAATCGTTGGCATGTCATGGTTTCCTCCTCTCTTCGTTAAATCCACGCATCCAGGTGGTTCACTTTTGTCATAAAAACTAGGGCTTATGCGATAAACCCTGTTGTTTTTTCCATATAACAGCACACACATTATACATCACACATGCAGGTGTGTCAACTGTTAGATCATATTTTTTCTTGTGATGCGCCGAGAAAAATAATACCCCATAAAGGGGTATGTGTCAAGAACTTTGTTCTGAACCTACGAACGTTGCAGGAACATGACCATATATAAAGGATAAGTGACAATATTGTCGGACACCTCGATGTTGTTGGTGCCAAGCTTGATACCATGTGGTACATCATAATTGTTGATTAACGAATGCAAGACCTTTGATTTGGGATGATCGGCGGTTTTAACTTCAAGGGCGTATAGTTCCCGCTTGAGAGTGATCAGGAAGTCGACTTCCAACTTAGAGTTTCTTTCAAAATAATACAGTGTCTGGCCGAGTTTCACAAGCAGGCTGGCCATCACGGATTCGAAAATCGCTCCATTGTAAGCATCCATTCCACCACGTAGAATTTCGAGCTGAATTTCATCACCAAGCATGGCTACAAACAACCCGGGATCATGAAGATACAGTTTGAATGCATCGCTCCTCATGCGGGTATGAAGTGGCTTTTTTGGATATTCAACATTTACTGCTTTTAGTAATACACCTGCGTCGATTAACCATTGCACGCTTGATGCGTACTTTGAGGATCTTCCACCCTCTGAAACGTTACTATATTGGAATTTCTTATAATCTCTATATAAATGAATAGGCAGTGACTTGAAACATTCATTGACCTTTTTTGTTTCTCTTTTATTGCAATATTTAGATACGTCAGTAATATAGTCTTCCAAGATGTCTTCTTGAATGCTGTAAGCCAGTTTGAAATCACGATCAACCAAATATTCCTGGACGACTTTCGGCATACCTCCGATGGCCATGTATTCACGAAACAGGTTTAGAAAAACATTGTGTGTTGCTTTTAGGAGTGGTTCTTTCCGTTCGAAGTGATCACGAAGCACGGAAATCATGTCTTCTTCATACCCGTTCGCCCATAGGAATTCTTCAAAATCGAGTGATCCCATTGTATATCGCTCAATATATCCCACCGGAAACGCAGTGATTTCGTGGTAGGCATTCCCGAGATATGAGCCTATGGCGATGACGTCAAACGCACCATAATTGGTGAAAGATTTCAATGCGATTATTGCTCTGTGACAGACCTGTATATCGTCCAAAATGATCAAACTTTTCTCTTTGACCAACTTCTTCTTCGGGAAGTAGACCTTAAGGGATTGGAAGATTCGTTCGGCATCCAGATTGGGCTCGAATACTTCAATCATTTCTGGCTGCTGTATGAAATTTATATAGACATAGTGGTTTTTCGGGTAATAACGTTCAGCGTAGTCAATGACACTTGTCGTTTTTCCAATGTATTTGGGCCCCTCGATTATGAGTGCCTTTTTCTTGTCTCGATCCTTCCAGTTTGATAAATATTGCTCGATTTTACGTTTTAACATGTCAATCACCTATCCAAATTATACAATTACTCGAACGAAAGAACAATATATTTTACAATTTTTCGTACGAATTATTGCAATGAAATCCATTATATTCGCGTGGATTATTGCATTTCTGAAATAAAAACCGCTTTATTCAGCGGTTTTATTTGACCTTGCATAGATTTGCCAATTGACACCAAATTTGTCCTTAACGGTACCAAACAAGCCACCCCAGAACACTGTTTCCAGTGGTTGTACCACGGTTCCTTCCAAAGAAAGCAGTTTGAATACCCGTTTCAGTGTCTCCTCATCAGGGAGGTCAAGAACTAGTTGAATTCGATCACCTGGCTGGAGCGGATGTTGTTCGATTGCATCATTGATAAAAATTACAGAATCATAAATGCGAAGATTGCAGTGACCAATTTTGCCAGCGTACTCTGGAAGATCCATTCCCGGAACGCTTTGAAGCATGGTGATTTCACCCTGGATTTCAGCATTGAAAACATCCTTGTAGAATGCGATTGCAGATGCAGCATCATCGACGGTAACAAACGGTATGATCGTACCCATGAATCTACCTCCTTTATAACTTCATTGTAAAACAAAAATCATATTCGCTCAACGAATATGATTTGATTTCAAATGGTGCCGCATGTAGGATTTGAACCTACGACCTCTGCCTTACCATGGCATTGCTCTACCTAGCTGAGCTAAAGCGGCCTAGCAAAATTTATTATACCACAAAATGTCCACTTGGCAAGGCAATAACTTAATTTTTTATTTGTTTTTTGATCAAACACTAATTGTACATGGCGATCAAGCTTGTTAAATGGCCGAGAATCCGCAATATTCGTATGAGAACAACATGATCAAAAACACGTTCCAAAACACTCCATTCGATCGGTTTCATACACATTCAGACGGTATTTGCAGTTCTATCACAGTGGATGCAGGGTAATATCATTATTCAGGATGGAAATCGATGTCAGACGACCTGACGAACTATGAGCGAACAAATATACGATGATTGTCTCGCTCGATCACAGACACCATCCAGGATGAATCCCTACAATGTAACCTAGTACCCGTTTCAATTTGATTGAGTTAAGGGTGAACCTTGTTTCAACAAAGCGATTTTTCGAGCATCACTCCAACAAGAAACGGCCCACGCTAGGTATTTGTCTTTATTTGTATATACAAATAAACCAGAAAAGAACAGCCATCCATGACGGATGGCTGTCGGTTTGAATCAGAATTGATAGTCGTCCAGAACGAACGGGTTGTCTTCGACAACATCTTGTTCCGGCTCTTCTTCGGGACGTTCATAGTCGAACTTGGTATCACGGAGAATACCGGTTCCGGCGGGAATCAGACCGCCGATGATGACGTTCTCCTTGAGTCCGATCAGATCGTCCACTTTGGCGCGGATCGAGGCGTCGGTGAGAACGCGGGTCGTCTCCTGGAACGAGGCGGCACTGAGGAACGATTCACTACGCAAGCTGGCTCGGGTGATTCCGAGCAGCGCGGGACGGCCGATGGCCGGGCGCTTGCCGGCTTTGAGCGCGGCTTCGTTGGCTTCCTTGAACTCACGAATCGACACTTGCGCTCCGGGCAGGAGATAGGTGTCACCTTCCAGCACGATGTTGATTTTGCGCATCATCTGATGGATGATGACTTCGATGTGTTTGTCGGAGATCTCAATCGACTGGGCACGGTAGACCTTCTGTACTTCACTGAGAAGATATTGTTGGACCGTTTCTGCGTCGGTTGCTTTCAACAACTGTTTCGGATCGATCGATCCGTCGGTGATCTTCGTTCCGGCACGGACGTCTTCGCCTTCCTCAACGAGGAGCGTGACGCCGCTGTTGGTTTCATAGGTGTGTTTCTCGAGGCCGTTTTCGACGGTGACCTTGAACCGTTCTTCGACGATTTCGATATCCGATACGGTACCGTCAATCTCGCTGATGACAGCCTTCCCTTTCGGTGTTCTCGCTTCAAACAGTTCCTGGATGCGGGGCAGACCTTGCGTGATGTCAGCGCCGGCCACACCACCGGTGTGGAACGTACGCATCGTCAGCTGGGTACCGGGTTCACCGATCGATTGTGCGGCGATCGTACCAATCGATTCGCCGACTTCGACCTGTTCCCCGGTTGAAAGGTTCTGACCGTAGCACTTCTTGCAGATGCCCTGTTCGCTGTCGCACGTCAATACGCTGCGGATTTTCAGCTCGGTGATGCCGGCGTCGACGATGCGACGGGCGATTTCATCGGTGATGTATTCATCTTTGCCGATGATCACTTCACCGGTGTCGGCGTCAATGACGCTCTGTGCGGTGTAGCGACCGAGCAGGCGATCGAGGAAGGGGACGATTTCCTTTCCGTCGGAATGAACGATATCGCGGATCGTAGTACCGTTGTCGGTACCGCAGTCCTCCTCGGTGATGACGAGGTCCTGTGACACGTCGACAAGACGACGGGTGAGGTATCCCGAGTCCGCTGTTTTGAGGGCGGTGTCGGTGGAGCCTTTTCGGGCGCCATGGGTACTGATGAAGAACTCACTCATCGTCAGACCCTCGATGAACGAGGATTTGACGGGCAGTTCGATCGTCGATTTGATTCCGGCCTTGATGTTGTAGGCGGTATTCAAACCTTCGCGTTTGGTGTTCGCCATCGAGCCGCGGATCCCGGCGAGCTGGGTGAAGTTCGACGCGTTACCGCGCGCACCCGAATCGCTCATCATGTAGATGTGGTTGTCCTTGGTGAGTTCGGACATCAGACCGCTTTGGATGCGGTTCTTGACGTCGGCCCATTCCTTGATGACGAGTTTGTAACGTTCGTAGTCGGTCAAGAGACCCATTTCATATTGCATGTGGAGCGAATCCACGATGGCTTGCGTTTTGTCGACTTCTTCGCGCTTGTGCGAATACACCTTGACGTCGCTGGCGCTGACGGTGATGCCGGCCTGCGTCGAGAACTTGAAGCCGAGGTTTTTGAGTTTGTCCAGCATCTTCGAAGTCTCGTTGATCTTGTAGACGTTGAAGACTTCGCTGATGATGTCGGACAAGAATCCTTTCTTGAACGGCGCAACAAGCGGCTGGGCGGCGATGTGTTCCTTGATGTTGGTGCCGCGCGGCACGAAGTACTTGTCGGGCGTGATGTAGCGCTCGACGCCGGTCTCTGGATCCGGTTGTTTCTGAAGGTTGGTCAGGGTCGGTTCATTGAGAAACGCGAACTCTTCGGGCAGGATGCTGTTGAAGTACAGCTTGCCGTAGGTCGTGATCAGGTATCCGTTGCGCTGACTCTCGGTGAGCGGTGCGTTACCGAGGGCACTGCCGCGGATGGCGATCCGCGAGTGGAGCGTGATCTGTTTGTTCTCATAGGCGAGCGTGACTTCGTCAACTTTGCTGAAGACGCGTCCTTCGCCCACTTCGCCCTGTTTTTCGAGCGTCAGGTAGTAGTTCCCCAGAACCATATCCTGGGACGGCGTGACGATCGGTTTGCCATCTTTGGGATTGAGGATGTTGTTCGACGCCAGCATCAGCACGCGGGCTTCGGCCTGCGCTTCTTCACTGAGCGGAACGTGAACAGCCATCTGGTCGCCGTCGAAGTCGGCGTTGAAGGCGGTCGTTACCAGCGGATGGAGGCGGATTGCCTTTCCTTCCACCAGTTTCGGTTCGAATGCCTGGATGCCGAGCCGATGCAGCGTCGGTGCGCGGTTCAGCAACACCGGATGCTCGCGGATGACGTCTTCCAGCACATCCCAGATGCGTTCGTCCTTGAGCTGGTCGACCATGCGTTTCGCGCTCTTGATGTTGGAGGCGATTTCGCGTTCGATCAGTTCGCGGATGACGAACGGTTTGAACAGGGTGATGGCCATCTCTTTGGGCAGACCGCACTGATACATTTCGAGGTCCGGTCCAACGACGATGACGGAGCGTCCCGAGTAATCCACACGTTTACCGAGCAGATTCTGACGGAATCGTCCTTGTTTTCCCCGCAGGAGGTCGCTGAGCGACTTGAGCGGGCGGTTCTTTTCCACAACCTTGCGGCCGCGTTTGGAGTTGTCGATGAGCGCGTCAACCGCTTCTTGCAGCATCCGCTTTTCGTTTTTCGTGATGAGATGCGGGGCGTTCTGTTCGAACTGCCGTTTGAGGCGGTTGTTGCGGTTCAGGATACGGCGGTACAGATCGTTGAGGTCGGTCGTTGCGAAACGGCCGCCGTCAAGTTGTACCATCGGTCGGAGTTCGGGCGGGATGACGGGCAGGACGTCGAGCACCATCCACTCCGGTTTGTTGTCGGACTGGAGGAACGCTTCGACGACTTCGAGACGTTTGATGATCTTTTCCCGTTTTTGTTTGGACGAGTTCGGCAGGTTCTTGCGGAGCACCATGCTTTCGCGCTTGAGATCCAAGCGCTTCAGCAGGGTCTTGACCGCTTCGGCGCCGCTTTGCGCCTTGAAACGGGTGCCGTATTCCATGTATTTGATGGAGTATTCGGCTTCGGTGAGGATCTGTTTGTACTGCAGGTCGGTGTCGCCGGGATCGGTGACGATGTAACTGGCGAGATACACGACCTCTTCGAGATCCTTGGCTTTGATGTCAAGCAGCGTGGCGAGACGCGACGGGCTGTTGCGCAGATACCAGGTGTGGACGACCGGAGCCGCCAGTTCGATGTGGCCCATGCGTTCGCGACGCACTTTGCTTTCGGTGATTTCGACGCCGCAGACCGGGCATTTCTTGCCGGTGTGGCTGCTGCGTTTGGATTTGTTGCTGCATGCGCATTGATAGTCCTTGGTCGGACCGAAGATGACTTCGCAGAACAGTCCGTCTTTTTCCGGCTTCAGTGTACGGTAGTTGATTGTTTCGTGCTTTTTCACTTCACCGTAAGACCAACCGCGAATCTCCTCGGGAGACGCGAGACGAATCTTGTAATGGCTGAATCGTTGACTCATCAAATCACTACCTTTCTTAAGAGTTGAAGCCGTATTTCGAGATGTAGTCCTCGCCGTCTTCGTTGACGAGCGACTTGTTTGCTTCGTTGACGCCGGTTTCCTTGTTGATCAGTTCGACGTAGATGCCGAGGGACTGCAGTTCGCGCGTCAGGACGCGGAAGCTTTCCGGCAGGCTCGGATTGGGAATGCTCTTGCCGTCGACGATCGCCCGGAAGACCTTGTTGCGGCCGATCAGGTCGTCGGACTTGACCGTCAGCATCTCTTGCAGCGTGTAGGCTGCGCCGTATGCCTCGAGCGCCCAAACTTCCATTTCACCAAAGCGTTGTCCACCGTTTTGTGCTTTACCACCCATCGGTTGCTGGGTGACGAGCGTGTAGGGACCGACGCTCCGGGCATGGAGTTTGTCGTCGACCATGTGATCGAGTTTGATCATGTACATGACGCCGACCGAAATCGGATTGTCGTAGGCTTCGCCGGTCTGACCCGAGAACAGAATCTGCTTCCCGTCGGGGGCAACGCCGGCTTCGGCCATGATTTGTGCCAAATCGCTGTTCTTGACGCCGTCAAAGACCGGAGTGGCGATGTGCACGCCAAGCTTCTTGGCGGCCATGCCGAGATGGATTTCAAGCACCTGGCCGATGTTCATGCGGCTCGGGACACCGAGCGGATTGAGCATGATGTCGATTGGCGTGCCGTCCGCCATGAACGGCATGTCTTCGACCGGTAGGATCTTCGAGATGACGCCCTTGTTGCCGTGGCGTCCGGCCATCTTGTCGCCTTCGTTAATCTTGCGTTTCTGAACGATGAAGATACGCACGACTTCGTTGACGCCCGGGGACAGTTCGTCGCCGTTGGCGCGGCTGAAGTACTTGACGCTCTGAACGATACCGCCACCACCGTGGGGAACCTTCAGCGAGGTGTCACGCACTTCGCGGGATTTTTCCCCGAAGATCGCCAGAAGTAACTTGTCTTCCGGCGTCGGGTCGGTGACGCCTTTGGGCGTGACCTTGCCGACGAGGATGTCGCCTTCGAAGACTTCGGCACCGGGGATGATGATGCCACGGTCGTCGAGATAACGCCGTCCTTCTTCCCCGATGTGGGGAATCTCGCGGGTGATTTCTTCTTTGCCCAGCTTGGTGTCACGGGCTTCGATTTCATATTTTTCGATGTGGATTGATGTGTAGATGTCTTCTTTCACGAGTCGTTCGCTCATGATGATGGCATCTTCGTAGTTGTATCCGTTCCAGGTCATGAACGCCACGGTGACGTTGCGGCCGAGGGCCAGTTCGCCTTTGTCCATCGACGGACCGTCACTGATCGTTTCATTGGCGTCGACGTGGTCGCCGGCGCGAACGATCGGAACCTGCGAGAAACAGGTCCCCTGATTGGAACGTTGGAATTTGTCGAGTTCATAGGTGTCAAGTTTGCCGTCTTCGCGACGAATCTTGATTGTCTTCGAATCGACGAATTCGACGGTGCCAGCGTGGGTCGCGACGGTGGCGCTGCCACTGTCGTGAGCGGCTTTGTATTCGATGCCGGTACCGACGAAGGGAGCTTCGGGCAACAACAGCGGAATCGCCTGCCGTTGCATGTTCGCACCCATCAGTGCGCGGTTGGCGTCATCATGTTCGAGGAACGGGATGCAGGCCGTCGAGATCGAAACGATCTGTTTCGGGCTGACGTCCATCAGTTCCAATTGATCTTTGGGGAACATCTTGGTTTCGCCCTGATGACGGGCGACGACCGAAGCGGGGACGATTTCCATGTCGTCGTTGACAATCGTGTTGCCCTGCGCGATGATGAAGCGTTCTTCTTCATCGGCCGACAGATACACCATTTCATCGGTGACGACGACACTGCCGTCTTCCTTGGTGTCGAGCTTCAGATACGGCGTTTCCATGAAGCCGTATTTGTTGACTTTGACGTAGCTGGCGAGGCTGTTGATCAGCCCGATGTTCTGACCTTCGGGGGTTTCAATCGGACAAATCCGGCCATAATGGGAATGGTGGACGTCACGGACTTCGAAACCAGCGCGGTCGCGCGTCAGCCCGCCGGGGCCGAGGGCGCTGATGCGGCGCTTGTGGGTCAGTTCGTCGAGCGGGTTCGTCTGGGCCATGAATTGGCTCAATTGGCTTGAACCGAAGAACTCTTTGAGTGAAGAGGTCAACGGACGAATGTTGATCAGTTTTTGCGGTGTGATCTCATCCGGTTCTTTGGTTGACATGCGGTCCTTGACGTTTTTCTCCATCTTCGTCAGACCGATGCGGAACTGGTTCTTGAGCAGTTCGCCGATCAGACGCAGGCGGCGGTTGCCGAGATGGTCGATGTCGTCGAGATTGCCGACGCGGTCGAACAGGTTGAGATAGTAGGAGATGCTGGCGATGATGTCGGACGGCACGATGTGCACGGCGTCTTCGAAGGTGTTGTTACCGATGACCTTGACGACGATGTCCTGATCCTCTTCGTTCTTGGTGAGAATTTCGAGGATTTGAATTTCCGCCAGTTCGAAATAGATGTTCTCATTGTCGAAGACTTGTTCAAAGGCTTCCTTGAGTTCTTTGACGTGCTGCTTGCCGAACTCCTCGGTTAGCATCTTCTCGGTTTTGCCTTTGGCCTGCAGATAGGCGTTGTAATAGTCTTCCCACGGATCGTATTCCTGGTTCTTGATCTGCGCGAGCAGCTGCTCGTCGGAGAGGAACGAGAACAGGAATTCGTCGTTGACCTGCACACCACGAAATACCGACAGTTGGGTTTCATAGTCGTACTCGAGATCGTACGCGCCAACGGCCGGAACCTTTTGTGTGAACAGGTGACGGTAATCTTTCAGTTTTTCGACGAGTTTGCGCGTCACGAAGGTCTCTTTCTCGACGATGATTTCACCCGTGTCGGGATCGATCAAATCGTAGGCGAGACGTTTGCCGTGAACGCGGTTGAGAACGTCGAGTTTCTTGTTGATCTTGTAACGGCCGACCTCGGCGAGGTCGTAACGCTTGGAATCGAACAAACGGCTCATCAAGAATGATTTCGCACCGTCAACCGTGGCGGTTTCGCCCTGGCGCAGTTTCGAATAGACTTCCTTGATCGCGTCGTCGGAATTCTTGGTGACGTCTTTGGCAAGCGTCAGTGAAAGCAGTTCGCTTTCCCCATAGGTTTCGACGATCTGTTCGGAGTTTTGGAACCCAAGCGCACGCAGCAACGTGGTCAGGGGGATCTTCTTGCTGCGGTCGAGTTTGACATAGAGCACGTTCTTCGAGCCCATTTCGTACTCGAGCCATGCACCACGGGTCGGGATGACCTGTCCCAGGTACTTGCTGCGCAGCGTCTTCTTGTCGATGTTCTCGCTGAAGAACACGCCCGCCGAGCGGACGATCTGCGAGACGATGACGCGCTCGCTGCCGTTGATGATGAACGACCCGGTCGGGGTCATCATCGGGAAATCACCCATGAAGATCTTCTGTTCCTTGACTTCACCGGTGTCCTTGTTTTCGAGACGGACGTTGACGCGGAGTGGACGCGCATACGTCATGTCCTTGATCTTCGCTTCCGCGATGTCGTATTTGAAATCTCCCAGCTCGTATTCGCTGAAATAGAGATTGATGTTCTCCGTAAAGTTCTGAATCGGGGAGATGTCCCGGAACAGTTCGGCCAACCCCTTGTCAATGAACCACTGGAACGACTTGGTCTGGACCTTGATCAGGTCCGGAAGTTCCACATTGGATTTGACGCGGGAGTAGTTTCTCCGTTCGCGTTCTCGCCCATACTTTACCAGTTTATAACTCACAAAGTTCACCCCATTTTTTGTGCTGCGAAAGTGCAAAAAACGCAAAAAAGCGCATCTTTTGGCAATTTAATATATTAACATATATTAGTCAAGTCGTCAAATGCTTTTTGCATTTAATGACCTGGAATCCCTTTTGCCGGCCGAGGATTTCCACACTTTCGTAGACGGTTTTGACGTGTTTCAGGGCACTGTCGGCCCCATGTTTCTTGTTGATGACGAAGACCAGGCTGCCATCTTCGGTGAGATGATCTCCCGCGCCGTCAAGCAGCTCGTACAGACGCTGTTTGCCGATCCGGATCGGCGGATTGGTGACGATCAGATCGTACTGCTTGTTGATCCGTTCGTACCCATCACTCTGGAACACATCGGCGGTGACGTCGTTGGCGGCCAGATTGGCTCGGGTCAGCTCCAGTGCTCGGGGATTCACATCGGTCATGTCGACGGCGAGGTCAAACACCTTGCCGAGCACAATGCCGATCGCTCCCCAGCCGCAGCCGAGATCGAGAACGTTTCGCGCAGCGTCCGGGACATCGAGATACTTCAGGAGCACGGCCGTGCCACGGTCCAGTCCGCCCTTGGCGAACACCCCGTGATCGGTGGTGCAGGTGAAGTCGGTCTCATACGCACGAAAAGCAATCGCTTGCGGATTGCTTTTTAGCGTGTGATTGTCCTCGGAAAAATAGTGCGGCATCCAATCATCCTCGCGGTCTTCATTAAACAGGCAAAAACCTGAGTGGTTCACTCAGGTCGTTGCCAATTGGGTTAATGATTATTTGACAGAAACAACTGCGCCTGCTTCTTCCAGTTGCGCTTTGAGCTCTTCTGCCTCTTCCGGTGAGATGTTTTCTTTGATCGGAGCCGGAGCGCTGTCAACCAGTGCTTTGGCTTCTTTCAGGCCGAGGCCGGTGATGGCGCGGACGGCTTTGATAACGGGGATCTTGCTTTGTCCGGGGTTCTCGATGGTAACCGTTACTTCGGTCGGTCCTTCGTCCGCAGCGGCAGCACCAGGTGCGGCGACGGCGACGGCGCTCGGGTCAACACCGAATTCTTCTTTCATCAGATCGACTAAGTCTTTCAGTTCGAGCAGCGTTTTCTCTTTCAACGCTTCAATAATTTCTTGGTTCGTTAATGCCATGATGGTTCCTCCTTCTTAAGCTTGTTGTTCTTCCAATTCTTGGGCCATCAGGTCGAGGGCGATGGCGACTTCCTTGATCGGTTGCAGGATTCCTGCGGCGATCATCGTCAGCAAGGTTTCTCTCGACGGGATGGTTGCGATGACTTTGATGTTGTCGTTGTCCATGTATTCACCATCGACAACACCGACTTTCAGTTCCAGTGCTTTGTTTTCCAACGCGAAATCGTAGACGATCTTCGCGGCGGAAACGCTGTCTTCGTGACTGAACGCGACGGCGTTCGGGCCGACAAGGGTCTGTTCGAGTTCGTTGAACCCGAGTTCCTGGGCGGCGCGGCGCGTGATGTTGTTCTTGATGACGGCCATTTCGCATCCGTTGTCACGCAATTCGCGACGTAATTTGGTGACCTGTTCGACGGTCAGTCCGCTGTAGTCGATGATGACGAAGCTACGCGCACTCTGCATCCGTTCGACGAGGTCGGCCACTTGTTGTTTCTTACGTTCGATTGCTCTTTCTGACATCCAATTCACCTCCATGATGGTGTCGTGTTGCTGGGGTTATAAATAAAAACCTCTGATGTCGTGGACAAAAGAGGTTTTGCATTCCTAGTTCTCTTTCGTCTCGTTGGGATATTAAGCGGCTTGGGCACCCAAGTCTTAGACATGAAGTTTCTATTCGATTGTGGGGGTGTTGCTTATTCTTCGTCCTTGATGATCGAGTCTTTGTCGACTTTGATGCCAGGACCCATCGTCGACGAGATCGTGACGTTTTGCACGAAGACGCCTTTGACGGTTGCCGGACGCAGTTTCACCAGCGTGTCGTAGATGACGCGGATGTTCTCGACGAGCTTCTGTTTGTCGAACGAGACTTTTCCGACCGGAACGTGGATGTTCCCGACTTTGTCGACACGGTAGTTGACTTTACCGGCTTTGATTTCACCGACTGCCTTCTCGACATCCATGGTGACCGTTCCGGTTTTCGGGTTCGGCATCAGTCCGCGCGGACCGAGTACACGACCTAGACGGCCGATTTTCGACATCATGTCAGGCGTCGCCACGACGGTGTCGAACTCGAGCCAACCTTCCTGGATTTTCTGGACGTATTCGTCGTCGCCGACATAATCGGCGCCGGCGGCTTCGGCTTCTTTCGCTTTTTCGCCCTGGGCGAACACGAGCACCGTCTTGGTTTTACCGGTACCGTGCGGCAGGACGACCGCGCCGCGCAGATTCTGTTCTGCTTTGCGGGGGTCGAGATTCAGGCGAATGGCGAATTCCACGGAAGCGTCGAAACCTTCAAACGAGATTTCCTTGAGCAGGTCGACCGCTTTGCCGAGAGGGTATTTGACGTTCTCGACTTTCGCAGCGGCAGCCAGCAGTTTTTTTCCTTTTTTGGCCATTGCGATTTTCCTCCTAAATGTGGTCTAACGGAATTTCCTCCCACATTTAGCTGTATAATACAACTAAATGGTTAGTCCTTGATTGTAATTCCCATGTTTCGCGCCGAACCGGCGACGATGTTCATTGCCGCTTCAATGTCGTTGGCATTGAGGTCGGGCATTTTGATTTCCGCAATTTCTTTCAATTGCGCTCTTGTGATGGATCCGACTTTTTCCTTGAGCGGATTGCCGGCTCCCTTGTCGACGCCAGCCGCTTTTTTCAGCAGGTCGCTGGCCGGCGGGGTTTTGGTGATGAACGAGAACGTTCTGTCATCATAAACGGTGATGACGACGGGGATGATGCTGCCCATTTTGTCCTTGGTCGCCTCGTTGAACTTGAGGCAGAATTCTTGGATGTTGACGCCTGCCTGACCGAGAGCCGGTCCGACCGGGGGCGCAGGGTTCGCACGTCCCGCAGGGATTTGCAGTTTCACCAGAGTCTTGATTTCTTTAGCCACGAAAGACACCTCCTCTTTTTCGTGATGTGGTTAGTCAGATGCGCTCGCATCCTCCCACTCAAAAAATAGCATGGCATACTGCATGCCACGCTATTATACTATACTAGTGTTTTGATGTCAAGAATATTCCCTATAGTTTCATGATGTCGTCGAACGACAGTTCCACCGGCGTCTGGCGACCGAACATGTCGACCAGCACGGTGACTTCCTGTTTCTCCTCGTCGATCGAATCGACGGTGCCGATCTGATCGCGGAAGGGACCGGTCGCAACCTTGATTTTCTCGCCGACTGCGACGTCGAGTTTGGGGAGTTCCATGAGTCCTTGTTTTTTCAGGATCGGATTGATTTCGTCGGGTGGGAGGGGAACCGGTTTGGTCCCGCCGCCGGAGCTTCCGAGGAAGCCGGTGACGCCCGGCGTGTTCCGAACCACGAACCACGAGTCGTCGGTGACGACCATTTCGACGAAGACGTATCCCGGGAAGATCTTTACGAGCTTTTCCTTGAGGGTGCCGTCGGCTTTGCGTTCCTGACGGAGCTCTTCGGGAATCATGACCTGATAGATCTTGTCTTCCATCTGCATCGATTCGATGCGTCGTTCTAAGTTCAGTTTGACGGAGTTTTCATACCCGGCGTAGGTTTGGACAACATACCATCTGCGCTCGCCTAGCATGTCAGACTCCCAGGCTGGTGATCCAGTTGAAGAAGGGCCGGAAGGCGAAGTCCGCGAGAATGAAGAAGAACGAAATGATCAGAATGAATCCGAACACACGGGCCGTGTGGTTGAGGATCGTGTTCTTGTTCGGCCACGTCACCTTGCGCATTTCCGCAAAGCTCGGGACGAAGAACGGCCACACCGACATGAACAGCGACACAGCGCCGATCACGATGACGAAAATCGAAAAGATCAGGATTTTCGTGTCGGTGTTGAAGATCCACCAGTTGGTGAGGCGGATTTCCAGCACGGTGCCTTCGATCAGGTACACGCCGAGGATGATGACCAGCGCGCCGAGCACGCCGAGCAGGATCCGCTCGAACGGGTATTCTTTCTTCAGGATCTCGAGGATCCGATTGGGTTTTTGTTCCGGTAGTTTCATCTTAGCCATGGTTAACTCTCCTACTTGCTCTCTTTGTGCAGCGTGTGCTTGCCGCAACGTTTGCAGTGCTTGCGCACTTCGAGGCGTTCTTTTTTATCCTTATTTTTATACGTGGTATAGTTCCGTGACAGGCACTGGGTGCAGATCAGGATGATTTTTTGTCGCATGTGCATCAACTCTCTTGCAAATATATAATCTACCAAAATATGTGGTCTTTGTCAAGTTCCGGACTGAAAATGTTCGCGTATTTTGCGCCGCGCCCGAGTCAGACAGTTGTAGACCGTCTTGTCCTTGATGTCGAGCTTGGTCGCGATGTAGCCGATCGAGTAGTTGCGCAGTTCTCTTAAAGTATATATCAAATACTCGCGTTTTGTAAGCAAATTCGCAATTTCTTTTTTGTACAATTCGTAGTAGGCGCTCGGTTGATAGGTGTCGTGATTGTGTTCGTAGATGTAGGCGCTGTTGTGCTTGAAGATTTCACTGCGTCGGACCCGCTTGGTGACGATCGAGATGAAGCGACGCTCGATGTTCAACTGGACATAGCGCGTGAATGTCTTGTTCATGGCCGGATCGAATGATCGGATCGACTTGTGGACAATCATGTAGGCTTCCTGCATCATGTCGTCATAATCGTAGGTCAGGTTGAATCTGCGGATGGTTTTCGCAATCAGTCCCTGGTACTTGTCAAACATCAACTTCAGCGCGTCGGGATTGCCTTCGCGGATTTCCTTGAGGATCTCGTAGTCGTTGTGTTTGACGTAGGTCATGGATCAACCTCGCTTGCGGTAGATTTCGTACAGCACGATGGCGGCGCTGACGCTGGCGTTGAGACTGTTGACGTGACCGCTCATCGGAATTTTGACGATGTAGTCGCAGTTGTCGCGGATCAGTCGGCTCATGCCTTTGCCTTCACTGCCGATGACGACGCACAGATTGGCGTTGGCGTCGATGTCATGTATGGTCTGCGGCGTGTCCATGTCGGTACCCACGATCCAGAAGCCGTTTTCCTTGAGCTTGCGGATCGTCTGATGGAGATTGGTGACCTGGATCACGTCGACGTATTCAATCGCCCCAGTCGAGACCTTGGCAACGGTCGCCGTCACTTGCGCGCTCCGTCGTTTGGGGATGATCACGCCGTCGACGTTAAAGGCGTCGGCGCTCCGTAAAATGGCGCCGAGGTTATGGGGATCCTCGATCGAATCCAGCATCACGTAAAGCTTTCGCTCGGTTGGTTTGGCAAGTGCATCCTCAAGCGTCAGCAACTCATAATCCGCGACCTCGGCGACGATGCCTTGATGGTTGCCGGGAAGCAGGTTCCCGAGGTCCTGTTTGGATACGATGTCAAATGCGATGTCCCGTTCGCGCAGCATGTGCTGCAGGTCTTTGTTGGTGCCGTCTTGAACGAACACCCGTTCGATCTTTCGCTCGGCCTTGATGGCCTCGAGCACGGTGTTCTTACCGCTGATCAATGTCGCCATGCGATCACTCCTTTGCCACTTCATATTGTACCATAGGACCACGTCAAAACCTATTGAGAAATTCGAAAAGTTGTTGCCCTCCTTTGGTGCACTCGGTATAATGAAATCATGAGAGGTGAGGACATGGACAACTACACTGCGAAGCGACTTCTGGACGGCAACATGACCAAGACGATGGGCTGCACCGACATCGGCGTGGTCGGTTACATTGCCTCGATCGGGGCATACATCCTGCGCAACAAGACGATTCGGTCGGTCGATCTCGTGATGAGCGAAGAACTCTACAAGAACAGCGTCAACGTCGGTGTTCCCGGTTTGCGCAAGAGCGGCCTCGACAAGGCGCTCGCCCTCGGCATTTTGCTGAAAAACCCCAAACAGCAACTCAGCGTCTTCGAAAGCGTCACCAACGATGACATCGCCAAAATCGACGAACTGCTGGCTGAAATCGACGTCACCATCTCCCATCGCAAGTTTCTCGACACCGTGTTGTACGAAGAACTGCACATCACCTCCGTCGAGGGCGACGAAGCCCGCATCGTCATCCGTGATTTCTACGACAACGTCGTCAGCGTCACCCGCAACGGCGAGGTGTTGAAAGAATTCGAACGCGATGCGCTCATCGATCGCGTCCACAAATATCGCATCGCCTCCTACGATGAAGTTCTCGACTTTGTCGAAGCCGGCGATTTCACCGATCTCGACGACTTGTTCCGGATCGCCGACGAACAGTATCAAAGCGCTCGCGACGAGATTCAGAAAGAAGGCGGCGACTACCTCGTCGAGGATCTTCGCGACGCTCAGCGAACCTGTCTGTACGACCTCTCCAACTTCCTTCGCAAGCACATCACCGTCCCGTCTCGCAAGCGGATGCTTGGTGACATCTACACCGTCTATGGCGTCGCCGGCAGCGGCAACCTCGGCATCGGCACGCTGGTCACGCCGTTGTTCCTCGCCGACGCGTTCCAAGTCGATGCCGACACCAAACGGAAACTCGTCGTGTTGTCGTTCCTCACCAGCGTCTATGTCAAACAGGAGATGAGCGTCGTCACGGTGCTCTGCGGGACCGGTCATGCGACCGGCTGCGGCGCGGCCGCGACCACCGCGTTCGTCAAACAAGCCGACCGCGAACAGATCAAGGAAGCGATCAACATGTACCTCGCCAGTTCGATGGGCGTGGTCTGCGACGGTGCGAAAGTATCGTGCACCTACAAGGTGTCGTTCGCCGCGATGAATGGGATGATCGCCGCCAAGACGGTTCTCGACCACCCCAACATGTGCGACGGCATCGGGCTCAACCGCCAGAGCGTCGACGAGACGATCAAGAATCTCGGCGTGCTCAACAACGAGATTCTCAACAACGCCAACAAAGGCATCATCGATCTGATATGAAAAAAGCACCTTCGCGGGAAGGTGCTTTCTATTTACTGGATCCGGGCCATCGTGACGAGGGCGGAGAATACGTCCTTGTCATCATCCGGTGTGGAGTACTTGTCAAGGAGTGTCGAGATCGTGTCAACGAACTCGTTGCGTTCCTCGGGAGTCATGTAGAGGTGACGGATTTGCGAGACCAGCTGGCCGCGTTCGCCTTTGGGTTTCGACTTGACGAAATCCCAGTGGGTGTTCAAGTCCTGCTTGAACTTTTCGATCGCGTGATCGACGCTGTGCTGGATGGCTTTGCTCTGGGCGATGTAGACGTCATTGGAGAGCGTGTTCGATTCGAACATGATCGCATTGTACGGACTGTGATAGTACTTGGCGATGATGCCGTTGATGTTCTCCGTCTTGGCAAGCTCAAGAATCCCCGCTTTGATGAACTTCTGCACGTGGTAGTGGACCTTGGCGGGTTGGTCGCCCAACTTGTCGGCCACTTGTTTCACGGTCAGCGGTTCCTTGCTGCGGATGAAGGTTCCGAGAATTTTCTTGCGATACGGATCGAACACCAGTTTTACCTGTTCGTCCGATTGCAGCACGAGTTTTTTGAACTCTTTCACGGATTTCTTGATCTCTTCTTTGACTTCCTTGTTGATGCCGTCTTTCACGGACTTCCGGATCAGATCCTTCAGTTCTTGTTTCTTCGCTTGCTTGTCGTCCATTCAAATCACCCCGTTGAGTTTGATCTCGCCGTCACTTGTTACTTTTTTGATGCAGTGTAGAGTAACCAATTGTAATTGATCGAATCCACCATGTTGACGTAGTTGGGATGGTTCTGTTCGTCCGGCAATTTGCGGAAACGTTTCGCGTTGTTGTTGGTCATCCAAATCACCTCGTTCAATTTATTCGTACGTGTAAACTTCTTTATCGTACAACTTATTTTACCATTAAAATTATTTTAATGTCAAGTATTTTTGCACGATTTTTGATTTTTTTTTGCACTTATGCCATAAAACGGCTTTCTTGCGCAAAAAAAGAGTAGGCTTGCGCCTACTCTGCGAGTACGTATTCTTTGTATTCGTCCTTGTTCTCGAGAACGAAGAAGCGGATCTGGTATTTGAGGATCAGTTTGCCGAGGAACGAGTTGGGATCGGTGTGCAGCAGTTCCTTGCGCGCTTCAGAGTCTTCAAACAACAAGATCGCCGGGGTAATGTCCTGACGATGATGCTTGAAGCGGAACTTGTTGTTCTGGGCTGTCTTGTACTCCTCGAGCAGCTTGGTGCGGCTGATCATGTTGAGGTATGTGATGACCTGAAGGACGATCCGGTGCAAGGGATCCTTGGCACCCTGTTTCAACGCTTCAATCAAGTACACATGATCCCCGGTCTCGGTCAACAGATCGAAGGTTCCGAGGTTGAAATGTCCGCTCTTGTCGACGGGGACGTCATAATCGACGACGCGGCCGATCTGGGGATCGACGAACCCATCTTCCTTCTTGCGATTGATGGCGTAGATCTGGCGGCACATGTGCTGCACCTGTTCGCGGTCCGTCAAGGTCTTGACAACGTATTTGTTGGGATCGGGCGCGGCACCGTCGAACGTGCCGTCATGGTCCTCGATCACATAGGATTCATGTTTGGACAGGAGTTCATCGCGCTTGTCCTTGAAATCGATGCGCGAAAACGAAATGTGATTGTCGATGCATGCCTGACGAATGACCACGCAGGCATCTTGTCCGTCTTCGGTCTTCTTCTGACCGAATGCATCGTAAATGGAGTGGATGGGAACGATCTTGTCCCCGACTTTGAGATTCATATGAAATCACCAACCTTTAATATATTGTACCACAACTCGAGTCATTAGTGAACGAAAGTTATCGGAAAATGGCGAAGGAAAATCGGGACGCCTACCGATCGGCCTTCATCACGATTTGGTGGTGGTACTTGTCGTACTGGTCCACCGTCTTGGCGATGATTTCCATCAGTTCCTCCGCCGTCGAGACGGCGTAGATGTAATCATCGAAATCGTAACGCGTCCGGTGATCCAGTTTGCTTCCCGCGACCTTGGCGCTCCACCCGCTGACGCCGGTGAATGCGGCGATCGGCCGGTACAGCATCCACGCGCTGCAGATCTCGGCCAGCGTGCCGGCTCCACCGCCGATCGCGACAACGAAGTCGGCGTTGGCGACGAGGCTTGCGCGATTGATGTCAAGACCGGTGGGAACGACGATGTCGGCCAGTTGGTTGCTCGCCGTTTTGTCAAACGACGGCACGAACGCGATCAGATCGCCTTCCTGGTAGTTCGCACTGCTGCGGGCGCCACGACTCACGGCGTTCATGATGCCGCCCATGCCGCCGCTTTGAATGCGGTAGCCGGCGTCAATCAACGCTTTGCCGACCGCTTGCGCAAGGTGATCCTTTGTTCCACCTGATTCGATGCTGTTGTCGCCGATCACGGCGACGATTCGTTTGCTGTTCAACTCGCATCATCTCCTTGCTTCCATTGTAGCACAACATTGTCCCGCAGATACGATAAAAAAAAGCCGCGAGCGGCTTTTTTCATTCAAACAAATCGCGGGTCGCCTGCGTGTAGGTGAGCACGACCGTGTTGCCGTCCTGGTAGACCAGCTGGCCTTCGTCGTCCTCGCCGGTGAACGCATCGTACACCGAACTGGCGTCTTCGGCATCGTCAAGACCGATGACCTGGACCCAGTTGTCGCCATCCTGATATCCGATGTAGAGTGCGGTGACCGTAAGATCAAGGCCAAAATCACCAAGCGTGTTCTCCGAAAAGTACGTCCGTGCGTCCGCATCGTGCTCGGTCAGTTCGTATCCGGCGTTTTCCAAAATCGTAACGATGTCGGCCGTCGTATCCTGACCGCCATCCAGTCCCCGGCCACCATCATCACAGGCGGCGAGACCGAAGATGGCAAACAGCAGGGTGAATCCAATCAACAAACGTTTCATGTGTCCTCCTAGGTTGTATGTATTTTCCTTAATTATAACACAGTTCAATCTGGAGTCGATGAAATCTTACAAAAACGGACGCCAGCGCGTCCGTTGATCAATGCTTGATGGCATGTGTCGCCAGGGCCTGAACATCCTTGGGTTTGACGTGATCCAAGCGCCATAGATAATAGGCTGCCGCCAGGATCCCGACAACGATCGTCGACACGATCGTGACGGTATCGTAACGATCGGTGACCGACCCCAGTCGGAACAGAACCAGTCCGAAGAAGTTGTACAAGGCATGCAGACCCATCGCATAGTAGATGTTCCTAGTCGCCACGAACACGACCGCCCAAAGCGCCCCCATCAACGATGAGTATCCGACTTGCTGTAACGTCGGCCACAGCGCTGCTCCTTGAAACAGGTTCAACAAATGGACGAAGCCAAACAGGACCGAAGACAGCACAATGGCCTGGAACAGACCGGTCTTGGTCTGCGGCAACCGCTGAAGCAACACGATCAGCACCAAACCGCGGAACACCAGTTCTTCAAAGAATCCGACACTGAGACATTCCAAAACGAAGACCCAGATTGTCCATGATGGTTCCACCAGTTCCGTGCGTCCGTTCACAAACGCGCTGATTGGAAAGTTGTTGATGGCCACCAGCACGCCCGGAACCATGATCAGAACCGCGGTCCAGGTCACGCCCGGGAACCGAAACAATCCACGATACCCGAACAGGAGGAGGACGATCACGAAGATCGCACCGCCGATCAGTCGCGCGATCGCATCGCCGAACATCTCATTGGCCAATTCATTCTCAAACCAGCCGATGTCGACGAACTCGACAACGGCCATCACGGCCAGCCCCGCCGCAACCACGGCGATGGCGATCCAGTCGGTGCGCGTGCGCATCATCGATTCTCCTCCTTCGTTTGGATTCGCTGTACACTAATACAGTACCACACGTGCGCGTCATAGTAAAAGAAAAAGATGCCAGCAGTCTGACATCTTGACATGGATTATTGATGCACGTGATTGTTCGGCTGATGGAAGGTCCGGTACAACAGATATCCACCAAGCAGAACCATCAGAACACTGAGAAACTGCGACGGGGTCGGAAAAACATTGTACTCGGTGGTGATGAGCGGGAACAGTTCGCCGCGGTCGTCACCACGAATGAACTCGATCGCAAACCGCCAGATACCGTACGAAACCAGATAGATCTGAACCTCGATGTTCTTGAACGTGTTCACCTTGTTGAGGGCGATGAACAGCAGGAACAGGAAGAACGCCTCGAACAACTGTGTCGGATAGACGGCCTGGTCGGGATAGAGGTCGTGCGCATGACCACTGGGGAAGATGACGCCGAGGAAACTCTCGGTCGGGATTCCGAAACAACACCCGGCGAAGAAACAGCCGATGCGTCCGAAAGCGTGCGCCAGCACGACGCCCGTGAGCGTTGCGTTCATGATCGTCTTCATGTCTTTGTTGTCGTCTTTGTAGAAGTACTTCATCAATACAACGAAGGCGACCACACCACCGATCAAACCACCGATGAAGGTGATTGAACCGAAGTCCAGTTCACCGGCCTGAATCGAATGAAAGATGCCATCGAACACCCAGCTTGACGCCAAGGCGAGAAACAGACTGATGACCAGGAGAATGCCGATGCGATTGGTCTGGGCACGATTGTAGCCGTTCTTCTCCAATCGATTCAGCACATAAAGCAACATGAAGAAACAACCGAGCACGATCATGACATCATACAGCGGTATCGTATAGCCGAACACCTCCGGCAGCAAAAATGGATACATCGCACCAACTCCTTCTCTTACTTGCTACCATTGTACCACAGGAACGAGCGGATTTATAAACTGGATATGATTTTTCTATTTTGGAAGAAAACTTTCCAATGTAACATCGAGTATCCTTGTTCGCAACACCTACCATGGGATGTCTTCTCGGTAGAATGAAAAACAGACCGCAGGTGGCGGTCTGTCATGTAATCATTTGCGGGTGCGGTCGACGTAGTAGATGCCCCAGTGCTTTTCCGGTTCATCGGGATGATTGCCGCCTTTCCACGGCTCGTCGAATGCTTCGAACAGATACACCAGCACATTATTGTCCTTGCCCCATGCGCTGATCTGAGCGTTGTAGATCCTCTGATTGGTTTCGTTCGCCCATTCCGCCTTGATCTTGTTGCCGTGGCTGCTGGTCGGCCAGCCGGTTTCGGTGATGATGGCCGGTTTGTCGGGATAGGCGTCGCGTACTTCCTGGTAATTACGGACAGCGACATCAAGCGCTTCTTCGATGGGCGAACCCTGCCACGCCGGATAGGTGTGCAGGCTGATGAAATCGACGGCGGCGGCGAGTGGTGCGAGATCGGCGATCCAGATCTGATATTCCTCGCAGTACGTCACCGGGGCCTTGATGTCGGCCTGGATCTGCTTGGTGATTTCGACCATGCGGTCGACCGCCAGGCGACGATTGCTCCAGGGCGAGCGGATTTCGTTGCCGATCGACACCGCTGAGACAATGTGTTCGTAGCGGTTGGCGAGATCGATGATTTCCTGGATGCGCTCCTCGTTATCCATCACGTTTTCGGCGAGACGCTCCTCGGGATACACCCAGAAGTAGGGATGATCGACGTGGTTGATTTCCGCAGCGAGCGAGAGTCCAAGCATCACCTTGAAGTCCAGTTCGTGTTCATCGATCAACTCCAGCACGCGATAGGCATGCGGGGAACAGTCGTAGATGCGGAGATGGTAGAATTCGCCTTCGAGCAGTTTCAGGTCCTCGAGGATTTCTTCTTTGGACGGATACGTCTTATACCTGGGGTGCTGATTTTCACGGTAGCCGGAATAGTTGATGGCTGGTCGCTGTTCCAATCGTTTCATGGGTGATTCCCCCTCGTGTGTTGGCTGGTGTCATTATATCATGCCCACCCCATTCCCTCACAGCGATATGATTGAAAATGCGCAAACAATAAATGGGAATCCATTGCTGGATTCCCATTGCATACTCGTTCTTGAATCACGGTTATTCCGCGGTGAAGTCGACGGTGATCGGAACCGTTCGTGTCTCGGCCAGGACCCAGCCGTCATTGTCCCAGGTGAAGAGTTCGATGGTGAGCGTGAAGGATTCGCCATCGGCCACAGTGAACAAATAACCCACCGATCCCCAAGGCGAGAATCGTTCGTACGGGTTGTCATAGCGCGGATCGGTGACAACCAGTTTGACGTATGGATCACTCGTGTTGATGCGAATCTCCGTCTGCAGATTGTTGCCGTCGGGCTTACCCATGTCGAGTTTCCACTGGAGATCGTAATGGATCGTCTCGGGCAGAACGTCATACATGTGTTCATAGTAGTTGTCGTGGGTGTTCACAAACGCTACACGATGGCGGAAGTAATACTCGTACTCAGTCGTATCCTGACGTTCATACACGATGTACGATTCATCATCAAACGTGAGCGTCAAGGTTCTGTCGTACGGATCGATGGTATAGAGGTCTTCGTCCAACGCGAGTTCCGCGGCGACCCAGAATACCGGTGTGCCGGCTTCAAAGCCCGGCACCGTCTCCGACACACTCCAGCGGCCGGCGCCGAGGGCGACGTGATTCACCGCATCATAGAGAATCGCGCTGGTCTGGGGGGTGCCGCTGGTGTCGGCGTAGGTGCCGATCACGATGTCGACAACCGGATAGTTCGTATCAGCGTCCGGACTTCGCTCGACTTCGACATAGCGTCCCGGGAGATCCTCACGGACTTGATCGAGGTCGATCTCTTCCACCGATTCGGGATCGAGTGTGATGGCATAGGAATGATACGCATTGTATTGACTGGAGTATGGATCGACACTCTTCTCGCGGTATTGATACCAATGAATCAGACCGACATCGTTTGCGCCCGGATCAAGGGGGATTCTGACTTGCACCTTGGTCCCACTGTTTGTATAGATGGACGTCAGCCAACTATCATTGTGAATCGGCGTGATGAGGTAGTCGGTATGGTTCGAAGTCGCCCGAATGACAATCTCATTGGCGGCGAGCTGATCCTCGATCGCGAACCCCTGATAGGTCAGATTGTCGGGAAGCGGACGCCAGATCAGATTGCCGAACTCATCCTGATCCAAGTATTCATAGGATACGCTTTTGTAGACATCATCACCGATCGTGCCGTCGAGGACCTGTTGATAGTAGGATGCGATCGTCTTGTAATCCACGAGCGCGGATTGTCCCATGTGGGTGAACTCGGTGTAGGTGATGCCCTTCTGATTGGCGATGTCCTCGGCGTTCTCGCCGGAGAAATAGGTGCCGAATCCATTGGTTTCGTCGTAGGTTACCATACGGGACGCGTCGCCACTGAAGTTGGGATCGGCAAGATGCAGTTCATAGCGGTTCACGTTGTATTCCAGCTTGTAGACGAGAATCGCATGGCCGTTGTCGACGTCCATCTTCTGCGTCGTTGGATCGATTTTGGTCGTATAGATGGCGAAGAGTTGCGGTCGTTTGGTCATGTGAAGCGCGTATGCGAACGAGAAAAACCGTTCGTGATCCGCCGCTTCCAACAAATCGAAATAGTAATCGAACGCGTCGGAATTGAAATCGAATTTGCTTTGCAGGATTGAGGCGAACCGGTACGCATCCATGTCGTCGTACCAGATCTCCGGTGTTTCGTTGTCAAACCGAGTGAACAGATTGGCATCGCCATGTTTCAGTTTGCGTTCGGTGTAATACCAGCTCATCGCCAGCGACTGCCCGGCGCAGTGACCACCGATGGCCACCTCCGAGCCGTAGTTGTCGAACGGGAAGTCGTCGACGCCGGGACGAAAGCCCGTGTCAAACTGCGATGGGTTCATCAGAACCATCTCGAGGAGCTGGCTGTGCATCACTTTCGAGACGACGATCGAACTGAAATGGGTGGTCCCGATGACGATTTCATCATCGGACAGAGACAACGTCGGAATCGCGTCGTACGTATCGGTTTCAACGTCATAATAAAACGCCATCGCGAACTCGGTCGTAGTGTCGATGTCGATTGGAATCGAAACGGCCAGCGGCATCGCCGCCGGCGCATCCCCGTTGTCGACATGGATGAGCGGCGTCACGGCATTGAGCAGGGCCGGCGGATTGACGGGTTCGAACGGCTCCAGGGCAACGGTGAACGAGATCGTCTCGTCAAACGCACCTACGGGAACGTCGATGGTGACATCGCCAACGTCGTCGCCGAGTTCAAAGATCAGTTCGCCGCCGTTGGCATCGGCTTGAAGACGTCCCGACAAGTCGAGATCCGGGGAAATCAACCGTCCGATCGGACCGGCAAAGACGATCATCAACGTGAGCGTCAGCGCACTGAGCACGCCGATGACGATCTTGTGAATGACGCCCGGGGCGGTGAAGAATGCTTTCATGGAACTCCCTCCATCCTGCATGCATCAAGTATATAAGACGATTATATCACTCATGAAACGGTTATACAACAACCGGTTGTTGTTCGTCCTTGATTCGTCCGACGGCGCCGAGAGCGACGAGCGGTACGACCAACAACAGCGCCGTCACAAGGTACATGTTGGCCAGACCGAGCCAGACCGACACGCCCACCATGAGAGCGCCGGACAACAACTGTCCGATCGCATCGAGCTGGCCGAAAGCGCTGAGCACCGTGGCCTTGATCGGCGACGGCGTGTTCTTGATCAGAATCGCGTTGAGCAGCGGATAGGTACCCTGACGCGAGAAACTGAAAAACAGGAAACCAAACAGCGCCACGTAGGCATTGGGCACAAAGGCGAAGACAAGAATGCCGAGAATCATCATCGCCGTGAAGTTGACGGCCCATAGCGACAGATGGCGACCGCTCTTGGCATAGCGTTTGACGACGCCAAGCATCGCCAATCCGACGACTTCGATGACGGCGGCGACGATGGCGAGAATCCAGATCGGGGGAATGTCCCACAACCCGCGGAAACCGAGTCCGTCGAGAATGTTCAGTTCATAGGTGCGATCGATGCCTTCGGAGTAGAGTCCGAAAAACAACATCGCCACGAACATGTACCGGAGAATGCGGTTGGTGCGGATGTGCTTGACACCCTTGACGAGGTGGATGTAATACTCCTTGAAGACTCCTTGTTCATGCGGTGTCTTGTGGAAGTGCTCCTCGTTCATCGCAATCAACGCAATTACACCCATCGCGAGAAACAGTCCGCCGGCCAGATAAATGGCGAATCGGATGTCGATCATCCCGACCAATCCGGCCAACAGGATGCCGAGAAACGCGAACGCCTTGTGGAACTGGCTGCCGGTGATGATCGTGTGTTCGATGTTGACATCTTTCGTCTCATCGCTGATCCAGGAATCCAGCGCACCGCTGATGAACGTATATCCGAGACCCCAGATGATCTGCGCCAGGAAGATGATCGCGAACAGTGGAGTCAACGCCTCGATGACGAAGCCCAGCCCAACCACGAACAAGCCGATGATCACACTCAAACGCCGACTTTTCAAATCGGCGACGACCCCGGTCGGTGTCTCGAACAGAAACACCGCGATTTCCAGCGCGGTGCCGATCAGAATCAGCTCGAACACTTCCAGTTTCGCAATGTCGATGCGGTAGAGCGCGGCCGCCGTGAACATCATGTTGAATGACAGACCCATCACGCTGCGGATCAGATAATACATCTTGGTTGGTTTCATGGTGTCCTCCGTACATGCTTCTTAAGACAAGAATACCACAGAATGCCCAGCAAGAAAACAACGTCTTGTCGTCAACCGTGTTTTCGGCATTGATGTCGCAGCATGTCCAGCGATGTGGTATAATAAAATGGACAACGAATCACAACCATAGGAGGAAAGCAATGTACCAACCAGCACCCGATCGTTACGACAAGATGCCCTATCGCCGCGTCGGCAAAAGCGGTCTGAAACTGCCCATCATCTCCCTCGGTTTCTGGCAAAACTTCGGCCATGAAAAACCCTTCGAGGAAGTCAAGGAAATCGTCCTCAAGGCATTTGACGCAGGCATCACCCATTTCGACCTCGCCAACAATTACGGCCGCCCCGGCGGCAGCGCCGAAAGCAATCTCGGCAAGATTCTCGCCAACGAACTGAAAGATTACCGGGATGAGCTGATCATCTCGACCAAAGCCGGTTACGGCATGTGGCCCGGCCCCTACGGCGACTTCGGCTCCCGCAAGTATCTGATGGCCAGTCTGGATCAATCGCTCAAGCGAATGGGTCTTGACTACGTCGACATCTTCTACCACCACCGTCCCGATTACGACACCCCGCTCGAAGAAACGATGACGGCGCTCGCCGACATCGTCAAGATGGGCAAAGCCCTTTACGTCGGCATCTCGTCCTATCCCGCCGATCGTGCCTACAAAGCCAAGCAACTGCTTGCCGACCAAGGGGTGCGCCTGCTCATCCATCAACCTAGTTTCAGCATGCTCAACCGCTGGATTCAAACCGAAGGTCTGGCTGACGCGATGCACGAAGAAGGCGTCGGCATCATCCCCTTCAGCATTCTCCAGCAAGGTCTGCTCACCAGCAAGTACCTCAAGGACGTCCCCAAGGATTCGCGCATGGGCGATCCCGACATCTGGTGGTTCAAAGAGTCGGAACTGACTGACGACGTCAAACACAAACTGGTTGAACTGAAAAAGATCGCCGATCGTCGCAATCAGTCGCTCGCCCAACTGGCAATCGCCTGGACCGCCGCTCAAAAAGGCATCTCCTCGGTACTCATCGGCGTGTCCCGTCTGAGCCAGTTGGAAAGCAATCTGCTTGCCCTCGACAATCTCGACTTCAGCGATGAGGAACTCGTCGAAATCGAATCCATCCTCACAACGGAATAACTGAACGTCGCTCCACAAGAATGACCAAAACAAAACCACCTTGTCTGGCAAGGTGGTTTTATTGATCGCATCGATTTGTCGATCATGCTCTCTTGACGAACACGACGATCGACACGATCAGAGCCGCGGTAACGACAATGGTCGCCAAAATGGAATACCACGGAAACGAACTGGTCCGAATCGTATACCATGCAAGCAGTCCATAGAAGGTGAGACCGCCGATGATCACCGAGGCAAACAATACCAGGTCCTTGCGCATGATGTCATCTCCTTTCACTGTGTTGGGATAGTTTGATGTTGTTATTTATTTCTATCTTTATGTTAGAATTATATCACATTCGATTCCGGAAAGTCAACTGTTTTTGTTATATTTTTCTAACATACCAAACGAGGCCAGAAAAAAAGCCCTTTCGGGCTGAAATCAATTCCGTCGTGAGACCACGTGAATAAACTCCACTTGAGCATCGTGCTCCGTTGCCCCCACACGAACCCGCCATGGTTGCATCGATGCGGTAGGTGGGAACACCTCGAGCGTGACATCGGGCTCGGTATCATTCACTCCGATCACCTTGACATCGTCCAGACGATGCGGCGGGGTGAGATAAAATCCATAGATCACCCATTCACCTGGGGCGAGAATCAACGTGATACGCTCGTCTGTTGAAGGACATTCGCCGCCATAGTGACGGAAATTGGGTGTTACCACCCGATGGTCACGAGCGACCAGTCGCATGCCGTCGGAAATCCGCATGCTGGAGTCGTGTGAACGAATCGCATGATGCGATGTCTGATCACCGAAATGATCATATGCATGGGCCGGAATGATCAGATTGTTAAGCTGAAGAATGTGGTTGACGACATTGTCGTTCCATGTCACCTGCTCTGGTTGAATGCCGTGCAGGAGTTCCTCGAGGACGATGCGGGCTTCGTCGGTCGCGAGTGTCCCTTCGAGAAACGCCGGCCAATTGGACGGTTCGGCAAACGACACGATCGAGTTCGAAGTATCCATCTTTTTGTAGGTCCAGAAGTTAAAGGAAATGTCGAGTTGGTCGTACAGTTTGAACACGGCGTAATACCACGGTAGGTTGTTTTCGCCGCCCTCGCCCATGAAAATCGGTACCTGCAGTTGCTCTCTCGTCTCAAGATAGGGTGCGAGACTTTCCTTATCGGGATTGCTCCAGTACTTGTGAAACTGGAGGAGGATGTTATCATCCGGCAGTTCGGTGAAACACGACCAGTCGGTCGCCCAGTGCAACCCTTCGATTGTGATCATGTGATGCGGATCGACCGTCCGAATGGATTGAATGACACGGCGGTAGAGCGGCATCAGCAAATCATTGTACTTGGCCTGCCATTTCGGTAAAGGTTCGTTCAACAGATCGTATGCCGCAATCCATGGCTCATCCTTGTAACGAAGGGCGATCGTTCGCCAGACATGAAGCAATTGTTGTTGGTACAATTCGTTCGTGAACAAGTCGGGATGATCCGAGACGGAGTTGTCAATGTTGGTCCCGGTTTGTCCGCCCGGAGCCGCATGCAGATCGAGAATCACATACACCTCTTCCGTCGCGCACGAGCGGACGATCCGGTCGAGGATGGTGAAATGCCCGGGAATGATCGCCAGGGTGATCGCCGTCTCGCTCGGTTCGAACAAGAACGCATAATCGATCGCGATCCGGATCGAATTGAATCCGGCTTGTTTGATACGACGGACATCCCATTCCGTGAAAAATGTTTGATACCAAGAAGCGAAGAAGGCATTGGTTGCCGCGGGGCCGACCATCTTGCTCAGGTGACTGCGAAAACGGCGCGGTCGATCGATCGCGCCGAAACTCTTCAGCATGTAGCCTTCCGGCAACAGCCAGCCGCCGATGCCGACACCACGCAGGGTGAATGGGTTGTCATGGATGTCGTGGATGGTCGTACCGTGGCGATGGACGAATCCCGTCGTCATGACTTGATGGCTCCGTCGGAAACGCCCTTGATGATGTGTTTCTGCATGATGACGTAAATGATGACGACCGGCAACAAGGCTAGGATCAGAATCGCCAGGATTTTGCTCCAGTCGCTGCTGTACTGACCGAACAGCATCTTTGTCGACAACAGGATGGTGTACTTGTCCTTGTCGGAAATCATCAATAGCGGCAGGAGGAAATCGTTCCAGATCCACAGCGCATTCAAAATGATGATGGTGGCCGTGATCGGTCGCAACATCGGGAACACGATTTTGGTGTAGACCTGCAGTTCGCCACATCCGTCGATGCGCGCCGCTTCTTCGATTTCACGCGGGATGTTCTTGGTGAATCCGTGGTACAGGAACACTGCCATCGGCGATCCGATACCGACGTAGATGACGGCCAGGCCGACGAGACTGTTGCGGACGTGGAGATCATTGGTCACCTTGACGAGACCGATCATGATCGAATGGAACGGAATCAGCATCGACAGAATGAACACCGTAAACAGAATCTTGCTCAGTTTGGTTTTGGTCCGGGCCAGCTTGTATCCCGCCATCGATGCGGCGAGAACGATGCCCGTGAGACTGAGCACCACGAGAAAGACCGTGTTGCCGAGACTGCGGAGATAATTGGTGCGGACGAACGCCTGCACGTAGTTGTCGATCAACCATGTGTCGGGCAGCGTCAGAATGTTGGTGTAGATTTCCCCGTTGCTTTTGAACGAATTGATCAGCGCCAGCACGAGCGGTGCCAGCACCAACAGCGCCAGCATGGTTACCACCAAGGTCAACACAACGTTGATGAGACGTTTGATGTTCATCAGTATTCCACCTCTTTTTGTTTCATCACGATCAGCTGAATGCCGGTGATCGTCAGGATCAGAACAAACAGGACAACAGCCTTGGCGCTCGCGTAGCCGTAGCGGCTGCGCATGTGAAAGGCCTCCATGAAGATGTTGATCGAGACCACCTGCGTCGCCGTGCCCGGTCCGCCGCCGGTGAGGGCGAAGACCTGGTCGAAGACCTTGAACGAGGACGACAAGGCGATGAATATGCCGATCGTGATCGAGTTCATGATCAACGGCCGAACCACGTGCCAGATCACCTGGAAGCGATTCGCGCCATCGATTTCCGCAGCTTCGACGAGCGATTGGGGAATGCTCTGGAGAGCGGCGATGTAGATGATCATCAAGTATCCGACACTGCCCCACAATGACAGAATCAGGATACTGTAAAACGAATACTCGGGATTGCCGATCCACGATTCATTGAAGAGCATGATGCCGGTGAATTCGGCGATTTGCGGAAACACCCGGGTGAAGATGAACATCCAGATGAAGCCGCCGATGATCATGCTGATCATGTTGGGGAAGAAGAATATGGTGCGCAGCACGCGCTTGCCCTTGCGCAGGGATTCGATGATGATCGCGAGGAACAAGGCGATGCCGTTTTGCAACACGACCATGTAGACCACGTAGCGGGTCGTGAACAGGAGCGACTGCAGGAACATCTTGTCTTCCAACAGCTCCCGATAATTAGAGAACCCCACATACTCACTTGTGGGGTTCAATCCATTCCAGTTGGTCAGGCTGAGCCGAAATCCATCGACGGCCGGGAACAAGACGAACGTGGAATACAATAGGAGGGCGGGAAGACAAAACAATACGAGACTCAGATTGACGCGTTTCATATCATTTCACCTTCTTCGATAACGTTCGTCAGTCGGTGAGCGCGCTGGCCCAGGCGGCGTCGATCGCTTCGATCACTTCTGCCTGCGTCTTGGTGCCAGCATAGTATTCCTGAAGCATCAGAGCGGTGACATCGGTGACGCCATCGGGCAGGGCCTGTTCGAGATAGGCTTTGCCATCGGCGACATAACTCATCGCTTCGTCGACCCAGGGGAAGGATTCATAGGTATGAACGGTCGCCAGCGGGTTGAACTTCAGATCGCTGAACAGATCGCTGGAATGCTCTTCGTCAAGGATGAAGTTGAGTAGCTTGATCGCGATGTCCTTGTGTTCGGACGTCGGCGATACGGCAAGCGACGTCGAGGTGCTGAGATTGATCATCGTCGTGTCGGGATTGTTGGTGACGGGCAGCGGTGCGAGACCGATGTTCATGTCGGGATTGACTTCGAGAATGCTGCCGGACATCCAGGGTCCTTGAACCCACATCGCGGCGTTGCCGTTCGCGAAATCGGCGCTACCGGCGGCACTGCCGGTTTCAAACGGACGATCCGTGCCGTTGGCCATGATCAGATCGATGATGCCGAACACTTCGTCGATGTCGGCATAGGATCCGGTGCCGGCGTTCATGTTAGCGATGAAGTCCGTTTCCTCGGAGTTGATCATGCCGCCGAGCGACAGGGCCATCATCAACTGCGGGATCCACGATTCTTGGAAGGCGAGCAGGAACGGGGTTTCGTCGTTGGCGTTGAGCGTGGCGACGACGGTTTCCATTTCACTGAGCGTAGCCGGCGGCGTCAGGTCATACGCTTCGAAGATATCTTTATTATATAGGTATCCCCAGGCGAGACTTTCCAGCGGCAAGGCGACGATCTTGTCGTCAAAGGTGACCGAATCCAGAACGCTGTCGTACACCACGTCGACAAAGGCGGCGTCACTGAGATCTTCGAGATATCCGGCTTCGTAATATTCCGGAATGTTGGAGATGGCGTGGAGCGTGAACACATCCGGAGCGTCATCGGAGGACAGGCGAGCTTCGAGAAGCTGCTGGGCCGTGTCGCTGGACGGCATCTCCAGGTTGATGCGTACGGTGATGTTTTCTTCTTCGAGCATTTTCGCTTCGAACAGTTCGAAATAGTCTTCGAATTGTTCCTGGAAGCGGGGGAAACTCATGAATACGTCGAGTTCAACGACATCGGTGTCGTCTCCACCGTTGCAGGCGGCGAGCGAAATTGCCAACAGCGGCAACAACAGAACCATGAGAATTCGTTTCATAAGGGTACATCCTTTCTGTTTTTGATACCACCATTCTATCATTCAAGCGTTTTCATTTAATTGGACGTTTTTGATGTATTGGTTGTACTATATTGATGTTTCTCACGGTATTGAATCGGTGTCGCCCCCGTTACTTTACGAAATACGCGATAAAAATAATGGATGTCCGCGTACCCGCACATGAGCGCGATGCTGGCCACCGCCATGTTGGCGTGGCGCGTCAACAGGCGTTTCGCCAGATCGATCTTCTTGGCCATGATGTAGGCTTGCACGCTGAGTCCGGTTTCCTTCTTGAAGGTTCGCGCCAAGTGCTCTTTCGAGACGAAATGCTTGTCGGCGAGATCGGACAGCGTGAGATTGTCGCTGAGATGATTGGCGATGTACTTCTGAATGGCGAGAATCGACATTTTGCCACTGCTGTCCTGGTTGCGAATCTGCTTGGCGACGAGCAACAGACGATCCTTGACACCGTCGGGGAAGATGACATCGTCATATCGTTGAATCAAATGATTCTCCTGTTCGAGTTCCAATACCGTCCGTTTCAGGTCGGACAGGATGAACTGGATCAATCCGGCATTGCCGTCATTGGTGAAAAAGGCGTGATGAATCTTGTCGACAAGCTTCACGATGGCGAGGTCGTCGCCCTTTGATACGCTGTCTTGAAGATCATTGCGGAGTTCATAGTAACGATGGAACTCCTCGCGGACATCGTCCCGCTGCAGAATGTCGGCCAGGTACGTGTAGCCTTTGTTGCGATTGATGCGGTTGATGGCGGTGATAACGGCCGCATGCAACTCTTCCTTGACAATCGGTTTGAGCAAGTAATCGACAGCCTTGGTCTTGAGCGCGGCGTGGAGGTACTTGTAGTCCTCATACCCGCTCATCACGATCGTTTCGATGTCGATGTCGTTGTCATGCAGGTGTTGCAGCAGCATCGCGCCATCGACACCGGGCATTCTCATATCGGTGATCATGATGTCGACCTGGCGTTTGGACAACAGCTCGATCGCCTGTTGCCCGTCGTCGGCTTCGAACATCTCATCAATGCCGTACTCCCGCCACGGGAGTAGGTTGCGGATCAGTCTGCGACTCCAGAATTCATCGTCGACGATCAACAGTTTCATGACGACACCACCTCGTTGGGAAGTTTGATTGCAACGGTGACGCCACCGTCCGGATTCGTCAGGAGCGTCAGACCGTACGCATTGCCATATAGTAACTTGATGCGCGAATTGATGTTCACCAGGCCGATCTTGAGCGCCATCTCAGACGTCGGGCGTTTGCCGGTTGGCGTACGTTGATGAAGCATGTCATTGATGTCCGCCATGGTGGCGGGTTCCATCCCGACGCCATTGTCGGCGATCCGAATGACGATGTCTTCGTTGACATCACTGGTGATGGCGATGCGCCAGTCCCCATGTTGTTTCTTGAGTCCGTATTTGAATGAGTTCTCAATAATCGGTTGAATCGTGAACTTGGGAATGCGCACCGCTTTGATATGGGGATCGATGGCCACGTTGAAGGCGAGTCGATCGCCATATCGCAACTTCTGGATGTCGAGGTAGTCACGGATGTGAAGCAGTTCTTCTTCCAGCGTGACCGCCTTTTCGTCGATGCGCATCGCATAGCGCACCAGCTTGCTCATTTTGATGGTGGCGTCGTACACATCGGGCGCATCTTGATCCATCGCCATGCCGCCGATCAATTGGAAGGTATTGGCCAGAAAATGCGGGTTGATCTGCGCCTGCAACGCCTTGAGTTGAATGTTTTGCCGTTCAATCTCATTCTGGTACTGTTCGGTGATCAATCTGTTGATCTTGTCCACCATGTCATTGTACGAGGTTTCGAGCACGGTGATCTCCTGGTACTTGTCGGATGACTTGTCAAGCGGATCGAGTTCATCCTTGTTCATGTGCGCCGCCAATCTGGTGATCGGCGCGGTGATATCTTGCGCCAACAACACCGAGACCATCGCCGTCAACGCGATCGATGAGGCGATGATCGCGACGCCGACGCTGATCATCGTGCGACCGAACGCTTCCACGTCGCGTTCCGGGACCACAAGTGACACATACAGATCCAGCTGTTTCACGCGTTTGGTCCAGATGTAATTGTTGCGCGTTTCCGTCAGTTGCAGTTGATTGTACAAAATCGGATCGGACACATCGACCGTCATGCGTTCGCCGGTTGTGATCAAATCATCTTCGGGGGTGAACAACGCATGCGTCCCCGTCGTTCCGAAGATGCGTTCCAGTTCATCGGCGATGATGTCGTTGAGACGTAACACGATCACTCCTTCTAACGTTCTCGTTTCAAAATCATTGATGGTGTGAAGAACATAGGTCGAACCCCCGTCATCGTAAAAGCGGAGCGCTTCTTGTTCCTGCCCCGGCAACAGATTCAATTCATCGTATTGATAGAGACGGGATGCGAACCCATTCTCATAATCATAACTGACGCCGCGATAGGAGTTCGTCGAAACAATCGACACCTTGCTCAGCAAGTTCCCATTGTTGTAAAGGGTGCTCCGAATGGTATCTTCAATGTCGCCATATTGGATCTGGGATTCATCGACGAGCGTCAGCAAATCATCCTGGATGTGGAGCGAGTAGACAATGTCGTCCAACTGCTCGACAACCTGTTCAAGATACTGATTCGCCCACACGACCTTCGTCTCGTACGCATCAACTTGAGAATCCGTGACACGATCGTTGACGAACACCAGCGCATACAGCAAAAACGCGAACACCGGAACCAGCGATGCCAACAGAATATATAGAATCAATTTCGATCGGATGCTATTCATGTCAATCACCTCATACTTTCATTGTAACACCAAAATATCAATATCATACAATAAATTCAAAATCATCTGATCGTTGGTGCCCAATCACCACAAGGCAATAAAAAAAGAGACCGAAGTCTCTTTTCTATGTTTAGAGGAAAATCAACGATATGGCAACGCCGATGACACCGGCGATGGCGAGTACGGCGAGCGCCTTGGTCGGCATCTTGCCGTCGTTGGTCATGGCTTTGCCGAACATGCCGAAGACCAATGGGTGGATCAAGAACGGCATGGCGAAGATGAAGTTGATCAGACCGGGACTGCTGATGGCGGTGTTGACGGAGTCGAACATGCCACCCTGCACCGCTGCGAACAGGCCGAAGTGCGAAATCGCACTGCTGTTGGCCATCGCCGCGTTTTCCAAATCCATGCCGGCGAAGTGGAGCATCGTGAATCCACCGAATACGGCGACCAGCTGCCAGCCGATCGAAAACAGAATGAGACCTTTGATCTGCGCTTTCTCCTCGCCGTTGGCACCCCGCAAGGTGGTGAGTGCGAAATACGTCAGAACCGCACCCAGCAACACAACCAAGAGACCAGGGATCACCAGCAAGCTGCCGCGGGTGACGCTGATGGCGAGAATCGTGAACACGAACAGATGACCGAAGAACGGAATGTTGATCATGATCGGCGCCCGTTCTTTGGCGACTTCACCGATGTCACCGGCCGTGCAAGCACCGGTCAGACCACTGTGCGACAAGCTGCCGGCCATGCCGGGAGCGAGAATGTCGACGTGATTCGATTTGCCGATGAAGACAAGCAGACTGATTCCGACGAACATCCAGAACAATTGGCCGAAGAACCCATAGGCCATGACTTGCAGCATGCCATCCAACGAAAATGCTTCAAGGAGTCTCGTTCCCCCAACGATGAACACACCGGCGAGAACAATTGGAATCCCACCGAAGAGCAATGCCCGCATCGTCGGTCCCGGACGCCAGTCACTGAAGAACATGCCGAGTCCGCTTGACAGCAACATCGCGAAGAAGATCTGTGGCAGGGCGATGATGGGTTCGACTGCCAGTGAGATGACCTGGGCAAGCACCAATACGGCGAGGATCACAAGCAGTTCCACGATTCCGCGACCCAGATAGACCCGTTTGTCATGAATCTTCGCTTTGCTGTCGATCAGGATGATCGACACGGCAATGCCGAAGAATGCCAACATCGGATAGAAATCATCCAATACGCCACCGGTCGGGTAGATGATACGGTAGATCGAGAAGATTCCGATCAATATAAAGAACGCGCGCGTAAGGAACACCAGTTGCGTTCCTTTCGTTCCGAGAATGACCTCTTCTTCGTTCAATACGACATCATCGTCCTTCGGTAATTTCGGTTTCCAGAACGTGTTGCGCAGTTTCTGGCCACCGGTGAAGAACGTGGCGATGAGGGCGATGATCGTCGTTCCGCCAGTCAGTCCGACAATCGGGAATTCCGCGAGTCCCGGTTCCGTCAGACCGCTCACTTCGAGCACCATGCCAAGGGCGAGCCCGAATACGACGATGATCAGAATCGGCGAATACTTCGATCCAGCCACCACGCTGCGAGCGATCAGCACGACCACGAGCAGCATCGCCAACGTCAACAGCAAATGCGTGAAAATCTCATACAGTTCCATTGATACCTCCATAAATATGTTTTTGGTATATTAAAAGGGTGTCGATTACGGCATCCTCTTAATGGCACATCCGTTCCCCGAAGCATCGCGGAACCAAGTCGAATCACAAATGTTCTGTTCTTGTTACAGTGTGGCCGTTTCTGGCCATTACTCCATCATTATAGCACGAACCCCGTTCAATGTCACTTGAAAGTGTCAATGTGGGACGATCATGAACGTCAGACGCTGATCGTATTCCACGGCCCCGTTTTCAAACAAGACCACAAGACGACCGTCACTGAGAACCCCCAGATCGCTGTAGCCGGATGGTCCGGCGTAGAGTCGCACGAATGGCGTGAACGTCGCTCCACCGTTGTCCGACACCAGCAGCATCAGATTGTATCTTGCCTGATAATCGTACGGTCCGCTGTAGTATACCATTCCATCTCGCGATGCCAGTCCGCTCATGCAAAGCGGCGTCGGCACCGATCGGTTGGCCACCGAATCAGTCCAAGTCAGTCCGCCGTCGTACGACGTCGCGAACAACTTGTCGATGTCGCCGTGCGGCACTGCCATTCCCACATTGGCCCGCGTCGTCATCAGGATGGTGTTGTCATCGAGGATGGCGATCGCCGTTTCGTCTCCTTGGTTGGAACTTGCGCTCATGGACCATGTTTGTCCATGGTCGTCGCTGTAGTAGACGAGTCCGCCTTCGTCGTACCCGGGAACGAGGAGACGTCCCGCGTGGGGACCGTTCTCGAGTTGCACGCCGTGTCCGGGTCCGACCCCGACATTGGCGAACAGCAAGGTCGCGTCGGACCACAACAATCCACCATCTTCACTGGTTATGACATAGGCGCCATTGGGATTGGAGTCGTCATAGAAGGTGCGCATGTGAACCATGTGGATGACGCCAGTGTCCGCGTCGAACACCGGCGTGAAATTGCCAAGCTTGTTGGTGCCCAGATCAAGAAACGACGGATCGCTCCAGGTCTGTCCCAAATCATCGGAATACGACATCACCATGTCGATGTCGCCATGGTCAGGGCTGCCGTTCTTGCGCGCTTCAGCAAACAGGAGGATGCGATCGGAAATAAGATCGTCCCCACTTGCCAGACTGCTTCCCTCGGGAATCACCAGCACGCTGGGAATGCGGTAACTGCCGTAGTTGTCCTGTCCTTGCACGAAGACATGGGTCACATTGATTCCATCGTACATTGCGAAATCCGTTTGTGCCGCACCCCAGATGACGAGTACGATCAACAACAAAACGACGTTGATGTGCGGGAGATAATGATGTTCTTTCACAGTGCCGACATGGAACCGGACGCTGTCGATCGTCACTTTACCAAGCAACAGGATCAATCCGTACAATGTGCTATAAATGGCCGGGTCGTAGATTGCGAACGGCTGAAAGTAATCAAACAGCGCAGCCTGAAGAAAGGCGATCACGAAAAGTCCGTTGAGCGTGATCAGAACCACGGTGATGAGGAACTTGCGTCTGGCCGACAACTGGATGACGGTTGTATTGCGGTGTCGCAAATAGACGTTCCACAGCATCACGGCCAGCATGTCGAGCACGATCAGTACCAGGATCGTCGCCACCACTCCGAAGCGCTTGATGATCGCCTGGTTCTTCCACAAGAAGTGATAGACGCCATTGGCGAAGAAATACACGATCGCCAGATCGTATGCGGCGTATAGATAGTGCAGTACTCTTCTCATGACTTTCCTCCATGTTGAACCGGCCGCGAAATGCGGCCGGTCTATCGCATTATAGTGGTAAGACTTGTTCGAAAAACTCGATACAATGGCGAAGCTTCACTTCGTCATCGAGATCGTCGTCCGTATCACTATGAATAATGTGATTCATTCTAATCCAGTGACTAAATGCTTGATGGCGAGTGCTTTCTGTTTTATCAGAGAAGGTAGCAAAAATGAAATCCCTACCAGATAATTGTCGATCCACTTCACGTTGTCTTGCATAGATCTCAATCAAACTTCTCATGGTAACAGCAGCTCCTTGCAGATCGTTCATCTTTAGTCGTTGTTTCGCTGATGTTATCGAAGCGGACTTAAGGTCGTCCTTGCGAATACTGTCAAAAGGTGCTTTCGTCGCATCTTTCGCAATTTTACCAATCCTCGATCCGATGTTTTTGATCTTTTTGTTGATGTCTGTCATGCCGTTCACCGCGTCTTTAGTTTAACCGTTTTTCATCATTTTTGACAATTGTGCCATGGCGTACGCCAATACTCCCACATCATCCGTCAGTCCCAAAACTGGTACAACATCAGGAATGACATCTAGTGGACTGATTAGGTAAATGAGAGCACCAATAGCGATGGCTTTAACGGTTGTATCGGCCTTGGGGTTCTGAACGACTTCCCACAACTTAAGCACCTGATCCCAAATCTTCTTGACGGGACCGCGTCGCATTTTCATCAACACCGTTTCGTCAATGTCATCGGCACTGCCTTCGGCGAACTCATTCATCATCCGAATCGAATCATCAAGTATCTCTTGATCCGTTTGATCCTGATAGAAGAACTCTTTGACGTCAAATTCCTGAGTTCCATACTTGTCAAGAAACTTCTGCATTTGGCTGGCCGATTCTAGCGACAACAAGTCGAAAAAGGACTTGATCAGTTTGCGCTCATTCAGTGAAAAATCACCGTCGGCCATTGCCAGCAAAATAACATGCGTCAAAATGTTCATGACATCTTTTTCGTCCAGTTTTTCAAGCCGGAAACGGAGTTGCTCGGGAGTAAGGTGCTTGTACTCATAGTTCTTCATCCGGTAAGTCTTCTTGACGCGATAGATAAGATCCATCTCATCATGTGTTACGTTGCCATCCACTTCTGAAATAACCTTCATAAACTCCAACAATACCTCTCTTTGATACTTCCCCAATCGTGCTTTGAACATGTTCTTATCTCCTTTCATAGATTGGTTGTCATTTACTATATTTATTGATAAGCGACTCGAGTCTATCCACAAATCGCTTGTTGCCCAATAATTCACTCGCATGAACAAGCAGTTCCCGTTTGTGTTCATCATCAGCATGTTCGAGAATGGCGTTGACGAGCGGCATGTCCGATGATCGATCTTGTTGGTGCATCTTGCCAATGTATTCCATTACCTGCAACTTGGAAAACGTGGTTGCTTTCATAATGTAATCGAATAAGTACAACACGTCATGATTAATGTCCTTGTATTGTTTGGTTTCATATTCATCGATGTACTTGTACAAGGTCGGTCGGGAAACACCGACAAACGCCGCAAGTTCCGTCAACCTGATTTTGAGTTTTTGAAGTTTTTCTTTCATAGGGAACCACCTCAATTCCATTGTATCTCATTTTACACTATATGTAAATAATAAATTACGTTTTTTGTAAATCAATCAAGTCATTAAATGTAGTAAAAGGATTCCTATCAGTTGTTAATAATGCATATTTTGCGATTGCAGACAATGAGAATGTTATAATATTAGTACACTAATAATTAATTCGGAGGTCATCATGAACAAAAATTTGGTAACATTCAATCGCAACATGGGATTCCTGCATCTCATCCAAGGCACCGCCATTCTCATTCTCGCGCTCACCGTCGACGTCTTCAAGGACTTCACTCCGACCATCTACGGTCATTTTCTGGAAGTCGACGCCGGTGGTTACGGCCCGGTCACGCAAGCGTTATTCGATCTGCCGTTCGGCATCCTCGTCGCCTTGTTCCTCTTGCTCAGCGCGATGTTCCACTTCCTCATCGCCTTCCCGCTCAAGGACAAATACCTGGCCGCCGTCGAAGCCGGCACCAATCCGTACCGCTGGTACGAATACGCGCTGTCGTCCTCGATCATGATCGTATTGCTCGCCTCGATGTTCGGCATTCTGTCGATCGAAGGCGTGATGCTTATCTTCATCATCAACGGCGTCATGAACCTGCTCGGTCTGTTGATGGAGAAAATGAATCCGCTCAATCGGAAAACCACCGACTGGACCGCCCACTGGTTCGGTTGGATCGCCGGACTTGCCCCGTGGCTCGTGATTGTCGTCTATCTCCTCAACAACGGTGATCTGTCGTTGTTGCCGTGGTTCGTCGTACCAGGCCTGCTGTTTTATTTCCTGGTGTTCAACCTATTCGCGTTCAACCAGTACGCCCAGTACAAACGCGTCGGCAAATGGAGCGATTACGTGTACGGCGAACGGATGTACGTCTGGCTCAGCCTGTTCGGCAAGTCGATCCTCGCCTGGTTCGTCTTCATCGGCATTCTGCTTGCCTAACCATCAAAAAGACTGGAGTACCTCGGTATCCAGTCTTTTTTATTGTTTTAATCAGTGGGTGACATTGATGCGGGGATCGACGACGTGATGCATCAGATCGACAAACAGACCGAACACAAACGCCACCAGCATGTAGAACGTACAGATAATGACAATCGTATTGACATCGATGGCGATGAAGTTGATTTCCAGCTCGGGATACAGTCCGACGATCGCCTCGTACAGAAGTTCGGCAACGCCATGGATGCCGAACGACATCTCAACGAAGAACGATCCCATCAACACCAACAGGAACACGTCCATCATCACGGGAAAGACACTTACGATGCTGTTTTTGAGCAGATGACGAGCAAATATCTGACCTTTCGTGAGCCCTTTTGTCTTGGCCAGCAGAACATAATCCGATTGCAAGGTGTCAATCATCTCGTACCGCACCACGCGGGAGATCTTCGACACCGCACCGGCACTCAGCGCCAGAATCGGGATGCCGAGCCCCCATACACTGCCCCAAAAGGTGCCGGGAATGTAGGATCGGTGCGGTGGGAACCAGCCGAGCTGGAACCCCAGGACGATGATCAGAATGAAGATGAGAATGTACATCGGGATGGATCCAAAGACCAAGGTCAGAGTATTGAACACACGGTCAAACAGACTGTCCTTGTAGTACGCGGAAATGGCGCCGATGGCGATGCCGACGGGGGTGTAAACCGCGAGGGCGATGAGATTGTAGCGCATCGTGATCCAAAACCGTGGAACGACCACTTCGCGGACAAGATCACCCGATGCAGTCAGTCCCCAGTCACCGGCCAGGATGCGCTGTTCAAGGAATACTCTGTACAAACGGAGAATAATCGGATAAGATTCGCTGGGCGGCATCGATGCCCATACATTGAAGTTGGCGAACGTGAGCGCAAAAAAGAGTAGCGTTCCGAGCAGAAACACATTGAACACAACAAACAGGATGCGCATCGTCACATATCGTTTCACAACGGGTCACCTCACTCGAACAAATCGATGATGTCCTGCGAATCGGTCAAAAGGATGACATGCCCCTCACGCAGGAACAAGGAATCGAAATTATCATCGTCGGTGATGCTTTCTTCCCAAAGCAGTGCGTCGTCGAGCTCCTGAAAAGCCGCAAGACTGGCGACCTGCGTTTCTCCATCGTAACAATAATACAGTTCATATATCAGCATGTCGAGATCATAGGGAGTGACGATCTCTCGTTGCGTGAACTGGTATTTGGTTGAATACCCTTGCAGTTCGACCGTATACCCGGCGGTGCCGATGATCGTCGTCATTTCGTATACCTTTACATCGACATCGACTTCATCATCCGCATTGCCACAACCGAACAGACCAATCGACAACAACAACAGCATTCCCAGCAGCATGACTCGTTTCATGGTCATCCCTCCTTTCTTATATTGTATAGCGTGTTTTCGCGATTCTCAATGCACAAATTTTCTCGATATGTCATATCAGAAATGATGACTCAAGTGCTAGATTTATATTCATCATCAAACGGAAAGAAAAAAATCGACATGATAATGTCGATGTTGATTCACCACTCAATTTAGTCCTAGCATAATGCCAAATCAGTGATATAATGAAGCATAGGATGGAGGCCAAGCACCCGTTCGATTTCTTCCTTCATCCAATCACCGGCGACAGGCGGTACCAACCATGTTCAAGAAACAAGAAATCAAGAAACTCAGTTTTGTCTTATTGTTGTTGATTGTTGTCATATTCATCAGCACCGCCAGTTCAGCGGCGCTGCTTCTCAACATGGAGTTCTTCCGAAACGGCATCCTCAATGAACAGCAGGACAAATACGAACCGGTCGGCGATGACATCGCCCATCAAATCACGATTGCCGAAAGCATGTTCGGCGCATTGCTAACCGACGAGAACATGAACGACATCCTGACGATGAATCATTTCAATGCCGTCGCCGTCGAAGAGTTGTATGAAGACGTTGATTTTGACACACTGCTTTCTGACCCCTTGGCACGAAGCATGTTCGCCCGCTCCACCATCTACACCTCCAATCCTACCATCTCTGCCAACGAACGGTTCGAGCCGATCACACCTGCGATTGAAAGCGAAGCTTGGTTCGACCGTATCGTCAATGCACGACGAGGCCAAACCATTTTCATTATCGATAGCGAAATCGTTGTGCTGTCCCGTTTGGAACCGGAGAACAATCCCGATGAATACATCGCAATCGGGATGGTCACATTGGATCACAGCATCCTGGATGACATCAGCCTGGAAAACCATCGTGTACTTGTCATCAATGTGACTTTGGAAACCGTTGCTTCCATCAATGGTGACAAGACTCTCGACAAGATCGATGCCGTTTATCTTGAACTGACCGAACCATCCTATCTCGACGACGAAATGATTCTGATGTACGACATCGTCCCTGGCACGTCGCTGTCGAAATGGACGATGCTGATCGTATCCGACCCAGTGAACTTCTTTGGAGAGTTTCTGCAATACGCGGCGATCATCTTCGCATCTTTGTCGGCCATTGTATTTATCGTCTTCTACCGGTTCAACTTCCTGCGTGAAGTCAACCGTTCATTTGCACGGATGTCTCCCGATGACATTCAAGCGATCATTGCCTCTAGCAATCCGAGCAAGATTGAGCGAATCATCAAGAATCTTTACGAAAACGTTGAGACGCTGGTTCAACGCAACCAGGAACTCGACTTCATCAACAAGCAAAAAGAAGCCCAGAAGAACGAAGCTGAGATAAAAGCGTTGTTGTCGCAGATCAATCCCCATTACATCTTCAATTTGTTGAACTCGATTCACAAGCGTTCGCTGAAGAACAACGAGCTCGAGTCTGCCCGTATGATCCTTTTGATGAGCAGACAGCTGCGTCGATCATTGGAATGGAAAGATCCGTTCGTCACCATTCGCGATGAGTTCGACAACATCCGTTCCTACATCGAACTCCAGCAATACTACTATGGAACCAACTGTGACTTCAATTATGATATCAATGAAGATTTGTTCGACATTCAAATACCGAAACTGATCTTCCAGACGCTGATCGAAAACGCACTCAAGCATGGCGTCAAACAGGCCCCATTTTACATTCAGTTGAAAGATAAGGACGATTTCGTCAACTTCAGCGTCACAAACGAAGTCAGCGGCAAACCCAAAGACGTCGAGAATGCCATCGTCGAACGACTCTATACCGCCGGTGAGCACGGCGGCGAAGGCATCGGTTTGCGCAACATGATCAAGCGTCTTGATTTCTACTACAATGACAGCTACAAGATCATCACCCACAAATACAAGCACAACATCTCGATCACCCTGATTTTGCCCAAAGAACTGTAAGGAGTTGAGTCCATGAACGTACTTCTTGTCGATGACGACCGCATCAGCATCGACATCCTCGCCGAGTACATCGTCCCTCATCTGGCCGGCATCAATGAGGTTCTTTGCGCATACGACGGTCAAGAGGCCTTCGACATCATTCTCGGCACACGACCGGAAATCATCGTCACCGATATCCGCATGCCCATACTCGACGGCATCGAACTGATCAAAAAACTGCGCAACATCGAGAATTATGAGCCGACCGTCATGATCATCAGTTCTTACAGTGATTTCAACTACGCTCGCGATGCGCTCAAACTGAATGTCGTCGATTACATTCTGAAACCAGTCGATCAGGACGAACTGATCGCCAAGATCAACGCCACCATCCCCAACAGCGCCAAGCGCGAACGCACAGGCGGAAACATCATCGAGGATGTTCAACACTTCTTGTCCGCCCATCTTGACGAATCAATCACTCTCACTCAAATTGCCAATCAGTACCACTACAACGCAGCCTATCTGGGACGATTGCTCAAGGAGGAGACTGGTTACTCCTTCAGCGACTATCTCCTAAAATTGCGTGTCATCAAGGCCCAATCACTACTTGTCAACACCGATGATACGATCAAGAACATCAGTTCCGCGGTCGGGTTTCGCGACCCCGAACACTTCACCAAACGATTCAAGCATGTCGCCGGCATGACGCCGTCGCAATATCGCAAGGAACATCAATCAGACTGATTCAGAAAGACCTATCCATGTCCTCCAATGTATAATTCATACCGGTATCTGGTAGTCTCAGCGTGGTTGTTTGTAAGCGTTATCCATTTTATAATTAAGATAGGATAACTGCTTCCGACACCACGTTTTTTTGATGAATGTGCCCGGTGCGAGGTTTCAAGATCCCGAAGAGACACAATGAAATGGTACAAAACTGTTTCATTTATATTTTTTACAAATACGAAAACGATTTCGAGAAATTCGGAAAGTCATCTTTACCACAAAAACGGCAACACAGGGTCATCTTGAGATGATGATCATCGCAAACACGGTAATAATTTTTTTGAAATCCATTGTAAGCGGTTTCTGTTTTCGAAAAACTTTCGTGATTTTCGACACATTTTATATATAACCCAAACCTTGAAAGGTTGGTGACACCATTGAAGCATGAAAAACAATTACAAAAATATCGCGCGCAACTGGTGCGGGAAGGAGTGCTCCATTCCGTCATTTTTGGTATGTTGACGGGGGCGGTGATAGGATTCATAACTTTCCTGGTCGGCGCCTTCACACGCACCAACGTCCTCTGGGTGGGCCTCGCCGTCACGATTGTGATTGCCGCGGTTGCCAGTTGGTTGTTCTACCGGTTCCGTTTCCGTCCGACGATAGAGGCTGTTGCCCGTCGCATCGATTTGAACGGCCTTCAAGAACGAACAATCACGATGGTTGAACTGCAACATGATGATAGCTTCATGGCGAAGGTTCAACGCGAAAACGCAACCCAGGAGTTGAGCAAGCACACGTTCCAACTGGTTCATGCCAAAGCGTTTCTCAAGCCCTTGCTGGTGATGCTGTGTGCACTGATTCTTATGGGTGGCTCACTCGGTTTCATGATCACCCAAGTGAACGCCGCCATTGACGATCCACCAATCACCGATGAACCAACCGATGATGAAATCTTTCAGGAGATGATCGATGAGCTGCTGAGCATCATCAACAATGCCAACATCGATGTCGAACTGAAAAGCGAACTCTATGGCATGGTCGTAGATCTCGAAGCGCGAATTCCCACCTACGACACCTACATGGAGAAATACACCGACGTACTGGAAACCCGCAACGAGATCCTGCAGTTGATTGAGGACAACATCCTCGAACTGGAAGATTCCTTGATGAACATCGCCGAAGAGTTGCAAAAATACGAGACCACCGAAGTCCTAGGTCTGGCACTGGCCACCTGGGATGACGATCAGATCATCGCTGCCTTCGAGTACATGTACGATCGCATCGACGAACTGCTTGGACAAGAACTCTACGATGACATGCTGCAGACTGCAATCGACATCGAAACCGCGTTGGCCGATGCCGCCGGTACCGATGAAGCGATGGCGGCAGCCCTGCAGCAGCTTGCCGACGCTTACCGCGCCGCAATCGAAGACTTCCAGCCCGGCGATGAAACGGAAACGCTGGACGACTTCCAAGTCGGACAAGATGCCGCCCTTCAAGAGTTACTCGCTGCCGTTCAAGCCCTTCGCGAACTCGTCGAAGAACTGATGGAGCTACAGGAAGAACTTGAAGAGGAAATCGAACAAGTCGATGAGTTCCCGATGTTCCTACCCTGGCCCGAAGACGATGACAGTGGAGAAGAACCCAATGATCCGGATACGACATCGGAAAACATGGTCATCGATGGTGAAACCCCGTATGAAGACGTCTACGACAGCTACTACGAGGAAGCGATGGACTGGCTGACCAGCGAATCCCTCCCCGAAGAAATGCGTCAAATCATCGAAAACTACTTCGACATGTTGAAATAAGACGAAAACGCAAACCCCAATTTATAAACAAATCCAATCGAATACAAGGAGTCCATCATGGTAAACGAAAACAGTTTGAAACAATTCAGTAAGAAAAGCGATCTCATCTTCGAACAGCTGAAACGCGATTTCATCGGACAAGAAGAAGTTGTTGAGAATACCGTCATCGCAATGATCGCCGGCGGCAACATTCTGCTAGAGGGTGTCCCCGGAGTCGGTAAGACCCGTCTCGTGCGTTCGCTCGGTCGAGTCTTCAACCTGCCATTCTCCCGCATTCAGTTTACACCTGATTTGATGCCGGCCGACGTCACCGGCACGAACATCATCGTCAAAGACGACAAAGGAAACTCGAAGTTCAAGTTCCAGCCCGGACCGATCTTCAGCAACATCATCCTCGCCGATGAAATCAACCGCGCCACGCCAAAAACGCAAAGCGCCCTGCTGGAAGCGATGCAGGAGCACACGGTTACCGTCATGGGTGACACGATGGCGCTCAACGAACCGTTCTTCGTGCTCGCCACGCAGAACCCAATCGAACAGGACGGAACCTACCCCCTTCCCGAAGCACAAATGGACCGATTCATGTTCAAACTGCTCATCACGTACCCCAACTTGAAAGAACTCAACGAAATCGTTTCGATGACTCAGATCACCATGGAAGAAGTCGCAGAATCCGTTTGCAACGCAGAGGAACTACTTGAAATGCGCAAAACCGCCAAAGAAATCCCCGTTGCCAGCGAAGTCCAGATGTACGCCATGAAATTGACGATGGCAACCCATCCCGACAGCGAAGTAGCCGCCGCAGTCACCCACAAGTATGTCCGTTATGGTGCCTCGCCCCGTGCGGCTCAAGCCCTGATCACGGCCGGCAAAGTCCGCGCCTTGATCAACGGTCGTTTCAATGTTTCTTATGCCGACCTGAACACGTTGGCCAGCCCCATCCTGAGACATCGCATCAAACCAAACTTCGAAGCCATCACCGAACACGTCTCGACTGACGACATCATCAAGCAGATCATCAAGGAACTTGGTCACGACACGCCCGAGCCCACCGGCAACCATCGCCCGCAAGCTCCGACATCCCCTGACGACGTCGAAGGCAAGACCAAGAAATCCAAAAAAGACCGGAAATAACAAGTCCATTTCATGAAACACAATATCATCAATGATGATTTTATCAGTCGCCTGGAGACAATCGCGCTCTACATGCAAGCCCAGATGAAAGGGTATTTCGGAGGTATCCACCGCACGAAAGCCTATGGCAGCACCGTCGAATTCGCGGACTTTCGCGAGTACGAACTGGGCGACGACATCCGACGCATCGATTGGAACCTGTTCAGTCGCTTCGAAAAATACTTCATCAAGTTGTTCGTTGATGAACGCCAGATGCACACGCAAATCTTTTTGGATTGTTCCGCATCCATGGGAAAAACCGACAAACGCAAGGCCGAGTATGCTATCCGCTTGATTGCGGCGCTTGGTTTTTTGTCGGTACAAAACATGGACAAGACCTCATTCATGCTGATGCAGGGTGACTATGCGGAAGATCTGTGCGGTGTCGTCACCGGGAAAGAAGCGTTTTATCTGAGCACCGCCGATTTGGAAGAAATCACCTTCAGCGGGGAAACGAACATCGAAGCGGCCATCACGAACATCCATGACATGAGTAAGAACGACGGACTGTCCGTCGTGATTTCCGACTTCCTGACCGAAAGCAACTGGAAAAAAGCGATCGATTACTTGTTGTACCACAAACGGCAAGTACTCGTCATCCAACTGCTCTCGCCGGAGGAAATCGATCCGCTGTACAATGGCCGTACCTTCCTACGCGACGTGGAAGCCGCCGACATCATCGACGACAAAAACATGAAGATGCGCATCAACAAAGCCAACTATCTGGCATACAAAGAAGCCCTTAAGGACTACATTGCCGACATCCGCTCCTTCTGTTCGAAACGCGGTGTCCGCTTCTTCTCCGTCAACACCGACATGCCTGTGGAAGAATTGATCTTCGGCAAACTGATGGAATCGGGTGATGTGCGATGAGACTGCTTACTCCACTTGGTCTGCTTGGTCTGATCGGCGTCTTGCTCCTGATTCTGATCTATGTCCTCAAACCCAAATACCAAGAACGCACCATTTCCAGCACCTTTGTCTGGAAACTGAGCCTCAAATACAAGAAACAGAAACTGCCGTTCCAATGGCTGAAAAGTTCGCTGATCGTCATTCTGCAGTTTCTGATTCTCGGCATTCTGACATTCGCGATGATGTCGCCGATCCTTGAACTCGACTCGAAAAGCGGCGAGAAAATCGTCATCCTCGACGCATCCGCCAACATGCTCACCGAGCACAACGGACGGACGCGTTTCGAACGGGCCGTTCAGGAAATCGGCGCGTTGGCCGATTCGACCACGCCCGATCATCGCTTCACGGTCATCCTTGCTGCGCGCGATGCATCGTTCATCGCTCGTCGCCTCGACTCGTCGCAATACATCAAACAACTGTTAAGCGAATCAGAGGCGACTTACGAAAGTGCCGACATGGATGCCGCAATCAGTCTAACCGAAGGCGTCCTAGCCGAGAACCCCGAAGCGGAAATCATCCTCTTCACCGGCAACCAGTATTCGGAAACCGGTGCGATTACCGTCCGCAACATGGCCGATGACGAATGGAACGTGGCCATCCTCGATTTCTCCTCGGATCTCAACGAGGGATACTACGAGTTCACTGCCGATGTAGCCAGTTTCAATGACGATACCGAACTCACGGTATCGCTCTACATCGACGACGAGTACCGTGACGTCATCACCATCGATGCTGTGGCCAATCAATCTTACAGCGTGACCTTCGATGACTTATTCGTACTGGATTATGCGAAGGCTGAAGTCATTGTCGAGTACGACGACGACTTCACCTATGACAACGAGTTTGTCATATACGGATACGACAATGAAGTATTCAATGTCCAACTTGTTAGCGAGAATCCAAGATTCTTGCAATCAGCACTGCTGACCCTTGGCAACTTCAAAATCGACGTTCCAGTCGCACCAGATGACGCCACGCCGATGCCGATCGAATACACCGGATACGATTTGTACATCTTCGATGGCATCGAACCAGAATTCATGCCGGCCGACGGATCGGTCTGGCTGATCAATCCACCCGCGATCCCCGGCGAGACGGAACTGACGCTCGGTACGGAGTTGACTGGTGATTTCACGTTATCGGCACCTCTCGCAATGCCATCTAGCGAAGAGGCGATTCTCAATCACATCGCCCCGTCCGAAATCACGCTGTCCGCATACACGTTCGTGAGCAATTACGGCAGTTACGAGCCGGTGCTCATGCGCGACAGTGATCCCGTCATCCTGACCAAAGACATGGATGGCCAGAAGCTAGTGATCTTCACGTTCAGTCTGCACCACTCCAATCTCCCGATCATCCCCGACTATATCCTGCTCACCTACAATCTGTCACGATACTCGGTTCAAAACATGGTAGAGCAGTTCTTATTTGTACCTGGTGATACCATCAACGTTAGGCGCAAACCGTCCGCTTTCGACATCACCGTCGAAACCAGCGGCGAAGCCACCCAATATGATACGTTCCCGGTAACGTTCGAAGCTACGACACCCGGAGAATACCGGATCACCCAGACCTTGCCTTCGGGCGCTGAACCTACTGTCGACTTTTTCGTCCGCATCGAAGCCAATCAATCGAACTTCGATTACGACTATGGCGTATTGTCCGATCCGATCGTTCCCGCCAACACCACACCAACCGACGACGGAAATCGCGACACGACAGATCTCATCTATATTCTCATGGGATCAATGATTCTTATCATGCTGATTGAATGGGGGTTGCATTACAATGAACACAATTGATTCCATCCTCATTCAATTTGAATATCCTTGGCTGCTCCTGCTGCTGATTCCCGTGATCGTGTTGCCGCTAATCCCCTTTTTCCGTCTCAAGAAACAACACCGTCGGACCCGCAGCCGGATCACCACACTGGTGCTCCGAACCATCACGCTGATTCTCGCAGTTCTCGTGTTGTCCGGTATGAACATCGAATCACGAACGATCAACAACCAGGATGAGATCATCATCCTCGTCGATGCCTCGGAAAGCATCAGTTCTTCACTCGAGCGAATGAACGCTCAGATCGAATCAATCATCGAAGAAAGCGACGGCAAATACGATGTCGGCATCATCACATTCGCCAATGGCAACATCTACAACGTGCGAATGACCGACAACATCAACACCATCTTCGAGCGATACATCAACACCAACAGCAAACCCGACGCCAGCGGCACCAACATCGGCGTCGCCCTGTCCTATGCCAGGTCACAGTTGTCGAATCCCCAACAAGGTCGCATCATCCTCCTGACCGACGGTCTCGAAACCGATGACAACGCGCTGCAGACAGTGCGCAATATCGCCGATTCGGGTGTCCGCATCGACACCATCTACTTCTCGCCAAACAGTCATTATTTCGAATTCCAAGTCAATTCCGTAACGGTACCCGAACGAGTCAATGTCGGCGAAATGGTCGAACTTTCAGTAAATGTGCAAAGTACGGTTTCTGGCGACGGCGTGCTGTCCGTCTATGACAACAGCAATCTGATTTATCAAGAAACGATCGCGATGAACGGTTACGAAGAAACGTTCACATTCGACTACATGTTCAACTCCGGCGGTCTGCATGAACTGTACTTCGACATCGAAGGCGAGTTCGACACCGTCACGGAAAACAATAGTTATTACTCCTATGTCAACATCGATGCCTCCAGCAACATCCTGATCATCGAGGGAACCACCGGCGAATCCGTGCAAATGGTGGATCTGCTGGGCAGCGACCATGCCATCACGGTGGTCGACACCGACAACCTGCCAACCACCATTACCGCCCTGCAAGTATACGACGAAGTGATCCTGATGAACGTTCAAAACGCACAACTTAGCGCCAACTTCGTTCAGAATCTCGACATCTACGTCAATCAGCTTGGCGGCGGACTCTTGACCATCGGCGGCGACCAGGCATATGTCGAAGACGACATGAGCGGTTCCGCCTTAGAAGACATGTTACCTGTCGTATCCTCGACATCCGCACGTCCGATCGCCGTCATGTACGTGATCGACTCATCCGGTAGCATGAACGACCTGATCGGAAACAGCGGCAAAACCCGCTTCGAACTAGCCAAAGACGGTGCAGTGGCCAGCGTCAATGCGCTCGCCGACCGCGATTACTTCGGTCTGGTCTCGTTCAACAGTGTCGCCAACGTTGCGATTCCGTTGACACCGGCATCGCGTCGAGATGAGATTATCACCGACATCGTCGCCTTACAGACGGCAAGTGGAACGATGTACAAGGACGGTCTGGAACTGGCCGCATCGGCACTCAAGACGATGAGTGACTATTACATCAAACACATCATCTTCATCACCGATGGAACCGCCACCGATGACCGCGATGCTTTCACGGCCGTAGTTGAAGGCCTCGATGATTTCAACATCACCTTGTCCGGCATCGCCATTTACCGGCACGACTTCTTCACATCGAACGTCGTGGAAGAACTTGCCGACATTGGCGGCGGACGATACTATTACATTCAAGATGCACTGACACTGCCATCAATCATGGTCACCGAAAGCACCACCTCGGCCATCGAGTACATCAATGAAGGCGTGTTCGAACCAACCATAACCAACTACACATCCGTCGTCACCGGCATTGACGATTTGCCAAATCTTGGTGGATACTACGGAACACTCGTCAAGGAAGAGGCGACCCTGGTTCTCTCGACCAATGAGGAGCTACCGCTCTATGCATCCTGGGATTACGGCAGCGGTCGAGTCGGCAGTTTCACCAGCGACTTGAACGGCGGTTGGTCGGCAAATTATTTCACGGATGAACGAGGCGCTACGCTGATTCGCAACATCGTCGGCAGTCTCTTCCCGGAAAAATCGATGGAAGAGAAGGCCATCTCCGCCGAGTTCCTGAGTGACAACTTCACCTCCACCGTCAAAATTACCGGCGACCTTCAGGAAAGCGATACGATCACGGCTGAAGTAACCGATCCTGCGGGAACGACCACGCAGGTTCTGCTCAATCGCGTCTCCACCGGTGTGTTCAACGGCAAGTTCAACACACGCGTGCCTGGCATCTACACCTTGTCGGTCAGCAAGGAGAATCAAAGCGGCAATGTCGTGTCGGAATCCTTTGAATACACATCCTTCTCTTATTCCGAAGAATACGACGTGTTTCTCGACTCCAACGAAGGCTTTCAGCTGATCTCACAAATCTCCGAGCTCGGCAATGGCAAAATCTTATATACCACCGACGGAGTCTTCACCGAAGAAGCCCAGGTGATGATTAACACCTACGATCCGACCATTCTCTTCCTGGCGCTAATGATGGCATTCTTCGTTCTTGACATCTTCGCCCGCAAATTCAAATTCAAGTGGCCGCACGAGATTATTCGTTCGCTGACCACTCGACAAAGCAACGCATGATGGCTCGCAAGTCACGATGCGAGTCAACCAGCTGAAAGGAGAATACTCCATGATCCGATTGACGAGTATGCACGATAACAATGTTATATAAGGCGAGAGCGTTGCAGTTGCTTCTCGGCGCCTTGTTGTTTGTCGTGTTGTCCGCCTGCAACGGCGGACCACCGGAATACACGATCACCTTTGACACCATGACGGAAGCGACGATCGATCCGATCACCGCTCCCGCGGGAGAAGCCATCTACAAACCAGACGATCCCGTTCGCGAGGGATACCGGTTCAATGGTTGGCAACGTGATGAAGACATGTTCCTGTTCAGTGTCATGCCGGATGAGGACATCGTACTAACCGCAGACTGGAGCAAATACTATACGATCTTCTTTGATTCCGACGGTGGTTCGATGATCGACCCGATCATCATCGCCGAGGGCGACCCGATCGCCCTCGATACCGAACCCACCAAGGATCATTTCAAGTTCACTGGCTGGAATTACAACGGCAATCCGTTCGATCTCGAAACGATGCCGTCGGGGGACATGATGCTGACAGCGACATGGACGCCAGCTTCCACTATCACCTTCGATGCGATGGTTTTCGATCGCTACCTTGGCGAATACGTCGAAGTCGATGTACCGCCGATTGTCGAAGTGGCAGGGGAACCAATCAGCGCACCGGAGATTCCCGAGTATTTGGAATACAAGTTTCTCTCTTGGCAGCGCAATGGTATCGATTATGAGTTCACGACGATGCCGGACAACGACATCACGCTGACGGCCAACTGGCTGCAACTGTCGAACTTGCCTGCCTTGTTCATCGATCTCTACGAAGAGGACAATACGGTCGTCCCTCTCTCGACGGTCACGCGCGAGATATATGAAACCAGCACAATATCGTTGGAAAACACCGACGAGGAGTTTCAGATCCACAATGCTTCCGCCCTTTTCAAGGGCCGTGGCGAAGGCTCCTGGTGGGATTCCGGCGACAAACGTGGCTATCGTCTCAAGTTCGATGAGGAGCAATCGATTCTCGGCAGTGTTCCCAATCGACACTGGGTCCTGCTGGCGGGAGCGAACTTTGACGATGTCACCATGTTCCGCAACAAACTGGCATTCAACATGACCAACGAAATCTTCTCCAATATCGATTACGCGACTTACAATCAATGGGTCGACGTCTACATCAACGGCGAATATCGCGGCGTGTACCTACTTACCGAACATGTCCGCGTCGACGAAGGCCGCATAGACATCGAATCCGAATACGGGGAACTCGACACCGGCTATTTGATTGAGTATGACGCCTACGCCGAAGGTGTCCCGGGCATCGACTTCTTCCGGGTCGACGGTGTCCGCTACCCCTTCAGCATGCATTATCCGGAACCGGATGAGTTCGTCGAGAACGGCTTTACATCAGAACAGTACCGTGCTCAGGTGACCTACATTCAAGGCCTTGTGCAGAACATGGTCACCGCCGTCATGGACAAGGACTTCGAGGCATTCGGCGAGTACGCCGACATCGATTCCTTCATCGACATGTACATTTTGCACGAATTTTTCAAAAACATCGACACCGGCTACAGTTCGTTCTTCATTTACCGTGAACCCGGCGGCAAACTAACGGCTGGACCACCCTGGGACTTCGATGCCACGCTCGGCAGTTCGCCGACCCGCGGCAACGGATCCCCACTCGGCATCTACGTTGGTTTGTCCGTTCAAGCCTTTTCATCCCGCACGGCAAGCGAACTGTTGATCACCCTGTATGACACCCCGGAGTTCAAAACCGCTGTGGTCGCACGCTGGACCACCCTGTCCCCCATCATCCAGGCCTACATCGATGACACCCTGACCGAAGAGATGATGGAGACCTACCGGTTTGCGATGGGTCGCAATTACGTCAAGTGGCCGTCGCCACAAGGGTACGGACCACCCACTACTCAGACCGAGGCCGAAGCGGATTGGATCATGCACATCGGTCGCCTCCGCGACTGGATGACCGATCGGCGCGAATGGCTGGATGAGGAGTGGGCCATGGAATGACAACCGTTTCACAACAACGAATGGGCACAAAAGTAGACAATTACTTCATGCAAACGCAAGCACGCAGATTGTCCTGCGGGTAAAAAACACAAGGAGGATCAAATGAAAAGAAGAAATTCCATTTTCAGTTTCATGTTGGTATTGATCACATTGTTGATACTAACCGCTTGTAACGGAACTCAGGAAGATCCTGAATGCGATACGGGCTTCGAATTGGTCGACGGCGAATGCGTCGAAATCGAAGAGCCGGTCGAATTCAGCATCTCGCTGAACAGTGCCACGAAGACGATCACGCAAGGCGAAAGTTTCATTCTTGTCGTAACGTTGGACGGCATTACTGAATACGACAGCATCGGCTGGGCTGCGGATGGCGATTTGCTCACCATCGCACCCAATGGTCTCAACGCCGTCATTTCTTCCGGCAGCACCACCGGAACGGACACGATCACCGTGACCGTCACCGTCGGTGATGTTTCGGAAACAGCCGACTGCGTCGTCACCGTCAACCCCGTCATCCTCAACTTGAGCATGGACTCGTTGACGATTTCCCTGGATCAAGGCGAGAGCCGCGATCTCACCGTGGCCGTCGATCCCGATCGTGATGAAACCGTCATCGGTTGGGCAGAAAACGGCAGCAAACTTACGATAGTCGCCGACGGAAACAACGCCACCATTACAGCCGGCGCTGAAACCGGAACGACCACCGTCCGCATCACCGCAACGATCTTCGGCGAGCCATACACGCTGACGTTCAGCGTCATCGTCAACGAAATCGTGCCATACGTTGACATCGCACCTGATGACATCGACATCAACGTCGGCGCCAGTGCGGACCTTGCACTGGACTTCATGCCCGCCTACGATTCCGACGCAACATGGTCCGTCAGTTTCTCTGAAGACGGCTATGCTACCGCGGCAGTTAGTGCCGAAGACGTGCTGCAAATCAGCACCCTCATGGAAGGAACGGTCACATTGACCCTGACGATGACCACTGGTGGCAACACCTACACCGACACCCTCGTCGTCAATGTCCGTCCGGAAGGATACGTCGGCATCGCACCAAATGTTTACGATCCGTACGATCTCCAGCTCAACTTCACCGAGTCGACCTACTTCAGTTCGATCGACGAAGCCATCTGGCAGGAATACAACATTCTGCTCGGTGGTGCCAGTAACACAGGTGAAGGCGATTTGCGCGGACAATTCATCTTCCGTATCAATACGATCTTCGCCGAAGACAATGGCAAGGACGTCATCCAAGTCATGGCCAACGGCATGTCCGCGATCGCCGTCAAGATTCCCGACACGATCGACGATCTCGCCGCCGTCCAGTTCAACATGGACGTCGCCGATCTCGACCCAGCCTTTACCGGAAGCTGGCGGATGGACTTCTTCGTCGCCACCGTGGTCGATGGCAATACGACGATGTATGCACGTGCTACCGACGAGAATAACGCATTGTCGCTGGGCCGTCTGGAAATCACGACCGAAGAGTTGCTCCGCGAAGGTTATCACACCTACACGTTCTACGTCAACGAACTGCCGGAAAACGCCGGCAATTGGATCGTCATCTATCTCGGCAACACCAACAACTTCAATGGTGACGAAGAAAACCGCACCTACATCGATGGATTTACGTTCTACGACAAAGAGTTTGCTGGCATCGAACTGACAACCCCGCCGACGGATCTCGAATACGTCGTCGGTCAGGATCTTGATCCCACCGACTTGGTCGTTTCCGCGCTCTACACCGCTGGTAACGTCATCCCGATTGATCACGAAGATCTGACGTTCGACTATGACTTCTCGACCGCCGGAACCAAAACCGTTACCGTCACCTACATGGATGAGTCGGTCACCTTCGACGTAACCGTCGTCGAAAAAGCGATTGTCGATCTTGAACTGACAACCGCCCCTGACACGGTCGTCTACGCCGCGGGTGAAACCTTCGATCCGGCCGGCATGGTCGTCACCGCCGTTTACAACGACGATTCGACCGAAGTTGTCACCGGTTACACCTACAACATGGATCCGCTCACGGCCGGTACGGAGAACCTCGTCGTTTCGTACGACGGACTCGATCTGAATGTACCGATCACCGTCAACGCCGCTGAACTGGCCAGCATCGCCGTAACCACTACTCCGGACGACACCGAATATGTCGTCGGCCAAAACATCGTCTACGACGGTTTGGTCGTAACCGCCACCTATGGTGACGCATCGACTGCGATCGTACCGTTTGAAGAACTCACCATCACCGGTTTCGATTCGACAACGCCGGTTCCCGAACAAATCATCACCGTGACCTATGGTGATCAGACCGCAACCTTCACCGTCGACATCATCGCTCGCGCCATGACCGGCATCAAGATCACCAGTTATCCGCGCGTGGTCTACTTGGTCGGCGAAAGCTCCAACTGGGATCTGTTGGAAGTTGTCAGCCTGTTCAATGACGACACCGAAGAAGCCATCGACTTCGCCAATCTGACGATTACCGGCTTCGACTCATCCGCCGTCGCCGAACTGACTGTTACCGTCTCCTACATGACGTATGACGCAACCTTCCCGCTCTCAATCACCGATGTCCAAGGCTACGTCGAATTCTGGACCGTCGACGCTGACTTCCCGGCCACCGAAAATGGGCTCGTCACCAATGACACGATGTACACCGATCTGTTCTACGGTGACACACCTGTCGACAGTGCCTTGTTCGATGTATTACTCGGCCGCACGCTGAACGACGGCGAACGGATGCTGCAATACAGCGATCTCATCTACATCAACGAAAACGGTGAAATCGTCGTCTCCGCCAACGGCATGTCTTCAATGGCCGTCCGCATCCCCGACGGCGTCAACCCCGAAGACATCATGGCCTTCACCATCAGCCTCTCCGGCGAAGGACTCGACACGATCATCACCGACACCAACGAACGCTGGCGCCCGAGTTTCCGCTTCTCAAGTTTCTATGACGGCGTCGAATACTTCCACACGACCGACCGCGGCATGTACTTCCTGCCACAATCGGGACGCTTTGAAATCTGGCAACCCGAATTCACTCGCACCGGTTTCCACGAGTACACTATGTACGTCGAACAACCCACGTTCGATGCAGGTGAATCGATCGGTAACTACATGCTCATCTACTTCGGCAACGACGGCACCTTCCGCGACAGCGACGGCACCGCACTGCTGATCAACGGTTTCAAGTTCTGGACCCGCGACGCCGTGCACGACATCGCCTTGACCGAAGGCCCGGACAAAACCGAGTACATCGTGGGCGAAACCTTCGATCCGACCGGACTCGTCATTTCACCGCTGTTCGGCATTGATCTGCGTGATCCGTTCACCTCGATCAACCACGATGATCTGACCTTTGACTATGACTTCTCGACCGCCGGCACCAAAACCGTCACCATCTCGTATGGCGATCTGAGCGTTACCGTCGACGTCGATGTCATCGACCGCGTCGCGACCTCGATTGAAATTACGACCCAGCCTGATACTGTCCTGTACAGCGAAGGCGATGTCTTCGATCCGACCGGCATGGTCGTCACCGCACACTTCAACGACGGCACCAGCGAAGTCGTGACAACGTACACCTACGATATGAACCCACTCGCATTGGAAGCGACACTGATGACGATCGATTACGAAGGCCTCACCGCCGATGTGGCGATCACCGTTCAGGAAAAAGTCATCACAGCCGTCGAAATCACCACCCCGCCGACCAAAGTCGAGTACGTCGTCGGCCAGGAAGCGAACTACGACGGTCTCGTGGTCACCGTCACCTATGACGACGCCACCACCGCCATCCTGTCCCTCGAAGATCTGACGATCAGTGGCTTCGACAGCTCCGCTGCGGTCACCGACCAGGTCATCACCGTCGAGGCTGGCACGCAATCGGCCACCTTCACCATCGACGTCGTGCCGCGCGAAATGATCGCAATCGACGTCCAGACCTTCCCGCAAGTCATCTACTATGTCGGCGACAGCGCCGACTGGACCGATCTCGTGGTCGTCGGCCTCTACAACGACGACACCACCGAAGTTATCGACTCGGCGAACTATACTCTCAGCGGCTTTGATTCATCAACCGTTGGCGATGTGGCAATCACCATTACACACGGAACGTTCACCGATATGTTCTATGTCTCGATCAAAGAAGTCCAGGCTAGCACCGATTACGTCGAAGTGTTCACACCAGAACTCGACTTCACTGAAGAGGGACTCGTCAGCAATGAAACGTACTACACTGACTTGTTCTTTGGAGACAATCCAGTCAGCCAGGATCTCTATGACGTCCTGTTTGGACGCACCGTCAATGACGATGAAAGGATGCTTCAATTCCGTGAAGAAAGTATCTTCTTCGAAGGCGAGGGCATCGATCAAGTCATCGTCGTCAATGCCAACGGCATGTATTCGATGGCCGTACGCATCCCCGATGGACTCACCGCCGCTGACATCACCGCATTCACCATCAGCCTGTCCGGAGAAGGACTCGAGACATTGATTCCAGATGTCAACGAACGATTCCGGCCGCGCTTCCGCTTCTCCAGCATCTTCGATGGTGTCGAGTACTTCCACACGACCGACCGTGGCACGTACTTCCTGCCTGAGTCGGGACGCCTCGAGATCATGCAGCCGGACTTCACCCGAGCCGGATACTGGGATTACACGGTCGTCATCGACCAACCCACGTTCGATCCAGGGGAATCCGCAGGAAACTACATCATCATTTACATGGGCAACGACGGCACCTTCCGTGGTGACACGGCACTCCGCATCAACGGTTTCAAATTCTGGACCGCCGACGTCATCGACGGCATCGAAGTCACCACCGATCCTACCAAAATGACCTACACGACCGGTGAAGCATTCGATCCGACCGGACTCGTTGTCGCTCCGACTTACGGCGTGGATGTACACGAACCGATGACCAGCATCGATCACGGTGATCTGACGTTCGACTACGACTTCTCCACCGCCGGAACCAAAACGGTAACGATCACATACGGCACGTTCACCACGACTGTTGAGGTCACGGTTAACGATCCAGCCTAATCCGTTTCTCGTTTCAAGCACCACATCACCATGGGACGACTGCTTTGCGCCGCGTGGACAATCACGCGGCGCGGGGCGTCACCCCAAAACATCACAAGTTCAATGACAGAACGAGGGTAATAACATGACAAATCACATATTGAAACAACGCATCCTGCTACTTGCGACAATCGTCTTGTCGCTGTTTCTGGCGGCTTGCCAGGAGCAAGAAGATCCGCTCCCCGATGACATCGAGGGATACAACCATGGCATCGATACGATCGTAGATCAGGAGATCTACACGGAAAAGGTCGCAAATCCGTTCACCGACGATGCCGAGGATGACGTGGATCATGCGTACAACGACTTCAATCCCGAAAACACCGCGATCGTCATCTTTGACGAGGATCAAGTCTCCATCAACAGCAATGTAGACGAGACATTGATCTACATGGACGGCAGCGATCTGATCGTCAACTCGACGAAGAAGCTGACGCTGATCGTCAAAGGCACACTGGACGGCAGCATCCACATATACAAACCAGATGGAAAACTCAAACTCATACTGGACGGCATCGACATCAACGCGACATCCGGTCCGGCAATCAACATCCAGACCGAAAAACGCGTCTTCATCGTTGTCAACGCCAACACCATCAACAACATCATCGACGGTACCGAACATCCGACACTCACCAATGGATCAAACACAAACGGCGCCATTTTCAGTGAAGAACAGCTGATCATATCCGGAACTGGCGTGCTGAACGTCACCGGTCGTTACAAACACGGCATCGTCAGTGATGACTACATCAAAATCATCGATACCAACGTCAACATCTTGGCCGCCAGTTCCGATGGCCTTCATGCCAATGACTACATCGTCATCGACGGCGGCGCTGTCGACATCCACGCCAACAGCAACGGCATCGAAGTCGAACGTGGCCATGTCGTCATCAATGGCGGCACACTGTCGATCAACGCCATCAACGACGGCATCAAGACAACCTATCAGGGTATCGATCCGGACATCACCGCGCTGGTTCAAATCACCAACGGCATCATTGACATCACGTCTGGCAAAGAAGGCATCGCATCCACTGGCGACATCGATCTCAACGGCGGCGTGATGACCATCAACAGCACCGATGATGCGATTTCATCCGATGCATTCATTCATGTCACCGATGGCATGTTCTACCTCCATTCTCTGGAGAAACAAGCTCTGGACGGTGACTTGAGCGTGATGATCGAAGGCGGCACCATGATTCTGCTCAGCGATGGCGATACGGCGTCGATCGAAAGCGATGAGGCCGATATCATTCTCAATGGCGGCACCTTGGTTGCAGCGGGTCCGATCGACCTGATCATCGATCAGGCAACCCAGGGCTACATCAAATACGGTGTCGTCCAAGAAAACGAAATTGTTCATGTCCAAGGCAGCACCGGACTACTGTCCGTCGCCTTCCTGCAATCTTACAACCACGTCATCCTGTCTACCCCGGAAATGAATGTCGGCGATACCATCGACGTCTACTCCGGCGGCGGCATTCAAGGCAACAACTTCTACGGTCTGTATTTCACCGGCACCTATGCCGGCGGATCAAAAACCACCACCCTGGTCGTCGAATGACGATTCCAGGAACGGCTCCCTGGAGGTGTCAAACATGCGAAAGATCTGCTCCTTGATTCTCGCCTTTCTGTTGATTTCGATTCTTTCGGCGTGCAATGGTGAGGACAGCCCCCATCTGACGGGTGCGGTAAGCTTGCCGTATTACATGAGCATCGATTCGTCAGATGGCATCATTGCCTACCCGTATGAAACCGAAGGCGACACCGAAGCCATCGAATGGTCCAGCAGCAATCCCGCGATCGCGACCATCGATGACGAAGGTCAAATCTCTGTCCTGGGTGCCGGCACTGTAACAATCACCGCGACAAGCGGTGCGCATACGGCCACGTCAACCTTGATCACGACTTGGGACAAGTACACCGACTACACGCGAATTCGGACCAAAGCCGAGTTCCTGATGACCTTCAGCAACCCCGACAACTTCAATGATCCCGACAAGAAGTTCGTGCTCACCGGCGACATCGACTTCGGTGGCGATCACATCGAACCGATTGGTGGCTGGGATGTATCGACCGATGAGGATTCGATCGATCCGACCATCCAGTGGCGTGCGACACTCGATGGTCGCGGCTATGCGCTCAAAAACTTCATCATCAGCAATCCACTCAAAACCAATGTCGACGGCGGTTACTTCGGCGTCTCGCTGATTCCGTTCTTCGATGGTGGTGCTGTGCGCAATTTGAACATCATCGACGCCACATTCTACGGTACCGGCTTCACCGGATCCATTGCCGGCAAGATCACCAACGGTGTCATCGAGAACTGTTTCGTTCGCGCCAACATCACTGCAACCTCCGGTCGTGGCGGTCTGCCCGCGGGCGGCATCGCCGGCATCGTCGGCCCGGATGCCGTGATCCGCAATGTCGTGCTTGATGTCAACATCAGTGGCGGATTCATTTACAGCGGTTTCAATTTCGGCACCGTCACCAACGTCAGCGCCGTATCGGAAACACTGAATGATTTCGATCGACCCAATCCGATGCGCGAAACTGCAATCACCACGAACAAAGGTGACGAAGACGAAGATGCCGCGCTCAATCCCGTCGAACAACATATCCGCCTGGAGAACAATCACCTGACCGATATCGATTTCTACACGCTGACATCAACCGTTCGGGATTCGATCTGGGTCAGTGTTGACGGATACATGCCGTTTGTTGTCCGCGCCGATGGGCAGACACCCGATTGGGCACTTGTTGAGGAGGCGAATGACTGACATGAGAATACGACAACTACTGCTGATAGTATTGTTTCTGACTGGATTCACGCTGATCGGATGTGATACCGATACGCCGATTGACGACGAGGATCCACCGATTACCGATCCCAACGATGATGACGAGAATCCCGATGACGAAGATCCGGATGAGGGAGACTCCGAAATCATCGACCTTTCCGGTTATGACGACCTCACCGGACGAACTATCACGTTCTTTGATGACTTCAATGGGGATACTCTCGATGAGTCCGTCTGGGAACACATGCTCGGAACCGGTGCCGCTTACGGTCTCGGTTACTGGGGCAACGGTGAAGCACAATACTACAAGGCGGAAAACACCACCATCGTGGATGGTGAACTGCACATCACCGCCAAGCTTGAGGACACTGTCGCCGAAAACGGAACAACGATAATGCATTACACTTCCTCACGGATCCGTACCAAAGGATCGTTCGCGCAAGCATACGGGCGATTTGAAATCCGTGCCCGCCTGGATACTGCCGCACAAGGACTCTGGCCGGCCTTCTGGCTTCTTTCCGAAGACAATGTCTACGGCGGTTGGCCATACTCCGGTGAAATCGACATCATGGAAATTCGCGGTCGTCTTCCGTTTGTGACAACCTCGGCGTTGCACTTCTATCAGAATCGTCATAAATATTACTCTGGTGAAGTAAACTATCCCAATGGATCATCGGCCACTGACTTCCATGTCTATGCCGTGGAATGGACTCCCGAGCGCATGACCTGGTATGTCGATGACGTCGTGATTCTCGATCTCACGGAATGGGAATCCAACGTCGGCGAGTTTCCGGCACCGTTTGATCAAGAGTTCCATATGCTGATCAACTTTGCCGTCGGAGGTGGCTTCGACGGCGGCCGTCTGCCACCGGATGAAGCCTTGCCCGCAACACTCATTGTCGACTATGTCCGCGTCCTTGCATATGAAGACGGCGATGGCTCCGGGCGTAAGATCCCCGAAGGCGAAGGATCGGTATACCTCACGCTCGATCAACTGACAATTGCAGTCGACGACGGACCAGTCAATCTGGAGTTCTTCGTGTTTGATGGTCTGCGCGGCGATGTCGCATGGTTTTCCAGCGATGAAAGCGTCGCCGTTGTAAATCAGGCTGGACGCGTCACGCCACTGGCACCGGGAACCACCGTCATCCGGGTGGCCACTGCCGCTTCCGAAGCGTTCTGTACGATCACCGTCACATCCGGCACCTCATAACATGTATGAACATGCGCCACTAGCGCATTCTTCATAAGTTTCTTCGCTCTACTTCCTGAATCTTCGTTACTTCTCCTGAACAAACACTTCCGAGCCCACTCATTGGAAGTGTTTGTTCTTTGAATACGAAAAAAACGTCCGGAACCAGTCGGTTCCAGACGTTTGTACTATAGATTACGCGTGATAGATGACATGTTTGTTGTAGAAGAAGGCAAGCACCAAATTGGCTAGCATCGTGATCGCGAGCACCAGATACTCATTCCATCCGTGGTTTGTGAGGGCATCACCAAACACCGTGAATACGGGTATGAATATGACGTAAAATCCGGCCAGTTTCGCAATGGCGACACGATACGGCACCGTCGATTGAAACGTGTACTTGCGATTGAACGTGGTGTTCCACAGAATCAATACCAGGAGTGACAATAAATAAGCCATCCAATATCGCCACGCCAATCCTTCAAAAAGGATCGAAAAGACGACAAGTTGAAGGACAGCCGCTGAGGATGAGAACAATGTGAATCGTAATAGTTGCCGGTGTTGGGACATGTTTACCACCCCTTCGAGGTGTATTATACCACGACGAACCGGCTGTTCAATATAGAAATCGAAGAATGTTCAAACACATAACCATTTTCATCAAATATGTTAATAATGACATATCAACCCACCATTGACGAATGTGTCAAATGGCGCTATGATAACAGTAGGTAACACCAGGAGGTGAAATCATGAAGAAACTCGGTCTTTGTCTGTCGGGCGGCGGCGCTCGCGGAGCGTATCAGGTCGGTGCGCTCGAAGCGCTCGAAGAAGCCGGACTGTTGGAACGGTTCACGGCCTTTTCCGGCACGTCGATCGGTTCCGCCAATCTGGCGGTGTTGTTGTCATCCTCATTACCACGCGTACGCGCGCTATGGCTCGACATGCCCGAACACGGGTTCGCCGACAAGGATGAGATGGTGGCCCATTTGAAAGAACACAAGTTCCGGTTTCTCGAAAACGGACTGTTCAGCATCCAGGCACTCGACAAGCTACTTGATGCGACCATCGACATCAATGTCATTCGCAACCATGACTTTTTCGTCACGGTGGCCAAGGTCGGTGAGGCGAGCGATGGTGTCCTGCAGTTCATCAAAGCCACCTTCAAGCACTACTTCCACAAAGATGACAACGTGCTGTATCTGAATATCAAGGAGCAGCCGGAAGACGATATCAAACAAGCCGTCATCGCATCCTGTTCCATACCTGTCGTGTTTCCCGTTCAACAGATCAAACAATCCAAGTACGTGGATGGCGGATTGTTTGACAATCTGCCCGTCAAACCCCTTGTCGATGCGGGGTGCAGCGATGTCGTCGTCATCGACATCACCCGGTTCATCCGCACCGGCGCCAATGAGATGAACTTTGACGGTGTCAATGTTCATACGCTGCGACCGTCCAAGTCGATCGGCCGCGTCCTCGATTTCACCCCCAAACACGCTGCGACGATCCATCAGCAAGGCTACGACGACATGAAGGCGTTTCTGTCGTCCGAGCTCGATGATTTGCTGTCTTGATTCACACCAAAACAACGCAACACCATGTCCAACTGAGGCATGGTGTTTTTGTTGATGTCCAATACAAACAAAAAGAACGAGAGCGATCGCTCTCGTTCTGATGTTCATGGTTGGGCGGTGATGGTGATCGAATCGATGACGATCAAACCGGTTGCGGCATTGTCCATGTCACCGAGGAAGATGCCGATCTTGGTGTCGTCATTGTCCGCGGTCGGTGTGAACGAATAACTGAAGGTCTGGAAGGTCGTCGACAGCGTCGCGGTCTCCTCGACATACTTGGCGAAGCCATTGTTCGTATCCTCCACGAAGAACGTCACATCACGTCCGGCCGTGATGTCGGTGCGAATCGTGAAGGTGATGGTTTGATACCAAAATAGTACTACATTCGCCACCGTTTGACAAACGGATTTTCCGATACATATTTATATGTATGTTTTTTTGAAAGTCGACTGTGACCGTTGCTGTCGAAGTGGCACTATTGCTCAGATTGCCTTGCCGGAATGTTGTGTCTCCGCGCGTAGCGTCGCGACTTCGTCTGCTCGGAGATGACGCCACTCGCCCAGTGCCAAACCATCCACATGAACGGACATGATACGAATGCGCACCAGTGATGTGACACGATATCCCAGAGCCGAACACATCCTTCGAATCTGGCGGTTCATGCCTTCGGTGAGAATGATCTTGAACCGCGTTTTGGACTGTTGCCGGAGGACGGCCGGTTTGGTGATCTTGCCAAGAATCTCCACGCCTTCACGCATCTGTTTCAAGAACAGACTGGTAATCGGCTTGTTCACGTCAACGACGTATTCTTTTTCATGATTGTTGCCGCTGCGTAAGATCTTGTTGACGATATCACCATCGCTGGTGAGCAACAACAATCCTTCGCTGTCCTTGTCGAGGCGGCCGATCGGAAAGATGCGACTGGGATAACCCACGAAGTCGATGACATTGCTCGGATCCTTGAGATCGGTCGTCGAGGTGACACCGCGTGGTTTGTTGAGCGCGAGATAGACGAAAGATTCCTTGCGCGTCACAGGTTCACCGCGGACGAGGATTGCATCTTCCGGCTCGACCTTTCGGCCGATCGTGGCAACCTCGCCATTGACGATGACATCGCCGGCAGCGATCAGCCGATCGGCTTCGCGGCGACTGCAGTAGCCGGTTTCACTCAAATACTTGTTGAGTCGTTTGGACATGTGGATCCCCCTGTTTGAAATCAGGAATAACTAATTATAGCAACAACCCCTCAAGAAGTAAATCAAAAAGAGCCTGTCCGGCTCTTTTGTCATCGATCGATGCGGTAGACGATCGAATCGCAATGGGGACGGTATCCGATGTCCATGTAGATCTTGTTCGAGGTCGGATTGCCGAGGTCGGTGTACAGCGTGGCGATGCGTCCCTCGTCATGAATCTCCTTGGTCAGGAGTTCCACGATGCGGGTTGCGTAACCGCGCTTGCGCTTGGCAATGGGAGTGAACACATAACTGACGGTCTCGGTCTGACGAAGCGGACGCGTGCGTTGCGCCATCGAGACGATCTCGCCATTCACTTCGAGAACACGCAACACCCCGGCCTGAACGCGTGCTTCGACGATTGGGCCGATGGCATCGATGTCGGCGTGCCCTTCGACCATGACTTCGAAGTCATAAGCCCAGGGAATCAGCGTCTTGACGTCGTTCATCGTCGCATTGCGATAGATTCCTTCATCATGACAAACGTGCGTGATGGTCGCACAGGAATAGATGCGCTGATCCATTTCCTTGATCATCGGTTGTCCGATGATCTTTTGAAAGATATGCGCATAGACATCACAAATCGATTTCTCACCGATGATGCCCGGGTAATCGACATGGCGCATGTACTCCACGAGTTCACGGTACAAGGAGGAATCGTGCGTATCCGCGGCAAGAATCATCTTGCGACCGGCGATCATCCCGAGCAATCGGCGATCGTCCTTCGTCACGGCAATCAACAGGTCCGGGATCATGCCATGGCGTTGCATCAGACCGATCATCAATCCGTTGGTGACTTCATCCCGCTCCAAAAAGTCAAGATGATCGTTCAAAAACGATTGTTTGTCATCATAGACTTGCAACATGGTTTCTCACTCCAATAATCAAGGATGCATTCATTATATCATGGAAGAACCGCAACCATCTAGAAAAACCCTCAATTTGGTTAAAGTCTGAATTGAATAAATCAATATATTTCATTATTGAATTAATAATTTTAATCTTTATTTTAATTTTTTTAATTTTATGCTTGACATTATCAATTTTATGCGTTATGATATAGTTGTAAGATAGAAAAAACAACTTGTCCACCACATAACCACACCAATCAAGGAGGTGTCACCATGTACGACTTCAACTCATACGACTACAATCCGATCAGCGCCGAGCTGGTAAAACGCCAACAGGACTTGATGGATTTCGCAAAATCAAAGCGCAACAGCAAACGCAACCGATAACGCAACCATTCCACGTCCCAACAACACAACCTACCAACCAAGGAGGGATCATCATGTACAATACAATCAACTACAACGGCTTCGAAAACGAATACCTCAAACGGCAACAGGAACTCGCCGATTTCTTCAAAGCCAACGACAAACAAAGACGCAACCGATAATCTCACTCTTTCTGTTCTCCTCCATATGAAAACAACCGATTCTTCGCGGAATCGGTTGTTTTTTTTGTTATTTCGTACCAAATCCAATCGAATCGGGTGCGTGTTTTCATGCCAATGTTTCGAATTTCAAACTTGTTCGTGAAATCAGACGAGAAACATTATACAATGAAGATGTAAACCAAACGACTGGAGGAACACGGAATGAACATTAAAAGCATCCGATGGATTCTGTTCTTCCTCGTCTTCACACTGACATCATGCAACGGACTTCCCGAAGATGTGGAAGAATACACCGCGACATATTGCCAGGACCATCCTGACACTTCGTTATGCAAAGGTACCAACATCGACGATTTGCAATCGCAACAGGTGGAAACCATATTTTGGGACATGGTCGACGAACAAGACCAACAGGATTTTTGCACATCCTTCGTGTCGCTGTCGAATCTCGATTTGTACGACGACTGCATGGAAGGAGTCGCATTCTTCCCCGAGCAGTTGGACGACTACGAGATCGCTTCAATCGAGATCACCGATGCGGCGAACCACAACATCGTAACGATCGAACTCGTCAAGGACGCGACGCATCCGACATACACCTTCGACATCACGCTGGTGTTCATCAACGACGCCATCCATGTCGAATCCTGGTCCTATGCGACCACCGAAGCATTCGACTACTTTTCTTATTTACAGACCTTCTTGCTCGGCCTCAACAGCGTATCCTTGAGTGATCAGGAAGTTTGTGGTGACTATCTCGAACCCGGCGCCGCCTACGATGCCTGCGTGCTCAAACGCAGGCAGGTGATCGACGCCCAGGAAACCATCTCCATCACCACCATGAACTGGAAAGACCAAAGCAATCTCATATTCGAGGTGGTCCTCGCCATGACGGGCGAAGACGGCGCGTATGGAGAAACTCTGGAAGGGTCCTTCTATCAGGACGACTCCGACAACACATGGATCGACCTCGTGTTGCCGTTCGGCATCTCCCGTGCCGAGCGCACGGCCATCCTGACGCAACTGGTGGCAGACACCAACAACTTCGCCATCGCCACCAGCACGATCGTGAACGGCGCGTTCACCACAGACACCGAAGCCATGTACGTTCCGATCCGGGAGTACCTGATTGAGCACGATATGGAGATCACTGATTTCGAGATCGTGTTCGGTTCCACGACCTTCTCGTTCACGCTCGACAACGACGACACCTATGTATATGATGTCCTGTGGGAGTACGACGATGGCTGGGTCATGGACTGGCAGCGGCAATACGATGCCGCCGACATCACACAGCTCGACAAGATCCTGTTATTGGAACAGTTCACCAACGGCATGAACACCAGTTCCGCCACGCACGACTACTTCTGCGCGCTGTTCGTGACAAGCGCATCGACGATGGATTGCGAAGCGCTACGAACGTCATTGTGGACCAACGAGGAGATTTTGACGTTGGGAGAAGTCACGTACGACACAAGCCCCTCGGACGTGTGGTTCGTCATCATGGATGACGCGCTCACCGATGTCGTGTACCATCTCCAGTACGATCTCGACTTCATGGTGGACGACAATCGCCTGATGCTGCAGTTCACGAATGAACGAAACTACCTGCCGCTTGCCTTGGCGGATGTGGAACTGCTTCTCGAAGCGATGGTGGACGATGCCAACGATCTGATGCTCGCCGACAGCGTGTTCTGCGAACGGTTCGGTCACCTCTTCACCGACTGTCTTGATTTCCGCAGTCGCATCTCCGGCGACATGTGGTCGGTGATGCTGGAAGAACTGGTCGAAGAAGACGATGGCGATTACACCCTGACACTGGGCATGTACGACATGATGATGCGCCTCGCCGAACGGCTTGTATTCGATGTCTCGGTCTATGAGGATCTCGAGGAGAACCCAATCATCATGGGCAGCATCATCGAAGATGTGCTGATTCCACCGGATGAAAACTACGACACCTTGTTCGCGGCCTTCATGGAAGATTACTTCGATCCTACCGTCACCGATCAGGACATCTATGACACCTACAATGACGGCTGGGAGTTCGAGGGATTGTATCACCGCGATCTGATCTTGGATGAAGATCTAACCTATGTCATCGGCGACATCACCTGGCACGCCGACATGGGCTATACCTGGTACGAAGCAATCGTGACCTTCACCTATCCCGATGACTCGTTCATGATCGTCACCATCCAATACGAAATCTTCGCCGGCATCGACAATGACTTGTTCCGTCTGGTCTTTGACGCCGGCATGCCGAGTGCGTATACCGTCAATCTCCGTACCGATGACTACCTTGCCGATCTGGATGACGGAACCATGACGAACAGTGCGTTTTGCACGGCTTATGCGTCACCTTGGGATTACGACAATTGCCTCCGTTTCCGTGCCCAGTACGCAAGCGGTGGATTCACAGCCGCACTCAACTCCGTCACCGCCGAAGAGTATGAAGCATCCTTCCTGGTGGACTTCACCGATGGAGTAAGTCATAGCTCCACACTGGAGATGGTGTACCATCCGCTCCACGACCTGATGGGATATCCGTGGTTGATGGTCGACATCACCCATCCGGATACCGAACTAATTGCCAGTTTCGGTAACTTCGTCAGCAACGGAATCGTCTACGGGTTCAACACCCACGGCATCAATCTGACCACGTTCTGTGACGAATTCGCGGAATGTGGTACCGCATTTGACGACATCACCACCGGCATCGACTATCTGACCTATGGAGAAGTGCGCTGGGATCTCACCGACTTCTTCGCCCCGCAACTGGTGGCCAACATCCGCTTCACCTACATGGGTGGCGACATCGAAACACACGAGTATTACGGCACCTATGTCATCGATGGTGAATACTATGTATGGACGCTGCATTTCATCCAGAAAGCGCAGCTGGAATAAAACGACCACCACATCTCAAAACAAATCTCAACAAGTGGTGTGGATTGCTTAACATAAAAAAAACGATGTCACCGTCCAGTGATGTCGTTTTTTGTTTTGTTCAGCGATAGGGCGGGGTTACGGCTGTTGAGGCAGGTGGTTTACGGAACTTCCAAGACTCCTCTTCATGAGAGTTGTTGCTCGTAATAGTTGAGGTCCGCACCCCAGAGTTCGATTTGACGAACGAAATGATACCCCGTCTTGATAAGAATCTTGTTGCTGGCGGCATTGTTGATGTCGGCGAGGGCGATGACGAAATCATAGCCCAGTTCCACCGCCAACTCCTTCATGCGGAGACTCATCTCCAACCCATAGCCATTGCGCCATGCGGATTCGGCCAGTCCGTACATGATCTCGATCTGGTCGAACTCTTTGACATAGCCCAGTCCGCAGTAACCGATGACCCGTTGTTCTGAATCGAGTACTTTGTAGATGCGGTTGCCCTTGGCGTCGTTGAACGATGCCACATAGTAATGCAGCCACCTACGAATCTCGTCGTCACTTTTTTGGTTGTTCCCAGGCAAATACTCGCACACTTTCGGGTTGCCGAGAATCTCCTTCAACGCGTCAAAGTCATCGTCCTGCCACTTGATGTACGTCAGTCGTTTGCTTGTCAACATCGATCCCACTTCTCCTTTGATCCTTGTCCTTGGAATGCAATTCTTCTACTTATAGAATATCAATGAAACGGCAAAATGAAAATATACAAATGTGGATAGATTGTCGTACCGTTCCATCGAGGAAGATGTCGGAGGTTGTGACGAAAAAGAAAAAAATGTCCATTTTTCACGCTCCTTGGAAGTGATACGATAAGATTAGAAACGCACCACGGTGGAACGAGGAGGGATGAGTCATGACACGTTACATTGTCGTTCGCGTACTGATGATGTTTGTTACGATGCTCATGCTCGTCACGATCTCCTATTTCGCGATGTCGTTCGCAACCTATGAGTATTATACCGAACTGGGGTTCCGCGAATATTTCAGCGCGACCTGGACTTCTTACAAGGTGTATTTGTGGAACATCATCACACAATGGGAGTTCGGTGTCACCGGTACCGAAGAAACCCCGCCTTGGGACATACTCCTCGAGTATCTCGGGGTGTCGCTCAAAATCAATCTGATCGCATTTGCCATCTATTTGCCGCTCGGTATCGTCTTCGGCGTCATCTGCGGCATCTTCCGCAACTCGTTGTTCGACCGCGTGTTCAACTTCCTGGCGCTGATCATCAATTCGATTCCGATTTTCATACTGATGTTCTTGTTTATCTTCTTTCTCGGATTCAAGTTGAAGTTCGGCCATTATCAATGGGTTGCGGGTTGGGGTGCGCGCAACTACATTCTGCCCGTGCTGGCATTGATCCTCGCCCCGATTCACCGCATCTCGCGGGTCATTCGCAGCGAGGTCATCGAAACCGCCACCAGCGAACACATTCTGCTTGCCCGCACCAAAGGGATGACCCACACGCAGGCGATGTGGCGCCACACCGTGCGCCAGAGTTTCGCCGGCGTGTTGCATGACCTCCCGGGTACGTTCCTGTATGCCCTCACCGGCAGCATTTTCGTCGAAATCGTCTACCACATCGACGGCGTGGCCTATCTGTTGGTCCGTTCGCTGTTGCGCATCTCGCCGGTCGGCGGGTTGTACGTGTTCATCGAGATCGAAGTCGTCATGGTGATTCTGATGTTTTACACGATGTTGTCGATGGTGCTTAACTTGCTAGTCGACATCCTGCTGGTAATCGTCGATCCACGGATCCGACAACAACTCATCAAATAAGCGTTACAAATTACATAGAATGGTGATCCCTCATGTTCAAACACGACTACATCAAAGACAAAAACTTCTTGCTCCTCTTTTTCGGCACACTCGTCAGCAACACCGGCAGCCGCATGTACGGGTTCGCGATAAGCCTGTTTCTGCTGGATACGACGGGACTGGCGACATCGATGTCCACCTACATTTCGATCTGGACGTTCACGATGTTCGTCGTTGCGCCCGTCGCGGCAACGTTCACCGACCGTTGGCGCCGTAAGGTGCGGGTCCTGTACATGACCGATTTCGGCCGCGGACTCGTCTATGGTCTGATCGGGATCGGCGTCTACTACTTCGACCGCCAAGGCAATACCGCGATGGTGCTCACCACGATCTACACGTTGTTGACGCTGGTGGCCATTCAGAGCGCGTTCTTCTCTCCCGCATCCAGCGCGTTGTTGCCGCAGGTCGTGCACGCCGACGAACTGGTGAGCGCCAGTTCGCTGTTCCAGATGACACGCAGCGCCATCAATGTCCTCGGTCTGATGTTCGGTGCCGTGCTGTACGTGGAACTCGGCATTGTGGTTCTGATCGCCCTCAACGCAATCAGTTTCATCTTGTCTGGCATCAGCGAGATGTTCATCCGCTTCGATGTTGCCAAGAATCAGGAGCGGCTCGATGCATCGGCCTACAACGATCATGATGTCGTTCATCATCGGAATCGTTTCCTTCATTTCGTCAAGCGCGTCTACTTCGATCTGAAAGAAGCCGCCGTCTACATCTTCAAGGAAGCGAAGCCGATCGCGGCGATCGTCTTCATCATCGTGCTCAGTCTGACGTTGGTGGAACCGTGGTTCAGCGTAGGTGTCCCGTATCTGATCAAACAATACCTGTCGTTTGCCCGGTTCGGCGCCGACTACATTCTCGCATCGATCAAGTTCGCCGAAGCGGCGGGGATGATCCTGATGAGTTTCATCGTCGCCTTCATCGCCGCCAAGTTCACCATTCATCAACTATTCAAGTTCGGAGCGGCTTGCTATGTCGTCATCGCCATCTTGTACGTCACGCTCGTCGCCGCCTTCGACGGCGCCTACATCAGCGAAATCACGTTCCTGGCGATTTTCATCACCGTCAACTTCATCGCCGGACTGGTGAGCGCCAGTTTCAACGCTCCCTTGAACGCCGCGATCTCCAAGTACATCGATCCCAACAAGCTGGGCAAAGTCGTGACGATGATGGACTCGTTCGGCGGTATCCTCATGCCGTTTTCGATTCTCATCGCCGGACTCGTAATCGATCACCTGTCGTTGTACTATGTCGCCGCGTCGATGGTCGTCGGCATCATCCTGATGACGTTCATCATATTCCGCAACCAATACATCCGCGAACTCAAATGATGAAAAACGCCTCGCTGTTTGAGGCGTTTTGATTGGCGACACTTCGCGATAAGTGCCATTGATTAAATCGGTGACACGTGCTACCATTACCGTGAAAGAGGTGATTGCATGGCTCGCAAGATCTACAATGAAACGATGGTTCTGGACGCCGCTTTGGCGCTGGCCAAAGAGGTCGGATTCGAAAAACTGAGCATGCGGGGTGTCGCCCGGCAGCTCGGCGTAAGTATCTCACCGGTATACGATGCGTTCGAGTCAAAAGAGCATCTGATCGAGGCGATCATCACCAAAGTCATCGACGAAAATGCCGCGCGGTTGTCCTACCGCGAACGCAATCAGGACATCCTGTCGTTCGGGTTGCGACATCCGGTGTTGTATCGCGACATCCAGATGCACACGCGCAATCGCAGCTTTGACACGACGCACCCGGCCGATGTCATGCGGTTGATGAAAGCCGACCCCCGCTACCGCGGTTTGTCGGACGCAGCGCTTCGATCCTTGAATTTCGATTTACTTCTTTACATCAGCGGTCTGGTCCAACTGCGCCTGAGCGACATGAGCGGTGAACTGGACGATGCCTATTATCATGATGCGCTTGATGCCGTCAGCGAGTTGTTGCGAATCGGCTACGTACAAGCCGAACAGGACGGCCGATCATGATGTGGTTCGTCGTCATCGCGACGTCGTCGTTCCTGTTCGACCTGACCCTTGTTCTTCTCAACATCCGCCACCTGCGACGCCACGCAGATTCTGGCGAAACCGACACGGTGTCCTACATCACGCGCAAATCCTACACCAAAATGGCGTATCTATTGGTGCGACAATTGTTGTTCATCGCACTGGTGCTTTTCTTGATGGACGATCTCATATCAATAGTCACCGCGATGATGTCAGGTAACATTTGGATCGTTACCTTGGTTCTAGCCTTGGCATACTCGATGATTCAACTGCTTGCGACGTCATACGAAGCGATCGACACCTTCGGTACGGAGGCTCGGTTCAACTTCAACAAGCACACGCCTCGTTCGTTTGCCCGCGATCAGTTCGTCGATTATCTCGTGACGCTGATCCTCGTCATGCTCGTGTCACTCGCTTTGTATGCGCTCTATCAATCGCTTGGAGCAACGTTCATCCTGTATGGACTGATCCTGGTTGAACTTCTGTTGATTCTGTACCACACCTTGTTTGTCATCGTGTTCGTGCCGTTGATGTTCGAACTCACGCCGTTGAACAACGCAGAACTGGAAACCGCGATATCCGATCTCGCCACAAATGAAGGCATCAACCTCGACAGTATCGTCGTCCTCAACGCCTCGCAGAAATCGACGAAGATGAACGCCTATTTCTCCGGGTTCGGCAAGTCCAAGAAAATCATGTTGTTCGATACGTTGTTGGATCGGTTCACCACCGAACAACTGGTGTCGATCGTCGCCCATGAAATCGGTCACGCCAAATATCATCACATGATCAAAGATCTCATCACCGACATGATTGTGGCCGCGATTTACTTCATCATCTTCTTTGTTCTGCTCCGCGCCGATGTCGTGACTGCCACAGGACAACCATTCGTGTTCGGACTGTTGTACACCCTGATTGTCATCGAGTTCATCCACAAACTACTGGGCGGTGTCCGCAACTACCTGTCCCGACGGCACGAGAAACAAGCCGACTTATTCGTCAAAGAAATCGGACTTGGCGACGCCATGACGAAGGTCATGCAGGAAGCAGCCACATTCAACAAAGGCAATCCACATCCCCATCCCCTGTTCGTCTTGTTCAAGTACAATCATCCCTCAAGCACGGAACGACTTCGCTATCTACAAACAACAAGCGCACCCCGTTAGACGGCGTGCGCTATTTTTTTTAATAAGAAATGTTCTCAATCCGCATAAAACAACAGTTTCAAATACCCTTCATTGCTGTCCGGATCGGTATAGAACACGACATCGTGCCCGTCCTCCAGACGATACACCATATGAACGTATCCCCCATCTATCGGCAACGGCATGGAATGCAGGATCAGTTCTACTTCGTCCGGACGAAGCAACAACACCTTGGAATCGGCGAAGTCCTCCTGAGACAAGAAACCATCGAACAGGTAGACGGTATCATTCGGACTAACGAGGTACTGAATCGCCGCATTGCTGTTTTCGCTGATGGCGAATGATGCAGTTTCGCTCAGGGTATCAAAATCATACAGCACCAGACGATCGTCATAGGCGTCGATCGTCATCAAATGACCGCCGACGGTGTCGGCGGCATAGGAAACGTAGTCCCATGTCATCAGCCGCTCGAGTTGTGAATCGGTTGAGTTCCACTCATCGACGGCAGTGAAGTAGTCCGTCGAATCATCGTCGAAATCCGTGAACGTGTACACCAGTCGGACACTGTCATCGACGACGTACGCATCGATCAGACTCATCGCATCGACGTCGACCGGAATCGCGGACGTGGATACAGAGTCCAAGGCCGCATCGTATTCATCCAGATGCAAGGTCACGTCACCTTCCGTGGAACGCTGTTGATACAGGACATGCAACGCATCGTCCCACTCCAGCAGTTGCGGTTTGGCGTAATTGGACTGATACAGCGAACCGCCCCAGGACGTGCTTTGTGTTGTGATGACCGTTCCTGTTTCATCGACGCTCATCAGCATCAGTTCGACGAGATCGGTCGTTGACGCTTCATGCAGCACCAACACGTAAATCATATCATCATGCACCAGAACGTCATGTACCGTCACCTGGAATGTTCCCGTGACGCCGCCAAAATCCAGATACCACAACAGCTCGTTCATCGTGAACAAGGCGATGCCGTTCTTGTCATCGGCGAGCGACAGCGGATCTCCGGTGTCGCGCGTGTAAGACGCAACATAGGTCATCTCTCGGTACTGCACGATGTCGTGAACGGCCGTGATCGGCGCATCGTCAATGTCCGAAAACGCAGTCGTTTTCGGCGTGTCGTCAAACAGTGAACAACCACTCAGTATGACAGTTAAGATAATTGCAAACAATCCACTCATGTACTTCATATGTTCATCCCCCTTCGTCACCCGCATGAAAATACCATGGCATGTCAAAGTTGTTTGGTCTTGAAGAACGACACTGTGAGGCTCACCAACATGATTCCAACCAAAACCAGCATCATCCACACCGTTCCATCGTTCATCGCGTTCATCCCCAGTGCGGCAGGCAGCACGTAGGACACGTACTGCAGGGGCTTTGGCAACATGTCGGCGGGGAACATGCTTCCCGACAGGATCACCGATGGCAGGAACACGGCCTGACCCATGATCGCGATGTCGGACTGTTTGCGGGCGAACACACCAATCAGTACGCCGACGCCTTCGCTGGCGAGCACGAATCCGAGCATCCCCACGATGAATAATCCGACGTTGCCTGGCAACGATGCCCCGTAGATGAGCGAACCCAATCCCGTGATAAGTACGCTCAGCGTCAGAAAATGAACGAACGACGACACGACGCTGACGGCCATCGGCACATAATGCGGCACATTGCCCAGATGGAACATCTTCTTGACGTCGGTGCCGTAGATTTCAAACAAGGTCACCGGCATCCCCAACACCGCCGCCATCGTGACCGAGAACACGATCATCGATGGAATCAACACGAGATCGTAGTCCGGCATGATCGAATTGAACACCGCGCTCATCACCAGGAAGAAGATGAGCGGGATGATGTAGTAGGGTAGAAGCACGTTCTTGTTGCGCAGGTCCAGTTTCCACTGGAGTGTCACATGATGGACGAAGGCCTTCATGATTTTGCCTCCCCGGCGAACTTCAGGAACACGTCTTCGAGCGACGGCTGGGTGATGTTCAAGTCGACGATCGGAATCTTCTTGTCTTTGTACGATTGAATCAGTTCCAACAGTTCGTTGGTGAGGTCTGTCAGCTCGTAAACCAAGGGCGCGTCGGACTGTTCGGTTCGGATCGTCACAGTATAGGTCTTGCGCACGCTTTTCTTGAAGTCTTCGACCGCTCCGAAAAAGGCGATCTCGCCTCCTTTTAAGAAAATCATCCGCGTACACAGCGATTCCACTTCCGCCATGTCATGACTCGAGAACACGATCGTCTTTCCTGCATCATTCAGTTTCCGCAACAAGGCGTGGAATTCGGCGCGCGCCTCGACGTCGAGACCGGCCGTCGGTTCATCGAGAAAGAGGATGTCGCCTTCGTTGATCAGCGCCAGGATCAGATGAAGCTTGCGCTTCTGTCCGGTCGAAAGCGTCTTGTACGCCTGATCGGCGATGGAGTGAAGATCCAACAGTTCCATGTACTTGTCCTTGTCCGGACTGTCGTTCCAGACACAGATCAGCTCGACGATCTCACCGACCTTGATGTTGTCGGGCAAGGTGCTCGACTGGAGCTGGACGCCGAACGTGTCGCCATTTGGAAACGACACGGTGCCCTGGTTGAACGGACGCAGTCCCTCGATGCATTCGAGCAGCGTCGTCTTGCCGGCGCCGTTCACGCCAAGAATGGCGAACATGTCCTTCTGATCGATCGAAAACGAAATGTCGTGCAGCACTTCTTTCGATCCGTACGATTTGGAAAAACGCGATACATCCAATACTTTCATGGATCCCTCCCGTGGTGTCATATCCGAACCTTGAACAATAGGTTCATCAGTACCATTTTACCATGAACCGGGCGAAATCGCACCAACAAAAAAACAGCCCGTGCGGGCTGTTTGCGAAACACTTTGGTGCTTCGTTACAAGACGTGTCGGTGCCGTTCAGAGATACTGTCCGAGTTGGATCGCCAGATTGACGTTGTCCTTGTTCACCCAGGGATACTGTTCCTTGGCGAACTTGTGCACGGCGCCGTTGGAGTAGACACCCACTTCTTTGAGTTGGCGGATGTACTCGAACAACATCTTGCGGGCGATGATGACCTGATCGGCGATTTCCTCCGGAACGCCTCCAGGCAATTCGGTCCAGGTGCCAGTCTGTTCATTGAATGTCAGTGCGATCGTCAACAGTTCATTCCACTGCGCAAAGCGCGGATCATCTTGTTTCTTCTTGCTAAATAGTCCCATTGTTGTCCTCCTATATAAATATTAATTGGTAGTAATGTCAAATGATCGAATGCATGCAAGGTCCTTGTGTCATCTTCGGCGCCGCAATCCCATGCCGCCGGAGGATCCTCCGCCGCCGGTGTTGCCGAGCACCATCGTGCCGCCGAACAGGAACAAGAACAAATACGGCAGAACCATCGAGAACTTGTCCCATCCCGTGACATGCGGTGACACGACATACAGCCACGTGTCCATTTCTTCGGTTCCCTGACCATAGTTAGGCGAGTCGTAGTCCATCAGAAAATCGAAGTACTCGTCCTGGTCAAACGCGATGGCGGTATCACCATAGGCGTCGACGTAAATCTCGTTGAGGATGTCGTTGTGCATCTTCGCCACGGCGACATCGAGCAACCAGTTGTAGTCCTCGTTGTACAGACTGTCATCGACGATCGTGCCGAGCACGGTCGGTGTCAGATACGGTTCCATCCGATACCCGACTTCGATGTCGGTCCCGATCAGTTCGTAGTCTTCCAGCGCATCGTCATACCGAACATAAAGAATGATCAACACGCCCATGTCGTCATCACCGATCTTCCAGGCGCGGTAGAGTTCGGTCTTGTCATAGTCCGCCATCTCACTGGCGTCGTCGACGGCGAAGGTCGCGACGACGACTTGCGCACCGCCGTCGTCCAGGTCCTGCGAGTAATCGTAGAGATACTCGCCCTCGACGATGATCGTGTCGCGTGTGCCTTGCATCAAGGCTTCGGCGTAGTCGTTGACGTAAAACGCGTCGGTCGGACGTGGATAGTCAGATGCGGGTGAAAACAGATCAATCGCGAAGAATATGATGAACAGCAGCAACCACAGCCCTCTGCCGTAGCGCAGCATGTCAGTCGCCGAAGTTGATTTCCGGCACCTCGTCGGCGCCGTCGTTCATCTTCCAGTACTCGAGATCGCGTTCGAAGCCGAACATTCCGGCGTAGAGAACCGTCGGGAACTTGCGGACCGAGGTGTTGTACTCCTGCACGGCGGTGTTGTAGTCGCGGCGGGCGACGGCGAGCGCCGATTCCATCGACGAGATTTCATCCATCAGCGAGGTGAATCCGGCGGTCGCGGTGATCAACGGATTGTCTTCGACCACTACCAGCAAATCGGTCACGGCCTGCGCTTCCATCGCGTCGGCCTCGATGAGCGCGTCCATGTCACTGTTGGCGACAGCGTCGGCATACGCTTCCCGGGCTTCCGTGATTGCGTTGTAGATCGTTTCCGCGTGTTCCTGGAGGCCTTCGACGGTACCGACCAGCTGGCCGATCTTGTCGTGGCGCTCCTGCAAGCGGATTTCGATCTGACTGTATTTGGCATCGATGTCCTCGTCCTTGGTGACGAGTCGGTTGTAACCGACGCCGAGAGACAGACCGATGATGGCGAGCACCAGCGCGATTGCAGCCAGGACACCATAGATCAACGTTTTGTTCATTGCATCCACTCCTCATGACATATTCTAATTTCATTGTAGCACAACGTCATAGTTTATAAATAGAACTTTTTGCAACTGATGTGGAAGACAAGATCAATGACGACTATAACAAAACTCCCTCTAGCGAGGGAGTTTTGGTTGTAAGTCATTTGGTCTCGATTCTACGGTAGAGGAAGTCATCCAGCAGCTTGAGCGAACGAATCTTCCCGGAGATATCACCCGATGAGCCGTGTCCTTCGTTGCCGAACTCGACGTATTCGAAGTCCTCTCCTTCTTGGAACCCGTGCTGTTTCAGCTTGTCGACGACGATGTGCGACTGCGACACCGGACAACGCGGATCGTTGGTGCCGTGCACGAGCAACAGCGGCGACTTCATGTTCTGAATGTGGGTGATCGGCGAACGCTCGATCCAAAGTTCCTTGTCTTTCACGGGATCGCCCATCTGTTGGCGAAGAATGTACTTGAAATGTTCCATGCTGATGTCGTACATCGCGAGCAGATCGGTCACCGGCACCCAGGCGACGCCGGCCGCCCACAGCTCGGGCGAATTGCCCATGCACCACAAGGTGGCGTAACCACCGTAAGAGCCACCATAGATGACGACTTTATCGGGATCGACCGCGAAATGATCGATCAGATGTTGTCGGCCGGCGACCCAGTCGTCGTGGTCCTTGCCGCCCCAGTCCTTGATGCAAGCGTCACGGAAGGCTGAGCCGTAGCCCGTCGAGCCACGGACGTTGGGTTTCATCACGACATAGCCGAGATCGGTGAGATACTGAACGTCGGGATCGAAACTCAGGAAATACTGACTGGTCGGACCGCCGTGCGGGATGAGGATTGCCGGATAGGTCTTGTTCGGATCGAAATCGCGTGGTTTGAACACGATGGCGGGAATCATGGCACCTTCGGTCGAGGGATACTTGACGTATTCGGCATCGACGAACAAATCGCTGCGGATGTCCCCCATGTCGGTTTCAAGTAGGACCTTGCTATCCTTAGTGTTCATGTCATAACGGATCAAGGTCGACGGTGACAACGGACGGTTGAGCGTCATGATGACCTCGTGATCGTTGATCAGCTGCGAGCCGATGGCGATGCCCGGTGGGAACTCGAGTTTTGTTCTAGTCTTGGTCTTCACATCGTAAAGAACCGGGGATAACGATGAATCCTGATTGACGACGGCCAGGATGCGGTCGTTGCCGATGACCTTGGCGGCGCGCTCGGAATAAGTGGCGTCACCGTAGTACACGATCTCTTCGGTGGCCAGGTGATAGGTCGCGACCTGGTTCACCCCGTTGACGTCGGTCGTGAAGGCGAAGAATGATCCATCATCGGCCCAGTCGGCGAAGCTGTCCTGCGAGCCGACTTTGACTTGGACGACACGGCGACTGTCAGAGCCATCGGGCTTGGCGAGATGGATGTCCATGTTGACGAGGTTGGCTTCTTCGTTGGCTGCATAGGCAATCCACGAGCCGTCGTTGGAATAGGTGCCGCCAATGGCTGGATTCTTGTGTTTGGTGAGTTGTTCGACGTCGCCGCTTCCCAGGTTCATCCGGTACAGATTCATCTGGCCTTTGTTGCGGTTGGCATTGAACAACAGCCACTTGCCGTCCGGCGACGTGTCGACCGGCAGTTCCTGGGCGTCGGGTGTGTCGGTCCATTGTTTGGTTTCTTTGGTGAGGACGTCGATCGAATGGATGTTGTGTTGTTCGTCGCCGTCCTTGTCCTTGGTGAAGAAGATGGTCCGGTCGTCCCGGCCCCAGAGGAATCCGGCGCGGATGCCTTTGGGCAGCTGGCCGTCGGTGATCTGTTCGATCGTTTGGGTCGCCAGATCCATCAGATACAGTTCAAACCGTCCCGTCTTGTTCCAGTAGAAGGCCAGTTTGTCTTTCTTGTGATTCAACGTGGCGAGGAAGAAGGTCGGAATCGAGGAAAGTTCCTCGATGTCGAAGTTGCCGCGTTTGCGTTTCTTGGTGTCTTGTTTGGACATGTGATTTCCTCCGTTTCGTAAAAAAAATGATTGTCGTTATGATGGCATGGTTCATCATTGATGTAGCTTATGTTGTACAACTAAATTATACCACAAGATGGCTGCATTGTTTGTGGAGTGTTCCATTCATGATTTTATTTGTCATCAAAGTTTGGTCATATGCCATCTTGCGGTATTTGCAATGGTCTGCTCTGCCACAACGCTCACAGTTGTGGGACAACCAATCACGATACAACTCAAGGACATTGTTTGGCAAAACCGCATCTTTTTCTCTGTGGATGTGGAGAACCTCAATTTCAAATGACTTGCCATTGTGATGAAATGACTTCTTCTCGCCTTGGAGCATCCCCAGAAGTTTCGCACCAACAATCGTGCGATTGCTGATTTGATCACGCGATGTGGGAACCTCCGGTTCATCTTTGTAAACACCGTGGTATGGCCCAAGATTCGTTGGCACGATCTTGGAGCCGGTTTCGACAAGCCGCTTCTCTTGAATGGTTGTTGTTCCATCGACAGTCAACTTGAACTTGATCCAAGAATTAATTTGTACACTCATCAACATCACATCCAACAACTAATCGACGAGTTCTTTCATACGTTTAATGAGATACGGACCAAAAAGTTTGATGTTGGCATCCGATATGATGTCTAGTTCACGCAACGCCTTCATCGTCACAGGCAGTTTGAGTGCCAGTTCATTCAAGACTTGATTGTCAAAACAATCTTCTACCTTATCGAATGAATTATATTTAGCGATACGATTTCGAACACCGATCAAAAAGTTGATTCTCTCGTTAAGCACTTCTCGCGGCACTTGGTCCTTGGCGCTGTTTTTATGTCGTTCAACCAGATCAATTACACGCTGTCCGAATTGCTCAACTTTCTTCTCTCCCAATCCGCGAATGGATAGCAATTCCACTTTGGTGGAGGGAAGTTTGTCACATATCTCAAGCAACGTTTTGTTGTTGTATATAAGATAAAGCTTCGATATGTTCAGTTCACGGCCCAGTTCTTGACGAAGTTTCTTAAGTTCCGTCTCCAACTCCGACGATACATGCATATCATTTTTGTCGATGATTTCTTGTTTGCTTTCAAGGACCTTAGCTTTCTTGGTTGGCATGAAGTTCAACCCATCAATCGTTTTCAGCTCATTCAGAAAACCAATCACGACATCTCGATTGAGTACCTTGATTCGATTGTTCTTGGCTGTCGTCATGGCGGATGATGTCAGTTTACTTGTCGTTATGATCCATAACTCGTCGAGATTGTAATGTTCTTTCCCTTCCAGCATCTTGCGTAGTTCATTTGCACCTACGGATCCTTTCCAGCGTTTCGCTTGAATGCCGACCTTGATTTTATCACCCTTGCGGTTCTGGTTGTCAATCGTCAAGTCGACACCCTTGTCATCGGTATCATTGGTGATCCAAGGATTGCATCCGACAACATTGAAATACTCGAACAAGAATACTTCGAAGTCTTTCCCACTCATCTTGTCAATCTCTTCAATCGTGTTTGGAAACGCATAAGAAAAGTCAAACAGTTTCATCGTAATCCCCTCTTTCTAAATATTTATTCTACATCCAAGAAAACCATGCTGGATGTTGGTGTCAATGCTTCACGGATCCGTTGTTCTTCATTGCTTTCATTGGTCTTGAGACGCAACAACGGTATGTTGTTGAGACGCAATGCCTTGTCTTTGATTTGATCGCGTTCACTCTGTTTACGGTCTTGTTCATGGAAGGAAACACCATCGACCTCAATCACCAGGACCGGTTCTTTTGTCAGTGTATTGATGATGGCGAAATCCACGTGCGACCAGATGTGTTTGACATACTTGCGTTCTCTCTCGTTCAAACCACTTGTGTCAGTAACAAGCAACCGCAGCGGGTAATGCATGAACGCCTTGAGCGAATGGTTATGATGTTCGTCCAAGAGCTTGTCAATCATCGTTTTGATCAGCTGCTCCGACGTGAAATCACGTTTGCGATGATGCTTTCGAACTTTCATGTATTCGTGTTGATAATCGGCATACAGGACATCAAAAACGGACGTGACCTTGCCATATTGGATGCTGCTGTCGGGGTAGTTGTACCGGATGTATTTGATCAAATCGGCAATCGCATTGTTGGAGCTGTGAAAGACTTTGTCCGACACCACGAGCCGAAGTTGCTTTTTGGCCCTGGATACCGCGACATTGAGCAGGTCATTTCTTGCGATGAAATTTTCTCTATCGCCATCTTCGGAGTTGGCTGGTTTGATGTCGTTCGCAACCGTTGATAGAATGATGACGTCCTTCGCCCGACCTTGAAACTTGTGGACCGTTTCGGCCTCAAACCTTTCACCCAAACCAAGCATTTCTTCCTGGAGAAGATCCGCCTGGTAGCGATATGGTGTGATCACCCCGACAGACTGTCCCTTCAGTTCCTTCATCATGGTTTTTATTTCATCAATCTCACGTTGGTTGTACTGCCCGCTTCCAAATGGATTCTTGCGGGCATGATTCCCGGGAACCGTCTTGTAGACCATCATTGGTGGAGTGTCATGTTTCTTCTCGGTTAGTATGATCAATTCGTTATTGTAGAACTTTTCATTGCAGAAATTGATGATGTCGGGATGACACCGATAATGCTCTCTGAGCAAGACGCGGGGTGCACTTGGAAACACGTTTATGCATGATGTCAGGATATTGTTGTTGAAATAGTCGTACTCCGGATCAATGAGATAATGCCGCTTCAGCTCCTCGTTGACATTCTCCAAGTACTTGTTGTCAATTTGCGGGAGTTGTTTGGTGTCTCCGACGACTATCATGTTCTTCGCGCACGACATCGCAAGAACCGAACTCAGCAAGTCCGTTTGTGATGCCTCGTCGATGATCAAATAATCGAATAGGAATCCTTGATCAGCGCTTGGAATCAGAGCGTAAGATGTGCTTAATACAACCGGATATTCTTTGATGAAACGGTTGAAAACGGAGCGATAGTTGTCGTAGGTGTACTCCATCGTCTCCATCGCATCGTATTTGTGGTGGAGTTTGCTTTTGAAGTACTCCATGGACTTGGTCTCGAGTTCCTTCTTGCTGGTCGCAAAATCACCTTTGTACAAGTAGTTCTCAATCCAAGTGATTTCTCTTGAGATCTCTCCAATCTTCAGCTGATAGTACAAGTCATCCAGGAATAACAATGCACGACGGAGCGTCTCATCATCCAAATCCTTGACATGAACTTTGAACTTCAGTCGCAAGCCGATTCGTTGCAACAGACCGAGACTGTCCTTGTGTTCCAATTGCGCTTTCAAGAACAATGCCTGCGATGCATGTTTGATTCGTTTTGCTTTAAGGATGTCTTCCGTATTGGACATTGGGTGGTTGTCACGAATGAAATACTGATATTCTTTTTCGTATTTATCTTGTTTGTCCTTCAGAAGCGACAAGCGGTTCTCATACTCATACAACTTGGGTAGCTCGCGCTGCAGGTGGAGTATCCGGTCTGACATCTTTTCGCGACTGAATGTCTTGTCGGGACATAGATCCGTCAATGGCTTATGCTTGTTGATTGTTTCATCGAAGAACACTGTTTTGTTATCCTTGTTGCCCAACAACGCAAGTAAAAAATCCAGATGGAACTCCTTCATCTTGTCTCTGACGTTTTCAATGGCGGCATTGTTGTTGGACACCACGGCAACGGACTTGTCACGAAGCACAGCATTGGCAATGATGTTCAAGATGGTCTGGGTCTTTCCCGTGCCCGGTGGACCTTCAATGATTGAAATGTCGTTGCTGAATGCATGTTCTACTGCTTGTTTCTGACTCAAGTTGAGACCAAACGGGTAGATGCAGTTCTTGTTGGAGTTCGGATAGGACTGATGCTTTCGAGATAGAAACTTGGACAAGACGGAATCCGTGTCACCATAGTCCAGTTTGTCATACATGCTGGCTAGAAAATCGTTCTCATAGATCGCCGATTCTTTTGCCAACTCCATATAGTAGTTGAACCGCAGTACGTCATTCGGCCCTCTTGACACCAATGCTTTAAAATCAGTGATTTGTTCCTTGCTCACAACCCGGGTGAAGCCATTGTTATAAAACACCTTTATCCATCGTCCAAACTGAAGGACCTTGTAGTAATTGATCAGTCTGTGGCCATTGATGTAGACCTCGTTGTTATCCATTACGTACTCGTTCGGGTTTCGATATATTTCCATGAACTTGTATGAAATGCGATAAAACGTGTTTGACCCATAGAATTTCACGCGCAAAGACTGAGGGTCTTCCGCGAACCACTGGACTGCGCTTGTCTTGTCTAGATACTTGTTCCGATTCTTGTCATAATGCATGATCAAGATTTCATGTTCATCGTATTTCCCCATGCTCCACCCCCAAAACAAAAAAGCCCATGTAATGGGGCTTGAAACTCCCCCTTACGATTTCCCATTTTCATTATAGCACAATCACAGCCTTGGTGCATAGACCATATGTGGTCTAAACAAAAAGCCCGTGAGGGCTTGTGCTGTATTGTTGACATCATATGATTATGCCATCTCAAAATTCGCTTTTGCGATACGGTCTGGTAATAATGGTGGATACCACAAGAAGCTGATAAGGTATGCTACAATTAACAAAGCATTGAGTGTAGTAATCAAATAAAATAGCAGATCGGCACCGGCGTAGATCGCGTAAATCGCACTTGTGTGACCGAGTTGCCACGGTAGGAACTTGAGTGCGTTGCGCAGGAGACTTCTGCGATAGGGGTTGTCGGCGTACTGAATGGTGATCTTCATGACATGCGCTCCCATAGTTTTCTTGTATCTCGCTTCCAACAGCGAGAAGACAAGGATGACGGGAAGTACCGATGATACGAACGCAATCAGATGCGTCTGAAGTTGCGAGGCTTGCAGCCCGCCTTCAAACACGGAGGGATTGATCAGCAAATTGATCCCCAGCAGTATCACCAAATACATCGATATGACAAGGTAATCAATCAAAAATGCCTTGACTCGTTTCGCTTTCATGGTACCAACTCCAGATATGTTGTTATATTCATTGTATCACATCCACCCATATCCAGCATTGTTTCGACAGACAGTAGGACGTCATCAAAGAAAACTCACTTGAAGTCAAGTGAGTTTTCATCTTGCAACATCCGGTGGATGGAATCCAAGGCCAGGTCCCTGTCGATGCCACGAACGAAGTCATCGTAGTATACATCGAGGATCAACTCGATGTAATCTTCAAACATCACGGTTCGCATCAATCCGACTTCCATCCAGTAGAACTGAAACAGAAACTTGCTCGGCAAGCGTTCGATGTTCTTCTGGTAGCAGCTGGCTTTATCGACTTTGAGACTGACGGAGATGGTTCTGATCTTGTCCCATCCTGAAAGCAGTCTGTCGTCGTCCTTGTTGATGTCCCGAAACGAGAACACCCCGTTGCGGAAAAAGTAAGCGGGCGGGATGTGTTCCTGGCTGTTCAAGTACGCGATCAGATCTGTTTCACTCGTAATCGTGTAGTAACAACCATTCTCATCATAAAAGACATCGGTGATCATCCCGTTCTTGAGTGAAACGACGAAATCACCATGCAGTTCGGGGTGTGGATACACCTGATCCACCAGGTTCCTTGGTACTTTGACTTCCATACTCTTCACAAGTATCTCCTTCTGGCTTATGCCGTGTTATTTACGAGCATGTGCCCGCACTTACCCTGTACCAAGGTATTTTTTATAATATCACACCTTATTGATGTGAAACAAGTTGTTTCGTTCCGGTGGAGTTCGACATTACATTGCAATATATAATTCAGTGCAGGTGTTTATGATACTGCACGTTGTATCGCTTTTAGTTGCAACTTATTATTGTATCTATATCATATTCTAACTCTCTAATATAGAAACATAATCCAATTAAAAACACACCTGACAATTTACTATTTATGTTTAGGTGTGTTTTTAAGTTTGAACAACCATTTAAATTTCCTCTTTCTTCTAAAAGATTAAACTACCTATCCAAATGCAGTTAACTGTGAATAAGGCTGCTCCACCTTCTTTACCAAACCAGATTCCAAATAATGAATTCGCTACTGCCATTATTACTCCAGTCAAGGCAAATGACATAAATCCGGTTAGTAAAAATCCCATTAATCCAGATGTATATGCAAGTTCTAATCCTTCTTTCAGACCAAAGGATATAACTAGCAAGACAATTACACCAAAGATTAACTTATCCATTTTACCAATGTACTTCATGTAGGATTTCCTTTCTTTTTGATATGTTTAATATACTACATAAATAGCATAAAAAAGTGGATTCCATTGATTCTGGAATTATTCCACTTCTTCTAAATTTGTATACCTAGATTGCTTCTCATTATAAGTAAATAGGGTAAATCCTGAATAGAATTTGGATTGTCCATATTGAATTGTCCAAGCTACAATTAAATATAAACTAGGAATACCAATGGATAGTAACAACACTCTAACCTCAAAATCACTACTACCATATGTGTAGAATAACATTAAGTTAGTTATATACCACGCAAGAGATAGGGTTAAATTAAATTCAAATATTCCTAATCCAAAGTTTCTTCTAACATCATCATAGTGAACTTCTACATCTATATACGCTCTACTAAATCCTTCAATAAACATAAATATTGTCCACCCTATGTTTACAACGAAGAACAGAAAAATAAATACACTTTCATTAGTTCCAATTTCTTCATATGTTAGACCAATTAATGTAAACATTGATAAAAGTATTAAAAAAAATTGAAATACAACAGTAGTGATGTGATCCTTCTTTATCTTTCTAATCTCACCAATATTTTTATTGTGAACAAAAATAAGTTTTTCACCTAATGGATAATTGATTTTTGATATTGAATTCTTTGCATCAATTATTTCAATAAATAACGTACAAATTATATAAGCAAATATCGAGATCAAAGAAATGATGTACCAATTATTGGAACTCATAATAATTGTTGTAATTCCTGAAACTAATGAGAATGCTAACATAAGATTTCGTATAAGATTCCATTCATGTTTATGTTTCCTATACTCAACCGATTGTGAGAACTCGTTTTTTGACTTGAACTCAACAAAATTGCCTTCGGGAATTCCCATCAAGTAATTTTCTGAGCAATTCAAAGCCCTAGCTAAATCTTTAAAATGCGAAAGTTTAGGTTCAGCATTATCATTTTCCCAAACGCTAATTGTTGATTTACCCACATGGATAAGATTAGCTAACTGAGATTGGTTAAATCCATTCTTTTTCCTTTGAATCAATATCCTTTTTCCTATTGTATCTTTATCCAATACATCTCACCTCTTCCAATAACAATAACAACAATTTATGGTTATACAACTCCATCAGCTAATACTAGTATAGATAAAGTTAGAAATATTTATTTCAATTCCTTGATCTTAATCCTTCCATCTATTGACATTCTATGATACAAACCTCTTGGTTTGTTAAAGCCAATCTCATACTCGTAAATCAAATCGTGAAGCCTATCGATGTTTTCTGAAGCTCTATCAATATTACCAAAATTGGAATAATAGAGAACAATGCTCGTGTTACTTAAAGCAATATTGCATTTATTGAAAATAGCATAAAAGTATGAATAGTCTTGATAATTTAGAGAATGTCCATAAATAATGATTTCCTCAATATCATCATAATTTATTTGCCCTGTGAAAATATCTGGATCATTAGATAAAATATTATCTAGTATTGACAATCTGTAGGTTTTTGTAAATTTGTAAACAGGATTTTTAGGCGTCATATCAAAAGAATCAATTCCAAATATTATTTCATCATATTTTCCCAAAAAGGTTCCATGGATATTTTGAAAATGTCTAAAATTATATCCATTTGTTTGGCCAAGACGCGTGTAGTTAAAAGACAATATATTGACGTTCTGTAGTACTGCATGAAGTTTACTAACTCTATCTTCATATTGGGTATCATTTTCGTGCTTAATACCAAGTAATTGCGAATAAGTTTCATTGGCGATTACATGAGTAGTATTATCTAGGTTATATATTGACTTTAAATACTCAATAAACTTGAGCTCAATTTGATGAAGATCTTCGTTAATCTTATTCAATATATCCTTGGTGTCATTTAAAATAATATTAAACTTATTGAGTATGTTTGTATGAGTAAAAGAACAAATATCTCTCATATTATTTCCTCTATGTAAAATCCACAAGAACTTAAGTGTCGGAGTATTGTAATATATATCTTGCTTAATTGTATCTCGTAACTGATCTGTATAAGTTCTGATATTCTTTAGGATGTCATTTAAGTTGATAGAATACTCCATATCTGGCTTGTACAGTAATGCTGCAATAATACTCTCAATATCCTTCCATAGAAATGACTTCTCTTCATCATGATAAGATAGCAGCAAAGCCCAAATAATATTCACTCTTTTATTCCCCTGTAAATACTTACCATTATCAAATAAATAGTTAAACTCTCTATTGTATTGACTATCCTTCAACAAAAACTTGAAAAAGTCATCATAAGTCGATTTCAAACCACAGTGCAAATCAAATCCATTCCCAATAATTATTAATCTTGACACATTGTCAACTCCCAACTATATCAACTTTTTCCTAGTTTATAACAAAATTGAAATCAGTTTTCATAGCTACTAGGATTTAAATTTATTGTATTTTGAACTTTCTAAATTTGTTGTTCATATATCTCATTTGCTTGATTTCAATTCCTTGTTTATTGCATATTTCAATTATTCTCTCCCTATCTGCTTCGTCTATATGAGATCCTAAAATCACTTCTTTAGGTTTTATCATAAGTTTATGTCCAGGAACCTTTCTTGTTGTTAGTTTAATAGATCGGAATTCCTTTTCATATGACCAATCAGTATGCTTAGTAGCAAGTTTATCTTGTATAAACTTATACAATGTAGTTTCATCCCATTTCAAATTGTATTGCTCTTTGTATTCTTCAGGCGTCATTGAATCTGAATAGTTTTGCTTATAATCAACATAATTCTTCATTCCTTCAATGAATAAGTTCGTCATATTATGACTATTATCGTTGTAAAGTACACTTAAAGAATAATCGTTGCTTCTAATCAACTCATCTTTTGAATACCCAATAACAATACCCTTGTTATAATTTGAATAGAAAGACCACATGGGTTCAATATTGTACGAGTATGAAAAACAGCCGATAACAGTATTATCTGAATATTTATAAAGAAACTTTAAATTAAAATCAGCCAAAAAAGCTGCTATACATTGATGGCTACTCATTTTACTAACATCAACTGTTCCATCACTACCATAAGTACTTTCCAAAATTTTCCTACCTTCCAGAATTATTCCCTTTTTTATTTCTTCATACTTGTTATTAAGCAACTCTTTTATAATGTAGTCTAAATCCATGTATGAATGAAACTCAAACTTATCATTTAATACTTGAGAGTTTGACATCCAGACATAATTATTCTCAAGCGAGTCGAATGTTTTATCATTACACTCACGATACTTATATACTAATAGATTATCACTATTTCCATCCATATTAATCCTCCTTAATTACTTTAGATTGAATTCTATTATGTAATTTCTCGTGTTTATTATGGAGAATAATATTAACTGTAATAAGAATCAATAATAAAATAAAAACTATAGTTAGTTGTACCCAATACTTAGGTGTTGTTTCATTTATGAAAGTAAAAACCCCCAAAGCTAAACTGCCAAAGCCAAATAACCAATTCAGATACACTTCCTTTTTTGATATTGATATTTGGTTGATATCTTCCTTAATTAGTTCATACTCAAATCTATAGTAATTAATGGGAAGACATTTCTCTAACTCACCCATAATTGTGTAATAAACAAAATTATGTATCATATAAGTTCTAATCGATATTTGCCATATAACAGTGATTATATACATGAAAACAGAGATGCCTATCATAAATTCATAAGATATATTAGTCACTTCTCCTAAAATTCCATATATTGATAGAATCGTAGTTAGAACTCCAATAAAAAAACCATTGATGCTAATCCGTCTTTTTGTAGTATTCTCAATAATGTTTGCAATATTACTAAACTGTGATTGAAACATACCATCCATATTTTTATTTGAATCATTAATTAATTTCATATTTTCCTCCTTAAAAGCAGCCCTCAAAAGAGGACTATATAGTTTTCCCCTTACGGTTTCTAAATTATATTATACTACTATCTTAATAAATTTTATAGGTCATATAAGAACCCAAATTAAAAAGCCCAAAAGGGCTTTGTTATGCTGTTCATATTATAAGTTGCAATTATTTGTGATACGGTTCAGTGTAACGCAGTTCGGGGAAAAAACAAAGGTTGGATTTTTACATCCAACCATTTTAATCTATACGATTTTATAAATATCTTGATAAATTTTCGAATTATTATCAAACTCAAACACTTTGAAATCCAATATGTCGTAATTATAAATAGAAGCAATAAATACCTGATGATCTCTAAAATCCTCTTTTATCAAGTTTAGCATCAAGTCAACATTAAATGCAGATACTTCATTATTACGTGGAGAATCAATAATGATTGGTAAGTAAATGTTCATAGATTTTGCGATAAACTTCAAATAAGCGAGTCTATAGGCTAAAGCTATTTTGCTTTTTATAGCCCCCGAGTATATTGAGAGATTCTGTTTAAATATATTCTTTGAACTATCATCAAGTGAAGAAGCTACATTTAGTTTATTAGCAAAATAATACACTCTTTCAAATAGTTCTTGAGAAAAATCACTTTTTAAGGATATTCTCTGGCTTTTCTCTTCTTCAAGTTCTTTAAGTTCTTTCTTATATTGTTTCTCTAAATTTGAAATACGTTCAACGCTTAAATTGTTGTCAACAAAAAACGTCGAAACAAGGCTTGATAGGTCAGGTGTGTTGATTGGCAGTTCGATACTTTCTAACTCCTGATCAAGAATTTTCAAATCATTTTGTAAAATATTCAATTCTAAGTTCAGTGCCTTAATTGAATATTTCAAATATTCTTGGTTATCTTCATAATCCACCAAATTAGATTTATTAACAGGGATTCTCTCTCCATCTTTCGTTTCGATAGATAGATGAAGTTCCTCAATACTATTAATAAATGAGTTATTATTTCTGTATGACTTCTCTATTCTTCTAACTTCATTTTTCTTTTGATTAATTCTGAATTGCAATAATCCTCTTTCTTTTCTTAACTCGGACACTTTAGTTTCTTCATTAAAGAGACTATTTTCACTTTTTTCTTGTCTGAAATAACTACTAGTAGATTTAATTACTCTAAGTGTACGCAAATGTTCGTGAATCTTTCCAATCTTATTTTGCAGATCATGAATGTCAGAACCTGAAATACCCGCCATTAATTCCATTGCGTCAAACTTATTTGTTTTACCAATTACAGTACCTTTTACAAACCAACTCCAACCATTATCCTGATCTATATAGAAAACACCCAGGATATTATTCAATACATTCGGTTCTTCTATTCCAAAAACCATAGAGTGAAGACTATTTCTTTCTTTAGGCAGATGTATTGTCTTTTTAAACTCAGCTATTTGTAATATTATTTTAGCGAAACTGCTTCTTTTCAAGACAATTGTTGAATCTGCATTAGACATCTCAAGTATTGTCTCAATATTTTTGAATCTATATCCTCTAGTACTACTAACGTTAAATCCTAAGCTGTAAAGCAATATTCTTAGAAATGTTGTTTTACCTGCAGTATTTACTTCTTTACTAAAAAAGAGATTGTTTTTATCAAATCGATACTCAAAATGATTAAATCCATCGATAATTTTTAATGAATTAAACTTTATCATAATTTAGTACCTCCTTGATTCTTTTTAAATGATGTCTTTTCTGGATTATCTTATAAACAAAAATATTTGCTGTTACTTCACCGAAATCTTCTTCGATTACATCGTCCAGATACTTGGAAGCAAAATCTTTCGTGTAGTGTTTTGTGAACTCTGCATCTCTTTCGAAACCTCTTAATGATGGGTTATCTTGTATAAACTCAGTATACTTTGTGATGACTTCTATAATAACCTTATAGTCTGATAGAATTGTATCATGTATTCGATCATAATCGATTTGAATAGTGTTCAAAACATCATACTCATTTGCCTGACTTTCCAATTTATCAAGCAGTTTTTCAAGATCTGAAAAACTAAGATTTTCTCGTAATACTGCAGAGACAATACTCCAAACAAAGTCGGACTTTGGAAATCCTGCCTTATTCCCTTTTTGACTGGCTAAGAAAAACATTTTGCGATGCCACTCATTCATCATTTCTTTGGCAACACCATTAGAATGTGGCACCCGAATCTCATCTAGGATGTTCCTTATTTGATTAATCATTTCCTGTGCTTTTTCGTCTTCTGTTTCCCCATCAAATGGAATGTTCCTTATAATTAGCTTGTTTACATCTCTAAGATTAGTTTTCGTTCTTATTTTTGTTTTTATGCTTTCATCCAAATCACTATAACCTTTACTACTATTATGTAAAAATAGGTTCATTGTATTGACGGGAAAGTAAATATTGGTTGAATAAATCAGTTCTGTATACTTGTCACTATTCTTGTTATGAAGAGAATTCAACCCATCTATAAAATGCGAATTATGCGATGGTTTTCTTTGTGAAGGAGTCTGACTTACTTTCGACTGTATTAACTTTACTCCATTTTCAGACTCAAGCTCAATATCCTCATGTAACTCAACATTAATGAGTTTCATTTCTTTCAAATACTTAAATGCATACCATATACTTTGACAAATTTGTCCATCCCATCCATTTGCACCAGCTGATGCATTATTAATGTTATCCATGATCTTCACACCTCACCCATAAAAAATAATATGTTAATATCGTATCATAATAAATTATAACATATTCTCATAATAGATAAAAAGACAAGATTTACTTGTCTTGATTATTATTCCTTTTTTCCAATGCAATCATTTTTAAATAGTCTTTATATGTATATGAGTTTGATGAAATCACAAAATCTAATCCGTTAACAGTCACATATTGTAAACCAAATTCATCTACTTGATTACACAATTTAGTATTTGATAATAAAGTTAGTTGATAAACGATATAGTTTTTGCATGAAATCTCGTCTAAGAAATTCAGTAAATCTATAAATGAATCCAACGTCTCCCCAGGTAAGCCACGAATTACTGATACCTCATACTTAATGTTCAAATCATTCAACTTATGAATTATTGTTTGAACTACAGACAAATCATTTACTCTTTCAATACTTCTGAGTGTCTTACCATTGATTGATTGAAGACCAAATTCTAACACCACATTTAATTTGCTCAACATATCAATTAGCATTTTATCCCTTATCATCTCATTGTTTAGCACTTCAAACTTCGCTTGAATACTCAATGTAGGTTTGAAATTAATTTCAATCAGGTACATCAACAGAGATTTGTAATTCTTCAATGTAAATATTGGATCTATTATATTCACTTTCTCTACACCAACTTGATCCAAATATTTCAGTTCAACCTTAATTTTGTCTAGATTATGCTTAGTGATTTTGCGATGGTCGTTACCTTTATATGAACAGAAAGAGCAGTTATAAGGGCACCCTCTCTTGGTTTCTAAACTAACAGTGCTTCCTTTTTTCACATCGATAATATGATTCGAGTAAATTTTCGGAATATCATTATTATTAACGTCTATGCTAACTACCTTTGATTGTATTTCGTTATTAATAAGTTTATATAATGCCTCTTCAGCAAAACCAATAATAAAATGATCGACTTGTGAGTATGAAATTTGCAATCTGTTGATGTTCATAGAATTAACCTCATACCCACCACAAATAATCTTCGCAAAACTAGATGCATCCTCTATTAGTATGAGCAGATTATTCATATAACTCATAGACCAAGCATACATCCCAACACATATGTAATCATATTCTGAAGAAAGTTGTTCTGTAAGTTGTTGCATTTGTGAAAAATATATTGAATCTGATTCATTCATATTGAACGAAAACACATCAATATTTATTAACTTCATCTTGTTTTTTAAGTACGATTCTAGTGTGGCTACTGCTACACTTTTTTTCGGCTTATTTGTAAAATGATAATCGAACGTAATAAATAATACATCGACTACACTATCTTTCTTTTTATTTCTTTCAAGCGTCAAAAAATTGACAGCTCTTACTTTTTGCTGATTACCGTTATTACCACTTACAAACTCTTCAATCGTCCATCCATACTTACTACACTCATTATTATATTGCTCATATCTTATTTCTTTACCAGAATAATCTTGACAATAAGATTTTCTACCACATGTTCGTTCCCATACATCTTTTTTGTTGAATCTATACCTCCTTAATCAAGCCTCATTCTATTCACTATAATGTTTAGTTTCTCAATTAGTCCTTCAGATAATTCACCATCGTTTTCGAAATGTTTCTTCATCTTTGTAACATCCATTTTGTTATCTCCATTATGAATCTCTGTCAGATTCAGAACATCCTCTTCAGAAAGATATGATTCTATTTCCTGAATGTCCTCATTTCCAGCAACATGTATTACATCGCTATATTGCTCATACTTATTACCAAGTGCTCTTTTAATATTTTTGACTTTGTCATAATCTACCAATGCAACAAAATCCAATCCAAGATTCACACAAATTCCGATCATCTGAGTTATACCTTCTCCTGCACATTGAATTAAGTTATATCTATCTAAATCTTTTTCAGTGTACTTGTTGATATAGTATTCTAATAACATCTGATCGGTTTTACCTTCTACTAAAATCATCTTCTTCAAAGACATTATTAGTAATTTACCAACAGTTATTCTAGTTGCCTCTTCAATATTAGACAAATCCATTGGTTCAACAGTAATCTCATCATCGATACTAGTTCTCAAAACTTTGGAATCATGTCTTAAAACAACTAAATGTGACATGTGTGTTGTATAAATTATTTGATATTCTTCATCGATTAGAAGTTCAAATACTTCAAATAATCTTCTTTGTATTGATGGATTCAAATACATTCCGGGTTCATCAATAAATAGCAACTTACTTTCTTGTTCAGATACTCTTTTTGCTAGATACACAACCCACTTTTCTCCATCTGAAAGAGAATCATAACTAGCATCCACAATTGGAACACCCAATATCCCAACAATTTTCTTACCTAGATCATTGAGTTCAATTTTATCTCTTTGTCTAGCATTTATAAAACTACTCGAAATTATGTTTGATTTTGTCAAGTAATTCAAACAATTTTTTTCAATATCTTGTAAAAGTTCATTGTACTTGTCAATTGCTTCGGATATATTTTTCTCTTTGTCATCTAAAATATCTAATTCATTCTTAATTTGCTTCTTTTTACCTCTCATAAACTGTTTTAGATACTCAATCTTCTCTTTTAGTTTATAATAATAATCTTTCATTCCTTCTAAATCGTACTTGTATCCGTCAGCTTCAATAGTCAAATCCTTTACTGAATCATAGAATGTAAGAAACTCTTTTTCTTCCATAAAACTAATATCAAATATATTTCTGTCGACATATTTATTGAAGTTAAAATCCATAAAAGGCGTTGTATCAGATTGATGCAAATTAGTCTCATTTTCAATAAACTCACTGAACCTGTTAATTTCTTCATCAAGTACATCTCTATCAAAGAAAATAATTGGTCTTCCATATACATCTGCATCCCAAACTTCAGACGGTATACCTTTTAGTTCACTATCGATTTCTAATAACATTGCATGAACTTTCTTTTGAAATGCATAGAAATACTTTATATCCACATTTAGGTACTTAATGATTTCTTCAAGGTATTCCTCGTGACCTTCCAGAATAAATTCATTATGATTCCAATTCTCACCATCAAAATGGAATGTAGCGGTTAATAGTGTGTTCATTTCATCTTGTAGAAAATCCAAATCACTCACATCAACTGAAAATACGTATGAATTGCTCGTTCTATAATCGTTAATTATACCCTTACTATATCTACCTGAAATTCCCTCTAGCAATGTTGTTTTACCACTTGCATTATCACCGATAATACATGTTAACTTCTCAGATAAGTTTACGGTTTGATTTACTATTTTTTTATAATCTCTAACTATTACGTTCTTAAGTTTGATATCCATTTAGTCCTCCTCCCCATCAAAAAAAATCTGACAATTTTTTGTAATTATTCTTTTTAGCTATCGCAACAAAATCTTCAAGAAGATAGATGTTCTTCGATCCTACAATTTCAATAAGTGATTCGTATCTACCTCTATTTTGAATAACGCAAACAATCTCGATTCCTTTCACTCTTAACAAATCGATTAATAGTTTGTATGGTTTACTTCTAACTATACCTGGAATCACTTGTAAATCTTTATCAATACCTAGTTGTATAATTGTTTTCAGAAAGTGCTTGGAATCAGGGTGAACGAAGACTACTTTCTTTCTGTAATCGACAAACATGCCTTGTAGATACTCTAACTCCAAAGCTTCTACTATAACTTCTTCAATATTATTGTCTATCTCGCGACAAATTATTTCATCATCAGTCTTTACCACTTCACTCATTGACACTTCATTAATATTTAATGGGATAAGTGCAGCAGTATGAGTCGTATACATTACTTTGCAGTCCATATCAACTATTGTCTGAATCACCTTTAGTTGTTTGCTTTGATGTAGAAATAGAGCTGGTTCATCAATTAATAGTAAATCAGAGTAAGATAATAATTGTTTAATTAGCCCAAAACGCAATCCCCAAATCGTACCACTTGACATGTTCCCAATCTCTACATCTGCTTCACTATAAAACACCTTTGTGTTATGAATAGAATATGGTTTTTCATCAGATGGTACTATGTTGATAGTATCTATTCTTGAGTCATATTCCGAAACAACATCTACGAAAACCTTACTAAGCCAATCATGAATATATTCATAATTCATGTCGAAGTATATTTCTTCAAAGCCACTTTCATAGTCTTTAATAATGTCTCTATTAGCAAGGAATCTTCTAACTCGTTTCTCAAAATCAGGTAAATCATCAATAAATACTTTCATTGCATCATCAGAGTCTACAAAAGCTTTCTTAAAACTGTTTTCATCGTCATATGATCCGATACTTCCATGAAGCACTTTGAAATCCTTCATAATGGAATAATATTCAAAAGTCTTGATTTTATCTTCTACATCCGATAAAAAATCGTCACCGATTAGTTCATACAGTTTTGGTTTTATGACTTTTAACGCAGTTGTGATGATTTCACTGTCCAAATTGTAATTGATATTGTGATCAATAAACTCTACATTCTGAATCGTATTTCGTACTAGATACTCATATAAATCGGAATAATCAGCAAATAAAACATTATAGGTATCAATCAAATCATTCATTTCTTTCATATGATTCATAAGCTCATCATATAAACCGGGATACAGTTTATCAAACTCATCCAAATAATCTTTGTATACAGATGTTCCATCAATCCTGAATTGCTTAAATAGCTTCTCTCCAAAGCTAACATGATCCGGAATATTTCCACAATCAATAGCAATCAAGTACTCGGGTTCTCTCAATCTATAAAGTTCTAATCTTGAACCTCTACCACTAATCCAACCATCGAACTCATTCTCTTCAAGTTTGCTTGTAACACTATAGCTTCTTCCATTATTAGCCAAATGTTCATATACAACATAAAACTTGTTTGGATCTATATCATTCTCTTGGGCGAAAATGTTAAATTTCTCTCTTGTATCACGAATTACATTCATGCATTTTTCATTCTCTTGTAGTATCAGCTTTTTTAGATGTTCATACTCCTTTATCGTCCAGGGACAATAAAACTTGGGGTACCCGAACATCTCATTGTGCATTAGAACTGAGAGCTCTCCCTCATGCTCCAGTGTCAACATATCATATACTATATCACCATTCTCAATCACATACTCAATAGAAGAATCTTCAATATTGAAATAATCACCATACACTCTAGGTAATCTTCTGAATATCTTGTATACAGCCTTCAGCAAAGTTGATTTACCTGAACCATTCTTGCCAATAAAGCAGTGTTTATCCCTTTTGAAGTTTATGCTATGTTCTTGAACATAGAATTTATCTAACTTGAAATTTATCTTTTGAAGTCTCATCTAATCACCCTCCTCAGTTAACTTAATTATACCATTTTATATTTAATACTTCTCAAAAAGAAAAGCACTTTACTATTGTAAAATGCTATTCATCGAAATCTCCATAACATCTACAATCTTATAGACCATAGATAATCTAGGAGAATTTGTGCCTGATTCCCACTTTCGTATCATGCGATCACTTACATCAAGAAGCTCTGCTAAATACTCTTGGGAATACCCTTTTGCTTCACGTAATCTTTTCAGATTGATAGCAAAGGGTGTAAGGCTTTTTCGTTTGCTGTCAGCTATCAACACCTCCAATTAATTATGAGTTTAAATTCATAACCTGGATAATAGCTAACATCAAGATTATAGCATATTATTTTTTCTTTGTATATGGTTCAATTATATTAACTATCTTGATGTTGATATATTTACAGAAATCATATAGGTACTGTAGTGTAGGTTCATATTTAGCTTTTTCGATTTTCAGTACTTCTCGTTTCGAATATGATCCTAACTCTTCAGATAATTGCTTAACTGACAACCCCAGGTTTTCTCTTGCCTTTTTCAATCTTTGACATGTCAGTTCGATTTGCTCCTTATACTTAATAATCATAATTATATTTGTGTAGTTGCTCATCTACTCTTCGTTTTTTCATTAGATATTTTATCCTTTCAGGACGATCATTTTTCTCTTCCGTTTCTACATCTCTAACATGTAGATGTATGTCTACACACTTCATCCTTTGATCCTGTATTCTCGTAAATTTGAAGTAAGGATCACTTGTATACTTATCTACAAGAGTATCGTACTCCTTTTTGCTGACTTCTAAAACATCAATGATTGCATCTTTCCAGTGGTGTTTTACTCTAGGAGTCCATCTAGCTTTTTTTGCAGCCTCTTTCATGTTTCCTGCTCTAATAGGTAGAGTCTTCACAATATACTTGTTAATTCCAACATGTCCACATTTGACTTTTACAGCATATTCACACATTCCCATCACCTCACATTGTTTTGGTTACGATAACATTATATACTACATTTATTTAGCAGAACAGGTACTACAAGTTCCATTATGTTGCTTCAAAATCCTAAAGCAAAACTTAAAAAGTAGAATGATAAAGTTGCCATTCTTCTTTGTGGACTAGTAACAAATACTGTGTCCATAGAAGTTTTCCGGTATTCTAGATTTCCTTCTAGTATTTTTTCCGAGTTCTGATGGGGTTTCTCAAGTATGTACCCTTTCGTTGTGAATCCGTGTAACCCACTAACTAAATACTTCTTACTTAGGTGTTTCTGAGGCAAGTTGACATAATCAACTACTTCTCCACAGCCAGTTGAAATGGAGTTCGCTCCAATAGACCTAAGATAATTCTCTACATTGCTAATTGCCTCGTATGGACTTAGAGCTAATGAGAACTATGGTTTTTTGTATCTATGTAAAGAAAACAGCAAATCCATACGGAAATGCTGTTTTTGCTAACTTAAATCTTAATTTGGGTTACTTCAAATCTACTGCTATTGCAAATCCTTCTTGGAAATATTGTTTGCAATAAATCATAAATTCTTTTGGTTTGATTTCATCTATATAATTTGTGTACTTAATAATCAACTCATTAGATTCCTCATCATATGTTGTGGTATTCGTTATACCATATTCTTGTTCCTCTAATCTTTCATTTAACCATCCATGAAAATCGTCATACTCATATTTCAATGCTGCTGAATGCTTAATGTCTGTAATATCATATTCGGTTATTACCCAATCTCTAAGTACATCAAATAAATCTAGCAACTCGTTGTTGTGAATGGCAATGTCTACTCCTGCCAAATCAGAAAGACCTTTTTGGTACCTATAAGCCTCGCTATCTAATACAAGGATTTTCTTATCTTTACTGATGAAGTTCTTATACCCATAATCAATTCCAAGTTCAAAAGGCATATTGAGTCTGCAATACTCCTTTTCTTTGTTAGCAACCATTCTGGAAATATCATGGAATCCTACTTGAGAATCCTCAATCAGTTTAACAATCTTATTAATTCTAACATCCCCACTGTCCTTTTTGTTTAATGATAAAAGTGGGATCATATTCAACTTGTAAACAAAATATATTAATGCGAACATTATTGGCCTATACTTATCATCATAGGGACAATTAATAAAAACTTTCAACTGCATTTTTTATTTCTTATCCTTTGGAGGATGTGGATCGTTACCATAACTTCTTTTCTCTTGAATTGTACCATTCTTCCTATGAATAAAAAGTTCCGTGTTTTGATTTTTTGCGACACCTTTAGCATAATTAGTAGCAGCTTTCTTATTTGAGAAAGATTTTGTGGCTCTGCTAGAGCCACTTTTTTTAACTTTCCATCCTCCATCTTTTGATGGCACAACATGTTGGCTACTCTTTTTCATTATAACAACCTCCTCGTTATGTATTAACTTTATTATATCACAAAAAATGGCACTTTCCTGTGTGGAGAGTACCAAATATGCTATATTCCGTAATCTTTTAAGTCGTTTGGGATACGTCTCGCTATATCATATGTCAATAGAAAAATGTAATCGTAAAAACGGATTCCATTTCGGAATCCGTTTATTTAGCCAATCCAGTTGTAAATCAAATACGTCAGTACACCCATGGTCGTACTGAGGAATGATCCCCAGGCTAGATCCACGATGGTGACCGTGATCGGCCAATCTCTAAGGGTGGCGAGATTCGTAAGGTCATACGTCGCATACGTCACGAACCCGAACAACAGGCCGCCGACGATGGCGCGACTGAGACTCTCTGCTTCGACCGCCGGAGCGATGACGAAGTACACGACGCCGACGATGAATACGAGATAGAAGATGCCCGCCGCCACGAAGTTGGGGGAATCGGCCATCAAATGGCCGATCTGATTCTGATAGAATTTCGGTGCGACGAGGCCGAGCCAGATCGCGTCGATGACAAGAAAGATCACGAACGCGATGCCATACATTTTCAAATATTCCATGATTGTCTGTTCTCCTTTACAGTTTGTTGCCGCTGTCCATCATCACCGTCAACTCTTTTGGGAACGGTTGAAAGACAGTCTGTTTCAACAAGTAGTCTTCTTTGAAGCGAACGGCGTATCCTCGTAACAGATACAGCACGTTCGAATACGGGATCTTATGATCGATGTAATCGTCGAGCGTGTCGAAGAAGTATTCCTTCTCCGGCGTATCCAACTTGTCCTTGAAGTAGCCGTAGAGATGCTGGAGGGTGTTGACCCGGCGCTTCTGCGACGGCTCGCCGTGCAGCAGTTTGCGCAGATGCTTCTGATAGGCGTCCAAAACTTCGTCGTGAGACAGCTTGTCGTGATTGGCGACGATCTGTCCCATCTTCTTCAGAATCTCCTGGTTGTAGGACATGTAGAGATACTTGTTCTTGGCGTGGAACTCCACCAGGTCCTTGTACTTGAAGTCGTCTTTCATGTGGCGGAAAGCCGCCATCGTGAAGACATGGGTGAAGAAGTTCTCGCGGATGTTGTAGTTGGAGATCCGTCGTTCCGTCTCGATCGGATGATCGGGGAACTTGGCTTTGATCGCCCCGCCGAACATGCCATCGTTGCGAGCACTTTCGAGATGCGCCTTGCCGACGTCGCGGTACACCTTGACGTCGCCGACGCCGCAGGTCGGCGACTTGGCTTTCATCAGGAATCCGTCGACATCGCGGCGATACAGTTTCTCGAGATACTTCTCGGTGAACGTGTCCATCTTCTCCGTGTAGTCATAGCCGTGGACGCTGGAGAGGAGTTTCTGATCCTCGCCCTTGCGTTTCACCAGACGGACCGCCTCGCGCGGTGCGCCGAGGCCGATCGACAGTTCGGGACAGACGCGGATGAAATTGACGACGTCCTTCATCCGTTTGACGTAGTCGTCGGCGATCATCGATCCGTCGAAGCGACAGCTTTCGTATTCGATGCAAGCGCTGACGAAGATGTTCGGTTTGACGTGGGTGCTCATTGGTTCACCAACCTTTCAATCTTCTTGACATATTCTTCAATGTCGAATTTGCGTTTCAGCCCGTTGGCGTTCATGTAGCGCAGCTTCCCAAAAATGGGTCGCTCCGGCCAGGCCCGGTCGTGTTTGCCGAAACACCAGGCGACGCCGGTGTAGCCGTTGGGCGTGTTACCGTCTAGGAAATAATAGTTATTCAAGGTAATTGCGGTTTCATAAGCTTCTTTGTAGGTCCGGGACCATTCGATGATCTTCTTCGCCCAGTACATCCGCATGTACCCGTGCATCTTGCCGAGATGAACCATCTCCTTCATGGCCGCGTTGAAGTACGGGTCGTGGGTGCGGAAGTTGATGTAATCGTCCTTGGTGTAGAGGTGTTCCCGTTCATCCATCAGGTGTTGGTTCATCGTCTTGTAAGCCCAATCGTAGGTGATGCCGTCGAACTGGTCGTACTTGTCGTTGTAGTAGATGAAGTTGTAGGCGAGTTCCCGCCGGACGATCAACTCCTCGATGAAACTCTCAGTGCTTTCCCCTTCGAAGTAGACGACCTCGTCATGAATCGTCAGCGGACTGATGAAGCCGTATTTAAGATAGGGGCTCAGTCCAGACGTGTAATCCTTCGACGGATCGTTGCGGTCGACGTAGTGATCCAGTTTCTCCAGAATGAAGTCCTGAAGCACACCGAGCGCATCTTCTTCGCCGCGGAACCATTCCAAGGTGGTGTTCACCGGATCGTGGAACTCTTCCAGCCGACTCATGATCTTCTTGCGAATTGTCGACGCGGCGTATTCTTCTTTTTGCGATGCGATCCGCACCGGAACGAAGACATCGCTTTCGACGATGGAGAGGCCTACATCGTACTCGTCAGAGAGCGCGTGAACTTTCCGTTCGAAGGCCTTCTCGGCGTTGAGATAACCGCGGTCCTTGACGACGTGATACGCATTTGCGATTACTTCTTCCAGTTCCTCGTTCCACGCGTCAAACCGGTAGACATGATTCGTGATCGGGGCAAGCACCTCCTCGGCGTTCTCGACGCCGTGACGGAAGAACTCGTTGTTGCGTTCGTTCTCTTCCGGTTCTCGGTACAAGACCACGCGCAGATCCTTCTTCGTCGCATGGACGAACTCGAGCGCGTGTTCAAGCGAGTGGTTGTTGTGAAGGCGGAAACTGGTGCACATCAGATACAGGATGTAGTCGTTCTTGTTGTCCGCGTCGCGGACGATTTGAATCCGGTCGACGTTCATACCGGATCCTTGGGGAACCACGCGAATAGCTTGTTGGTCCGTTTCGCGTACTCCTCCCAACCGTCCCTCGTTTTCATCCGTTCTTCCAGAAGCGGCGTACTGACGAAGACAAAAATATAGGTCATCGCGAGCGGACTGTATACGAGCCACCAGGCTGACGGGTCGAGAAGCACCGCAAACAGATACAGGCCCCACCACATCAGGATTTCTCCGAAGTAGTTGGGATGACGGGTGTATTGCCACAGTCCGGTGGTGATGATGCCGCCTCGTTTCGAGGCGATGTGACGCTTGAGCTGACGGTCGCCGATGACTTCGAACAAGTATCCGATGAGCCAGATCACCAGTCCGACGATGGACAAATAATTGAATGACACGTCGTTGACATTGAGATAATAGACGGTGCTGCCGATCGCGAACATGAACAGCCCCTGCAGCATGTAGACCTGAAGGAAGGCGCGCGGGATGACCCACTTGCCCCAGGCCTTGCGCCAGTTCTGATAGCGGAAGTCCTCTTCGGCGAAGATGTTGCGCCGCATGATGTAGTAAAACAACCTCAGACCCCACAGGCTGATCAGGATGTTGGCCAAGAGCGGTGCGAACGACGTCGGTTGATACACCAGATACAAGATCCATGACGCGACGACGAAGCCGAGTCCCCAGCCGATGTCGACGATCGAGTTGTTCTTGATCGCCGTGCCGACGATGAAGAAGATGAAGAAATAAGCCAATATGATTAAGAGTGCGTTGAGCATGAGATGATCCCTCCTCTACTTCCCATTTTACCATCAAAGTTCGTCATTCCCTAAAAAAAGACAACACAACCTAGCGATTGTGTTGTCGTCGTTGCTGCAGCCGTTCTTTTTCGTGTTCCTTGCGTTTGACGTAGGCGTTGATCCGCTCGGCCTTGCGGTACTGTTCGAGCCGCATCGGATCGAGGTCACCTTGTTCGATCGCGTCCCACACAGCGCAGTTCGGTTCCTCGTCGTGCTGACAGTCGCGGAACCTGCACTGATTCGCCAATTCGGCGATGTCATTGAACGCGTCGTCGAGATCGTCCAGACGATACGAATCCAGTTCGCGCATGCCCGGCGTGTCGATGATCGCACCGCCGCTGTTCAAACGGACCAACTCACGGTGGGTGGTCGCATGACGACCCTGCGCGTCGGAGCTGCGGATGTCCTTGGTGACGAAATGGTCTTCACCGAAGAGGGTGTTGATCAGCGTCGATTTGCCGACACCGCTCGAGCCGATGAAGACGACCGTGTCGGTCCCGATTTGCGTGCGGATGGTCTCAACCGATGCGTCGTCCAGGACGCTGACGGTGACGACCGGAAGATCGGTAACTTCTCGGGCCTGTTCGACATAAGTCTCGGGGTTGTCGGTGAGATCGGTCTTGGTCAACAACACGACCTGACGGACGCCTTCGGCGCGCGTCATCGTGATCAGATTGGCCAGTTTACGAGGATGAAAATCCTCGTTCATCGACAGGCACAAGAATGCCACGTCGACGTTGGCGGCGAGGATCTGGGCATCGTGGACGTTGGTGCGGGCGAGCCGTTTGAGCACGCTCCTGCGTGCCTCGACACGCTCGATGATGCCTTCTTGGTCGTTCGTCGGGCGAAACAGAACATGGTCGCCGACGGCGGGATAATCGTCCTTGTTCAGAGCCTGGTAGTGAAACCGGCCCGATACTTTGAGACGGTAGATTTGATTGTTGCAGTCGGCCAGATAGGACTGGTAGTCGCTGCGAACGATGGTTGCCTGATGCAGTGTTTCGTTGAAGATGAATTCCTCCTTTTGAATGGGTTTGACGGTTGCGATGAGGAACGCACGAAGATGCATCGGGCAATCAAAAAGGACCCACACAATGCAGGTCCCAAAAGAATTTGGTTTGACCTTACGGTTGTGTAGTGATGCATCTTCGCTTGTTCCGGTTGGTGTTCTTGCTCATATGCACCACTCCTTTCGTATAACTGAAATCCGTCCTTATGGTACAACAGGATGGTTCATTTGTCAAACTGTTTCGTGATTTTGGCGAACAGCTCGTCGAGACGGTCGTCCTGGCTGGTGATGTGGAGATAGCCGACAAGTGCTTCGAAGCCAGTCGCCTGACGGTAGGTCGCGAGCGAGGCATTGCGCGCCTTGCGGTCGGTCTTGGCATTGCGGCCACGCTTGAACGTGATCATCTCATCCTCGGTCAGGTCGCCCTTGATGATGTCGAAGGCGTCGGCCTGACCTTCGGCCGAGGTGAACCGGATCGCCGCGTCGTGAAGTTTGTGGACGCGCGTCACGCCCTTGGCAAGAAGATGACGTCGCACCATCAGTTCGTAATAAGCATCACCGATGTACGCCAGCGTCAGTCCGCTGTAGGGGACCATCAGAGAACATCTCGTTCCTGTAGTTTGGCGCGCAGTTCGTCGGCCTTGGCGAAGTCTTTCTCACTGCGGGCGGTCTGCCAGTCGTGATAAAGTTGTTTGTCGTCTTTGCTGAGTTCGCTGACACCGTGCTTGAGACCGAACACCTCGAAGAAGTCGTCGAACAGTTTCTTCGCTGAGAGGAGTACTTCGGGTTCGGTTTTACTGCGCAGCATCTGGTTCGCCTGCTTGACGAGATCCTGGAGCGCGGTGTTCGCGTTGGGGGTGTTGAAATCGTTGTCCATCGCCGCCAGAAAATCCTTGTAGATGAGAAGTAGATCAGGATCGATCTTGGCGTTGCCGTAGAGGCTGTCGGCGAGGTCGAGTTTGCGATGCAGTTGCTTGTAGACGCGTTGGATCTTGTCCCATTCGGTGACGTAGTTCTGAAGCGCCTCGTCGGTGAACTCGATCGGCGCGCGGTAATGCGTTGACAAGGTGAACAGCCGGAACACGTTGGGATCGATCGTCAGGTCCTTGACGAGGATCACGTTGCCGAGCGATTTCGACATCTTGACGTTGCTGAAGTTGAGGAGCCCGTTGTGCATCCAGTAACGCGCCACGTGATGACCGTGGAGCGCTTCGGCCTGAGCGATCTCGTTCTCGTGATGGGGGAACATCAGACCCGATCCGCCACCGTGGATGTCGATCTCACCGCCGAAGATGTTGTCGATCATCGCCACGCATTCGGTGTGCCAGCCGGGCCGGCCTTCGCCGAACGGGGCGTCGTAGGTGATGCCTTCGCCGGTGTATTTCCACAGCGTGAAATCGAGCGGATTCTCCTTGTTGGTGTTGACGTCGATGCGCGATCCCGAAATCAGATCGTCGATCGACTGGTTCGATAGCGAGCCGTAATCCTTGATTTTGTCGACGCGGAAATAGACGTCGGTCCCCGCCTTGTAGGCGTAGCCCTTGTCGATCAGCTGTTGGATGTATTGGATGATCTTGTCCATGTAGTCGGTGACCTTCGGTTTGATGTAGTCGGTCTTCGACTGGACTTTCTCGACGTCGGCGAGAAACGCCGCGATGAACTCTTCGGCGACTTCTTTTTCAGTCCGTTCGAGTTCGATCGCCTTGGTGATGATCTTGTCGTCGACGTCGGTGAAGTTCGAGGCGAACGTTACCTCGTAATCACGGTGTTCGAAGTAACGCCGGACGGTATCGAAAAAGATCACCGGCCGGGCGTTGCCGATATGGATGTAGTTCCAGACCGTCGGGCCGCAGATGTAGATCTTGACCTTGCCCGGCTCGAGTGGTTGGAAGTCTTCGAGTTGATTGGTGTAGGAGTTGAATATCTTCATGGATGTCACCTCGTGGTTCGTTGCTTCAATTCATTATACAATGGTTTACCTGGAAATGCATCCCTTATTTGCCTTCGACTTGCACGCGCAACACGGTTTTCAGCCGTGCGGGTTCGGTACGTGTTGGATCGGTGGTATAGATTTCCCGATGAACATGGGACGAACGTTTCATGTCCAACGAATCAAGGTAGTCGTCGATCTTGGCGAAACTGCTGGGTTCGTCGGCGTAGGGACCAACATGCATGATCTGACAGCATTGTCCTTCGTCGATGGTGACAAGTTTGGCTTGTTCAAACCAAGGATTGTCATCGGACTTGCGCTTCAAATCGACGATCGTTTGAAGCAGTTCCTCGCTGACGAACGCCGGCTGGCGAATCATCACATCAAACACGAAATGATCGTAGAGACGTCCGATGGGGACGCCGTCGTCGAACATCTTGCGGCCATGCTCGTTCAGATCCCATACACCTTCGAGCGGAAACACGGTGTAATCGAAATACCCGTCAATCAGGAGTCCTTTGCGCGGTGCCATCTTGATGCCGTAGGAGAGCGAATACAACGTGCTTACCGCGTCCTGGAACGCACCGCTGTTGGGATTTCCTTCGCCATGGATGACGAGATAGGAGATCGCTGGTACGGTGATCAAGGTCGGTGTTGTTTTGGGCAGATACAATTCTTTGTCTTTCTTGCGCCATTCGTATTTCATGTTTTTCCTTCTTTCTGTGTGGCGAACAGGGTGTTGTCCTTCACTTTCATTATAAGGGTTGGTTATGTTGCGATGCAAGTTAGAGCACATAAAAACGGGAGATTTCTCTCCCGTTTGCGTGTCGTCGGTCTTACAGTTTTACAACGTTGGCAGCTTGCGGGCCGCGATCGCCTTCTACAACTTCAAACTCGACTTCTTGACCTTCATCCAACGTTTTGAAGCCATCGCCCTGAATGGCGGTGAAGTGAACAAAAATGTCCAGGCCTTCTTCGTTCGTGATGAATCCATAACCTTTTTCAGAATTGAACCATTTAACAGTGCCAGTCATTAAAAATAAAATCTCCTTTTCTTTCTTATTTCTAAAACCATTATAAAGCATAACAAATCAGAAATCAAATAAAAATTAATCCAAGTCCGCAAGCGGTACGGTGCGCTCCATCTCCTGATACTGTTCCTCCTCGCGGAAGATCGCATGAAGCACGAACATGAACGACACAGTCGAGAGGAAGGTGACCGTCAGCTGGAACAGTCGTCGGACCTCGATGCCGGCGTCTTGCAGCAGATTGCTCTGGAACAGGAGATTTCCCGTTACCCCGGTGAACAATGTCGAGAGAACGAAGACACCCAAATAGACGGCAAAGGCACCGCGCAGCAGCGGATTGGAATCCCGATCCACCAGCACCATCACTCCGAAAACGACCGACAGCAGCTCCAAAGCGACTCGAATCAAGACCGTCGCCCAGATGAAGATCATGTTCTCCAGTCGCGATGCGATGAGCATCATCGTCATCGTCGTCAGCATGGTGACGATGACGAGGACCATCAACGCCCGAAGCCATCGATGACGCGGTTTGAGCGGTCGGAGAACAATGAGCACGAACACCGCCAGCAGCATTCCGCCGATGAGCGACAGCGTGTTGTTCAACAGGATCGCGGCGCGAGTCACCGGCAGTGTCGCATCGCTCGAGAACAACGCAATGACGATGAGCCGGGACACGACGTTGTTCCAGATCGCACCGACGATGGCGATGCCGAGATAAATCAATGGATACAAAATGGATTGTTTCATGATGAACCCCCTTCGCGTTCGATACCATTATAACAAAAAAGACCTGTCGGGGACAGGTCTAGATGCGGTATTTGTAATCGGCCAAGTACTTGTCGATGCGCGCGAACGCTTCCTTCTTGTGCAAAGCCGTCATCAACTCCGGCAGGGCGGGACCTTTGGTGGTGCCGATCAAGGCCATCTTGACGGCACAGACGACGTCCTGTTTTTTCAGCTCGTATTTCTTGCAGAAGTCGTCGAGTTCTTCGGCGATGTTCACCGTCGTGCACTCGTCGATCTTGTCGAGGTGCCAACGGAACAGTTTCACCGCGCGGCGGTGCATCGGTTCGCGTTTGTAGGTTTCCATCGACACGTCGAACAGACGCGCTGTCTGGATCTTGAGATCGTCGGCGCGGCCGGCGATCACGTCACGAACGCGATCGGGCGTCACGTGGCCGTAAAAGGTCGCGTCGGGCATGTGAATGAACAGCGGCATGCTCTCTTCGAGCTCGTCGCAGGTTGATTCGATGATCTCGAGCTTGTCGTACTTGGCGAAGACCTTGTCGAGATCCTTTCGTTGTTCGGGGGTACAGCAAAGCAGTATGGTCATGATACACACCTCCATACCACGATTATACCACATATCACAAAAAAATAGACCACCGATGTGGTCTATTTGATGGTTTGATCGAGACGCTCCAACACCGTGTCCTTGCCGAGCAGGGCGAGAACCTGAGGCAGGTCGGGTCCGTGCATCGACGCGGTCGTCGCGATGCGCAGCGGCATGAACAACATCTTGCCCTTGGCACCGGACTGTTTCCCGGCTTGCTTGATCAGCGGTTTGATGTCCTGAGCCGTGAACGCGTCGAGTCCGGCAAGCAGGTCGCGGAACGCCTGCAGCGTTTCGTTGACGCCGTCCTGGGCGAGGAACTCGTTCATTTCGTCGTCGAGTCGATACTCCTGATCAAAGAACTCGTCGTGAAGATCGACGATCTGGGCGCCATAATCGAGCCGGTCCTGGAAGGTCTTGACGAGACTTTCGATCCATGCTTCGTCATGATCCTGTGCGATATTGGCGTCGATCAGGTGCGGCATGCACAGTTCGATCAAGTCCTGTGTGTCGAGTTTCTTGATGTACTGGGCGTTGATCCAGTTCAGTTTCTGGATGTCGAAGACGGCCGGGGAATTGTTGATGCGGTCGATCGTGAATGCCTGTTCGAGTTCTTCAAGGGTGAAAATCTCCTGGTTGGTCGGGGGCGACCAACCAAGCAGGGCGAGGAAGTTGAGGATCGCTTCGGGCAGATAGCCCTTGTGCACGAAGTCGGTGTAGTAGGCGTCGCCTTCGCGCTTGGACAGTTTCTTGCCGCCTTCCTTGACGACATGCGGGAGATGGACGTACGTCGGTTCGTCCCAGCCGAACGCGCGGTAAAGCAGGGTATACTTCGGCGTCGACGTCAGATATTCGTTGCCGCGAACGACATGGGTGATATTCATCAGATGATCGTCGACGACGTTGGCGAAGTTGTAGGTCGGATAGCCGTCCGATTTCAAGATGACCTGATCTTCGATCTCCTTGTTATCGATCGTGATCTCGCCGTACACCTGACAGGTGAACGACGTCGATCCGTCCTGCGGTACCTTCTGACGGATGACATAGGGCAGTCCTTGATCCTCTTTGGCCTGGACCTCTTCCGCCGTCAGATGGAGACAGTGACGGTCGTATTTGGCATAGCCCTTGTCCCTGAGCGACGCGAGTCGCTCGGGGGTACAGAAACACTTGTAGGCATGTCCCGAGGCCACGAGCTTGTGCGCGTGTTCCTTATACAGATCCTTCCGCTCGGACTGGATGTAGGGGCCATAGTCGCCGCCCTTGTCCGGTCCTTCGTCCCAGGTCAACCCGCAGGAATCGAGCGTGTAGTAGATCGTGTCGACGGCGCCTTCGACGTAGCGTTCCTGATCGGTGTCTTCGATCCGGAGCACGAAGGTGCCGTTATCATGTTTCGCAATCAGATAAGTGAATATCGCACTGCGCAGATTGCCGACGTGGATGAAGCCGGTCGGCGATGGCGCGAAGCGGGTTCTTACGGTCATGTGCATCATCTCCTTGACTACTCGATTATATTACAATACGGCCGAAATAGCAACCGCAAACACTTCCATCTGTGGTATAATTCAGGTAATGAAGGAGCGTGAACCCATGATCAAACCACAAGACTTGAAATCCTACGAAGCATACATGATTGACAAACGCCGCGACTTCCACATGCATCCCGAGCCGGGATTCCACGAATTCCGCACGTCCGACGTGATCAAACAGGAACTCCTGGCGCTTGGCTATGACGTCATCGACAAGATCGGCGTCACCGGCATGGTCGCGACCCTCACCGGAAACAAGCAAGGCAAGACGATCGGCCTCCGCGCCGACATCGACGCGCTTCGGATGCAGGAGGAAAACGACGTCCCCTACAAGAGCCAGAACGACGGCGTGATGCACGCCTGCGGCCATGATACTCATACGGCGATGTTGCTCGGTGCCGCCAAGTACTGGAGCGACCACAAGAATGAGTTGAACGGAACCCTCAAGCTGGTCTTCCAATCCGCCGAAGAAGGTCCGATGCCCGGTGGTGGATCGTATGTCGTAGGCGGTGGCCACATCGACGATGTCGACGCCGTGTTCGGTCTCCACATCACAACCCAGAACAAAAAGGGCGAGATCGTCATCAAGTCCGGCGAAGCGATGGCTGCTCCAGACGAATTCCGGATCACAATCATCGGCGACGGCACCCACGCCAGCGCGCCGCACACCGGCAAGGATCCGATCGTTGCGGCATCGAATGTCGTACAAGCGATTCAGACCATCTTATCACGCCAAATCTCCCCGCTCGAAAGCGCCGTCATCACCGTCGCCACGATCCATGGCGGCAGCGCCTTCAACATCATCCCCGACAGTGTCGAGATGACCGGGACGATCCGCACGCTCAACAACGATGTTCGGCTGGATATATTCAAGAAGTTGGAACATACGGTGAAACACACCGCCAAGGCGTTCGGGTGCGACGCGAAGGTCGAGATCATCGAAGCCTACCCGCCGCTCATCAACGATCCCCAGATGAGCGAGTTCGCGATGGCGATCGCCAAGGAAGTCGTCGGCGACCAGAACGCGACCTATGCCAAGGAGCCTTCGATGGGCGGCGAAGACTTCGCTTACTATCTTCAGAAGAAACCTGGATGTTTCCTGTGGCTCGGTGGTCGCGATCCCAAACAGGACACGATCTACTACAACCACAATCCCAAGTTCGACGTCGACGAGTCCAGCTTCGTCATCGGTCTCGCGATGCACGTCAATCTCGTCAAAGAATTCTTGAAATGAAAAGGTGCTCGGCTGAGCACCTTTATTTTTTGGTGAAGTTGCAGATGAGAAAGACCACGCCGAAGAATCCAAAGACGTATCCGAGAATCAACAACATGTATGGCCGCAACAACAGATTGTTCTCTTCGATCGTCTCGCGGAACACATAGAACAGCACGAACAACAGCGCGCTGATCGCGAATGACAACATCGCCCGTTTGATCATGATTCTCACCTCCACTTCCATTATACCACTTCTACCGGACAAAGAAAAAACACAATGTCGCGTGACATTGTGTTTTTGTTCGACACAGTGATTAACGTTTGCTGAACTGCGGTGCGCGGCGTGCTTTTTTGAGACCCGGTTTCTTACGTTCCTTGACGCGCGGATCACGGGTGATCAAGCCGGCTTTCTTGAGAATGGGACGATAGTCTTTGCTGACGTCGAGCAGGGCTCTGGTGATGCCGTGGCGGATCGCTCCGGCCTGGCCGCTGATGCCGCCGCCATAGACGTTGACTTCGATGTCGAAAGTCTTCATGTTGTCGGTTTTCGCGAGCGGTTGTTCCACGTCGAGGCGGGTCGCCGGCGACGGGATGTACTCTTCGAACTTACGGCCGTTGATCAGGAATTCTCCCGAACCCGGACGCAGGATGACGCGGGCCACCGAACTCTTGCGACGTCCGGTTCCGCGATACATTACGGATTTTGCCATGTGTCAGTCCTCCTTAACCTTTCAACTCTAAGACTTCGGGCTGTTGCGCCTGGTGCGGATGCTCCGGTCCGTTGTAAACGTACAGTTTCTTGTACATCTGACGGCCGAGACGTCCTTTGGGCAGCATGCCCTTGACGGCGAATTCGATCAGTCGTTCCGGATGGGTCTGATTCATCACCTTGGCGGTGGTTTCTTTCAGGCTACCCGGATAGCGCGAATGTCTGTAGTATTTTTTCTGGTCCCATTTGTTGCCCGTCAGTTCGACTTCTTTGGCATTGATCACGATGACGTAATCGCCGGTGTCGACGTGGGGCGTGAAAGTCGGTTTGTGTTTGCCGCGAAGGACGGTGGCGACTTCGGTCGCGAGACGGCCGAGCACTTGTCCTTTCGCATCGACAACATACCATTTGCGTTCAACGGTGTCTTTGTTGGCCATGAATGTTTTCATGCGTGTTACCTCCCATGGTAGTCAGTACGGGGTGTTTGTGTTCTCAAGTGTACCGGTCTATATGATAGTACATTTGATATCCTTTGTCAATGAATTTAATGAATTAATTTGATATTGTTTCATTTTCAAACTAGTTTCTCTGGTAAGCGTAGGTAGGCCAAAGTACTAATGTCGATTTTTCCGAAAAATACGATTTCCGACGCATCGCGCCCGCGCGAGCACAAGTCGCATTTCGGACGTCGCCAGATTAGATTTTTTCATTCTTATTTAGAATTCTTATGATATTCACAGGATATTCACAAGATACCCTTATAATGGAATTAGAAACTATTCGTAATTTTTACAATTAGGAGGACTACATACTGTGAAACGATTGATTCTGCTTTCTGTCATTTTTCTTACCGGATTCACCCTGTCCGGCTGCGACTTGATCCCGTCCGACGTGGTTGACACGCTGACCGAGGATCTGTGTCGCGAAGACCCGAACAACGAACTGTGCGCGATCGACGACCTCAGCAACGTCGCTGAAGACGTCGCCGAAGGCCTCGTCACCGACGCCATCGACGTGCTCAACGACGGCAACGCCGACGTATGCGACACCGTCTTCTCGATCACCAACACCGACCTGCTCGACGCCTGCAAAGACGGCACCCTGTTGCCCCAAGGCGTGACCGAGTTCACCGTCATCACCGCCGAACAGGAGGGAGATGTCTACATCTTCAAAGGATCCACCGGCGACGCCTTCCACGAAGTCCGCGTCACCTACGGCGAAGTCGAAGGCGCGATGCGCATCACTTCGATGAGCATCACCGAAATCGAGGATCCGACCCCTGTCACCGAACTCACCGACGAAGAATTCATCCGCGCGTTCTTTGCCGACTACGTCGATTCCAACATCGATTTCAACACCTTCTTCGCAACGTATCTCAGCGGCAACACGCAAGGGATCTTCGAAGCGGACGACCGTGATGAAGACCTGACCAACGGTTTCACCGTCACGGTCGATGCGATCACCATGTTGGACGCTGGCAAATATGAAGTTACCTATACGTACTCCGTTGGAACCGAGACCGAAACGCTGACCCTCGTCTACTTGATTCTCGACAACGAAGGTACTCGCTACATCGAACTCGATCTAGACGGCGACACTGGCAACAACGAAGAGACCGCTCTCACCGTTGCCGAGTTCGAAACGCTGTTCAACCAGTTCATCGCGGATTATCTCAACCCCGACATCACCGATCAGCAACTGACTGAAACGTGGTTCGACAGCACCGACGAAGACTTCAACCAAGGCCGCCAGGCGAACATCACCGCTGGCACGACGATCACGTTCGTCAGCGCCACCAGTGTTGGTGACAATGTGTTCGAGGTGACCGTCGAATTCAATGACGGCACCAGCACCGAAACCGACACGACCAAAATCTCCGTCTACGACGACAACGGCCGCACCGTACTGGTGTTCGACGGCGTCGACGACGATTGCGACGGCACCGTCGACGAATGCAATCCCGATGACCTTGTCACCGGTGCGGATGCCGAACTGATCCTCGAACAATACTTCATGGACTACATCGACGACACCATCACCAACCAGGAATTCGCCGACACCTACTTCGAAGGCTACCTCGATCCGGAATTCGCAGCGCTGCGTACCGACGAACTCGCCCGCGGTGTTACCTTTGACATCAAGAGCGTGACCCATTTCGAAGACGGCTCGTTCATCGTCGAATACACTCTCTTCGAAGGTGAAGACATGGTCCTGCGGAAGCGTCCCGGACGCATTCGCCAACGTCCCGACCTGCTTGTGGTCGAATGGGATGCGTTGATTGACGAACAAGTCGAAACCGATCCCGTCTTCGTCACCTCGTTCTTCACGGCCTTCGTCGCCGATTATCTGGACGCCGACGTCACCGACGCAGAGCTTCAGACATCCTACTTCGGCGATCAGGACATGGCCTGGTTCTACGAACAGCGCGCCAACGATCTCATCGACGGCATCAACATCCAGGTCGACATGGTCGAACCCTACGATGATTTCGGCATCTTCACCGTCAAACTCACCATCACCAGCGGAACCGAAAGTTTCCAAGAAGATATCAAGATCAAAATCCGTCGCATCGACGCCGCGACTCCGGTCCTGTATTTCCTCGACGACGATGACGACGGCGACGGCATCCCCGTCGCCGACGAAACCGAAGCGCTCCAGATTCTCACCGACTTCGTCAACGATTACAACAATGCGGCCATCACCGATGAAGATCTAAAGATGATGTATGGTCTGTATGAGTCGTTCTTTGTTCTCGATCAACGTCGGCTTGACATGGAATCCGGCGTCACCCTCACCCTCGGCATGCTAACGCCGAAGTCCGAATGGGGCGAAGGCGTCTACGAAGTGACCTTCTACGCCAACTCCAACGACGCACCGGAAGAAACCCGCGTCACCGCCGTATTGGTGGTCCGCTACGCCGATCAGACGATGCTCTACTTCGACAGCGATGACGACGGCGACGGCATCCCGATCGTCGACGAAGCGATAGCCGACCAACTTCTCCGTGACTTTGTCGCCGACTACAACGATCCCGCCGTCAGCGACGATCAACTGATGATGACCTATGGTCTCTACGACTCCTACTTCATCATCGATCAACGCATCAAGGACATGCAAGCAGGTGTCACGCTCTCGCTCAGCATGTTCACGCCGATGTTCGAATACGGCGACGGCGTCTATGAAGTCACGTTACTCGCCAACTCCAACGACGCACCGGAAGAAACCCGCGTCACCGCGGTCATTCTCGTCACCTATCAGGACTCCTCGATGATCATCTTCGAAGATCCCAATCAGGACGGCACCCCGGTCGTCGATCCACTCGAAGCCGAACAACTGCTGCGCGACTTTGTCGCCGATTACAACGATCCGCTCAAGACCAACGACGACCTCGCGATGAAATGGGGTCTCTACGACGGCGGTTATCCGTTCCTCAACGATCGTCAGATGGATCAGGACATGGGCGTCACGCTCACGTTCGGTATGCTCGAACCGGCGCTGGAACTCGGTGATGGTGCGTACCACGTCACGTTCTATGCCAACCAACCCGACCAACCGGAGCAAACCCGCGTTACCGCGGTGCTGATTGTCCGCTACGCCGATCAGACGATGCTCGCCTTCGGCCCGGGCAACGGCATCGACAATGACTGCGACTACGTGGGCGACATATGCGAAGTCGTCACCGATCCGGCCGTAGCCCAAGGTTACATGGAAGCATTCCTCGCCATGTACAACGACCCGACCGTTTCCATCGACATGCTGTACCCGTATGTCATCGAATACCTGTCCCTGTTCGACATGCGCGACATGGATCTCGCCGACGGCATCGCCTGGAGCGTCGCTTCGGTTGAAGACCTGGGCGACAACGTGTTCTTGTTCCGTCTGGAGCACCTGCACACAGAAGGCGTCGTCCATCGTGACATCGCCGTCCGCATGTACCACCGCGGTTCGATGGCGATGCTCCGCGAAGTGTTCGTCCCGGAACTGTTCTATGAAACCGATCTGACGGTTATTACATCGTTCCTCACCGATTTGTTCGCAGCACTCAACGATTCCACCATGACCAACGACATGATCAATGACATGTACTTTGGCGGAATGGCTCCCGAGTCGTTCTTCGAATACCGTGGTGGCGGCGGTGGCGGTGGCCGCATCTACATCCTCAACAGCATCGAACAACCACAACCGATCGGCTCGCCCGACGTCCTTGATGCGATGTTCATTCTGAACTTCGATGTCGATGTCGACGGTGTTCTCCACAACTACACCTACGATGTGTACTTCTGGAAACACGAAGGCGGCTTGTGGATGGAAGTCATGATGCCGTACGTCGGCGACATGGAACTGGAGATCTTCGTCTACAACTTCGTGGAAATGATTTCCTCTCCGGACACACCGCTCGATCTCGTCTGTGAAGATTTCACCACCACATCGGATCCGCTGTGCACGGCAATCTTCAACTACCATCGTGACAACGGTTACTACGCCTATGTCGACCGCCTCGACTATCAGGATGACGGATCGTATCTGGCTGTCATCGTCACCGTCGACGACCTTGGTGAAATGGTGGAAACCAACACCTTCATCTTCCGTCACAGCGCTGACAACCCGCTCTACGAAGCCGAAACGACGACTGGCAACAACCCGCTTTACGAAAACTGATTTCAACCGCAAAACAAAACCCCGACGATTGCTCGTTCGGGGTTTTTTCGTGTCAGGAAATCTTGTCGCCGGGATTGAGATCGTTGAGTTCGATTACTTCCAGCGTCTTCTTATTACTGCCGGCGAGGAGCATCCCTTCGCTCAGTTCGCCGCGCAGCTTGACGGGCTTGAGGTTCTTGACAATGACGACCTTCTTGCCGATCATGTCGTCGGGCGTGTAGTACTTGGTGATGCCGGAGACGATCTGACGGACGCGGTCACCGGTGTCGACTTGTGACACGAGCAACTTGTCGGCGTTGGGGTGGGCCTTGCAGTCCTTGATGAGACCGACGACGAGTTCCAGTTTGGCGAAGTCGTCGATCGTGATGAATGCTTCTTCTTTCGGTTTCGCTTCTTCTTGTTTGACCTTCTGTTTTTTCTGGTTGAGCAGATCCTTGATGAAGGCCTCTTCTTGTTTTTTGTCAAGCCGTGGGAACAACGGTACCGGGTTGTCGGTGACGGTGACGTCTTCAAGCAATCCAAATGACAGTGCATCCCACGTCCGCAACGTCGCCGGAATCTTGAGTTGCGCGAACAGTTCTTCCGAGGCGTCGACGAGGATCGGCCGTAGCAGCACGCCGATGTGGCGGAGCGCTTCAACGAGGTTGTACAGAACGCTGTTCAGTTCGTCCCGTTTGGATTCGTCCTTGGCAAGCACCCAGGGCATCGTTTCGTCGATGTACTTGTTGGTGCGGGAGATCAAACTCCAAAGATTCAAGATCGCGCTCGAGACTTTCAGTTCGTCCATGTCGGACCGATACAACTCGATCGTCTCAGTAATTTTATCCTTAAGTTCCTGATCAACCTCGAAGTAAGACTTGGCGGGTTTGGTAACCTTGGAATCGAAGTACTTGTTGATCATGTTGATGGTGCGGTTGAGGAGATTGCCGAAGTCGTTGGCGAGATCGTAGTTGATCCGTGCGACGAAGTCTTCCGGCGTGAACACGCCGTCACCCGAGTAGGGGATTTCCTTCAAGAGGAAATAGCGCATCGCATCGAGACCGTACTTCGGCACGAGATCATCGGGATAGACGACCTTGCCTTTGGATTTGCTCATCTTGCCGTCTTTCATCATGTACCAGCCGTGGGCGTACAGTTTGAAAGTGACGGGCACGCCGAGCGCCTTCAGCATGATCGGCCAGTAGATGGCGTGGAAACGAAGGATATCCTTGCCGACGACGTGAATGACTTCATCGCCCTTCCAGTACTTGTCGTAAAGCGTCGTGTCTTTGGAGCCGTAACCGAGCGCCGTGATGTAGTTCGAAAGAGCGTCGATCCAGACGTAGACGACGTGATTCGGATTGCTTTTGACTTTGACGCCCCAGTCGAAACTGGTGCGGGACACTGACAGATCCTGCAGGCCGCTCTTGATGAACGCGACGACTTCGTTCTTGCGGGTTTCCGGGGTGATGAAATCCGGATTCTGTTCGATGAACTCCAGCAGCCAGTCCTCGTATTTGGACAGACGCAGGAAGTACGATTCTTCCTTGACGAGTTTGGTCGGACGACCGCAGTCGGGGCAGAGATTGCCGTCTTCAAGTTGGGTCTCGGTGAAGAAACTCTCGTCGTGGATGCAGTAGTGGCCTTCGTAATGACCGAGATAGATGTCGTCCTGGCCGAGCAGCTGTTCGAAGATGTCGGCGACGACCGTTTCATGACGGTCTTCGGTGGTGCGGATGAAGTCGTCGTACTCGATATCGAGCAGCTGCCACAGTTTCTTGGTGTCCGCGGCGATCAGATCAACGTGCTGTTGCGGATCGCGCCCGAGTTCCTTAGCGACGGTTTCGATCTTCTGGCCATGTTCGTCCATGCCGGTGAGATAATAGGTATCGTAACCGCGCAGTTTCTTGTAGCGGTTCAAGGTGTCGCAAAACACCGTGGTGTACGAATTCCCGATGTGCAGTTTGCCGCTCGGGTAATAGATCGGGGTGGTGATGTAGAAGGTTTTCTTCATGGAAATCACTCCTTGTGGTCACTTTGATGGTAGGTCATGTATACCTCGTTCTTGGTCAGGTTGCGCCGTTTGGCGACCTGTTTGATGGCGTCCTTGCTGGTCTGTCCGTCGGCGATCAGGGCGTTCACTTCCTCGAGGACCGTCATGTCGACCTCGATGGTTTCGGCGGCGCTGTTGCCGGCGACGACGAGAACCATTTCACCCTTGACGTCCGGGACGTCCTGGAGCGAGACGGTCGTCCCGCGAATGATCTCCTCGAACTTCTTAGTGAGTTCGCGAGCAAGCACCAAATCGCGTTCGCCCAGCACCTTGTAAAGCGAGGCGATCGTCTTGTGGATGCGATGCGGTGATTCGTAGAACACGAGGGTTTCCTCGCGCTCCTTGAGTGCTTCAAGCTGCGCCTCGCGCTTCGATGTCTTGCTGTCCAGGAATCCGTAGAACAAGAACGGATGGGGCGGCAGACCAGCTACCGTCAGCGCCGTCAACACGGCGCTCGGTCCGGGAATCGACACGACGTTGCAGCCCTGTTCAATCGCGGCTTGCACGACATGATAGCCGGGGTCGCTGACAAGCGGCATGCCGGCGTCGCTGATGAGCGCGACGGCATCGCCTCCTTCGAGATGACGCAGGATCTCTTCGGTCTGAAGTTCCTTGTTGAAATCATGATAGGACTTGAGCGGTTTTCTGATATCGTAGTGCTGCAGCAGTTTTCCCGATACACGGGTGTCTTCGCAGTACACGACGTCGACTTTCTGAAGTGTCTTGACGGCACGGTAGGTGATGTCGTCGAGGTTTCCGATCGGGGTCGCGACGAGGTAGAGCGTCGGACGATCGTTGTGAAAGCTTTTCTGGCGGTTCATCGCGACGTCTCCTTTCCGTAACCGAAGATGCGGTTGATCTCCTCAGAATATTGGTCGCCTTCGTGGACATAGAGCGGCGCCTCGAACGTCAGGGTCGTGTTGCCGTTGTTGGCGGCTTCGACCAAAAACATGTTGGAATTCTCACCCATGCGGGGATAGACCAGGCGCATCCGTTTCAGCGAGAAGGCGTGGTTGCGCAAGGTTTCGATGACTTCGATGAGGCGCTCTGTCCGATGAACGAGACAGAGGCTGCCACCGGTCTTGAGCAGACGTTTGGCTTCGAAGACGATGTCCGCAAGCGTCACCAGCACTTCGTGACGAGCGATCGTTTTCGCTTCGTGGTCGTTGACGTTGGAGGTTTCGGTGTATTTGAAAAACGGCGGATTGCACGTGACGATGTCGAATTCGCCGTTTCGGTAGTGCTTGTGGATGCCACGGATGTCTTGATGTTTGATGGTAATCTGGTCGGCGAGGTCGTTCAAAGCGACGCTTCTGGTGGCCAGATCGACGGCTACGTCCTGAACGTCGACGCCGATGATCGACGCCTTGGTCTTGAGCGATAGAAACAGCGGCACCGGCGCGTTACCGGTACCAAGATCAAGAATGTTCTGCGCCCGCGGCGGAACGTTGACGAAGTCCGCGAGCAACGTCGAATCCAGCGAAAACCGGAACATGTCGTCACGCTGGATGATTTTCAGACCGTCGTACCCGAGCAGATCGTGGATCGCTTCAACGGCCATTATTCGCCGCGGCTCTGCTTGCCTTTCTTGTCGTATTCCTCGATCTTGACGAGGTCTTCGACGGGCATCGACTTGACGCCGTCGCTCTCGGTCAGGACGCGCACCGACATGTCGATGACGTTGACGCTGATGACGCGACAGCGACCGTCTTCCTTGGTTTGGACAAAACTGTTCTGCTTGGGCAGTTCACGGCGGTTTTCGGTATACGTGTCGTTTTCGTAACGGATGCAGCACATCAGTTTGCCGCACAGACCCGAGATGTTCGACGGGTTGAGCGACAGGTTCTGGTTCTTGGCCATGCGGATCGACACGGCGTCGAAATCGCCAAGCCAGGTGTTGCAGCACAGCAAATAGCCGCACGGCCCGATGCCGCCGAGGAACTTGGCGCCGTCGCGGGTTCCGACCTGGCGCAGTTCGATGCGCAGGCGGAACTCGTTGGCGAGGTCCTTGACGAGTTCACGGAAATCAACGCGGCCTTCGGCGTTGAAGTAGATGATCAGTTTACTGCGGTCGAGCGTGTATTCGGCCCCGAGCAGTTTCATCTCAAGCTTGTTGTTGCGGATGTGGCGTTTGATCTTCTTGAGGTCTTCGGGAATCGATTCGAGGTTCTTCTCGTGATCGTCGAGATCGCGTTCGGACGCCTTGCGCAGGACCGGTTTCAAGGATGAGATGATCTGTGCGTCCTCGACGTCCTTCGCTTCTTCGATGACTTCGCCAAGCTCATAGCCGCGGACGGTTTCGACGACGACTTTGTCGTACATCTTGAGCGGCAGGTGCTTGGGATCGAAATAGTATTTTTTACCGACAGCCTTGAAACGGATGCCGACAACGGTATTGGCCATGGTGTTACCTTCTTTCCAGTTCGAGTAGTAGGTTGTCGTACGCCAGACGTTCGTTGATGTACGAACGGATCCTTGACTTCAAGGACAGCATACTCTCCAGTTCATCGATAAGTCGGTTTTTGGGTTTCATGTCCGACAGGATCGCGATGGTTTCCATCTGATCGCGGAACACGATGTGCAGCGTGTCGCCGGTGCGGTGATGAATGATGTCTTTCTGATACAGCGTGAGGAGTGACAAGAACAGCACCGACATGTCCTTGTCCTGATATATTATACTATGATTTTGGTTAAAGTAAAGCACGAGCGGCATCTCGCCGGTGGCGAGGATGCGGAACACGTCACGAACGGCGTCGAGCAGGTCGAGGAAATATTCCTGTGAGGCGACCTGGAGGGCTTCGTCGACGTTGTTGGTGATGTGGGCCAGCACGCGGGCCATCTCGTCGTCATAGCCGGCATCCTTGATGTCGGCGATGATGATGTCCTTGTTGAGGGCGTGAAACTGAACGACCTGGCTACGCGAGATGATCGTCGGCAGCAGACGGTTGATGTTGTTGGTGGTGAGAATGCCGTGGATCCCCGGATAGGGTTCTTCCAGAAACTTGAGCAGTGAGTTGGCGGCGCTGACGTTGATGGTGTCGATGTCCTTGATGATGTAGACCTTCTTCCCCGGTTCGATCGACGTCTTGGCGAATTCGTTCTGGAGATCCTGGATCTGTTGTTTCTTGATCATGTTGTTGTCGGGTTCGACAATGTACAGATTGGGATGGATCCCCTGTTTGACGCGACGGCAGTTGCTGCACTGCTGGCAGGGTTTGTTGTCTTCGGCCTTGCACAGGAGCATCTGCGCGAAGTAGATCGCCGTCTGGAACTTCTTGGTGCCGGGTTCGCCTTCGAACAGATAGGCATGCGAAAGACGGTCCTTCTTCATCGAATTTTCGAGAAGCTGGACCACCCGTGGCTGCGATTGTCGAATGTTGTCAAAGGCCATGCTATCACCTGGCTTGCTTACAGATAGGTGCGAATCACCATGATCGTGTCTTCGATCACGGTCTCCACGTCGTTGGTGCCGTCGATTACGACGAAACGGTCCTCGAAACGTTTGGCGAGGATCTTGTAACCGTCGTAGACGCGTTGATGGAACTCGACCGTTTCCAGGTCGAGGCGGTCGATCTTCCGTCCGGTGTTGTCGAACACGCGGGCGAGTCCGACTTCCGGCGGTACGTCGATGAATATCGTGAGATCCGGCATGTGACTGTCAATGCCGAACTTGTTGATCTGATAGACGTCCTCGATGCCCAGTTGCCGGGCATGTCCCTGGTAGGCCAGCGACGAGTCGAGGAACCGGTCGCACAGGATGATCTTGCCGGCTTCGAGCGCCGGCAGGACTTTCTCGTGCAGATGCTGAGCCCGCGATGCGGCAAACAGGAGCGCCTCAGTGCGAGCGTCCATTTCGGTGTTCTCCTTGCTCAGGAGAATGGTGCGGATTGCTTCGGCGATGTCACTGCCTCCGGGTTCCCGGGTCGTGACGATGTCGTATCCTTCTTGTTCCAAGTAATCATGTACCGCCTTGATGACGGATGTTTTGCCCGAACCCTCGGGTCCTTCGAATGTGATGAATTTTCCACCCACAGCAAACACTCCTTTACTATCGGTATTATTATCGCACATTTTCCCCAAATTTTAAACATTAATTCCTGATTAAACCGAGAATGTTGTGATATAATGGACATAGACATTTTCGAAAGGTTGATCCCGTTGAGACTACATGTGACGAATCTGACATTTGGGTACGACTACCGCACGGTTTTGAAGGATATCAGCTTCAAAATCAACTCGGGAGATTTTTTGGCGGTGATCGGCAACAACGGTTCCGGCAAGTCCACCCTCGTCAAATGCATTCTCGGCATCAACAAGGTCGGCAGCGGCATGATCTTCCTCGACGACATTGACGTGACGCTGTTCAAGAACTTCATCAACATCGGTTACGTGCCACAGAAGTTCGATGATTTCAACTACGAATTCCCGATCACCGTCAATGAAATTCTGACGGCCTCCAACATCCGTGACATCTCCGAAGACAAAAAACTCGAGCTCCTCGACAAGATCGGGATTCTCGAGCTTCAAAACGAAAATATCAACTCGCTGTCGGGCGGTCAGCTCCAGCGTGTGTTCATCGTGCGCAGCCTGATGAACAACCCGCGCATGCTGATTCTCGACGAACCGACCGTCGGCGTCGACCGCAAGAACGTCGAAGGCTTTTACAAGACCATCAACGATCTCAACGCCGAAGGCATCACGATCATCCTCATCTCGCACAACATCCACGAATCCAAAGCGAACTTCAGTCACGTCCTGTCGATTCACAACGGCGAAGGCGTGTTTCGCGATCTGAACAGGGGGGAAGACGAATGATTCATCTGTTGGCCGATCAACCATCATTTGTCAATGCCCTGTTCGAGTTTTCGTTTCTTCGATACGCCCTTGCCGCCGGTCTGATCATGGGCTTCATCACACCGATGATCGGATCGTTCGTGATCATCCGCCGTCTGAGCTTCATCGCCGATACGCTCAGCCACTTCAGCCTTGCCGGTCTGTCGATCGGGCTCTACCTGATCAACCGCATCGAACTGACGTTCATCGGCGACCCGCTCTACCTCGCGATCATCGCCGCCGTGATCGGTGCGTTCTTCATCGAAATCCTGCGCAGTTACTACAACAACTACAAAGAGATCTCGATGCCGATCGTGATGAGTCTCGGCACCGCGCTCTCGGCCTTGTTCATTTCGCTGTCGGGCGGTTGGAACACGTCCATCTACAACTTCCTGTTCGGTAGTCTCTTGACTGTCGGCATCGAATATTTGATCCTCATAACGATCACGGCCACTGTCGTGATCGCCCTTGTCGTCTTGTTTTACAAACAGATCGTCTTGGTCAGTTTCGACGAAGCCTACGCCAAGATCGTCGGCATCAAGATCCGTCGCTTCCAGTTCATCTCAACCCTGATTCTGGCACTCGTCGTATCGCTGTCGATCGTCACCGTCGGCGTGCTCCTGGTGTCGTCGTTGATGATCATCCCCGTCGCCGCGGCGATGAAAGTCGGCAAGAGTTTCCGCAACACCCTGACGATTGCGATCTTTTTCAGTGAAATCAGCGTCATCGTCGGCATGTGGATTTCTTACGAACTGAACATTCCCCCCGGCGCCACGATCGTGCTGTTCAACATCGTCATCCTGATTCTCGTCGGCATCGCCAAACGGTTCTACGTCAACAAACGACTCAAGAACCAACAGAAGGAAATCCAACTCAAGTAACACATAAAAAAGGAACCTGCCCTGGTTCCCTTTTCATTAAAGCCCCTTCGGATAATCCGCTTATCCCACATCTATATTATAATCGATTTCCAATCGCAAATCTAGTGACAAAAATGTCAGTAAACTCACGAAAAAACACCATATTTCTCGAAATCTTGTCAAGAAAAATCGAACATTTATGAGGTGATCTCATGAACAACCACACATCCATCGCCAGTCGCGCCATCGATTTGACGACTCGCATCATCGACCAGACCGGGCCCAGGCTCGCCGGTACTTCGGCCTCGCTCGCGGCCGCCGATCTGTTGCACAAGGAACTGAGCGAGTTCGCCGATCAATCCGTCAAAGAACACTTCATGCTGCACAAGGGGGCGTTCCTCGGTTGGATCCGCATTCTCGTCGCCGCCTATCTGCTTGGTGTTGTGTTCCTCTGGCTCAATCAACCGATCGTCACGCTCGTGCTTCTGGTACTGAGCCTGTTGATCCTGGTGCTGCAGTTTTTCCTCTACAAACCGTTCATCGACCGTCTCTATCCGAAAAAGAGCGGCTGCAACGTAATCGCCACGATCGAACCAACCGATGAGGTCAAACGACAGATCATCGTCAGCGGACATCACGACAGCGCCCGCATCTTCAATTTCTTCATCCACCAACCCAAACTGTACAATCTCCGTGTCACCGGTGGCATCGGCCTCGTCGTATTTCTACTGTTGACATCGATTGTTCTGCTGTTCGTGGATTCGGGGTTGTTTCCGCTGATCCTCAAGATTCTCGTCAGCGTCGGATTCCTGCTGACCGGGCAGATGTGGTTCTTTGCTTCCAGCAAAGGTACGCCCGGTGCCGGTGACAACTTGATCGCCAGTGCGATGGCCGTCGAAATCGGTCGTCACTTCGCTGAACAAAAACTCAAGCACACCCGCCTCGTCGTCGCCAGTTTCGATGCTGAGGAAGAAGGCTTGCGCGGAGCGCGCGCATTCGCCAAGGTTCATCAGGACGAGTTTCAGGCACTGCCGACGACACTTCTCAATGTCGATTGCCCCTACTATCTCAAGGACCTCTTCTTTCTCACCTCCGACATCAACGGCAGCGTCCAACTGTCAAGTGAACTGGCCGAAGAACTGGTCGCCGTCGCCAGTGCGAAAGGCTACCCCGCGACACACAAACCAATCGCTTTCCTAACCGGTGGCACCGATGCCGGCGAGCTGGCCAAAGTCGGCGTCAAGTCGACGACGTTGATGGCGATGCCCTGGAACAACAACGAACGGGCGAGCGTATATCATACGCCCAACGACACCGTTGATGCGATCGAAGTCGCCGCCGTGGAAGCGACCGTCGACATCTTCGGCACCTACATCGAACAACAAGACAAATGAACGCCGACGCTGCGGCGTTTTTTTGTTGTCTTTCGACAGCGCCACGCGTGTCATTCGAGCGGCTTCGTGCTATAATGGATGCGACTACAACGAGGTGAAAACATGCAACAACTGTTCGACCAGCAACAAGCGTTCTTCCGATCCAATCAGACCCGGTCTTACGCATTTCGCAAAACTCAACTTGAAACACTGCGCAAGCTGATCCGCGACCATGAGCAAGAACTTCTGGACGCCCTCCATCAGGATCTTCACAAATCCCGTTTCGAAGCCTACACGACCGAAATCGGGTTTGTTCTGCAGTCGCTCAAACGGACCATCCGCAAACTCAAGAAATGGATGAAACCGAAGAAGGTCAAGACCCCGATCTACCAGCTCAATACGAAGAGTTACATCCAGTATGATCCGCTTGGCACGGTCCTCATCATCGGTCCCTACAACTATCCGTTCCAACTCGTCATCGAACCCTTGATCGGTGCCATCGCCGCCGGCAACACGGCGATTCTCAAACCAAGCGAGATGACGCCGGCGACCGAAGCCGTATTGAAACGGATGATCAATGATAATTTCGATCCCGCCTATCTGCATGTCGTCACCGGCGATGTACAGGTGACTCAGGAACTGCTCGCCATCAAATTCGATCACATCTTCTTCACCGGCAGCACCCGCGTCGGCCAGATCGTCTATGAAGCCGCCAGTAGGAATCTCGTGCCGGTCACGCTCGAACTGGGCGGCAAGAGCCCGACGATCGTCGACGCCACGGCCGATCTCGAGATCGCCGCACGGCGCATCGCCTTCGGCAAGTTCATCAACGCCGGGCAAACCTGCATCGCCCCCGACTATGTCTATGTCCATTCCTCGATCAGGGATGCGTTCGTTCCCTTGCTCAACAAGGTCACGAAACAGTTCTACGATCACTACGACGACTTCGGGCGGATCGTCAACAAACGACATTTCAACCGTCTGATGAGGCTGTTGGATCAAGAACGTGTCGCCGGCGCGCACGAGAACGACCCCGAGGAGAACTTCATCTCCCCGACGATCATGACCGATGTCACCTGGGAGGACGATGTCATGCAGGAAGAAATCTTCGGTCCGATCCTGCCTGTTCTCACCTACGACAACCTCGACGACGTGATCGATTTGCTCAAGACCAAGGACAAACCGCTCGCCCTCTATCTGTTCAGCAAGGACAAGACCACCCAGCAACGCGTCTGGAACGAGCTACAGTTCGGCGGCGGCGCTATCAATGACACCTTGATGCACATCACCAATCACCATCTGCCGTTCGGTGGTGTCGGCAACTCCGGTTTCGGCGCCTACCACGGCAAGCACTCGTTCGATCTCTTCAGTCAACAGAAAGGCTACACGAAACGCAGTTTCCTGTGGGATCCACCGATTGCCTACCCACCCTATACCAAACGTCAGGAAGCTTTCATCCGCAAGATTCTCAAATAGAAAACCGAACGTCGCCGTTCGGTTTTTTCATTGCTTGCGGATGAACTGTCGTGCGTAATCCACGAGTTCGTCACGGGTGTTCTCATCCAGCTTGTTGAGGTTGGCGTACATGTAGGTCATGCGAGGATTGGACGCCAGCCGCTCGCGATGACGATCGAGGAAGTGATAGAACAACGCATTGACGGGGCAGGCGTTCGCTCCGGTCCGCTTGGTGGGATCGTATTTGCAGCTCTTGCAGTAGTTGCTCATCCGGTTGATGTAGGCGGCACTCGAGATGTATGGTTTGGTGCTCATCACGCCGCCGTCGGCGTACAGAGCCATGCCGATCACATTCGGGGTCACGACCCAGTCGAACGAATCGATGTACATTTCATTGAACCAGTTGTTCACTTCGAGCGGCCGAACGCCGATCAAGTTCGCGAGATTGCCGATGATCATCAGCCGTTGAATGTGATGGTTGTAGCCATTGCCGATCGTTTCCGAAATGGTCGTGTTCAGACAGTTCAGATCCACATCGGCATCGTAGAACCAACCGGGCAACGGTCGGTGATGACCGAGCGCATTCTTCTGTTTGTAGTCCTTGCCCATGCGCAGGTACACGCCGCGGATGTATTCCCGCCAGCCGAGAATCTGACGGATAAAGCCTTCAACGGCTTCCAGCGGAGCTCCGTTCCGATACGCCGCTTCGACGTCGCGAACGACTTCTGCGGCGAACAGCAACCCCAAATTGATTGCCGCGGACAACAGCGAATGAACCATGAACGGACGATTTTCCATCATCGCATCTTGATAGGTGCCGAAGCGCTCCAAACGATAGGCGATGAAATGATCCAACAACAAGAGCGCGTCGTCCCGCGTCACGGGATACTGGAAATCGCCCGCTTCCCCGGGATGATTGCGGAAGTCGTCTTCGACCATCCGGATGACGTCGGTTGTAATCGCATCGGCCGGGAACATGAGGGGCTCTCTGACATCGAGCGTTTTGGGAGGCCGTTTGCGGTTGGCGGCATCGTAGGAATACTTGCCGCCAACGGGTTTCCCGTTTTCGATCAGAATGTTGAACCGGTGCCGCCAACGGCGGTACAGCGGATCCAGTTTGAACGGCGGATCGCCCAGTTCCATCAGGATGTCGTCGACCATGAAGTTGAGATCGGGTCGCATCGTCAGATGCCGTCCGTCGGCCATGAAGGCGTCCCAGACATCTTGTTTCATCGACCACTCGACCGGCTCGTACACGATGAATTCATCTTCAGAAGGGAGATTGCTCAAGATATCGGCCCACGTCGGTTCATAGAGGATGGGAATGTCGTGTTCCGCGGCAAAGTGAAACGCGGCCGCCAGATGATAGACAATCCGCTTCTTGTGGTATCGATGGGTTTCAAACTGCGCCTTCGTCACGGCAATCGTGACGGTGTCGCAGTGGATGTTCTGAATGTAGGTTGCGTTGAGGTGGTGGGACAACAACACGAGATGCGTCATCCGAGAAACAGCGACAACGCCAGGCCGACCAAAATCACCAGCACGACCCGTTCGAACATCACTTCATCGAGACGTCGTCCCAACCGCATGCCGATCACCAGTCCCACCACGGTGAAGACCAACATGTAGACAATCAGAAACAACAGATCGGATGTGTACGATCCTTCGATGACATGGAAGATGACGGCGATCACGCCCATCACGAGAAAATGCGCCGCGAGAGTGTTCTTGAACACCTGTTTGGGGGCGTTGATGCTGGTCAGATAGAACACCACCGGTGGTCCGTCGATCGAGGCGATCCCGTTGCCGATGCCGGACAGACTGCCGACGATCGCGCGGGTGAGCGATGTATCTTTGAGCGCGAGATGGAGTTTGAAGGCCTTGTTGATGATCGCGACGACGATCATGCCACCCGCGATGTAACGAATGATCGCTTCGGGGGTGTTGAGGAGAATGTAGACCCCGACAATGGTGAAAATCGAACCGAACAGGGGAATCAGCCACGTCCGTTTGATGCTGTCGGGTGTGAACCCCTTGTTCTCCACCAACAACAGACTGTTCAACGCCAGGTTGAAGGTGACCATGATGACCACCGACTCCCGCACGAACTCCGTGCCATACACCAGTGTCAAAAGCGGAATCGTCACAAGACTGCTGCCAAACCCGCTGACGCCTTTGACGATGCCGGCGGCGATGCCGATCAACGCCACGAATATCAATGGATCCATGGATTCACCTCCTCTTTGGTTCTTCTTCCATTATACATAGAAAAAGGCTGGAAAACCAGCCTTATTCGATGATCAGCAATTCTTTGGTGAATTCGTTGAGCACGATGCATCCGTCTTCGGTGAGAATGACGTCGTCTTCAATCCGTACGCCACCCAGTCCACTGATGTAGATGCCGGGTTCGATGGTGACGCAGGCACCCAGTTCGAGCGGTTTGTCGTTGGCCGCCGATACGCGGGGCTCTTCGTGCACGTCAAGACCGAGCCCATGACCGGTGCCGTGCTTGTAATGGTCGCCGTAGCCGGCGGCTTCGATGATGTCGCGAGCGACCTTGTCGAGAGCCCGACCGGTGATGCCGGCCTTGGCGGCGTCGACGCAGGTCTGTTGGGCATCCTTGACGATGTCGTAGAGTTCCTTCATCTTGTCCGAGGGTTCGCCCATCGCCACGGTTCGCGTCAGATCACTGTAGTATCCTTGATACGAACAGCCGATGTCGAAGGTGACCATTTCACCTTTCTGAATGACCTTGTCGGACGCCATGCCATGAGGCATCGCGCCACGCGGTCCGCTGGCGACGATGAATCGGTCCCAGGTGTTGTCGGCACCGAGTTCGATCATCCGGTTCTTGAGCTGGACTTCGACTTCTTTCTCAGTCATTCCGACTTGAATCTTCTCCAGGATGTCGGCGAGCGCCTGATCGGTGATTTCGCATGCTTTCTTGATCTTGGCGACTTCGTCCGCGGTCTTGCTGACGCGCAGCGATTCCAGCACGCCGTCGAGAGGAATTAGTTCGCAGCCGAGTTTCTCGTACTGTTCGTATTCGCTGTAGCGGATTCGTTTGTCAAATCCAAGCGACTGGATGTCGTGTGCTTCGACGATTTCCAACAACACGGAAAGGTACCCTTTGGTGATTTCCTTGAACGTGAAGTCGGGGACTTGCTCGGCGACTTGGTCGCGGTACCGGAAATCGCTGACGAAATACTTGTAATCGGGCCCGACGATGGCGAACCCGTACGATCCGGTATACCCGGTGATGTAACGGAGATTCTTGGCGGCGGCGGGATTTTCCACGCCCGTCAAAAGAATCGCGTCATAGGACGCTTCTTGAATGATTGCTTGCAGTTTGTCGACTGCCATATGAACCACCAGCTTTCTTGTCATGCCTATATTGTACCCAACATCTCACCGGAAATCAAGCAGGAGAACCACCTTTCCTGCTTGTGCTTGATTGAAATTGTTTACAATTAGACTTGATTTTTTCAATGACAGGAGTACAATAGATATGGAAAACAAACTATCCCGATAGAAAAGACCCGCTTGGCAATGCCCAAACCCGCCTTTTTTACCGCTTGCAAAAGAGGTGAAAACATGGAGAAGTTCGCGCATCTGAAAGACATCACGGAAGACCTGCTGCACGGTCATCTGACCAAGTTGAAAATGGAGTATGAAAACGACACCGTCACCCTCGTCGACATCGTCTACGAGGATGACAATCACTACTCCTTCGACTACGTCATCGAAGTCGACAACATCACGCACAATGTCCGCTTCGTGGAACACTTCTGCGCGTATGCCAACGATCACATCTCGTTGAAACGCAGTCGCACGTTCGAAGATGCCATCGCGGAGTATCTGTTCCACCCCGAACCATCTGCAGCCCCCTAACAAGCAAAACACCTTCGCAGGTTGCGAAGGTGTTTTTGTTTACTCGTGTTCGCTGGCGTCGCGTTGGCTTGGACGCACGCGTGGCTTGCGGTATTTCTTGACGTAGAGGATGCGAGCCGGAATGAGAATCGCGGCACTGGTGATTGCAAATGGCAGCAACCCAACGATGACGAGACCGACACCCTGGAAGATGGTGACTAAGAGAGACCACGATTGAACGAACGTGTTCACCGTCCGGTTGCCATAGGTGGGATCGGTGGCACGGTAGAGCGTGTCGGTCAGCGAGACGCGGTGTTCGCTCGCAAGCGCGGTGATTTTGATTGTGTATTCTTCGTCCGATTGGAGTTCGTCGAAGGTGACTTCGACTTTGCTGTCGGCATAGGTGCTTTCTTCGTATTGTTCGACGAACTCGCCGTTTTGATACAGATCGACGTTGATGGTGACGTTCTCATCACTGTGGTTGTAGAGTTCCAGCGAGATCGCATTTTTGGTGACTTCGGTGACATGCACTTGCGGCGCGGTGGTGCGAGGCAGAACGACGATTTCCTCGACGGCCTTGCGGATGAGCAGATCGATGGTCGAATAGTCGACGAGCGAATCGTAGTTGGCCAACGTGTCGCCGATCTGGTTCAACTCGGCTTCGATTTCATACCGTTCGTCTTCGAGTTCGAGAATCGTGTCGAGGTCGACCGCGGTAGCGATCAGATCAAGAATCCGATCATGCCGGGCTTCCAGTGCTTCCCGTCTGGCTTCGAACGTCGAATAGGCGTTGGTGATATCCTCGCTGGTCTGGGTGAACGACACCAGTTCGCCGGTGGTTTTGACGTCGTCGAGAAACGCGTCGAACTCACTCGACAGCACACGGATTGTCAAGCGATAACGCTCGGTCGTGATGTTGGCCGCTTCAACGTATGCGGTGTAGGTGTCGATCGTGTCCATGACGTCTTCATACACGCTGTCGGGGTCGAGGACCGCCATCTCGAGGTCGGCCTCGTAAATGATCTTACGGTTCAAGAGCGCCGGCAGATCGCTGTCGCTTTGCACGGTGCCACCCTGTTCAATGGGATCTTCGGAGATGGGATCGGGATTCGGAAGGTCGTTGTTGTCCTCCTGATATCCACTTTCGTCGTCGATCATCGAGGGATCATAATCGGCTTCCGCCGAACATCCGGAGAGCAGGATCGCCAAACCGATCAGTAACGTCAGTATCCATGTTTTGTTCATCGTGATTGCCTCATTTCTTGATTGGGATGTCTCCATTCTACCCATCGCATGTGACAAACCCTTGAAGAAACTGTGACAAACCTATGACAAATGAAAAGCCGCTTGCGAGAAGCGGCTTTGGATTGATTTAGTCTTCGGACAACACGATGACCTTGTCGTGTTCTTGCAGGCGCACCACCTCATGCTTGACGGGGTTGGTGACGAGACAGGCGCGTCCGGTGCAGCTCGACAACTTGTAGCCGAGGAAGGTCTCGCCCTTCTTGGCGCAGGCCTCGACGAGCGTGTACCCGTCGACATCACGTGCGATGTCGACATAATCGGTGACGGGTTTGAGATAGACTTCGGCACCGTTCTTGTTCAGGAGAATCTCCAGGATCTCGACGAGATACGGGTTCTCCGCCACCTGAGTCAGCATCCGGCTGGTGAGCTGGTTGCTGATGACGAAATCGTCGACTTTGGCAAGTTCAATGATTTTGGTGTTCTTGACGTTGAAGATTTCCGTCACCACTTCGAAACGACGATCGGCGGTTTTCTCGATGTCCCGCAAATGAAGGAGTGTCAACAGCGTTTGCGAATCACGGTCTGCTTTGGCGGTCTCGGCATTGTGGAAGATGACGATCGAACCGTCGGTGTGGGTCACGACCTGTTCGATCCATTGCCGTTCGTACGTGGATCCGATGATCAGTTCGACATCGAGGTTGTCGAGTGATTCCCCAAGTTGCGTCAACTTGCGGGAACCGACTTCGCTGTTCATCAACATCGTGATCTTCGATCCCGCTTTCACGTAATGATCGAATTCGCGAATGACTTGCAGCACTCTGGGATTGTAGCCGACAAAGAGAATCCGCACCTGTTCCATGTTGGAACGACGGGCCTTGTCCAGAATCGCTTCGGAATAGTTGGTGGTATGGATCGGTTCGACCACGGCGGTGTCGTCGTCTTCGCTGATGACGATCACTTTGTCCCCGGTTTCGACCGTGACATCGGCAGCCGGGTTGATGCATGGTTTGCCGTCCCGGATCAAGCCGATCGGAACCGACTTGGTGAACGATTTCTGAAGCTCGAGATAGCTGCGTCCGACGACGTCTGTGCCATCGATGACGTAGATCTCGTCACCGGCGAAGTCGAACAGATCGCTGTAGATGATCGACAGTCCGGTCTGCAGGCACGATTGCGCCATGATCTTCGTCAATGCATCCTCGACGTGGATGAAGTTGCCGCCTTCGCCAATCAGTTTCTGCGCCACTTCCATCGTCTGGGGATCGGCGAACATCGCCGCGACGCGACCCTTGCGCGTCTTGAAGTAGTCGGTTTCCGATAGTGCGACAAGCGCTTTGACAGTCTTGATGTCGTCTTCGACCATGATCACGCTCTTGGCTTGCGAGATGCTGCACATCTTGAGATCGTCGACCTCGAAGATGGAGCCGTTGCGGTAAATCACCTTGGTGGTCTTGAAGTCCTTGATGTAGTCGCGGACGGTGGCGGCGAGCACCAGCGGATCCTCTTCCGACAACACGACGATGACTTCGCGGCGTTGGTTCTCGTTGGCCTGAATCAGTTCATCGAGGACCACCGGCAGACTCGGGCTGCTGCCGAGGATGACCGTATGGTTTCGTTCGATGACTTTGCTGCGTCCTTTGCGCAGGGTTTCCAGTTTCTCCTGAAAGCCGTTGAGAATGAAACTGATAAACAAACTGAAGATGAAGATGCCGACGAACGTCGAAATCGTCAGAAACAGAATGTACAGTCCGGACCCCTCGTCACCGGCAAGCGTGCCGGGATCGAGCGTGCGCAGGAAATTGAGCCATGCCAGTTCGAGAATGGTGTCATCCGGGAAAAACAACACCATCACCAGCGACACCAGTCCAATGATGACCAGCAAAATGAACAGCAGTCCCAGAATCAGCGACAATGTGCCAAGTGACAGGAACTGATCGTATTTGTAACGAACGTAATCGGTGAAGCGTTTCATGATCAGGCCTCCTTGCCTAATTTTCCTCTGGTTCCATTATACCGCCAACAACATTGCTTTCGCAACACCTTCCACGAAATCCTTCTCATGTTTCAAGAATATCCGTCGCCCCTCAGGCAAACAAAAAACCTGTCACGTCGCCGTGACAGGTTCATCGATTCAGTTTGATGAAACCACGGATGCCCGCCGTCTCATAGGTCTGAAAACCGACGGATTCGTAAAACGCCTTCTGCCGCTCTTCGAGATCGGTGGTAAGAATGATCTGGTTGACATGCGCGTACTTGTCGAAGATCACCTTCATCAGTTTGGTTCCGATGCCCTGACGTTGATGATCGGGGAGAATCAGGATGTCCTGGATGTAGATGACGGTCTCGCCGTCACCAAAGACCCGGATCAGTCCGACCAAGGTGTCGCCGTCGTACGCACCGTGTGCGTAAAGCGAGTTCCGTATGCCGGCGAACAACTGTGCCGGCTTCTTCGTATACGCGGTCCAGCCGTTCTTCTCATACAGATGGAGAATCGCATTCTCATCATACACGAGTTCCTTGAGTGTCATCGCATCACCTTCTAATAGGTCACGTCGGACAGATACAGTCCCGTCGCCGGGGCTTTGTCTTTGAGCAGATCGACGTCCCGCGCTTGGATCAACTCGTGCATCGTCGTGTCAAGTCGGCCGTTGGCGATCGCCACTGCGGCACCGACGAGATAGCGAACCATGTAACGGAGGAATCCGTCGCCGCGAATCGCGATCCAAATGTGATCGCCATCTTCGACGACGCGGATCGTATGGATCGTACGAACGCTCACCTCGACATCGGTGGCCGTCGTGAACGTCCGGAAATCATGGGTGCCGATCGCCGCCGTGAGTTCCTCGCGCAGGCGCTCAACGTCATCGATGGTCGTATGCCATTCGTAGTGTCGCTGAATCGGATCGTACCACTTGCGGTTGATCTTGTAGCGGTATTCTTTCGTTTTGACATCATAACGGCTGTGAAAGGTCGGGTCCACCGCTTGGAGCGCATGGATGTGGATGCTGTCGGGGAGATACGAATTGATCACCATCCGCATCTTGTCAACGGGAATCACGGTATCGACATCGAAGTGAAAGACTTGTTTGACGGCGTGAACGCCGCGGTCGGTGCGACCGCTGGCATGAATCGTGACATCGTCCTCCAGCTGAAGCGCCTTGGTGATTGCTTCTTCGATCGCCTGTTGGACGGTGTGGTGGTTCGGTTGGCGCTGATAGCCGAAGAAACTGGATCCGTCGTAAGCGCATTCGCAGACAATGCGAGTCTTGTCGGTGCGGATCGTCTCGTACAGTTTGACGATGCGGCCGTCGGTGACGTCCGCTTTGGCGACACAGTCGTATGTCCCCGCATGGTCGGTGAGGACAAGATCGTAATGATAGTCGCCATGGTCCTCACGGATGGACAGGATCTTCACGTCCTGGATGGGATTGTCGCCGATGTATGTGATCAGTTCCGAGCGTTCGTAGATGGTACGTTCATCGTACGTACGAACCCCGTAGAACGAGGTGTCGACAAGGTCCTTCAAATGAGTGGTGTCGCCATCTCGCAACATCTCATAATAATCATGCAGAATCATGTCAGAATCACGACCACGATCGATCCGGCGATGAACAGCGTCGACGTGATCACGACGACCGTATCGATCCATTGCCAGGACAGGACATGGAGTCTGGTGCGATATTGTCCAGGTACGAAATTGCGGGCCTCCATCGCGTTGGCGAGTTCGTCGGAGCGCTTGAAGCTGATGATGAACATCGGGACCAACAGACTGATGATCTGCATGATCTTGTCCTTGAGCTTGCCTTCGGTGAAATCGACGCCGCGGCTCGCTTGGGCGAGCATGATCTTGTTCGCCTCGTCGAGCAACGTCGGAATGTACCGCAGTGCGATCGAAATGATCAGGGCGATCTCCTCGGCGCTGATCTTGATCAGACTGAGCGGTTTGAGCAGTTGCTCGAGGCCGAGCGTCAGGTCGGTCGGTTTGGTGGTGAGCGTCAGAATCGTCGAGAGCGTGACGATGATGACGAGTCGGATCATGATGTAGAACGCACCGCGGACACCGTCGGAATAGACATTGATGACGGGACTTGTCAGCACGTCGCCCGGCGCGAACAAGTTGAACAGCGCGAGAATGCCCGCGACATACGCCAGGAAATAGAACAGGCGGAACCGCACCCGCTTGCGGGTGAGGACATACAGAACCACGAGCGCGATGGCGATCAGCAAATTGTAGACGGAGATCGTCAGCGGCAAGGTGTATAGCAGTGAGCCGGTCTCCACAAACAGGATCTGGAACGTGAAGGTGAAGGTCAACAGGATCATGATCGGGCGCAGACCGCGGATGATGCGGCCGATCGGAATGCCGCCGGCCCACAGCAGAATCAGCACGAGCGACAGCATGACCAGGATGTGGAACACGTTCTGTAGAATGAACGTCGATACCATCAACAAAATCAAGGCGACGATCTTGCTTCTCGGGTCCATCTTGTAGAGGAAGCTGTCGCCGGGCACGTATTGGCCGATGATGATGTTGTTCATGACAGCACCTCCAGGACCATGGCGTGGAGATCCTCGACGGTCTTGGGCAACCGGTGGAAGGTGACGCCCAGTTTCGTTTCCAGCTTGCGGGTAAGATCGATCATGTCGGGCGTTTCCAAGTTCCACGATCCGAAATCACCCGTCAGAAACAGTTCGTCGGGAGTGCCGTCGAAGACGAGTTCACTCTTGTTCATGACGAGCACGCGGGAGGCGTATTCGTAGACGGTGTTCATGTCGTGGGTGATGATGATGACCGTTTTATTGAGGTTGCGATGAATCTCGGTGAACAGCTTCAAGAGCGCCTCGCGACCCTTGGGGTCGAGTCCGCTGGTCGGTTCGTCGAGCACGAGAATGTCCGGTTCCATCGCCAGGATGCCAGCGATCGAGACCCGTTTCTTCTCGCCGCCCGAAAGATTGAACGGACTGCGTTCCAAGTACGATGCGTCCAACCCGACGGCCTGGAGCGCCTGACGGGCGCGGACCTTGGCGTCGGCGTCGCTGACGCCAAAGTTCTTCGGTCCGAACATGATGTCCCGTTCGACGGTTTCTTCAAAGAGCTGGTATTCAGGGAACTGGAACACCAGCCCGACTTTTTGCCGCAGGGGATTGAGTTTGACGTTCTTGTTCTTCTTTTTGACGTCCTTGTAGATCTTGACGCCATACACCGTGACTTCGCCTTCGGTCGGGCGCATCAGGGCGTTCATGTGTTGCACGAGCGTGCTTTTGCCGCTGCCGGTTTCGCCGATCAGGGTGATGAACTCTCCCGTTTCCGCTATGTCGAGAGTGATGTTGCTGATGGCCCGGTAGCGCGTCTGATCGACGCCGACGTAGTCGTAGCTTACCTGTTCAAACTTAATTGCCATAGGTAGTCCTTCAAGTCGGGATTGTCGATCTTCGATTCCTCGAGTTGGTACATCAGTTTCAGCGGAAGGAGGAGTTCGAGATTCGATGCGTTGAGCGTTGCTTTATCATTCAGCACCTCTTTGGGGGTGCCGACTTTGAGGATTTTGCCTTCTTTGAGAATGACGATCTTGTCGCTGTGGATGGCTTCTTTCATGTCGTGGGTGATGGTGATCACGGTCACGCCCTGGGCGTTGATCTCCTTGATGTAGTCGAGGATCTCGTCACGGCCCTTGGGATCGAGCATGCTGGTTGCTTCATCAAAGATGATGATGTCGGTGTTCATCGCCAGGATGCCGGCGATCGCGACGCGTTGTTTCTGGCCGCCCGACAGGTTGTGGGGCTCTTTCTTGAGATACTCGTTCATCCGCACCCGTTTGGAGTACTCGTCGATGCGACGGATGATCTCCTCGCGCGGAAAACAAAGATTTTCCATGCCAAAAGCGATATCGTCCTCGACCGTCACCCCGACGAACTGATTGTCCGGGTTCTGAAAGACGATACCGATCTTCTTGCGGATGTCGTAGACGGTGTCCTCGTTCAAGGTCAGTCCGTCGACGATGATCTCGCCCTGGTCGGCCTTCAAGAGACCGATGATCAGTTGTGACAATGTCGATTTGCCGCTTCCATTGTGGCCCAGAACGCTCACCCATTCACCTTTCTCGATCGTGAGATTGATGTCTTCGAGCACTTGTTCTTGTTCCACGTAATGGAAATGCAGATCGCGTATTTCTATGATGTTCATGCAATCAACTCCATCCAACACATAGATTATATCAAAAACGTCTGTAAAAAGCACATACAATAACAAAAAAGCGGGACGATCGAATCGTCACCGCTGCGATGGTTGTTTAGATGGTTTGTCTTCGTATAGAATGAAATTGATGGGTACGGAAACCACGAGGATGAAGAACACCAGCAACGCGATGAAGAATGCGGCGAGATTGCTCCAGTCGCCATTGTCTCGCAGATAGAACGAGATGAATGCGCTGGCGACGATGACCAGAAGCGTGTGCGGGACGTAGTACGCCTGTTTCCGTTTGAACAAACGACGCGTCAGCAACCCGAGCATTGTCACCGCGATGGCGCCGCCGATGGTGCCGAAAATCAGAATCAAACCAACCTGGTCGAACCCGATGCCCATCGAGACCATCAAGACCGACACGAACAAAACAACAAGCGCGATGTAGCGAATCTTTTCTTGTTTGGACATGTCATCCACCTCCATCGTCATCATACCACTTTCTTGCGATCCATACAATGTTTTCATCGCTGTCATTGAAAACATCCCGCCCTGGGTGTACTATGAAATTGTAGAGGATGGACCGTGCCTGTTCGAGGAGATGTGCTGATGAGACGTTTGATGCTTGGGTTCCAAGTCGGTTTCAACGGATTGCGATTCATGTTCAAAAACCCGAAATCGATGCTGTCGATTCTGGTGTTTTGGATTATTCTGGCCGTCTTCGGTGGAATCGGAGTACTCCTGTTCCAACTGGCTGGAGATCCGGACAACCTGCTGGCCGGACCAACCCTGCTGTTATTTGTGATCGGCACCCCGATGGCGTTCGTGCTGGCTGGAGCGATATCCTCTCTGGTGTTGCTGGAGATGATCCAACAACACGAAATTACCGGTACCATCGTCTTTTGGGACGCGCTCTCCTGCACCATCCGCAAAGATTTGCCCAAACTCGTTCCGATTCTATTGGTGTGGAGTGCGATGGTCTGGTTGATCACCATCATCCAAATCATCATAAGCGCCTTTTGGATGGGGTTCTTGTCCCTGTTCGGTCTCCGCGCCGACGCTCCGATCAGTCTGACTGACCGAGGCGCCAATGTCCTGATCAAGGGCGTTCGCATCTTCATGCAGTTCACGTTGCCGGCGGTCGCGTGGGAACGGTTGTCGACAACCAAGTCGATCAAGAAGTCATGGGACATCATCCGCACAGCTTGGGCCGAGATCCTCGGTGCGATCATCTTCGGCAATGTGATGCTGGTTGTGGTCATCGCACCGCTGATCGTGTTGTACTATTTGTACATTGGTGATGCCATCAATGAAGCATGGGTGATGACGACGCTGTTCGTTCTCGGCGCATTCGCCTATTCTGTTGGTCGTCTGCTGCAACAAATCTATGTCGCGCAAATCTATCTGTGGTTCACGAGCTGGGAAAAGGAATTGGAACAAGCTGCGGCGCAAGGCCGTTTCATTCCACCGCTCAGAGATTTTCCGCGTCCGTCGTTGTTGGACGACGTGAATGACATGGTGGTGTCATGATCGAATGAGAGACTGTTCGTCAGTCTCTTTCTTTTGAACCAAATATCCGTTGGATATCATTACACAAAATGTTGAAAATCGAGTACAATGGTGTCGAGGTGATTCGATGAAACGAATCCTGTTTACCATCCTGTTGGCTCTTACCGTAGCACTATCCGCCTGTGCCGAGACAACCATTGAAGATGAAATCCCGACTTGCGACGACGGCTTCGAACTGGTCGATGACACATGCGTGGAGACAGCGGACGATACCGGTGAAACTCCCGATGACAACGACAATCCCCAAGACGACGATCCGATCGACGATGATCCCGTCGACGACGATCCCCTCGACGACGATCCGGTGAACGACGATCCAGTGGACGACGACCCCGTCGATCCTCGCTATGAAAACATCACCGCCGGCATGTTCGGCTATGAACCATTCACATTCGACGGTTTGACACGCGAGTACATTCTGTATTTGCCGGACGACTTGATCCCCGGCAGTCCGTTGGTGTTCATGCTCCATGGTTTCAGTGGCAACGCCGGGTACATGCAAGCCACATCCGGCATGAACGACTTGGCCGACCTGTACGGCTTCGCCGTCGTCTATCCGCAGGGATCCAGCATCAACGGCATCCCGCACTGGAACGCCGATCTGGACCTGTCGGTCGTCGATGACGTCGGTTTCCTAAGTGCGCTTGCGGCACATCTTCAGACTACCTACGACCTCAGCGTCGAGAACACCTTCATCGCCGGCCACTCCAACGGCGGTTTCATGGCCTACACGATGGCCTGTACCTCTCCCGCAACCTTTCAAGCGATCGCCAGTTTCGCCGGCATCATGAGCGGTGAAACGTGGGATACCTGCGCCACCACCGAACCCGTCAGTGTGCTCCACATGCACGGCACCGCCGATCCGGTCGTGCCCGACGACGGCACGATGGCGCCGTGGCTTGGATGGGGCGGCGCACCGGCCGTGCCGATCATGCTCGAGTACTGGCAGACGCGCAACGCTCTCGAACTGGCGTCCGAGGCGATGGTTTCCGCGACGATTCAACGGTTTGATTACACCAGTGCCAGCAATCCCTACCGGGTGACCTATTACCGACTCTTGAACATGGGCCATGAGTGGCCCCAAGACGATGAGATCATGCCTGATGACGACGATCTCAATGATACATCGCAACGAATCTGGCAGTTCTTCGAGACGGTGATGAGCGACGCCGATGTGTCGTGACGACCGGTAAATTTCGTTTTTGTCCATCAATTCAGCGCCCAAGCGGGCGCTTTGTGTTATAATGAAAGCAACTGTGACCATGGGAGTGACAAACCATGTTGAATTATCTAAAACTCAGATACAAGCTGTTTTTGGTCTTGATGGTGTTTTGGTTTTTGCTGCAGCTCAACTTCCGGATTGAAACGATTGTTTCAGGGATCTTGATCTGCGCCCTCATCACCATTTTCAGTCACGACGTGCTCTATGACGACAACGGTTACTTGTACCATGCGATCCGCCTTCGCACGGTACTTGTCTACGTCGTCTTTTTGTTTGTCGAAATCTACAAGGCAGGGTTCCAGTACGTCCGCAACCTGATTTTCAAACATTACGAGCCGGTCGTCTTCACGATTCATCTCGATGTCGACGATCCGGTGCTTGTGGGCATCATCGCCAACTCGATCACGCTGACGCCGGGGACAATCTCGATCGACGTTGACAGCGACCACTTCACGATTACGGTGATGACGATGGCCAAACCCGGTACCACCATCGCCGAACTCGAACAACCGATTCATGACAAGTTCGAACGTCTCCTCAAAGGGAAGGGGGCGAAGCGATGAGCCTTCTGGAATTGTTTTTGGTGTTGACGCTGTTCATGCTGATTCTGGCGATCTTCGTCAGCTTCATCCGGCTGATCATCGGTCCGACGATCTGGGACCGGCTCTTGATGGTGAACCTGATCAGCGCCAAGGTCGTCATGTTCGTCGCCGTCTACGCCGTCTATCTGGGCAGCACGTTGATGCTGGACATCGCCATCAGCTACGGCATCATCGGCTTTCTGACGATCACCTTGCTGTCGAAATACATCATGACGGGAGGGCGGGAAAAATGAGTGACGTGCAAACTTGGATCACCATCCCCCTGTTGATTCTGTCATGGCTGTTCATCCTGTTCGGGATGATTGCCATCTTTCGTCTCAAAAATATCTATACGCGCATTCTGTCCGCCGCGACGATCGATTCGGTCGGCAGTCTGACGATCATCATCGCGCTCCTTGTCGCGAGCGTGACCCAGTACGAATACGTGATCCGCTTCATCCTGTTGATCGGATTCCTTTTGATCACGACGCCGATCGGATCCCACGTCAACATCCGCAGTGCCTATCTGACCGGTTTCGACGTCCGTGAACTCAAACGGCTCGGCGAAGACACCGCGAAACGAGGTGAGCAAGATGGATGGCGCCACCATGATTGAGTGGACGGCCTATGCGCTCCAGGGGATTCTGATTCTCCTTGCGATCGCGATCGTCCTACATAAGAACAACGGCACGATCATCATCCTGATCGCGTCGTTCAGTCTGGTCACGGCCAGTCTCTACATCATCAACAACGCACCCGACGTGGCGATCGCTGAAATCGCAATCGGATCCGCGATCATCCCGCTCATTTACGTCATCAGCATCTCCCGCCAGCGCGAGTTCATCGTGCTCGACCGGGCGATGGACGAGTTCATCTTCATCGGCGACGAACTGGCCGGTATCGGCTACGTCCTGTTGCACCGGCTGGCGGAATATTATCATCTCGAACTCAACATCACCAACGATCCGGGACTGTGCAGCCTCGACGAGGCGATGGACCGGATGTTGTGCGAAAAGACCAACGTCGATCTGATCGTCGCCAAGGACGAAGAGACCGGCAAATACGTCTTCAAGGGCAAACGTTCCTCGACGCTGATGAAAAAGTTGCAGCAGATGACCCAGCCGTTCGACAACATCGAGGTCATCCTGTTCAAGGACAGTGAGTTCGGTGGTTAAGCAGGCACTCCTGCTCGTCCTGCTCGGTGGCATCTTCGCCGTCTTCTACCTCGTCACCGAGGACTTGAGCGAACTCTACAACAACTTCGGCAAAACCTATTTCCAACTCAACGGACTGCTCGAAACAGGCTCGCGCAACTTGGTCACCGCGATCTATCTCGACTACCGGTTGTTCGACAGTTTCTTCGAAGCGGGCATCCTGCTTGTCGCGGTCGCCGGCATCATCTGGATCAGCAAGCATGACTTGAACGAGAAGAACGCCCAGTTCATGCTCGACCGCTACAAGACACCGGATCTGTTCATCACCTTCAGCCGCATCGTCTATCCGATGATGCTGGTGTTCGGCTTCTACGTCATCATCAACGGCCACCTATCGCCAGGCGGCGGCTTCCAGGGCGGCGCCATCGTCGCCACTGCGATTTTGATCCTGTACTACATCGATCACGACCGCGAAACCAACATCAAACAGATCGTAACGATCGAAAAACTGGTGTTTTTCCTGATCGTCCTCGTCGCCTCGCTGAGCCTGCTGACGCGCGGTGAGTTCTTCACCAACTTCATGCCGCTCGATTCATCGGTCGCGTCAAAAGCGATTTATCTCGTCATTCTCAACATCCTCATCGGCTTCAAGGTCGCCCTCGGACTGTGGACGATCTTCACCGCCTTCCTAAGGGAGGGACGCTGACATGAACCCATTGCTTACATTCATCGTGGTGTTGATCGGGTTCTACGGTCTTGCCACCAGCAAGAACATCATCAAGAGCGTCTTCTCCGTCACGATCATCGAATCGGGCATCATTCTGCTGTTCCTCAATCTCGGGAACTTCGAGGGCGGCGGCATCCCGATTGTCGGTGAATCGCTGACCAACATCGTCGACCCGTTGCCGCAGGCATTGATGATCACGACGATCGTCATCGGCTCGACCGTCACCGCGCTCGCCTTGATGCTTTCGATCAAGGTGTTCCACCACTACGGCACCGTCGAGTGGGCCGAGGTTCTCGGCCGAAAGGACGGTGAGTAGGATGATTTTCGTACCCGTCTATCTCGTCTTCGTCCCGATTCTCGCGGCGATGATCATCTTCCTCTTCCAAAAGCCGAAAATGGCGTATCTCGCGCTGGTCGCGCAAGGTGTCGTCACCGTCCTCGCGGTATGGTACTTCCTGACCTTCCGCGACGACTACAGCCAAACCTTCTTCACCTTCGGCGGTTGGAACAACCTGATCGGCATCGGCTTCCGCAACGACGCCATCAGCATCAGTTTCCTGTTCCTGTCGATCTTCATCTGGTGGATGGTCCTGATCTATACCTTCAACGCCAAGAAGGACACCCGCAACTTCCTGTTCTTCCTGTTGTTCTTAGAAGGCGTCTTCTTCGGTCTGATCCAGACCAACGATCTGTTCAACATGTTCGTATTCATCGAACTGACGACCATCCTCGTGTCGATTCTCGTCGCCTATGAGAAAGCCGGCGACAGCTTCCGCGCGGCGATTTACTATCTGCTTCTGAACACCGCCGGCGTACTCGCGTTCCTGCTCGGCATCATACTCCTGTACTACTCGTTCGGCAACATCAACATCAATCAGATTACCACGATGATCGCATCGTCGGATCTCTCGGAAACAACGACCGTTCGCTTCGCCTATGTGCTGTTGATGTCCGGCATCGCTGTCAAGTCGGCGATGTTCCCGCTCTTCACCTGGCTGCCCCGTGCCCACGCGGTCGCCAAAAGCGGTGTCAGCGCACTCTTGTCGGGGATCGTCGTCAAGGGCGGGCTGTATCTGTTCATCCGCATCAGTCTGATGTTCGCGGCGGCGCCGTATGACACATCGATGTTCTTCTTCGCGATCGGCGCGACGACGGCGATCGTCGGTGTGATGTTCGCGATGACTCAGAAAGACATCAAACAGATTCTCGCCTATCACACCGTCAGTCAGATCGGAATCATGATGATGGGACTCTCGAGCACCGACAGCCTGACGTTCTCGGGCGGACTTCTGCACCTGTACAACCATGCGCTGTTCAAGAGTCTCCTGTTCCTCGGCGCCGGCATCATCGTTAATGTCTACAAGACCAAGAACATCAAGTACATTCGCGGCGTGTTTCGCGCGATGCCGCTCTTAAGCATCCTGATGATCGTCGGCATGCTGTCGATCAGCGGATCGCCGCTCTTCAACGGATTCATCAGCAAGTCCGTGATCAAGTACGGTCTCACCGACGCCCAGTACTGGCTGCTGCAGATCGTCAACCTCGGCACCGCCACCAGTTTCCTCAAGATGAGCCAGATCTTCTTCGGACCCCGGACACTCAGTTATCCGCTGGTCCGCAAGCGCGAATACCTGCCGGTCGCATTGCTCGCCGTCGCCTGTCTGACGATGGGCGTGCTGCACGTGCCGATCGCCGACTTCGTGCTCGACGTCGACCTCGCCAAATTCAAACCGATCTCCCTGCAATACGTGTTCGAATACGGCTTGATGCTCGGCGCCGGTTTCCTGCTCTACAAGTATGTCATCGACAAGGACTACAAGCCGGTGCAATGGATCCGCAACTTCCGCATCAGCTTCGAGACGGCGAATTACATGTTCCTGCTGTACTTCACGGTGATGATCGGTGTGTTTGTCGTCTATCCGATGCTGTAAACAAAAAAAACCAGTTCCCGCGGGAACTGGTTTTCAATTGCGGTTATTCGTGGAGGCTGCTGCCACAGTATTCGCACTGGGCGGGAAGCTGCTCGACGAAGTTGTTGGCGCTGCACGCCTTGCACCGGATGGTGCGCGGTTCGAACTGCTTGAACTGCGGTTGGGGCGCCTGCGGCCGGGCTTGCGCGGTGGGCCGGTTTTGTTGGTTCTGACTGGGTTGCGGGCGATACGTCTGAGGTTGTTGCGGACGCGGTTGCGGCCGTGGTTGCGGACGCTGAACGGGGAACTGGACACGACCGATTTCAAGATTCAGTCGGGCGCGGCCGAGCATGCCGTGGGAGATCATGTGGTTGACATCGGTTACGACCTGCTGCTGGCTGTAGCCGGTGGCTTGCGCTAGCGCTGGAACGTCGCGGACCTCGCGGTTGACGATGAGGTCGATGTAGCGACGATATTTGAGCCCTTGTTTCTTCTGTGTGTTGGCGCGGCGGAACAGCCACAGTCCGGGCAACCCGAACAAGGCGAGCAGGAAGAAGCCCATGCCGGTGTCCTCGATCGCGATTGATCCGATCAGCATCAGGACGCCGAACGCCATCAACAGAAAGCCGATGAATTTCAGAATCGCACCGCCGCCCCCGAACTGGGCGCTGCGGTCGCGGCTGAGTTTCACGAGCAAGAGGAATATGCCGATTGGCCAGAACAGGATCAGGAAGATGATGACGATCGGCCAGCCGAACGTTTGTGTTTGCTGTTGGTTCATCGAATCCCCCCCTACTTATTGTCTTTCAATACGCGGTTGCGTTTCTGAATCAGAAACAGCACGCCGTTGGAATCTTTGATGACGGCTTTGATCTTGCCGAAGTACTTGTTTTTCGCGTGACTGAGACCAGTCTTCAGACCCTTCATGATCTGGCGTTCGATGGCGTACACCGACTTGTGACTGACGGGGTCGGAGAACTCGAGCGCCTCGGCGACTTCCTTGTACACCGCGATCGGTTCGCTGGCGTCCTTCTTGTATTGGTCGAGAACGAAGATCGTCTCTTCGCAGATTTCGCGCATCTTGGCAAGCGAGTGTTCGCCACGGTTCTCATTCTTGAGCGAGTCGTTGAGTCCGCCGTACATGAAGTTGAGGAAGAATAGGAACCCGAGGATCGCCGCCAGCACCAGGAAGTAGATGACGAGGAACGCGGTCCAGCCCATGTTGCCCGAAGCGTAGACGAAGGCGATGATCATCGTGAAGATGAAATAGGTTGCATAGGCGGCGCTCAGATAGATGAAATAGATGCCGCTTTTCTTGTTCTTGTTGATGTGGTAGTACCAGTAATACAGAAGTACGAACACCTCGGCGAACAGCACGTAGCCGAGCACGCTGTCGTTGAGCGTGTCGCCGTCGAAGATCAGAATCGAACCGCCGGCGATGACGACAAACAGGATGATCGGCAGCAATATGCGTTTGAACATGATCCGACCTCCTTACACTTTCGTGCCGCAGTTGGGACAGAACTTGGTGTTGGGCGCAAGCTTGTGGTTACAGCTTGGGCATTGCAGTTCCATCGCGCTGCCGCAGTGCGAACAGAATTTCGCGGTCATCGGATTGTCCTTGTGGCACTTCGGACATTGCTTGGAGCCGGCCGGTGCGGCCGGTTGCGCTTTCTTGAGGTTGTTGCCGCAGCCGCTGCAGAACTTGGCGTCCGGCGCGTTGGCGGTGTTGCATTTGGGACAGATGACCTGCTGGGTCTGCTGGGCCGTGGCGGCACCGATCGTGGCACCGGCCATGGCGCCCATCTGGCCGCCCATCGCCTGGCCCATCGCGGCGCCCATGCCGAGTCCCATGCCGGCGTTCATCAGGCCGCTGCCGCTGCCTTCGTTGGATGCTGCCTTATCCATCGTGTCATAGGAGCGTTCCTGTTGGTAGGTGTAGCCGACAATGTCCATTTCGGCACGTTTCGCGAGGGCTTCCTTGAGCCGTTTGACGGCCGGGTCGTCTTCGGGAACGTTGATCGAGTTGACCATGAACTCGCGGGTCGTGACACCGTATTTTTCAAAGGACTGGTTGATCTTTTCGCCGACTTCTTCGCTGATGTCGTCGATGTAGGCGTTGACGTCGAGAATCGAGATTCGCTTGAGTACGAGATACTCGCTGATGAGGTCCTTGATCTTGGTCATCACGATGCCTCGGAAGTACTTGACGAGCGTCGGCTTGTCAAAGCGTTTCGCGGTGCCGACAAGTTTCACCAGGAACTTGCGGGCGTCGACGATCTGGATGCCGAACTGGCCGAAACTGCGGACGGGAACGAACACGCCGTATTTCGGATCCTGAAGTTGGATCGGGTCGGGCGTGCCCCATTTGACGTCGAGATCGACGAGTTTGTTGACGTACCAGACTTCGGCCTTGAACGGGCTTTCGCCGCCGAATGGAATCCGGGCGAGTTTGCCGAGCAGGGGGATGTTCTGGCTTTTCAGGGTGTGCCGCCCCGCACCGAACAGATCGAGCGCCTTGCCGCTGCGATAAAGGATCGCTTCCTGCGACTGGTTGACGATCAACTGGGTCCAGGTGGCGAGTTCATCGGAAGGGTATTTCCATGCCAACACTTCCGGCGAACCTTCGTATTTGATGATTTTGATTGCCATGTGCTTACCGCCTTTTCTAAGGGAATGTGAAAGTGATTGTCGTAGGTTGGTCCCACTTTAACTGATTAAATTATATCACAAACTTATTTGTAAATGTATATAATCTCCGGGAATTGTAGAAGTTCTAATTAATTACGGCATCTTGAACGTGGTTTTGATTTCCGATTGGTGTTGTACTATAATGGAGTTGATCATCAACGAGGAGGTTCTTCCATGAAACGAATCATCGCAGTCCTGATGATATGGATGCTTGTCGCCTGCAAGCCGGACTTCAGCATCCCCGACTACATCGACACCTTTGCCAGCGATTATGCGTATGAACTGGATACCACGACCGACAAGGACGGCTTTGTCACGGCGACCATCGATTCCGAATTCTTCTGCTCCGAGGACCACGAAGCCCTCTTCGAAGAACTCGCCTTTCTGATGTGGCACTACGAACGACCCGACGATTTGATTGCCATTCATGGTCGTTGCGACGATGTTCTGGTGGTGGCGGAAGACACCAATTACTACACGCAAACACTCACCATCGGTACGTCCGTCTTCGACATCGACGGTTTGCCGACACCCAAGGAACTGGGCACATGGGTCGAGACCAACCATGGCGACTTCGATGCGGCGGCGCAAGCTGCGGCGGCCACGCATTTCGCCATTGCCGAAGACGATGTCACCAAACTCTGGAACGACTACATATCCGAGTGAACTGTCAAAAAAAGAGACGACAATCGTCTCTTTTTCATTTCAGTTCTTTTTTGAGTGTCATGAAGCGTTTGACAATCTCGAAGCCTTGTTCCAAGTAGATCCGTCCGGCCGGATTGTCACGACCGGTGAATAGCGTCATATAGGATGCTCCGTGTTCCTGATGCCACCAAAGAAGCATCTGAAACAAACCCTTCCCGAGGCCATGGCCGCGATAACGTTCCAATACACCGATTCCGGCGAAATACCCCCGGCCTGATGATTCGACCCAGAACGGTCCGGCGAACCCCACGACGCGCTCGCCGGCAAGGGCGATCACGAATGGATGATCGAGGTGATCGAGAATCGCGCGTTGCCACCCGGGATGTCCGACCTCGTTGGCGAACACCATGAGGGCATCACGATGGGTGGCATCGGAAATACATACCGCCAGTCCGTTCGCGCGTTCTTGTTCCAGTCGCGCGGTGATGGCGTCGCTTGGTACCCAGTCGGACAGCGTACGATAATACGTTTCCTGCACGCTGTGGTCACGATACCCCAGCGATGCGTAGAAGCGGTGATCCACACCATCGAGTTCCACACCCTGATACATCGGATGCGTCACCCCCGGTTTCACCCACCAAGCGGTAAGAATCGGATTGAAGAAATGAATCCATATGCTCGTCAGACCGGATTCCCTGACCAGGGTCTCGAATCGTTCGATCAGCCGTCGTCGTACGTCGTCGGCACCGAGACAGAAACTGAGGTAGGCTTTGTCGGTCGTCAACGAGCCGATCAACAGACCGTTCACATCCTCTTGTCGATGCACCAGCATGACGGCATCGCGATAGGTTTCGAAAAACTCCGGTTCCCTCAGCACGACAAACGGTGTGTGTCGCTCTGCTTTTGTCTGATAGAAGACGTATATCGCTTTCAGATCGTGTTTCCGCGGATCGACGACAACAATGTCCGAATCGCTTTGGCGCATCATCAGCGGCCGTCCTCAGCGAGCAGACCGTATACCAGCACGTCGATGTATTGTTCGCCGTCGAAATGCGCGTTGCGTTTCGTTCCTTCGTGTTTGAACCCGAGATGTTCCAAGGTTCGTTTCGAGGGTTCGTTGCAGGCGTAGACCTCGGCTTCGATGCGGTGGCATCCCGCATCGAACAGACTGTCGATGAACAACCGTAAGGCCTCCTTGGCGAGACCCTGTCCGCGATCGGTCCCGAGCGCGAAACGCAGCCAGGCGACATCATGGCGCTCGTCCATGAAGTCGATCCGGACGTAACCGATCGGCCGATGGTCGTGTTCGATGATCTGGTAGCGGGCGTCCTCACATTCGAGCGCTCGGGAAATGTCGGCGCGCTGGCCATCCAGGGTGATGGTGGTGCCGGGATCCAGCGCCATCATCTTAACGTAGGGATCCTGTTTCCATGTCACTATCAGCGGAGCGTCGTCTTCGGTGATGTTGCGCAGGGTGATCGTCATCGGTTCCACCTCGTTCCTTCGAGTTGATTATATCACGAGCGGCACCATCGAACCAGATGTTTTGTCTTGCCGGCAATCAAAAAGGCATCCGACGCGGATGCCTGTTCACTCACAGGTTGCGAACGTAGTCGACGAGTTCGACGATGTGCTTCCTGTCGACGTGATCGGTCGGGTTGTGGAACCCGCGCAGGAACTCGATGTCGTCCTTGGTCTTGTCTTTCTTGTTCTCCAGACCCTTGCGGCCGATGTTCAGGAAGAACTTGAGAACGCCCTTGACCTTGGTCAGGTCGATACCGCCGGGAAGATAGAAAAACGGGAACTTGTTCCGTTCGTCTGGAGTGAAGTTTTTGGCTTCTACTTCTTCTCCGTATTCCGTGATTTCAAGACTGCCGCCGACAGCGAAGACGATCGGTCGTTGATCCTTGATCATCCGTTTGAACTTGCCGAGTTTCTTCATCTTGCCCATGTAGATGCCGGTGCCGAAGATGACGGTGTCGTAGGTCGTCAGTTCCTTCCTCGATGTTTCATCGAGCGGTTTCGCAACGCAGCCGAGCTCCATCGCGATCCATTCGGCGTATCGCTTGGTGTGTCCGTATTTGCTTTGATACAACACGATCGTGTTCATGGTTCACCTCTTGTCAATGAGTTGTTGCCGCATCCATTATAACATATCTCACGACTACCAAAAGCGACGAAATCAAATCATAACAAAAACGCAACGCCGATGGGCGTCGCGTTGGCATTACTGTGTTGGTGTCTCTTCGTGCAGGCGGATGAAAATGTAACCGATGGTGATGTCGTCTTGCGCGCTCAGCTGATAGGACAAGATGACGGTTTCACGATCCGGCTGCTCCGTCGCGATGGCAGAAATGAACGATGCCGAAACAATCAGCGTATCGTCATCGAACACGTAATCCGCGGTACCGATGTCCGCACCGCTGACGGTGACGAACTCTCCACCGAACAAGGCAAATTCAAAACTGAGGTCGTTTCCCTCGAACAACACGGTATTGGGTGAAATCATCGCCGGCGAGGCATCCTCATAGACTTCGAGCGTGACATCAATGCGTTCGCTTGTGGTGATGATTTGAATGACATGCTCACCCGGGGTCAACACGGCGAGCCACGACGATGCGATGTAGACTCGATCGGTCTGGATGTCGAGCCATTCATCGGGCAGGAATCCACGACCATTTCGAAACAGTGCGATCACGGGTTCTGTCAGTACGGCATCGACCCGCAAATCGATTGGAAGGAGCCGGTTGAAATCCGCATCGAATGCCTGGCTGGCTTCCGGGAAAGTATGGTGATACACCGGCTCTGACCAGACGGACGAGCCCGTCGCGTAAATCGCTTTGACGCGAATGGTGAACAGGCCGTCTTCATGGAACGGCAGAGTCATTTGTGTTGTCTCGGTGGTGTAGGTCTGATCGTTGACGGCGACTTCGAACGAAATCGCTTCGCCATCCAGGGTCCATTCCAGGACACCGCCTTGATAGTTCACGTTCCGCGGAATCTCATAGGTGCGGCTTAACGTGATTTCCAACGGCTCGGAAAACTCGGATTGCCGATCCATGCGATTGGCACGGACACGGAAGACGTAGGTTCCGTCTGCCAGTTCCAACAGGGAATATTCATTGGTCGACACCAGTTCTTCGGTGCCGTCGATCTCGACCGTGTAGTATCCGGCATCGTCCACCGCATCCCAACGAATCGCGTCCTCTTCGTGAACGAGATTGGTCGGAACTGCGAGCATTGGCTCATCCTCGGCCGACTTGCAGCCGACCAGCAACGTTGCAAGCAGCACGGTCATCAGTAATTTTTTCATGTGTCTCACCTCTCGTGTGTGTTCCGCGGACTGAAACGATGAGGATTGTTACAACCCGATTTCCTCGAACATCTCGGCGACGCGATGAATGTGTTGTTTGGGAATCGCCGTTTGCCGCATCATCTGAATCGATTTGCGACGATTTGTGAACAGTACGCGAATCAGACGCATCGTCCATGCGACGGGATACAACAACACCGTCCGATCCAGAAACCGGTAGCGATGCCGCAACGCCTGCCGCGACGGAAAAATCATTCGCCGCAGATGCGTCCAGCGTGGATGTTCGCCGGCGGTGGAGCTGATTCGACCAAGGGCGCGATTGAAGCGTTCGCCGGTTCCGTGCACGCCACTGAGTGCGACGTAGCGTGTCATCAGTTCGAACGTGCCTTCGGTCCATTCGATTGGTTCGGGCAGTTTCGTGGGAAGTCCGAAATAGCGTTGGGCCATGGCAAGAACCGTGACGGCGAACCGCCGGTACCCGATCTCGTCGAGATACGTCCGGACGGTGTCCCAGCGAATGTCTTGAGCGTAGTGTTCCACGTACAGTCCGATGTCCAGAAACGTGCGCAGGCCGACGCCGCCGGACCGGAAGTGTTTCGCCATGTGGTAGATGAGATACACCAACTCGTATCCGATCTCGAGCTGGTGCTCGTGCTGTCTCGACGGGACGGCGTGATCCCAAGCCGTATCAAAGAGTGTGTGATCGCCGCCGTCGATGTTGCGCGAGATGCGGGGATGCACCTCGATTGTGACCTGATTGGTGTGGGTGAACAGGTCGTGCGCTTCGCTGTTGACGGGATTCACATAGCCATGCGTTTCCAACAATTGATGAACATCATCCATGTTCCGTTCGCGGACAAGAACATCAATGTCGCCCATCGAGCGCATGTGCGGTGCGGGATAGAGGTTCCGCAAGCGCGAACCCTTCATGAAGACATGATCAATGCCCGCCTCATCGAACAGTTTGCGGAGATCTTGCATCGCCTCGTCCTGGCGTGCTGCGGTGGCGACGTAAACGTAGTGCTCGCGTCGCAGTTTCTCGCACAGTTCGGTGGTGTCTTCGCTGTGACAGAGAGTGTGATAGATGGTTCCGGACAACCCGTTTTCCTTGGCCATGCGAAACAACAGAGCGGGATTGTCCGGCGTTCCCTCGAATCGTTGTCCAACGATCGTGTCGCGGACAATCGAGCATAGCAACATGGCAGTGTCAAGCATGATTCGAATCACGTCCTTTGCGGATCGCTCGCCGGAATCTGAGCGCCGTTCGGTACAACAACACATGCAATCGTTGCAGCGGACGATTGACAGGTTTCGCGGGTTCATCCGCACCATATTTGCTAACGATTCCCAGCACGTCGCTGCGACCGCAGGTTTCATTGGAGAAGCGCGCATCCCCGCGCAAGGTCAGTCGATCGCCGGTTCCGATCAGACGGTGAAGCACGAGCCGATCACCGATGCGACACAAAAGAATGTCATTGCGCCGTGGTTCGCGCCGGATGGGACGAATCTCCACCAATGTCTTGCGATGGCGAAACAACGGACGCATGCTGGAACCAGTCACGCGGAGCACGACCGATTGATCATTGCCGAGATGCTCCTCGAGAAACCGAAGGGCATCGGAAGCGGCCAGTGATACGATCTTCACGACTCCAATAGCCGGTGTTTGCGGACGATCGCGAGAAATGATCGCACGTCACGACTGGCGACATCGCGGGTCACCTCGAACGAATCCAACAAGAGCTCAATCAGGTCGGTCTCCTCGGCACCGCTTTGCAACGCACGGAACAACATCGCGCCAGACGCATTCAGCGTGATGATGCCATTGAACGAAACCGCCTCTTGACCAGATGGCACAACAACGTATTCCCCAGCCAATTCCTTGAGGATGTATTCAGACTTTATCTTCATATTGACCTCCGAAAATTTCATGATGCAGGACAGCAGCACTATCTGCTGTAATCCGACTTTCAAAGGAGACGACAAGCACCTTATCAATTATTGATTCTATCATATTTGATACAACATCAAGCAACTCTCGATTGCGGGGTCGAACAACATGCTGAAACAACTTGACCATTTTTTCCTTATTGGAGAGTTGCACAATTTTGTTGGTTCCTCTTGCGATGCAGACAACAGCCTTGACCGTTGCATGATCATTGGCCTGTTTCATATCCTTTCCGCACCACGGCGATCCCGCCACCCACAGCCTTCCGTCTTCCAGATAAAGCAACGGCTTGTCATCGTTGATGTATGTCGCGTCGAATCGTTCGATCCAATGGCGTGCATGGGTGGACTTGCCCGTCCCCGACGTCGCCGCGAACAACACCGCGTCGTCGCCCAGTCGGATCGCCGAGGCGTGAAGGGCGACCCGTCCGTGCAGAAGCGCAAGTTCCATGAAGATCATGCCGGTTAGAACATATTCCAACTCCGCCAAGCGTGACCGTTCGTCCTGTTCATGCAGGCGGACGGTGATCAGGCGGTAGTCCCGATCATGGCAAATCATCTGCTTGCAGACGCCACTCTCATCGTACGCCGCGATCCAGGTTTGATTGTTGTCCTGATACACGTGACGATTGCGATACGCGGCCGTTTCACGCAAGCCGTTCGGAACATCGAATCCAGATTCGACACGGACCATGATGCGGTGTTGCGGATTGTCGTAAGACGTAACGTAGGGGTCTATCAACGTCTGGAAATAATCGTCGAAAACATACTGCAGTTCCACGCGGATTCCCGCTACCAGCAATTTGGCCATGGCATCACCTCGTCAAAGTAATTATATCACAGCATTCGAAAACAACAAGCCCTTTCCTTGTCGCCTGCAACATGCTACAATAAATTGAGGTGATGTGATGTTCTACCTTCGATTCTATCGTGACCGCATCCGTGAGTTCCCCTGGTTGAAGCGCCCCCTGCTGCTTTTGACCGCGTTGAATTTGGTGCTTGGCGCCACCGCGGTCGGCTTTGCCTATGTCAGCAAACTGGTGCTGGACGACATCCTTCAAAACGACGTCGCCAACATCGTGTTCAACGCGCTATTGCTGGCGGGTTTCATCGTGTTTCAACTGGTGTTGAAAACGACGACCAACTATCTGGCGACCGTGTATCAGACCACCACCCACAAACGGCTTCAGGATCACTACGTCAAAACATTGCTGGGCCGAACGCTGCCGGCGATCCAAAGCAAGCACACCGGGCTTTGGATGAATCATCTCGACAGCGACGTGGTCCGATTCAGCCATGGCGTTCTCGACATCGCACCGCGGTTCGCCTTCATGGCGTTCCGATTCGTTCTCGCGTTCGTGCTGCTGGCCTATCTCGACTGGATGGTCGCACTGGTGCTGGTCGGTTTCGGCGGGGTGTTGCTGATCATCGCCCTGACCCTTCGCGAGGAAATGAAACGACGCCATGTCGAGCGACAGGACGCCGAAGGGGCGGTCCGCAGTTTCCTTCAGGAACAACTGGATCACGCGCCGGTCATAAAATCCTACCAGGCCGAGACGTACACGCTCGACCTGCTTCGCGGACATCAGACGGTCTATGCCGACAAACAGATTCGTTCGCGTCGTCTTGCGATTGTCGCATCGACCGGCCTTCAGGCCGGCTTCATGCTGGCTTACGCCCTGGTCATCGTCCTCGGCGCATACCGCATCACCCTCGGCGCGCTCACCGTCGGCGGGCTGGTGGCGATCCTGCAGTTGACGGAATATATGCAATCGCCGTTCCGCATCGCCGGCAATCTTCTTCCAGCGTATTCCGCCATGGAATCCTCCTTTGAACGCCTGCAAGGAATCGCGGCACTGGAAGTCGAAGCGACGGACCGAGTCCCGGTCCGACCATTCGATCGAATCGTCATCGACAATCTTCACTTCTCCTATGGTGCCAGCGAAATTCTGAATGGTCTGTCGTTCGAGGTTCGCCAAGGCAGCCTCGTTCATCTCGCCGGTCCATCCGGCATCGGCAAGACGACCTTTCTGTATCTGTTGCTCGGATTGTTGCGCCCGACAGGCGGCAACATCGCCCTGGTCCACGACGACGACACGCAGCCGATCGGACCAGAGACCCGTTCCTACTTCGCTTTCGTCCCGCAACAGATTCGCATCGTGTCGGGCACGATTCGCGACAACCTCCGGTACAACCGCGACGAAATCGATGACAACGCATTGGTTCAGGCTTGTCAAAACGCCGTAATCGACAAGGACATCGAAGCCCTGCCCAACGGATATGACACCGTCGTCGGCGAACGCGGTCTCGGAATGAGCGAAGGGCAGCTGCAACGGCTTGCCATTGCCCGGGCGTTGTTGTCGGAGGCCTCCGTTCTCATTCTCGACGAAGCCACCTCCGCTCTGGACAAAGAGACGGAACAACTCGTTCTTGCCAATCTGCGTCAATTGCCAGACAAGACGATCATCCTCGTGTCTCATCGCGACGTGGACGACGACATGACGTATCAGCGAATTGACATTGGACATCAACCATAACCGAGCTCACAAGGCTCGGTTTTTTTGTAATTTTGTCAATCATGTCGGAAAAAAGGTTAAATTAACCAATCATCTATTCGATTAACTTTTTACTACCATAACCATTAATAATCTAATTATTATGCGATCATGCCATGTGCAATAGATTAATTTTTATCGTATTTTTAATCTTATTTGATTAATTTAATTAATTAATTTTTCACTGAAAGCATTGTTATGATAGCGCTTTTTTGATATAATCGAAGTGACATCCCATACGAGGTGGTCCACCATGAAAAAATTATTTCTGTCCTTGTCGCTTGCACTCACGATTGTCGCCCTTGCCGCGTGCCGGCAGGATAGCGTACCATTGTTGGTCCGTGATGAACGTGTGCAAAAAACGATTCGTACAATCGATCAATTCCCCGCTTTTCCAACAAATTACACATACACAGATTACCGCCAGCACGCACTGGATCTGGACACGCTGCTGTTTTCGTTTGCGGCGAACGACGTTGCCGTACCACCATCGTACGATCCAAGCGATCAAAGTACGTGGACTCCTCTTGGCTTTTGGATCGATCAATCTCGACAACCGGACGATTATGACCCGCTTGTGACCGGATATCTGAAACGATCGTTCGGGCTCCCGACATACGTGGCGGACAACCGCGTCGTCAGTTCCGGTAGCGAAGCAGTCACGGTGATACCGTCGGTGTTGGGTTCCAGTTGGGTGGGGATCGACAAGCGTGCTCAATCCATTGGCGGTGATACGTTTGATTTCGTCGACATGACACTCCGTTATTACGATACGGGCAGTCAATTGGTTCACAATGGTAGTGTTCAAGGCCAAAGCTTCTGGTATGACATTTTCCCGCAAATCATGTTTTCCCGCTTATATCATCTGTACCCGGACACGCCCTACATGGAAGAAATGGTGCTCAACGGCGCCGAGCAATGGCTCGAAGCATTGCCGTATTTCGTTGTTGACGGCACCGCGAACTACGAGTTTGTCGGCTTTAACGTAGTACTCGAATCCCCGACGGTCGTCGGCGATCACATCGAGCCTCCCAATGGCGGTTTGGCCTATTTGTTCTATTCTGCGTACCTCATCAGCGGCGACGACCGCTTTCTGGAAGGCGCCAAAGAGGTTCTCGACTACCTCATGACCTATCCCAAAAACCCAAATTACGAAGCGATGACCGATTATGCCCCTTATGTCGCAGCCATTCTCAATACGCGACACGGCACCGAATATGACATCGACCGCCTGTTGTACTATCTGTTCGAGGGCGATTCCGCCTTCCGTCCCGGTTGGGCTGTCATGACCGGTGATTTCAATGGTCGTCCGGTAGACGGTCTGGTCGGGCAACGTGGTGATTACGCATTTGCCATGAACTCATTCCATCTCGCCACGACTTTGGCGCCCATGGTGAAGTATGACACGCGCTACGCCGATGCGATCGGAAAATATCTGTTGCACCTTACCAGCAACGCCCGATGGTTTTTGCCACATTCTTTCGACATCGAGCATCAGACGATGCCGAACTATCCGGAATTCGACCCGAACGGATTGCTGGTGTACGAAGGCTTTCGTCAAGAGTTCAATGGCATTCGTCCGATTGCCATGGGCGATGCGACGACGATGTTCGGCCAAAACAGCGACTTAAGCATTTACAGCAGCGTCTTTGTCGGCGGTCTTGGAGCGATTGTCAGCGAGACCGATCAATACGGCATTCTGCAATTCGACCTGGACGCGACGGACAGCTTGCGCACAAACGAATACCGTCACTTCCTGTATTACAATCCGTTTGATGAAGATCACACAATCCACGTGACCCCTGAAGGTGGTCCCTACGACGTCGTGAACTTGATTGAAAAACAGCTGATCGGCCGCAACGTGGACGGGGAACTCCGTCTCGTCGTTCCCGCCAACTCGTCGTTGTTGATTGGGCTGTATCCTCCGGAAAGCGCCTTTGCCACAAGCGACGGAGCATTGTTGCTTCAAGGCGAAATCCTCACCCGCTACGACGCTGCCGTGACACTCCCCAATCTGGTCGCTCGCCAGGAGTTGACGCAATCCAGCGAAATCGCCATTTCCTACCAGGCCCCACGGGGTGATGAAGTCACCGACATGGCAATTTACTTTGACGACATTCTCGCCTATCAAGGGGCTCCGCTTGAGATGTACCAATACGACAAGGCATTGTTGCCGGATACCGATTACACATTGCGGATCGTCGTGACGACACGCGATGGACGTACGGACACCACGTCAAAACGCGTCGTGTGCAGATAGGAGTGTTCATCATGAGACGATTACTACAATTTACAGTTGTCTTGACGCTCGCCGTATGGATGGCGGCCTGCAACGGCAACTCCGGCAACCCCGATCCCGATGACAAGGAACCAATCGGTTGGGATGGGAACAGCATCACCTATACCGCTTCGGATATCCGGAGTTTCGGCAGCGGCACACCGCGCGGCACCGTCAACTATGACAACGCCGATGACGTTGCGGTGATATGGAACATCGACTCCAGCCTTGACAACTACGGCGGAGTTCAAACTCCGATGCTGTCGCTGGACTTCTCCAAAGCCGTCATTTTTGAAATGGACGTTGTCGACGTTTACACCGAATACATAGTAAAACTGTCGGTCGAGGGCGAGAACGAGTATTACTATGTGCTCTCTGACGAAGGTGAAACGGGAACCGTTTCAGTCAATGTCGTCGACGCCATGCTCAGTGACAAGTACCGGACCCGCATGACGCAACCGGATCCCGGTTATGCAACGGGCTGGAAGTACGCCGGTGAGACGAAAAACTGTGCGTTCCACATTCTCGCCAAAGGCCCGAGCGGTGAACAGCAGACCGCCGAACTGAAGATCAGAAGCATCTCCATCTACAACGACAAGCAACCGATCACATCGGTGGAAATTCTTTCGAATTCGATTGAGGACAACGTGCTTCGCGCCTTGAAGGGAACGACCGGCGAAACACTATCGGCCAACGTGTATCCCGTCGAAGATGACAACCAATCCGTGTTGTGGCGCAGCGCCGATCCGAATGTCGTTTCCGTCTCACCCGACGGAAGTTTGACGTTCCATGCCGTCGGCAACACCGAAATCTACGCCATTTCAAGTGTCGACCAGTCCAAACGAGCGGTACTTCCCGTGGTGTCATTGTCCGGCTACGAAAATCCAGCCGACCTGTCGGAGGCGCTGAACGACATCGCATACGACGGATCCTCGGCGGATCTCGCTCTGTTTGACGATCTCTTCCGCACCACCTGGGGCGACGACATCTTGCAACCGATATCGATGGGCGAACGCCAGGCACTCTCGCTACGCGGCGACTCCGGCAACTATGTTGTCGAAAACGCCTTTGAACGGACGGACGCAACCATGGTGAACCAGGCAACGAACGACCGCGTCAACGACGGCGCATTCGTGCCCTTCCAGTTCGATGCGATCGACACTGCCACGATTTATCGCAACATCAACGGTTATCTCTACCAAGAAACGTACGACGGCACGCTCGCCGTACGCTACGCCGACTTTGACGGATCCTTCCGCAAAACCGCTACGTATCGCGAAACCGGCATTCTGAAACTGCCCGATGGTACGTTGCGCAAGTATGCCATCGAAGTGCTCGACGTCACACGACTGGGGTCGTATGGTCCAGCCGATTTTCTCGACGAAAGCAAATGGATCACACCCGATCGCACGCGCCAGGATGAAGATGCGACCATTCACGCGCTCAGTCCCGCATCCGTTTCCATTGACGGCGATCTTGCCCGCATCCGGCAAGACAAGTATCCCGAAGCCAAATACATGTTCGGCGGTTTGGTCAGCGAAGCTTACAACGTCGGTCCCGACGATCAGGTTGAAATCGTTTTGGATGTCGCGGCGCTGACGCGCATGAACGATTTCGTGATCACGATGTGGGAAGTCAAGATCCTCTACTACGATGCGAACGGAACGGTCATCAACAGCAATCCGATCAAGATTGATTCCGGCAACACGACCGGCGTTCATGTCGTTCGTTTCGACCCCGCCTACGACAACTTCCGAATCTATCTCGTTGTCAACGGCAGTGACATCGGTGCGCAATTCGAAGACGCCCGCATCGACATCCGCTCATTCAAGATTCAGATCATCGACTGATTGGAGAGATTGACATGGTCAAGCAACTCATCATCGAATCTTCGCAATTGCGTCCCACGCGGGACGGTTTTCGCGTACTCGGCGTGTTCAATCCAAGCGTCGTGCGCCATGGCGACAAGTTCGTGATGATCGCCCGCGTCGCCGAAGAACTGGTGCAACCGGACGAAGAACATTTTCACGTTCCATATTACACGGACTACGACACCATCGCATACAAGTGTCTGCCGCGCAAACATCCCGATTACGATTACTCCGACTTGCGCATCATCAAAAACGGAGCGACTTCGTATCTGACATCGATATCTCACTTCCGAGTTGCCCGCAGCAACGACGGCGTCCACTTCGAGTGGGATGCTCACAATTTCATTCTCCCGGAAAACACTTATGAGGAATACGGGATCGAAGATCCGCGCATCACGCTCATAAACGGTACATACTACATCACCTACACCGCCGTCAGCAGGTTTGGCGTGAATGTCGGCCTGATGCGAACCGACAACTTCCGCTCGTTTGAACGGCTCGGTCTGATTCTGCATGCCGACAACAAGGATTGCGCCATCTTCCCCGAACCCATCGGCGGTCGTTTCTACGCTCTTCATCGCCCGTCCTTGTCCCATTTCGGTTCGCTGGACATATGGCTCGCAGAGAGCGAGAATCTATTGTATTGGGGCAATCACAATGTGCTTGAACAGGCGCGAATCGAATACCGCGACAGTGCCCGCGTCGGCGCCGGCGCCGTTCCCATCGCCACCGAACATGGCTGGCTCGTGATTTACCACAGCGCGGATGCCGCACATCGATATCACTTGTGCGCGATGGTGCTCGACAAGAACAATCCGTCGATTGTCAAAATGCGACCGGTGAAACCGCTGGTCGAACCGTCCGAGCCGTTCGAACGATCCGGCTTCCTCAACGATGTCGTCTTCACCTGCGGAGCGTTGCAGCATGATGGCTACTTATGGATCTATTACGGTGTCTGCGACGAACATATCGCACTGTGCAAGATCACACATGAGGACGTGTTTGCGACTATGGAGGCGGTGTCCTCATGACTCGTCGAACAACGCACCTTTGGCTGATACTTGTCGTTTTACTGGTTTCGCTTGTGAGCGCATGCAATCGGGTTGACGACACACTGCGCATTGCATTGGACAAGGAGGATCAGGACCGATACGATCAACTGTTCGCCTATTTCACTGCGGAAACCGGCATTGAAATCAACGCCACCTACGGCGAAGACATCGGCAAACTGGTCGGCACCAATGATGAACCCGACATCATCAAAACCAGCACTGTCGCCGTTTTGGCAATGAAAGATTCATTGCTCGATCTCACTCCGTACATCGAAGCAGACGCCGAACTAGACACATCGATCTACATCGATGCGATCATCGACGCGCTGACCATCGACGGTAAGATTTATGCGTTGCCGACATCGCTCAACACATCCTTGCTGTACTACAACAAAACGCTGTTCGACGAGCGCGAGAGCGAACTCCGTGAGGCACTCGATCTGACGCCCGAACAGTCGCACTATCCGCAAGCCGGATGGACCTACGACGACTACCGTGACGCCGGAGTTGCGCTGTCGGAATACACCGTCGACGTCAACGGCGATCGACACTACAGCCAGTTCGGGGCCGAGACCCAATTGAACTGGTGGGGCGAATGGCTGGTCTATCTGCGCCAAATGGGTGGGTCGTTCTATGTCTCGGGAAGCAACAATCGCGTGTCCGCACTCGATTCAGAGGCGGCGTATGACGCCACGGCATTCTTTGTCGCAAAATCGATGGGCGACGCAACCGAGAAGTTTGCTCCCGACGCCATTGAATCCGCCAGCGGCTTTTCGTTCATGAGCGGCAATACGGCGATGATGCTGGGCGGACATCTCGGCGACTGGTTCAGTTACGAAGCGCTCGGACTTGACTGGGACATACAGATTTTGCCGGTACCGACCGACCGACCGGACGCTCGCGGCGGAGAATTGTCGGCCGACGCCTTTGGCATCTCGGTTCGCAGCGACAAACCCGCCGACGCCTTTGCCTTCTTGAAAATGTGGGCCGGTGAAGAGGGCGCCAAACAAATGTACCGCAACAACAAAGTCGGCGCACTGAAGAACATGGAGGACATCATCGCGAGTCTTCCGGAAGCGGATCAGAAAGACATCGACATCAGCGTCCTGTTCGACGCCGTCGCACTCGCCGAACCATTGCCTCGTGAACAGGACTTCTCCAAGGTGATGCGCGAGTTGGTGATGGGAGAACTGTACAAGCTGATGTTCGAAGGACGCGGTTCGGAAACCGACATCCAGCTCGTTCTCAATCGCATCAAGACCAATGTTGACTCTTACTACGACAATTTATACGACTGACGGCAGGTGATTCGATGACGCAACCCCGGAGCGGTTTGATACAGGCCAGGCAACGACGATATTTCTTGTCTTTCAGCGGCATCGCGATTCTTGGATTCGCGCTCTTTTACCTGTATCCGATCGTTCGGACGATGATGCTCAGTTTCACCGACAAGACGATTTTCGCAGTATCGACCGACTACGTCGGCGTCGAAAACTACATGTATGCGTTGACCAAGGATCCGCTGTTTTGGAAATCCATTCAGCAATCGCTCGTGTTCGCCGTCATAAGCGGTGCGCTGGTGCTTGTCACGTCGTTGATTCTGGCGATGTTGCTGAATACCGACGTTCCCGGCATCGGCGTGTTCCGGGTCATCTACTTCCTGCCATTCATCGTGCCGAGTTTCGCTGTCGGCGCGGTGTACAAGAACCTGTTCAATCCCGACACCGGGCTGATCAATCGCGCGCTGGGCCTGTTAGGCGTGCGCGAGGAGCCTTTGTGGTACCTTTCTCCGGAATCGGCCCTGGCGACGATGATCATCATCAGCGCGTTCGGATTCGGAGTCAAGATGCTGGTCTTTCTCGCCGCGTTGCAAGGCATCAACAAAGAATATTACGAAGTTGCCACCGTCGAGGGCGCGAGCTCATGGCACAAGTTTCGACGCATCACATTGCCGTTGATCTCGCCGATGTTGTTCTTCAACGTCATTTTGATTACAATCGACGGATTGAAAGCGTTTAATCTGGCATTCGTAATGGGCAACGGCGAAGGCTTTCCGTCCAATTCGACGCTGCTGTTTCCGATTTACATGTTCATGACGGCATTCAACATGCCGTTCCGCCTCGGTTACGCGGCGGCCATGGCATGGATATTCTTTCTGATCATTCTCGCGCTGACCTTGATGCACTTTCTGTTGTCTCGATATTATGTCGAGAAGGACATTTCATAGGGGGTGGCGGCATGAACCATAAGCAAAACAGACGATGGCTCGTGTACATCCCGCTCGTGCTTTTCGCAATTGTTGCATTGACACCGTTTTATTATCTCATTGTGACCGCCTTCAAGGATTTGAACGAGGCATCGCAGCAAGCGACCTTCTGGCCTCGCTCGTTTGCGTTGTTCGAGAACATCCGGTTTGTGTTTCAACATCCTGATTACCGCATCGGTCGGATGTTCATGAACACGATGTTCATCTTCGCGATGAAGACGGCGGGGACGGTGCTGACTTGTTCCATCGCCGCCTACGGTTTCGCGATGTACGAGTTCCCCTTCAAGAACATCCTGTTCTTCGTGTTGCTCAGCACGATGATGATTCCCGGCGAGATCCTCGGCATTCCGATCTACGAGTTCATGGTCAACACGGGACTCAAGGAAGTCGCCTACATTCCGCTGTGGATCGCCACGTGGTTCGCCACCGACGTGTTCATCATCTTCATGTTCCGCCAGTTTTTCATGAACATACCGAAAGCGCTCATCGAAGCCGCCCGGATGGATGGTTACAATGAGTTTCAGATATTCTTCCGCATCATCGTGCCGATCAATCGACCCGTCTTCGTGACCGTCATTCTCCTGTATTTCATCGGCACCTACAACGACCTCTATGGACCGGCGCTCTACATCACCGACAAGAGCAACTGGGTCATGGTTCACAGCATCAATATCTTCGAGACGCTTTACAGCAGTGGTTCGAGCAGTTACATCGTTCCGTGGAACTACGTCAGCGTGGCCAGCCTCGTTGCGATGATTCCCGTGGTACTGCTGTTTGGATTCATGCAGAAGCAATTCATGGAAAGCGTCGCGGGAGTGGGGATCAAAGGATGACCAGACGAACAACGAAAACCCTCGATCAACTACTGATCGAACACCGCAATGATCGGAACATCCGGCGTACGGAGCGACTGATCTTTCATGGTGTTGACGGGCACGATGTCTACAACATTTCTCAGCCGTTTTCCTGGGGTGGCGTCACGTATCTCGCCGGGCGCGTCGAACGTCGCGACAGCGAACAATCCGACGTGCGTTTGTTCGAACGAATGAATGAGACATCCTATCGGGCGACCGATGTCCGATTTCCCAACCTTCAAGATCCGTTTGTGACCGTATTGGAGGATTCGGTGATTCTCGGAGGAACCGAGATCGACAGCAAGGACAACCGCATCACCGGCTGGCGAACCGTGGCCTATCGGGGAGAGTCATTCGCAGCGATGTCCCGCGTGCTGACTGCGCCGGAAGGCATGAAGGATGTCCGTGTTTGCTGGGACGCCCCGCACTGGCACATCTTCACACGTCCCCAGGGTGGCGTCGCGGGCAAAGGAACAATCGGGTATCTTCGCGTGTCGGATCTGCGTCACGCCACGCCCGAGCGGCTTGCGCAAGCACTGTTGCTCGACACATTGTTCGAGGAACACTGCTGGGGCGGTGTCAATCAGGTGTTTGTCCTTGATGACCGCCACCTGGGCATCGTCGGACACATCGCAACAATGTCGGAAGGCGATGTTCGCCACTACTACGGCATGACCTTCGTGTTCGATCACCAAAGCCAAACCTGCAGCGACCTTCGCATCGTCTGCGAACGCTCGGATTTCGCTCCCGGCGAGCACAAACGAGACGACTTGAAAGACGTGGTGTTCCTGGGCGGCATGATCCGCCATGACGACCACACCGCGACATTGTATACCGGTTTGTCGGACGCCGAGGCCCACCTCGCCGTCGTCGACGATCCATTCTCCTACACGAGGTGATTTCATGAGCCATGCGATGAAACGAATGCTCTCCATCCTCGCCGTCATCCTGCTTGCCGGGTGCCGCAACACAACAATCTTGACATCGGTTGAAGAGGGTTTTTCGTTCACGGCGATGAACGTTCTGACGTATGAGGTGACCTTCGATGCGGATGATGTCCTGTACGTTCAGGGCGACGACATCATGCGCACCGACGTCACGATCGCCGAAGGCATCTTGACCGTAGGCACGGAGTACCTCGCGTCCCTTGATCCCGGTGATCACGAGTTCGTTGTCCGTACCGTCGACGAAACGCTGCACCGATTCCGCATCGTCGTGTTGGATGAACACAACCGGCATCGCATCATCAACGGCGGTTTCGAAACGGGTGACCTAATGGGTTGGACGTCACAAACGACATTCAAACGCGAACAAGGCATTCTCAGTTTCACCGATGCCAACATCGTAAGTGCCGATGGTCTCGACGGCGACGGGTCATGGTCGCTCGGACGACGCGAAGACGATGATGGAGCCCTTGCCGGCGAACGTCTCGGCATGTTGCGTTCCAGCATCTTCGAACTTGCCGGATCCGGATGGATCACGTTTTCACTCGGAGGCGGCAATCCCTATCTGAACTACGTGTCCGTGCGCCATGCGACGACGCATGTCGAGATTGCACGTTTCGCCAATCTCGCGGCGCTGCCGGGCGGACGCCTGACACCGTATCGCGCTGATCTGTCGCAGCATGTCGGAGAACCTCTGTACCTCGAACTGGTTGACAACGGCGCACAAAGCACCGACACGCTGTTTGCCGATTCATTTGAAACCTACCATGAGACATCCCCCGAAAACGGTACGATCGCTGTTGACATGACGCCTTCGTTCGATGACGTCTTTGTTCCCAATCAACTGTTCAACGGCGATTTTCGACTCGGGCTTGACGGCTACGATACCGTCTCGTTCGGCTCCGGCGAGACGTTCCATGTCGAGGACGAGATCTTGAAAAGCAATCTTGGCGGCGACGATGCGCGCGGCTTGCTACGATCATCATTGTTCCGCGTGGATGGATCCGGTTGGATCAAAATCGACCTCGGAGCCGCTCAAGGGGCACGGTATGACAAGGACACCTATGTCTCGATTCGTCGTCAGGACACCAACGAAGAAATCTTTCGTTTCGCCAACCGCAATGCCGACGGCACAGCGCCGGTCTCCTATTACATCGACCTCTCATCCTTTGCCGGAGACCATCTGTATCTGGAGATCGTCGACAACGCCGGCGACGCGTGGGACACGATCTTCGTGTATGACATCACAACGTATTTCGCCACGGCTCCGGTCGTGACATACGACACCCTGGGGGTGAATCTGAATGAATAGAATCAAAACGATCGCAACACTTCTATTGGTCCTGAGTTTTCTCTCCGCATGCACTCCTGACACACCGCCAGTTGACGAACCGGACCCGATCGAGATTGGACCGATCGTTTTCCATCTCGGCGACGAGTCTCTTCGTCATGACATCGACTTGTCCCCGTATGTCGATCGCGATCTCGCCGGCGCCGATCTCCCGGACACGGCTTTCGTCATCGATGATGCCGGTTTCACCATCATCGGCGATGCGCTGAACGTTCTGGATCCTGGCACGTACGACATGACGTTGACGCTCGACGCCGAGATCGTGCCGTTCTCATTGGATATTCGCGTGCCGACGGACGGTTCGGTCACGCCGACCATCATACCCATCACGGAACAGGTGTTCCAACTCGGTGATCCAACCCCGCTTCAGTGGACAATCGACACCAAGGGGTTGCCGCTCGACGACATCCGCTTCAACGGCGCATCATTGGCCGCTTCCGACTATGATCTGACTGACGGTGAACTGCGCTTGTCGGTTTCCTTTCTCGAACAATTGGAACCCACAGCAGGTCACACGCTCGCCATCGTCACAGTCGGCGGCACGGCGTCTGTGACGATCGTCATCAATGACACGCCGACACTGGCGACCAAAACCGATCTCATCAAGTTCCCCGGAGAAAGCATCACCGCAGAATCGTTCCTGGATTTGGTTTCTGATGCGGTCGGCGACCTGACTGTAACATTCGAGCTGCTTACCGACCGGGGCACGCTGACCGACCTTGACGACGGCAGTTTCTCGTTCGTGCCCGACGGCGTCTTTCATGGCGCGGTCGAGTTGCGCATGACCGCGAGCGACTCCTACGGCGCCAGCTCGTCGCGTGTCTACACGCTGACCTACAAGCGTGTCGATCCGACATTGACGGGATCTCCGAACCTGTCCTATGACCGTGCAGTCCCACAGGACATCGAACTGTTGTTTGACACCTCGGGCATCGAAGACGATTCCCTGTCTTATCCGATTCAGCAACTGACGCAAGGATTGTACGAGCTAGTTCCGGGCGATGTCCTGATCGATCCCGAGACCGTCGGCCGCGTCGTGCTCGATGCGTCATACCTTGCGACGCTGCCCGTCGGCGACCATCCGATCGTCGTCATCACCAATGCCGGTTCGACGACGGTGACGGTTTCCGTCAATGATACGCGGACACCGACGGTCGACCGCGCCAATGCGGTCTTCGTCAAGTTTGCCGACAGCCAACCCTTGCACTTCGTGATCACGCCCTATCAAAACGTCATCGACGCCGCCTCGTTCACCATGATTGACCTCGATTGGACGGTCGGCACTGATTACACCTATTCCGGCAATGTTCTTACGATCACGGCCGATTTCCTCAACACACTGTCCATCGGCGATCATGTTGTCCGCTTGTTCGGCGAACCGTTCATCACACTGACGGTACAGGCCCTCCAACCACCCGCATGGAACGGCGGCGACCTGCCATTGGTGCGGGAACAGAGCGTCGACGACGCACCACTCGTGCTTCCCGTGCTGCTGTATGGACGCGAAGCCGATGTCATCGTATTCCTCAACGGAGATCAAGTTGATGAAACATCATACGCTGTGACATCCGACCAGATTGCCTTCACCAGCGCATGGGTCGCCACCCTTCCCTACGGCGAGCACGACATCGCCATCACGACGTCGCAAGGGACCTTGCACGTGGTGTTGAACGTCGGCGACGCCCCGATTGCGAATGACGGTTCGCAAAACGTCACCAAGTTCACCTTTGAAACCATCCTTGCGGAAACATTACGCGTCAGCGCCATCGAGCCATTCGAGCTAACGGGGGTGGAACTGCGTTCGATCACCTATCATTCCTACGTCGAACTGCCTGCCACGCCCTCAGAAACGGGATCGATCTCGCAAAGCGGTCTCGTCGGCAGCGGTGATTTCGGTACCCTGACGCTCGATCCCCAGACCATGTCGTTCGCCTTGCAACGTGCCGACGGATGGTTCGGCGTCGTCTTGTTCACGTATGTCGCGATCGACGAACTCGGCTTTGAGAGTGCGCCGATCACGATGGATGTCGTCTACAAACAAATGGCTCCAGTGCTTGCCGATCAAAACGACAAGACCTATCTCTTACGTGAATCGCCCGCATCCGAGGCCGACATCACGTACTCGATCATAAACGCTTCGGGCGACAGCGACTTCCCGATTCATCGCTTGTATCATGGGGATGTCCTGCTTGTCGAGGACGTCGATTACGCCATCCCCGAACGCGACGGTTCCACACGGTTCTTCGTACTGAAAAGCACGTATCTCAACACGCTGGAACCGGGAATTCACGAGTTCACGCTGTACACTGACGGTGGCCGCGTCACGTTCCAACTCGACATTCTCGCTCCGCTTTCCGTCGTATCCCATTTCACCACCTTCGACAAGGGCAGTCCCGAAACGGTGTCAATCGAACTCGACGGCCGTCCCGTGACGGTCGACTCGATTTGGATCGCCGGCAGTCAAGTACCGTCGGAGCACGTTACACTCGACGGTACGACGCTGAGCGTTTCCGCCGTTGCGTTGTCCGGTCTACCCTATGGAACCGCGGAAATGACCATCGTCAACGGCAACGGTGCGACGTCCTTCACGTTTGATGTCGTCGACAGCCGACTCCCATTCACAACGATCGCCTCCGCCACGTATCTGGAATCGTCGATGGCCGACATCGATATCGGCTTGACGCTCTACGACAGCACTCTCATCGACGTCCGCATCGACGGGACGACGGTTGATCCAGAACACTACACGCTCATCAGCAACGCACTGATCATCGATGCCGATTTACTCGAGACCATCTTCCAGGCGGACACCACCGTTGAACTTGAAATCGTAACCGATGACACCACGCTCACCGTTGATATCGCATTCACCGCAGCACCGCTGCTTCCGCAACTGACGCAGACATCGGAGGACTTCCACATCGACGCGTTGTCACCGGTGACGTTTGCGGTCGTGATGAACGATTTCACCTTCAACAGCATTTACCATCAGGGCGAAGCGCTGATCGATCCCGACGACTATCACTATGATGCCGTCACCGGCGAACTGACCTTCGATCCACTCGCGCTGCTCGAGTTGTACGATGGTTCGACGAGCTACAATTTCACCTTGCACACGACAGCCGGCTCAAATGTCGGATTCACAATCTTCTTCGATCATCCTCACAACCGCGTTGTGAACGGGTCGTTCGAGACCGGAACGCTTTACGGATTCACCGCATTCTCGTTGTGGAAAGACGAATCCGGCATGATGGCATGGACCGACGAACGAGTCGTGACCGGCGGATACTTCGAAGACGAGGCTTTCTCCTACGGCCGCACCGGAACCTACAACGTCGGCATATACGGCGGCACCATCACCAAGGATTCGGGACAAGAACGAATGGGGTACCTGCGCAGCAGCGACTTCATCCTCGGTGGCAGCGGCCACATTTCCTTCCAACTCGGTGGCGGTCGCAACACGTCATTCGCCTACGTGTCCGTCCGCGACGCGGCAACGGACGCGGAACTGGCTCGTTTCGGCAACCGCCATTTCGGCAACACCGCACTGTCCCAGACGGACAACGCCGAGGCCTTCTTGTTTACCTACTACATTGATTTGACAACCATCGCCGGCATTGATCTGGGCGACTCGCTATATCTCATAATTGTCGACGGTGCGTCCAACGAGTGGAGCGTCCTGTCCTTGGATCATCTGATCACTTACTACGAAACGGCACCGACGTTCACGTCTGATCAAGCCGCGATCAACATCCTTCCCCTCGTTGCCGGCACAACAACCGCAACCAATGCGATCGTCAACGGAACGTTCGACGATGGATTGAACGGTTGGACCGATGTCAATGGCGTTTTCTCCATCAGCGACGGCTATGCCATCAGCAACGTCGATGGCAATGCCGGAACCGGCGTGTTGCGCTCCAGCGCTTTCACCATCGATGGTCCCAATCAGTACTTGCAGTTCGACTGGGCCGGCTGGCTAGCGCTCGACAAACAACTCTTCGTTTCAATCCGCGAGGTTGGCACCAACATCGAAGTGATGCGCCTGGTTCGGCGCGACAACCTGAGTTCGTATCAGGCCGGTGATTTCCATAATCACATCTACGACCTGAGCGGTCTCGACTCCACCAAACTGTATTACATCGAAATCGCCGACAACGCCAATGGCGACTGGGCGGTTCAGAAGATCGACAACATCCGACTCGTTGATGAAGCCGCCTGGTTGACGGTTCCAGAAGGCGACCGCGGTGTGACGATCAGCGGTCTCCCGCTGGCATTCACTTACGTCGATCCCACTACCTAGGAGGTGTTCCCATGCCCAAATGGATGTTGCTGGCAACTGCCATGCTATTCGTTTTGACACTGTCCGCCTGTCGGCGTGACGACGAAGACCCGGATGACACCAATCACGACGATCCGATCGTCGACGATGATGAGCAAATCCCCAACGGTGGCTTTGAAACCGGTGATCTCACCGGATGGACCGTGGTGTCCGGATCGGCGTTCGCCGATGCGGGTGTGACCGACGCCATCATCGATCCTTCTCACAACCGCCCCTACGGACAAGAGGGGTCGTACTTCTACGGACGGTATCAGGAGTCCGAAGTCGGCGTGTTGCGCTCGACCGCCTTCACCATCAAGGACAGCGGCTACATCAGTTTTCGTCTGGGAGGCGGACAAAACACCGCCCTGACATACGTGTCGATCAAGGATGCTTCAACGGGAATCGAGTACGCCCGTTTCGGCAACACGTTGTTCAACTCGGACACGACCGATGATTATGCCCGGTTCAACGAGTCCAATCTGGTTCCGTACATCGCTGATCTGTCTACCTATCTCGGTGAAACGGTATACATCGAGATCGTCGATCGGTCACGACAGAACTGGGGACTCCTGACATTCGACGATTTCATCACGCATTACGAGACATCCCCCGATCAGACGGTCGGCTCTCTAGCAGATGACATCAAACCGCGGTTCGCCGTTCCCAATTCTCCATTTGCGCCCAATAACTCGACTTTTGATACCAGCGATTTGAGCGGTTGGACCGTCGCCTATGGGGATGCATTCAACGACAATCATGTCGTAGCCGGTCCATATGGGCAGCGCCTCAACAACCGGAGTTCGGAAAGCGAACTGGGCGTGTTGCGGTCCGGTCTGTTCACGGTTCAGGGTTCGGCATTCGTTTCCTTCCGGCTCGGAGCGATGCATCAGAACAACCGCGACCATCTGTACCTGTCGATTCGGAAGGCCGGAACCAACGAAGAAGTCTTCCGCACCTACAACTCCCGCGGCCGTTTCAGCGATGAAGAAGCCACGCACTTGTACTTCGTGGATCTCGAGGAACACCGCGGCGACCAACTCTATTTCGAGTTGGTGGACAACGCCGCTTCCGAGTGGGGCTTAATCATCTTCGAAGACTTGACGACACACTATCCGGAAATGCCATTCGTGCGAGACGAGATCGCCGTCGACTTGAATCATCTCGGTGCGACGGAACGGACGTACGCCGTGATGCGCGCCGATGTCGACGCGTGGATCGCGGGTATCGACCCATCGGACTTTATTCCCGACGATGCGGATGCGGCGACCATCGCGTTCTACGAAGACCATTTCCGCACCATCTTGTCCAACGTGTTCTACTCGACGATTGACGGCTTCACCGTTGAATCGCCAAAATCCGGGACGCTGACGTTTCCCGGGGTCAACAGTTACCTCGAAGACGGCACGACCTTCACAATCACCGGCGACATCCCGGCGATGTGGCTGCGCGACTCGCCGGCACAGATCCTCCAGTACCTGCATTGGGCGGATCAGGATCCTGACGTCCGCGACATGACCAAAGGCATGATCCGTCGACTGTTCATGTACATTCGCATGGACCCCTACGCCAACGCCTTCAATCTGGACGGTTCGACATGGGAGCGCAAGTATGAAATTGATTCGCTGTGTTATCCGATTTGGCTCGCCCAGCAGTATTATGACATCACCGGCGACGACTCGATTTTCGACAAGTACTACATGATGACCGTCGACACGATCATCGCGACCTTCCTCGCCGAACAGAATCATTCCGACGCCAACTACGACATCGCCGAAGTGTCGCAGGCGGACAAGGACAAATATCCGACTGCGGTGCAGACAGGCATCGGACTGATCTACAACGCCTATCGTCCCAGTGACGACGTATCGAAATACAAATACTTGATCCCTTCGAACATGTTCGCCGTCGTGATTCTCGAATACATCGCCTCAATCTACACCGAACTCGAGCTCGACAGCACGACCGCCCAACAGGCGAGCGACCTCGCGGCGGAAGTCCGGGCGTCGATCTACGAACACGGTACCTACGATCATCCGACCTACGGTGAGATCTTCGCCTACGAGGTCGACGGTCTGGGCAACTACAACTTGATGGACGACGCCAACATCCCGAGTCTGTTGTCGATACCCTGGCTGGGATTCGTCGATGCCGACGATCCGATCTATCAGAACACCCGCGCCTTCATCCTCAGCGAAGACAATCCGTTCTACTTCAGCGGCACCTTCGCCGCCGGCATCGGCAGCGAGCACACGCCGAACGGATACGTCTGGCCGATGGCTCTGGCGATGCAGATGATGACCAGCACGAACGACGTCGAATGGCGAAATGCGCTGGCAGACATCGTGCTCAACACGGCCGGCACGTTCGTGCTGCATGAAGGGTTCAATGTCAACGATCCCGCAGATTACTCGCGCGAATGGTTCACATGGCCGTGCGCGCTGCTCGCCGAAGCTATCATCCAACATGAAGCGGACAAATTGTCCGCGGTCGAATAGGAGGACAACCATGCAACCAACGACCATCTTGAACCGCGGCGCTCTCGCGCTGCTTGCCTTCCTTTGCATCATGCTGTCGCTGGGTACGCACGCGCTTCACGCCGACACTGCTACATACGGTGTCGATCTCGCCTTCGGGCGGCGCGTCGTCTCCACTCCCCACACCGATGACAACACAAACACCCGCGCCGTCGACGCCAATCCCGACTCGCGTTACGCCAGTCAGGAAATCGATGACGCCTTCTTCTACGTCGATCTCGGATCGATGGAGAAGATCAAGCGCATCGTCATAACCTGGGAAGCGGCGTATGCCAGCGAATATGAGATACAGTTATCGAACGACGCCATGAACTGGACGACCGTGGAAACCGTGACGAACACGCAACAGACGATTGACGACATCGTGCTCAGCCATTATGTGGAAGCACAGTTCGTCCGTTTTCAGGGCGTGTCGCGCGCGACGTCCTACGGCTACTCGTTCTACAGTTTTGAAGTTTACGGCGCGCCCAGTCTGTCGAACGGAGCCTCGGTCTATGAGGTCTCCAGTCACGAAAACGAGTCCGAACTGCCCGCCGCGGCGATGACGGACAATCTCGCCGAAACGCGATGGGCGTCGACCGTCGCCGACAATCAGTACGTCCTGATCGACCTCGGCGCGGATACGATTTTCGACACCGTCAAGATTCGCTGGGAGGTCAGTTTCGCCCGCATTTTCGACATCTATGTCCAAAGCGATGTCGCGACCCAACCGGCGCGCGACGATGCCGGATGGGTCTGGATCGCCGGATCCGATGTCGGACTCGGCGAAGTCGACACGTTGACGACCGACACACCGATTTCGGCACGCTATGTGAAACTCGAACTCGTGCAGCGCGAAACATCGGAAGCCACCAAGAAAACCGGACGATTCCCATGGGAATCGACGTTCTCCATCCATTCGTTCGAACTGTTCGACTGGAGCGCGATCGACGCATTGCCGCTCGGACATGCCATGGAGTTTTCGCAAAACAGTCCGGCCTGGCCGACGATGACCAACATCCGTCTCTTTGAAGAGGGGCTTTTGCTGGCACCCCACGGCTATCCGATCGAAGCCGACGGCGTGGTCACCAATCTCGCCAGCATCGCTGACGGCGACATCCCCGGATTCGAGTCTTACGCCGTTTACAACCCCGGCGTCATCTACGACGACGACCGAGACATTTTCCACATGATCTATCGTTCCGAATTGCCGGACAACTTCCGTCAGTATTTCGGAACACGATATGAACTCGGGCACATGTCGACACTGTCGTATGCTTCGTCGCCGGACGGATACCATTTCACCCGTGGTGACAACAACCCGGTGGTGTGGGCGACGCTGGCCGAAGAAAACGGCGGCGGCACCGAAGACCCCCGCATCTTCAAGATACAGAACGATCCGAACCGCGATGGCCTGACGACTTATTACATCACTTACACGATGTACGATTACTCGATGACGCGCCAGGGCATTCTCTACACGCACGACTTCGAAACCTTTCACAAAGTCGGCAACATCGCACCCGGATACGGTGGTGCGTTGAAATCCGGATCGTTCCTCACCGATCCCGAGGGCAACGCCGTCAAAATCAATGATCCTCGTCCCGGAAAGACCGGCATGGTCTACATGATCTACATGAAAGACGGCGCCTATACCCGCATCGGCTTCACCGACGACGTGATCAACATCGCTCCGGAGGACATCGTTGACATCGATACATCCGGATTCGGTCCCAACAGCATTGAAGCGCTGACCAAGTGGAACGAATCCTGCATGGCCATCACCAACATCTACGGACCGGACGACCAGGACATCTATCTGATGTATGGCGGAACGCGTCTGAGCGATGAGAACATCCAGTACGAACAACCCAATGCGACCGGTTGGTTCTACGCCCTCGGCGCACTGAAGACAACGAAATCCAATCCGTTCGAACTGACCAACGTCGAACTGGATCTCGACGAACCGTCGATGTATCCGACCGACACCAACAAGATTGATTACGGCCTGTTTGAAAAATGCATGTTTGCCGATCAGATGATCCGCTACGACAACACCTGGTTCCTCTACTATGGCGCCGGCGACATGTACGTCGGGCTGGCCAACGCCCGCGCCGATTTCAGTGCCGGAGCAGTGCGCTTCGAGCGTGAGGGGGACATTCTCACCTATGAAACGTTCGCCCTGAACAAGCAATACGGAACGAATCAGACCGATTGGGACGTGGAACTGGTGCTGGCCATCTTCGATGGCGATCACCAACTGATCGACCAACAAACGCTGGCGGCTACCGTCCCGCACTTTCGCCATCTCGACCGAGGCGCTTACGCCAACGGTTTGTATCTGGAAGACAGCGTTGACTTGTCGACGTACACGCTCCCGGCGACCTATTATGCCGTCGCCTATCTGCGCGACGCTCAGACGCTCGAGATTCTCAACCAACAATCGGTGTTCACGGTCATCAGCGCCACGACCACGAGCACACCGGTGCCAAACCAAAAGGAGGCCTGACATGAAACGACTGCTAGGTTCCATCACACTTGTTCTCGTTATCCTGCTGGCCGCCTGCGGCGGTGGACTGGATCGCCCCGAACCTCGTCTCGAAGCCGACCGGCTTGTTTCTTGGGATGCGATCGACAACGCCACCGCATACGAGATTGAAACCGGCGAGGAGACAATCACCGTCACCGAACCGTCGTGGACCATTCCCGGTCGTCTCTTCGGAGAGTTGTCCATTCGCGTCCGCGCGACGGACGGCGACAGGTTCGGCGATTTCAGTGAACCACTCGATCTCACGGTTTACTTGCAGCTCGCCCCGCCCGACGGCATCCGTCAGGAGAATGGCGCGATCCGTTGGAATGCAGTTGCCGAAGCCACGGGTTACGTGGTTCGCATCAACGGCGTGGAATACCCCGCCAGCGGCACGACCTTCACCTATCAAGTCCTCGCTCCGACAACCGTCGAGATCCTCGCTCTCGGCAATCCGACCGGCTATGTCCGCAACAGTTTGTTCAGCGACAGCGTGACCTTGCGAGCACAACTCGCATCGGTCGCCAACATCACCTTCGACGATGGTGTTCTGTCCTGGGATGCGGTCGCCAACGCCACGTCCTATCGCATCGTCATTGACGGCGACACCTACACCGCAACTACCAATGAACTGATCTTGCCGGCGCTGTACGGTGGCGACGTGGATGTCTCAGTCACGGCATTGGATAATACAAGCACCTACCTATCATCCATTGCGACGACGACCGCTATCTCCATTCCGATGGTGGAATTGGACACCCCGACCGGCGTCACCGTTGCCTCGGGCATCCTGTCGTTCAACGCCGTGACCGGAGCGACCCGGTACGACATCTATGTCGACGGCATGTTCTACTCCACCATCACCACAACCACGTACACCTTGCCGACGGCACTCTTGAACGACGGCGCACTGTATGTCCAAGTCGTCGCCGACGCGGACGGTTTCGTCGCGTCACAGCCAAGCACTCGCGCCTACATCGAAGTCACGGCAATCGCCACCGAAAGCGCCCTCCGAGCGATCGACCCCGACGGCGCCTACGTCCTGACGGCCGACATTGAGTTGTCTGGTTCGTGGGTTCCGATGTCCTTCACCGGCTTTTTCGATGGTGACGGACACACCATTTCCGGCATTGTCATCACAGCGGACGAAGCGGAAATCGGATTCTTCACCAATCTCTCCGAAGCAGTGGTTCAAAACCTCCGTCTCGAGGGCTCGATCGACCTCACCACAACGTCCAACAACGCCCGCGTCGGCGGACTTGCCGGGCGTTCCACCAAGAGCGACATCGAAAACGTCGATGTCGACATGTCGATCCTCGCCGTCTCAACCAACGGCGTCGGATTCCTAGGTGGCCTGTTCGGACAGAGCGAAGGAAACCGCGTCGTGCGAAGTTCCTTCACGGGCACCATTGAAGCAACCCATTTCACGGTCGGGGGATTGATCGGGCTCAGTGACGATCCCACCGCCGAACAGTGGATATATCAATCCGCCGTAACGGCGACGATCACCGTCGTCGGCGGCGAACAGAGCGCCAGCGGCGGCTTCATCGGTCGCATGGGCAACAATCGGATGACCATCGAACAGAGTGTCGCCGATGTTGTCCTGAGCGGTCCCGGTTACGTCGGCGGATTCGTCGGCTATCTCGGATCAGGCCGGATCGAAGACAGTCTCGCGCTCGGCACAGTCGAAGCGACCAGCGCATTCCTCGTCCATGCCGGTGGTTTCATCGGCCGCATGGAAGGATACAACAGCCATGTCGCGACCAGCATCAGCAAGGTCGCGGTCACCGCGTCCGAAACGGGTGATGACATTTTTGTCGGCAGTTTCGTCGGACACACCGTTGGTGGGACGTACCACACCGTCTACGACAACTGCGTCTATGACATGGCGACCAGTAGCCTGGATCGCATCGGCAATCCTGACAGCGGAAGGGGGGATGGCATTCGTGGCGAACCGATGAACACTCCAACCACGCTCGAAGGGTTCGATACAAGCGTATGGAATTTCACCGCATCAACACCCGCATTGAACTGGCAATCACAACAATGACACGATGAATGGGCACATGCACCTAGATTACCGTAAGGAGGAATCACATGAAACAAGAATACGAAGCACCAACCATTGAAATCATTGAATTCGAATTGGAAGACAGCATTGCAAGCAGCGCCGATTTCGGTGGCGGAGCCATCGGAACCGAAGGCTTGTTCGAGTGAGGAGGACGGTCATGAAACGACTTGGCGTTCTACTGTTGTTCACGGTCCTGTTCCTCATCTCGGCCAACCACACGTTCGCCCTGCCGCAACAGGGCGCGGACTCCGTTACCGTTCAAGTCACGACGTATTTCGACAGTGACAATACGACCGGACCGGTATCCGTCAGCGCGACATACGGCGCGGCGCTTGCCTTTGACGGCGACCTGGACGAAGAAACCACCGGCTACACGTTCGCGTTCTGGTTGCTCAACGGAACCATCCGCAAAGACTTGCCCATCGATCATCAATTCATCGTAACCGACAACATGAGTCTTACCGGCGTCTTCAAACCCGACACGACAAGTCCTGAGACGTTCTATCTCCTGTTCATCGACACCAACGGAGAAGAACTCGGCATTCAGTACGTCACCGACGGCAATGACGGCACCGACATCACCGAGGGCCTTCCGACCAAACCGGGCTACACGATTTCTTCCACCCCGAAATGGTCCGACGACTACACCGGCGTGAACGAAGACCGCATCCTCATTCTCCGCTACGACAAGAGCACGAGCGACACCTATACGCTCACCGTCGACGGCGGCACCACGGATGACGGTTCCGGCAGTTCGACGAGCGGCACATACGACTACAATGAAGTCGCTACCGTCGTCGCCGACACCCCCGCCGGGGGCGAGTATTTCCATCACTGGGAAATCAACGACCGCACGGTCAGTTACCAGTCGACCTACTCGTTCACCGTCCTCGAAAGCGTCACCATCACCGCCGTGTACGCGACATCCGCACCGTCCGACAGCCCTCATGTCGGATTGAGTTACAACCTGTCGCTGCGCAGCGGATACAAATCCTATCTCGGCCAGTTCTATTTACCCAGCGGGTACACCTTGGTGGAGTACGGCGTGCTTTCTTCAACCTCGCAAGCCGACCTCTACATCGACACGGCGGGCGTGCAGCGCAATCAAGGCATGAAGTATCTCGGGACAACCAATGAGTTCGTCCTGTCGATCGCCGAAGCCAACGCTGTCAGCGTCAAACCGTACCTGATCGCCAAAGACGGCTCGAACAACCTTGTGACCGTCTACGGACAGGCGTCCTACAACCTCTACAATGGTGGCTTCGAGACCGGTGATCTCACCGGCTGGAACGCCTACACCCTCTGGAAGGATGAAAGCGGCATGGCGGCCTTCATCGACGATCGTGTCGTCAGCGGAACCTATTTTGGCGGCGGTTATCCATACGATCGCGAAGGCACTTACAACATCGGTGTCGAAGGCGGTTCGCTCACGTGGGACCAGAGTTCCGAACGCATGGGACATCTCCGCTCCGCGGACTTCACCCTCGGCGGCAGCGGTTGGATCAGTTTCAAACTCGGCGGCGGTAGAACGCCGGACTTCGCTTATGTCTCCGTCCGCAAGACCGAGGACCACACGGAAGTGGCGCGATTCGCCAATCGTCATTACAATGACACCACCAAGGCGACCGCGCAATACGGCTCTACAATCACCAACGCCGAAGCGTTCATGTTCCAGTATTACTTCGACCTCGGCAGCCTGGCGGATGTCAGTCTCGGTGACAGCCTGTACTTCGTGCTGACCGAAGCGGCGGCATACGACTGGGCCATCCTGTCGGCCGACGCATTCGTGACGTACTACAAGACAGCGCCATCGACAACCACCGACACGTTGGCGGAGAACATCGTTCCTTCCATCAACGGAGCGGGAAGCGCGACCAACAGCATTCCCAACGGCGACTTCTCCAGCGGTCTGACAAGCTGGGACGACGTCCAGGGCGGTTGGTACGACAACTCCGGCATCGCTCAGAGCAACGAGAGCGGTGACGGTGATCTCGGCGTCCTTCGCTCGAGCGCATTCACGATCAACGGCAGTAACATCTACCTCGAGTTCGACTGGGGCGGCGGCCTGAAATGGGACAAGCAGATTTTTGTCTCCGTCAAGGAAGTCGGCACCAACATCGAAGTGTTGCGCTTTGTCCGTCGTGACAATCTGTCTGGAAAAGAAAACACCAATCTGGACAATCACATGATGGACATTTCCGGACTCGACAGCAGCAAAGAGTATTACCTCGAATTCGCTGACAATCGAACCAGCTCCTGGGGATTGTCGATCATCGACAACGTCGAATTGGTCGACCAGACTCGCTGGGACGCGGTAACGAGCGGTGACCGAGGCGTCTCCATCTCCGGCATTCCCACCAATTTCGCTTACGTCAAACCGGAGTAGCACCATGAGGGCGGCATCTGCCGCCCTTTTTTGTTGACCTGATGGGATGAATGTGTTAACGTTGAAGTAACAAGGGAGGTTAACAAAATGAAAAAAGTTACGTTGCAGACGATCGCTGACAAATTCGGGATCAGCAAAGTTGCCGTTCACAAAGCTCTGACAGGCAAGAAAGGGGTCAGCGACAAGCTGCGCAAAGAAATCGTGGCTTACGCTGATTCGGTTCATTACAAGCTGAAATCCGCGAAAGTCGACGTCGACAACAAGCGGTTCATCTTTTTTGTTAACCAGGATTTCTTTCTCACTCCCTCAGAACAGTTCTATTCCACAATCTTCTACTTCCTGAGCGCGGAATGCAATCGCATTGGCAGCACCCTTCAAGTCGCGTTCTTGCATCAGTCGAATGCCATTCAGACCATTCAACAAGCGACTGCGTCATTCAAGCCCGATGGTCTGTTCTTTGTCGGGCAGTTGGATTCGGACGCCATGCGGCACATCCGAACGCTGGACGTGCCAACGGTGTTCATCGATTATCATGTGCCAAAGGGGGGCGTTTCGAGTGTCTACATCAACCATTACGATGCCGGGTACCGGTTGACGTCCTATCTCATTGAAAGCGGACATGAGGACATCGGTTTCATCGGTAACACAGGATCGACCAGCGCCATCATGGATCGCTACTTCGGATATCGCAAAGCGTTGTTGCAAGCCGGTTTGGCATTTCGCGAGAATCGTCATCTGAATTCCAATGTCGAACAAGACAATCCGAATCTGACGTTTCAACGAGAAAACCTGCCAAGCGCCTATGTGTGTCACTGTGATGCCGCAGCCCAATGGCTTTACGCCTGGTTGTCGAGCAACGGCATGCGGATTCCGCAGGATGTCTCGATCGTCAGTTTTGACGACACGATGCTGTGCGACAGCCTGTTGCCACGCCTGACATCGCTCGGACCAAACAAGGAGCGTTTCGCGAAACTGGCGTTCCATCAGATGCTCGAATTGCTTCGCAATCCTGACAACACATCACAAACTCGATTGGAACCGAGCCTGTCGACACGCGAATCGGTTTTGCTACTCCTATAACAGGACCTCAGAAAACTCGATGCCATGTATGTCTTGTATGATTTGCGCGCATCAATCAATCCAGACCCATTTCTTGATCATTCGCATCCATTTTGGAGTTGATTTGTTTCCATGAAGATCTTCCGGTAATCGGAACAATCACCTTGATTCAAACAAAAACGGACCTGAGGTCCGTTTTTTCATTCAGTCGTCTCGTTGCACGTCATCCTTGTCAAAGTCGTCGATGTCGGTGATGAGACCGTGAAACTCGTACTTGTGATCGTCGTCGGCTTCGAGATGGAGCCAGATGCCTTCGTCGGTGTAGGTGGCGACGATCGTGTCGTAGTCGAGGTCATAGTTGTCCTCGTGGAACCAGATGACGTCGTCCGTCGGGATCTGATAGTGTTGGATGAAGTCGTTGATCGACAGTTCCTCGCCATCCATGCAGCCCGGTGGATTGAGATCCGGGTCGCACCAGGTGAATACCGAATAATGAAGCCTTTTGACATCCTGAACGACAACTTTCTTGGCGTGTTCGTCCTGTACGGTGTAAATGTAGTAAATGATCGAAGTCAGACTACCGAGAACCAAGACCACGATGGCCAGCAAAAACCAGTGTCGCATGATGTCACGCTCCCTCCTGTGAGTTTGATGTTGTCAGTAAATGTCGCCGTATACCTGATAAGCGAGAATCGCGACCGGCACGTCGATGAGCAGCACGATCATGAACACCCAGCCGCCGACCAGCACCATCGACAACACCGTCAAGAGCGAGAACAGTCCGACATAGAGCACGAACGTAATCAACGCCTTCTTCGTCACGCGGTAGTACAGCATCGTGCCGAACAGCGCGTCGAACAACAGATAAAACAGCAGCGTCGCGAACGGGTCGTTGCGGAAGAACAGGCTCCAGAGAGTCGCCAGCATGAAGATGCCGAAGAGAACGGGAAGCACGTATTTTTGGAATCGGATCCAGAATATGCGCATGGGTCATCACACTCCTTGTGTACCACTGTATTATATCAAAAAAACGAGCGCTTGTGAACTCGTTTTTTGGATTGTCGTCAACCTTTGATGACGGGACGAATGTCGTCCATGATGTCGCCGATGTAATCGATGTCGCCGATCAGTGACAACCGGACGTTACCGTTGTCCTGATGGAACCGCATCTCGATGCCCTTGTGCTGGTTCGACACGCGCATCACGATGTGTTTGATGCGCTCCACCTGGTCGTCGGTAAGATCATGAAAATCCCATATCGTGCACATGCTGTGGTCTCCTTTCTTCTCGTACTCGCCGCGGAGAAACATCTTGACCTTCTCACTGGCGAGCGATGCGACCGACTTCGAGAAGTCGATCTCTTCAAACAACGCAGTCACGTCGTCTTTGGTGAACCGCCACTCGCTGCCGATCTTGCGTCCTTTGAGCTGCCCCTTGGCAAGATAGCGGCGCAAGGTGCGGTCGGAATACCCGGTGATCTCATGTAAATCTTTAAGGGTATAATAATCGGCCATACAACCACCTCCTGGATGATGTCACGTTCAGTGTACCATACATGTCAATGTATGTCAATATTTATTTTGGCATATGCTGTCATATTAAGTTGTCAAGTTATAACTATAATTATTACTATTTTTATAACTATTTTGCTAATAATTGTGATACAATGAAGGTGACATGGAGGTGATAATATGTTGATCGATACCAACAATACAGTATCCGCCACTGAACTGAATCAACAACTCAGCAAGGTGCTCAAAGACTTGAAAGAGAAAAAGAACATCATCGTGATGAAGCACAACAAGCCCAGCTATGTCATCATGGATTTTGAAGAATATGAAACCTTGAAACGAGCATTCCTGATCCACGAGGCGGATGCGGTGATGGACGAGTATGACAAAGCCATGAAAGAACTGGCCAAATGAAGTATTTCACCAAAGAGGAACTCCTTATCTTTCATCATCGATTGTTGAACCGATATGGCGGAACTCCCGGTGTCCGCATGAATGTATTGGATGTTTGTTTATTCCAACCACTCCAAACGTTTGAAGAGCGTGATTTGTATCCCGATGTCATGGACAAGCTGTGTATGCTTGCTTACATGATCATCACCAAACATCCGTTTGTCGACGGCAACAAGCGCCTCGGCATGCTTGCTCTAATTCTCGGTGCACGGAACAACAACATATCCCTGGCCTTATCAAATGAGGATGTGATTCACATCGGTTTGTCCTTGGCAGATGGTTCGATGACCTATACATTATTCCGCAAGTTCATAGCCCAACAACAAAAAAGTCAACTCGGCTGAGTTGACTTTTCTAATTGTGTGTTATTCGACGAATTCGATGATCGCCATCGGCGTTGCGTCGCCGCGGCGCGGTCCCATTTTGAGAACCCGGGTGTATCCGCCGTTGCGTTCGGTGAATCGCGGTGCGATGTCACTGAACAGTTTCTGCAGGGCGTTCTGGTCGTCGCCGGCGTCCAGGAAACGGACGGTCTGAGCGGCTTGGCGGCGTGCCGCCAGAGTGCCTTTCTTGCCCAGGGTGACCATTCTCTCGACGAGGCGTTGCAATTCTTTCGCCTTGGTTTCCGTCGTCTGAATGCGTTCGTGGATGATGAGTTGGGTGACAAGGTCACGCAACATCGCCTTGCGCTGATCGCTGCGACGGTTCAGTTTGCTGTATCCAGCCATGTGAATTACCTCCTATTAATGTCTTGCAAGCGACAGCCCGAGTTCGTCGAGTTTCGTCTTGACTTCTTTCAGTGACTTCTTGCCCAGGTTGCGAACCTTCATCATGTCTTCCTCGGTCTTCTGCGTCAGTTCTTCGACCGTGTTGATGCCGGCGCGCTTGAGGCAGTTGTAACTGCGGACGGACAAATCGAGATCTTCGATCTGCATTTCGAGAATTTGCGAGTTCTGTTCGTCTTCGCGTTCGGTCATGAATTCTTCTTCCTTGACCTTCTCGCTGAGATCGACCATGACTTCGAGGTGTTCGATCATCATCTTCGAGGCGATGGCGATCGCTTCCTGCGGGGTGACGCTGCCGTTGGTCCAGATCTCCAGGGTCAGTTTGTCCTGCTTGGAGTTGCCGCTTGACGCCGGTGCGACGTCGTAGTTGACGCGGTTCACCGGGGTGTAGATGGCATCGATCGGGATGACGCCGATCGCCGAACGGTTGGTGATGAATTCCTTGTTGTCGTCGGCGTTGACATATCCGACGCCCTTGCGGGCGGTCATGATCATCCGGAACTTGCCGTCGTTGACGGTGCAGATGTGCTGGTCTTCGTTGATGATGTCCACTTCGTTGTCGCAGATGATGTCTTTGGCGGTAACTACCTGAGGTCCTTCCACATAGATTTCCAAACGTTTCTCGACGTCGGGATCGTCGTTGTCGATGGTCAGGACGATGTCCTTCAAGTTGAGGACGATGCCGGTGACGTCTTCGACGACGCCGTCGACGCTGGAGAATTCGTGTTGTACGCCGTCGATTTCGCAGTTGACGATCGCAGCGCCCGGAAGACTCGACAGGAGCACCCGTCGAAGGGAGTTGCCGAGCGTGATGCCGTAACCGCGTTCGAGCGGGGTGATGACGAACTTCCCATACGTGTTGGTCTCATTCAACACTTCGATCGAAGTGTTCGGTTTTTCGAATTTCAAATCTTTCAAAAGAACAACCTCCCTTAAGGGTTACTTGTGCGGACGTTTCGGCGGACGGCAGCCGTTGTGGGGAATCGGGGTGACGTCTTTGATGGCGGTGATTTCGAGACCGGCGGTCTGCAGGCTGCGGATCGCGGCTTCGCGGCCCGGACCCGGACCCTTGACGCTGACTTCCACTTTCTGGACTCCGTGTTCCATCGCGGCTTTGGCGCAGGCTTCGCCTGCCAGCTGCGCGGCGAACGGGGTCGACTTGCGGCTTCCTTTGTACCCGAGGGCGCCGGCACTGCTCCACGCAATGGCGTTCCCCGTGGGGTCGGTGATGGTGATGATGGTATTGTTGAAGGTCGAGTGAATGTGGGCGACTCCAGAAGGAATGTTCTTCTTCACACGACGTACTCTGCGTTGTCTTTTGGCCATGTTCTGTCTTCCTCCTTATTTCTTCTTGTTCGCGACCGTGCGGCGCGGGCCTTTGCGCGTACGCGCGTTGTTGCGGGTGTTCTGTCCGCGCGTCGGGAGGCCGCGGCGATGCCGCATTCCTCGATAACTTCCGATTTCCTGCAGGCGTTTGATGTTCATCAACACTTCGCGACGGAGATCGCCTTCGGTCTTGACCTTGGCGACTTCGCTGCGGATTCGCGACAGTTCGTCCTCGGTGAGGTCCTTGACGCGGGTGTCTTCCGATACTTCAGCGGCTGCGAGGATGTGTTTGGCGGTGGTTCTGCCGATCCCGAAAATGTAGGTCAGCGAGATGACGACGCGCTTGTCGCGCGGAATGTCTACACCGGATATGCGTGCCATATGATTTCCTCCTAATTAACCTTGACGTTGTTTGTGACGCGGATTGTCGCAGATGACCATCACTTTGCCTTTGCGCTTGATGATCTTGCACTTATCACACATCTTCTTTACACTGGGTCTTACTTTCATGATAAATTCCTCCTATAAGGCGTATTACCGCTTGTTGCGGTGGCGGTAGGTAATGCGCCCACGTGTTAGGTCGTACGGTGAGAGTTCCACCGTGACGCGGTCGCCTGGTAGAATGCGAATGTAATACATACGGATTTTACCAGAAACGTGAGCGTGAATGCGATGTCCGTTTTCCAGTTCGACGATGAATTCCGTGTTCGGCAAGGCCTCGACGACTTTGCCTTCGAGTTCCAGTTTTTCTTCTTTCGGCATGTGAGAATTCCTCCTTTAGACGGTTGTCAGGATGACCGGTGCGCCGTCGGTGACGAGGATCGAGTGTTCGTAGTGAGCGCTCGGTTGCCCGTCGACGGTCACGGCCGTCCAATTGTCTTCGAGTACGCGTACGTCCTTGCGTCCCATGTTGATCATCGGTTCGATCGCCAGGGTCATGCCGGCTTTCAGTCTCACGCCCCGGTGCGGCAGTCCGAAGTTCGGTACCTGCGGGTCTTCGTGAAGCTGTTTGCCGACGCCATGGCCGACGAATTCGCGGACCACGCCATAACCGAAGGATTCGGCATGGCTTTGGATCGCGTGCGAGATGTCGGTGAGCCGGTTGCCGGCGGTCGCCATCTCCAGTCCCTTCCACAGGGACTCTTCGGTGATTTTCATGAGTTGCCGGATGTCGTCCGATACGGTGCCGACGGCGTAGGTCCAGGCGCTGTCGCCGTGGTAGCCTTTGTAGTTGGCACCGATGTCGATGGAGATCAGGTCGCCGTCCTTGAGGATGACCTCATCGGACGGGATCCCGTGAACGACTTGTTCGTTGATCGAGGTGCAGGCGCTGGCGGGGAAACCGCCGTAGCCCTTGAATGAGGGCGTGGCGCCATGATCGCGGATGACGCGTTCGACGATCTGGTCGAGTTGTTTGGTGGTGGTGCCGGGTTTGACGTGTTCCTTCACCGCTTGATGAGCGAGGGCGACGATGCGCCCTGCTTCCCTCATCAATTCGATTTCGCGTGGACTTTTGATCGAGATCATGAGAGATCCTCCAGGATCTCCACGATGTCGGCATAGACTTTGTCGAACGGCTGCATGCCGTTGACGCTGTACAGGATGCCTTGCTCGCTGTAGTAGTCCAACAGCGGTTTGGTTTTGGTTTCGTAAATTTCCAGACGGCGTTCGACCGATTCGTGGGTGTCGTCGGGGCGTTGATAGAGCTCGCCGCCGCAGACGTCGCACACACCGTCGACTTCGGGTTTCTTGAAGCGCAGGTGGTAGGTCTCGCCGCACTGTTTGCACACCCGGCGCTGTTCCATGCGTTCGAACAGCACATCGTGGCTGGAGAGAATGTTGATGACGGCGTCGAGCTTGGTGCCCTTGTCGTCCAGCATCTCATCCAGTGCTTTGGCTTGATTGACGGTACGCGGATAACCGTCGAGAATGAAACTGTCTTCCGCGTCCGCTTCGTGAAGCCGGCGCTTGACGATTTCGTTGGTGATGTCGTCGCTGACAAGTTCGCCTTTCTTGATGAATCGCATCGCTTCGATGCCGATCTCGTCGCCGCGGTTGAACGCGTCGCGGAACATCTGTCCCGTCGAGATCGACGGCATCTTGTAGTCGTCGACGATCCGTGAGGATTGGCTTCCTTTGCCGGCTCCCGGTGGACCCATCACTAAGATTTTCAAAGTATCCCTCTTACTTGATGAATCCGCTGTAATTCTGTTCTTGCGTCTGGGTCTTGATCTGTTTGGTGGTCTCGATCGCGACGCCGACGACGATCAGCAGACTGGTTCCGCCGATTTGGACATAGGCGGGCAGGTTGAAGATCATGCTGGCGAAGATCGGCAGACTGGCGACCAATACGAGATAGGTCGAACCGATGATCGTGATCCGGAACAAGGTTTTCGAGATGTAGTTCTCGGTTTCGATGCCGGGACGGACGCCCGGTACGTAGGCATTCTGTTTCTGCAGGTTCTCCGCAACCTTTTCGGGGTTGATCTGGACGAAGCTGTAGAAGAACGCGAAGACGAAGATGAGCACCACATATACCGCATAACCGAGCGGTCTGGTGTAGGTGAACATTTCGTTGATCCACAGTCCCGCGGTGGTGGCTTGCAGGTTGTCGATGTACGACAAGACTGTGGTCGGAATCGACAGAATCGTGACCGCGAAGATGACCGGGATGACGCCGGCCGAGTTGATTTTCAAGGGGATGTGCGAATCGCTTTTCCCTTGGAATCGGGCGCTGGCCGGACGGTTCGAATACTGAATCGGTACTTTGCGGAAGGCGCTCTGCATGACCGTGACGAAGATGATGACGGAGATGTAGAGGACCAGGACGAGACTGAAGATGAGGATGTTTTCGGTGTTGGCGGCGCCATTGGCGAGATAGGTCTCGATCAACGATGTGATCATGCCGGGCATCGTCGAGACGATACCGGCGACGATGATCATCGATGTGCCGTTGCCGACGCCACGCATCGTGATCTGATCGGCGAGCCACAGCAGGAATGCCGTACCCGCGGTCATCACGATGGCGAGATAGGTGTAGGTGACGAAGTTGACGTTGGTGACGCCGATGTCGAAGATCGAGTCTCCCGACAGGCGGAACGCATAGGTCATCGCGAGCGCCTGGACGAATGCCAGACCGATGGCCAGATAGCGGGTCAACTGGTTGATTTTCTGTTTGCCGGTTTCGCCTTCCTCCTGCCACTCTTTCAGGAATGGAACGATGTCCATCTGAAGCAGCTGGATGACGATCGACGCCGTGATGTAGGGGCCGATGCCGAGGGCGATGATGCTGTAGTTCTTCAGCGCGTTACCGGTGAACGCATTGGCGATGCCGAGCACGCCGCTGTCGGCGGCTTCGAAGAACTGACTGATGATGTCGGGGTTGATGAGCGGAATATGGATGTAAGTTGCCATCTTGTAGACGAGGAAAGCCAAGAATGTGAATCCGATTTTCTTCATCACATCTTTGTTTTTCAGTACTGCAACTATGTTGTCCATATCAGATCACCTCGGCTGTTCCGCCAAGCGCTTCGATCTTTTCTGCCGCTGATTTGGTGAACTTGTTTGCCTGGACCGTCAGTTTGACAGTCAGTTCGCCGTTGCCGAGAATTTTCAGGCCGTCGAGTTCCTTGCGGACGAGACGGTCTTTTTTGAGCAGGTCCATGGTGACGACGGTGCCTTCGGTGTATTGGTTGAGGGCACTGACGTTGACGGTGGCGAACTCGGTGCGGTGCGGGTTGTAGAACCCGCGTTTGGGCAGGCGTTTGAACAGCGGCGTCTGGCCGCCTTCAAATCCCGGACGGGTTCCGCCGCCACTGCGGGCGTTCTGCCCATTGTGGCCTTTGCCGGCGGTTTTGCCGGTGCCGCTGCCCGGGCCGCGGCCGAGGCGTTTTTTGGCGTGGGTCGAGCCAGGAGTTGGTTTCAGGTTCGATAAGTTCATGATGATACCTCCTATAACTCTTTCACTTCTACGAGGTGCTTGATCACGTTGATCATGCCCCGAATCGTAGGAGTATCTTCTCTGACGACGGTACGTTGCAATTTGGTCAGGCCGAGTGCGACGGCCGTTTTCTTCTGGTTGGGAGTACCGGCGATGGTGCTCTTCACCAGTTTGATCGCGAGTTTACCCATCAGTTCAACATCTCCTCGACGCTGAGACCGCGGGTGCGGGCGACCTGTTCGGCCGTGCGCAGCGTGTCGATCGCGTCAAAGGTGGCGCGGACGATGTTGATCGGCGTGTTGGAACCGAGCGATTTCGACAGGATGTCTTCGACTCCGGCGAGTTCCAATACGGCGCGGACGGGTCCTCCGGCGATGACGCCGGTACCGGCGATGGCCGGCTTCAGGAGCACTTTGCCGGCGCCGAAGCGTCCGATCACTTCGTGCGGGATGGTGCTGTTGTACATCGGGATTTTGACCATGTTGCGTTTCGCGTCTTCGATGGCTTTCTTGATGGCGTCGGGTACCTCTTGCGCTTTGCCGGTACCGAAGCCGACTTTGCCTTTTTTGTCGCCGATGACGACGAGGGCGCTGAAGCGGAAGCGACGGCCGCCCTTGACGACCTTGGCGATGCGGTTGATGTGAACAACGCGCTCTTCAAAGAGCTTGGGCTCTCTTCTGCGACGCGGTTTGCGTCGTCTTCTTCTATCGTTGTTGTCCATGGGAACCCTCCTAGAATACCAGGCCGGCTGCGCGGGCAGCTTCGGCCAGGGCCTTGACGCGGCCGTGATAGAGATATCCGGCGCGGTCGAAGACCACTTTGTCGATGTTGTTGGCGAGTGCGCGTTCGGCCAGTTTGGCGCCGACGGCTTTCGCCGCGTCGATGTTGCCGCCGTTGGCCGCTTTGTCGTCTTTTTCGTTGCTGCTGGCGGAGACCAGGGTGACGCCGTTAACGTCGTCAATGATCTGCGCGTAGATGTGCTTGTTGCTGCGGAACACGCTCAAACGAGGTTGAGCGGGAGTTCCGACCAGATGCTGGCGAATGCGCTTATGGCGTTTCTGGCGCAGCTTGTTGCGTGATTTGTTTTTGATCATGTGCTCTCACTCCTCCTTATTTGGCTGTTTTTCCTTCTTTGCGACGGACGTATTCGTCGATGTAGCGAATGCCTTTGCCGAGATACGGTTCAGGCGGACGGACCTTGCGGACGTTGGCCGCGAATTCGCCGACCTGCTGCTTGTCGATGCCGCTGACGGTGATGTCGGTGTTCTTGGGAACTTCGACGGTGATGCCGTCGGGGATCGCCATTTCCACGGGGTTCGAGTAACCGGCGTTGAGGACGAGTTTGTTGCCCTGCAACATCGCGCGGTAACCGACGCCGACCATGCGCAGCTGTTTCTTGAAGCCGTCGCTGACACCGACGACCATGTTGTTGATGAGCGCTCTGGTGGTGCCGTGGATGGCCCGATGGAACTTGCTTTCGCTGGGACGTTCGATGACGAGGTCGTTGCCGTCGAGGGTGAAGGTCAGTTCGTTGTTGAACGTGCCTTCGAGCTGGCCTTTGGGGCCTTTGACGACGACGTGATTGTTATCGAGTGTTACTTCCACACCTGCTGGGAGTGTGATGGGTTTCTTTCCGATTCGACTCATGATAACACCTCCTACCAAACATATGCCAGGATTTCCCCGCCGACTTTTTGCTTGCGGGCTTCGCGATCGGTCATGATGCCTCGCGAAGTGGAAATCACGGCAATTCCTAGTCCGTTCAGTACTTTCGGGATTTCACTGTTTTTCGCATAGACTCGAAGTCCCGGCTTCGAGATGCGTTTGAGTCCTTTGACAACGCGTTCGTTGTTGTCCATGTATCTGAGTGTCACACGCAGGTTGTCCTGCACGTCTTTCTTGATGACTTTGTAGCCGGCGATGTAGCCTTCCTGTTTCAAGACTTCCAAAATCTCTTTTTTCAGCTTCGAAGCGGGAACGTCGACGGTTTCGTGTCTCATCTGGTTGGCATTGCGGATGCGTGTCAACATGTCAGCGATGGGATCTGTCATTACCATTTCGTTTGCCTCCTTCCAATCTCTTGGAACATATTCATGTGGTGATTACCAACTAGCTTTTTTGACGCCGGGGATCTGTCCCTTGTACGCGAGTTCGCGGAAACAGATACGGCACAATTTGAACTTTCTGTATACCGCGTGGGGACGGCCACAGCGCTCGCAACGCGTGTATTCCCGGACCGAGAATTTCTGTTTGCGGTGCGATTTCACTTTTAATGATGTTTTAGCCATGAAGTAGCCTCCTTATTTACGGAACGGCATGCCGAACTGACTGAGGAGCTCGAGGCCCTCGACATCGGTATTGGCCGTTGTGACGATGACGATGTCCATCCCGCGGACGCGGTTGACTTTGTCATAATTGATTTCGGGGAAGATCAGCTGTTCCTTGACACCGAGGGTATAGTTCCCACGCCCGTCGAATGCCGTTTTGCTGACGCCTTGGAAGTCGCGTACCCGGGGCAGCGCGATGTTGATCAACTTGTCGAGGAAGTCGAACATCCGCTCGCCGCGGAGCGTGACCTTGCAGCCGATCGCCATTCCCTCGCGGAGTTTGAAGTTGGAGATCGATTTTTTCGCTTTGGTGATGACAGGTTTCTGGCCGGTGAGCTGGGTCAGCTCGGCGACCGCGTCGTCCAATGCTTTTGAGTTCATGATGGCGTCGCCGACGCCCATGTTGACAACCACTTTGACGATCTTCGGGGCCGCCATCGGGGTTGTGTAATTGAATTTCTCCATCAGTGCGGGGCGCACTTTATCATTGTATGTTGCTTGCAGACGATTCATATGTAGTGGCCTCCTTTCCGTTAGTCTAATACCTCACCAGTTTTTTTCGAATAACGAACTTTTCTGGTGACTTGTTTTTTGCGGACGGTTTCCGTGACGGTCTTGTAGCCGATGCGGGTCGGACCCTGCTTCTTCTCGACGATCATCACGTTGGAAGCATGAATCGGTGCTTCGTATTCCAGGATCCCGCCGTCGGGATGAGCCTGGGTCGGTTTGGCGTGTTTCTTGATTTTGTTGACGCCTTCGACGATGACGCGATTCGTTTTCGGATAGACTTTCAGGACTTCGCCCTCTTTGCCGAGGTTGGCGCCGCTGATGACGCGGACGGTATCTCCTTTTTTGATTTTCATGTGAGTACCTCCTCCTTACAGTACTTCCGGAGCCAGCGAGACGATTTTCATGTAACCGGCTTCGCGAAGCTCACGGGCCACCGGGCCGAAGATGCGGGTGCCGCGCGGACTCTTGTCCTCGCGCACGATCACGGCGGCGTTGTCATCGAATCGAATATAGCTTCCGTCTTTGCGACGGATCGGTTTTTTGGTGCGTACGATTACAGCTCTCAGGATTTCTCCTTTTTTGACCATTCCACCGGGAGTAGCCGACTTGACTGTAACCACGACGACATCTCCGACTGAGGCGTATTTACGCCCCGTGCCTCCCAAAACCTTGATCGTCAAGACTTCGCGAGCACCGGAGTTGTCTGCTACTTTCATTCTTGATTCTTGTTGAATCATGGTGATAGCCTCCTTATTTACTCTGAACCGCTGTTACGAGGTTGTTTCGACAACTTCCAACAGACGGAATCGTTTGGATTTGGACAATGGACGGGTCTCCATTATCTTGACGACATCTCCGACTTTGGCCTGGTTGGCTTCGTCGTGAGCTGCGAACTTCTTGGTCTGGACGACGCGCTTACCGTAGAGCGGGTGCTTGCGGTAGGTCTGAACCAGAACGGTGATGGTCTTGTCGTTGGTGTCCGATACCACGGTACCGGTCATGACTCTGCGTTGTTTGCGTTCCATGTTATTCTCTCCTCACTCTACTCGGCGCGCTCGTTGAGAACGGTTTTCATTCTCGCGATCGCTTTCTTGACGGTGCCGATTCGAGCCGTGTTCTCGAGTTGTCCGGTGGCCTGCTGGAAACGCAGGTCGAACAGTTCGCGTTTGAGTTCTTTGATTTCTTCGTTGATCTTGGTTGTCTCCCAAGTGCGGATTTCGTTAGCTTTCACTCGAATCACCACTTTCGCGTTTGACAAATTTCGTGGTTACCGGGAGTTTGTGCTGGGCGAGGCGAAGCGCTTCGCGAGCGACGTCTTCCGGTACGCCGCCGATTTCAAACATGATCGTTCCCTGTTTGACAACGGCGACAAATCCGTCCGGGGCGCCTTTCCCGGATCCCATGCGGACTTCCAGCGGCTTGGCGGTTTTCGCCATGTGCGGGAAGATGCGGATCCAGACTTTCCCCTGACGTTTCATGTAACGCGTCATCGCGATACGGGCGGCTTCGATCTGGCGGTTGGTGATCCATGCGCCTTGGGTGGCCATGAGACCATAGTCACCGAAGTTGATGAACATGCCGCCTTTCGCTTTGCCTTCGTATTTGACGCGATGAGGGCGTCGATATTTGGTGCGTTTCGGAGTTAACATTATCGTTTGCCTCCTCGTTTGCGTTCTTTGAGGATTTCGCCTTTGTAGATCCATACCTTGACGCCGATGCGACCATAGGTGGTCTTGGCTTCGGCGGTGGCATAGTCGATGTCGGCGCGCAGCGTGTGCAGGGGCACGTTGCCTTCGCTGTATCCTTCGCTGCGGGCGATTTCAGCGCCGCCGAGGCGACCGGCGACCAAGGTTTTGCAGCCTTGTGCTCCAGCGCGCATGGCGCGTTGGATGGCCATTTTTTGAACGCGACGGAACGACGCACGGTTCTCCAATTGGCTGGCGATGTTCTCGGCGACCAGTTTGGCGTCGAGGTCCGGCTTCTTGATTTCGACGATGTTCATGAACACGTCTTTGCCGGTGAGCTGCTGCAGTTTTTCGACGATGGCGTTCTTGATGGCGCTCTCGCGGCCGAAGACCATGCCGGGTTTGGCGGTATGGAGCGTCAGGATGACGCGGCCTTTGGAGCGTTCGATTTCGATTTGCGAGACGGCTGCGTTCACGTAGTAATCCTCGAGCAGTTCGCGGATCTTGATGTCTTCGTGCAGCAGGTCTGCAACGTCGTTTTTGTCGGCGTACCAACGTGAATCCCAGTCACGGATGATACCGATGCGTAATCCTACCGGACTTACTTTCTGACCCATGTGATACCCTCCTATTCTCTCTCAGCCACGACACAGGTGATGTGGCTGGTGCGTTTCATGATGGCCGTGGCGCGACCTTGCGCGCGGGGCCGGAATCGTTTCAGCGTGGGACCTTCGTTGGCGAAGATTTCCTTCACGTAGAGGTCTTCCACGTCCATGTTGTAGTTGTGTTCGGCGTTGGCGACGGCCGATTGAATCAGCTTCTCGACAACGGGACTGGCCGCTTTCGGGGTGAAGCGCAGAATGGCGAGCGCTTCGCCGACGGACTTGCCGCGAACGAGGTCGATGACCAATTTGACTTTGCGAGAAGAGATGCGTACCATCTTGGCAGTTGCTTTGGCTTCCATATTCATCTACCCTACTTTCTCTTCGCTTTCTTGTCGGTGCCGTGACCGCGGTTGCTGCGGGTCGGAGCGAACTCGCCCAGCTTGTGTCCGACCATGTCTTCCTGGACGTACACGGGGATGTGTTCCTTGCCGTTGTAAACGGCGATCGTATGACCGATGAATTCGGGGAAGATCGTCGAACGACGAGACCATGTCTGGATGACGCGTTTCTTGCCCTCTTTGTTCAGTGCTTCGACTTTCTTGAAGAGGTGTTCGTCCACAAAGGGACCTTTTTTTATTGAACGTGACATATGTGAGTTCCTCCTCTCTACTTGTTCCGACGGCGAACGATGTATTTGTCGCTCGGTTTGTTCCGACGTCTGGTTTTCTTGCCGAGGGCGGGTTTGCCCCACGGGGTGACCGGGCTTTTCTTCCCGATCGGCTGACGGCCTTCGCCGCCGCCGTGCGGATGGTCCACCGGGTTCATGACGCTACCGCGAACCGTCGGACGGACGCCGCGATGGCGTTGTTTGCCGGCTTTGCCGATGCTGATCAGCGAGTAATCGGCGTTGCCGACTTCCCCGATCGTCGCACGACAGGTCGCGAGGATGCGACGGACTTCGCCGCTGTTGAGGCGGACGAGCACGTATTTTTCTTCGCGGCCGAGAATCTGGGCGCTGGTGCCGGCGGCGCGGACGAGCTGGCCGCCTTTGCCGGGTTTCAATTCGATGTTGTGAATGACGGTACCAACGGGGATGTTGCGCAGCGGCAGGGCGTTGCCGACTTTGATGTCGGCGCCTTCGCCGCTTTCGATCATCATGCCGACCTTGAGGCCTTTGGGCACGAGGATGTAGCGTTTTTCGCCGTCGACGTAATGAATCAGCGCGATGAATGCGTTGCGGTTGGGGTCGTACTCGATGGTCGCGACCTTGCCCGGTATGTTGTCTTTGTTCCGTTTGAAGTCAATGATGCGGTACTTGCGCTTGGAGCCACCGCCGCGATGGCGGACGGTGATCTTGCCTTGCGTGTTGCGTCCCGATTTCTTGTTCAGCGTTACGAGCAGCGAGCGCTCCGGCTTATCGGTGGTGACCTCCGAATAGTCGAGAGTCGTCATGTGACGCGTACCATTCGTCATTGCTTTGTATTTCTTTAAAGCCATAACAGTAACCTCCTTAAGGATTAAGCGTTGAAGATTTCAATCTTGCTACCTTCAGCGAGCGTGACGATTGCCTTCGTAACAGCTGGTTTGAAACCTTGGTATTGGCCGACGCGTTTTTTCTTCGGCGTGGTCTTGATCTTGTTGACTTTCGTGACTTTGACGTCGAACAGTTCTTCGATCGCCTGTTTGATCTGGATCTTGTTGGCGCGCTTGTCGACGTCGAAGGTGTACTTGTTCTCCTGTTCGGCGAGCAGCATCGATTTTTCCGTGATGATCGGGCGTTTGATGATTTCGCTGGCTAACATTATCCAAGCACCTCCTCGTATTGTTTGACGGCGTCGGCGGTCGCTACGATGGTGGGGAAGTTCATCAGTTCGTAGACGCTGGCCTGGCTGACGGTGGTGACGGTCACGTTCGGCAGGTTGCGCGCCGACAGCATGACTGCTTCATTGGTTTGGTCGAGGACGACGGCGACTTTGCCTTCGAGCTTGAGGCTCGCGAGCACGGCGACCATGTCCTTGGTTTTGATGTCGCTCAGTTCGAGTTTGTCCAAGACGAGGAACTTCTCGTCAGCGACGCGGCTCGAGAGAACGCTTTTCAGTGCGAGACGACGCACTTTCTTGTTGACTTTGAGTTTGTACTGACGCGGAGTCGGTCCAAACGTGATTCCGCCGCCGACCCAGATCGGGCTGGTGTTGGAACCGGCGCGGGCACGGCCCGTGCCTTTCTGACGCCAGGGTTTGCGACCGCCGCCGCGAACGGCTGCGCGGTTCTTGGTGCTGGCGGTGCCTTGGCGCATTGCGGCGCGCTGGGCTTTGACGACATCATAAACCGCCTGCTCGTTGGGTTCGATGCCGAATACGCTGTTGTTGAGTTCGAGTTCGCCGACGGTGTTACCGGCCTGATTGTAGAGTGTGACTTTAGGCATGTGTATTCTCCCTTCGACTCGTCTTACTCGGCTGCTTCTTCGGTGGCAGGTTCATTGCTTGCCACAGCGAAATCCGCAGGATTGAGCGGCTCTACCGGAGTCGATTTGACCGCGTGTTTGACGAACACGAGGCCTTTCTTCGGTCCCGGGACGGAGCCTTTGATGAGCAGGACGTTGCGCTCTAAGTCGACTTTGACGACTTCGAGATTTTGAATCGTTTTGGTTTCGTGTCCCATGTGACCCGGCAGGTTTTTGCCCGGACGGACATGGTTGGGGTCGATCGGACCCATCGAACCGGGGCCGCGGTGATAGTGGGAGCCATGTCCCATCGGGCCGCGGTGCTGGTTGTGGCGTTTGATGACGCCGGCGAAGCCTTTGCCCTTGGACGTTCCAGTGACATCGACCATTTCGCCTTCCGTGAAGATATTTACCCTAATCTCCTGACCTACTTCGAAGTTGTACAGCTCGGGGCCGCGAACTTCTTTCAAGTAGCGCTTAGGATTGGCATCGGCTTTGGCGACGTGTCCCAGTTCGGGCTTGTTCGCAAGGCTGACGCGCTTGTCTTTGAAACCGAGTTGAACGGCTTCGTATCCATCATTTTCGATTGTTTTCTTTTGCAGAACTACGTTCGGTTCACATGCCACAACGGTGACCGGGATCAGTTTCCCGTCTTCGTTGAAGACTTGTGTCATACCAACTTTTGTTCCTAAGATACCTTTGGCCATGAGTTACCTCCTTGTTTGAATTTGTGTTATTTGAGTACGATGTCAACACCGGACGGCAAGTCCAGGTGCATCAGACTATCGATCGTCGCGGGTGTCGGATTGGTGATGTCGATCAACCGCTTGTGCGTACGACGTTCGAACTGTTCGCGGGACGTCTTGTTGACGTGCACGCTGCGCAGGATCGTGAATACCTCTTTTTCGGTCGGGAGCGGAACGGGGCCGCTGATCTTCGCACCGGTTTTCTTACAGGTATCGACGATTTTCTGTGCCGATTGGTCCAACAATCTGTGATCGTAGGATTTGAGTCTGATTCTGATACTTTGGTTCGCCATAAATGTTTTCCTCCTTCTGCCTATTTCAAGAATAGACTTGCTCCGTGGAAATTACCTGACCACCAAGACAACGCTTACGGGTGTGTCAGCAACCTCCCACTTCGTAGCCTGACTCAGGCGTGAGTCTTGAACATAATAGCAAAAAAGAAACGCCAATGCAAGACATTTATTCAGATTTTTCGGAAAAATATTTTCTATATAAATACATACGCTCGAGGACGCCCAGAACAGGGGATTTTACCGCGAAACTTTTTTCAAAATTTTTTTTGCGTCTTTGCGAAGATCGTTGTTCATGATACAATTGATGTAACATATGTTACGGAATGGAGGCTCGCCATGGAACTCAAACATAGCCGGTTGTTTCAAAACACTGGAATCGACACATCCCCGATCGAGCGCAAACAGTTCCCCGCCAATTACACGATCGAGCTGGAAGGCGATGAGTCGACCTACATCGCCGTTGTTTTGGAGGGATCCATCCATGTCCAGGCCTACACCTTGTCCGGCCACACGATTACGATCAACACGCTCACCGCGGGGATGATTTATGGTGATGTCTTGCTGTATGGGACCATCAACCACAACTATCCCGGCAATCTGATCACCGCCCAACCGACGACCATCGCCGTTGTTCCCAACGATCTGGTTCGCCACCACCTGCGCACGAACACCGTCTTTCAAGATAACTTTCTGACGCTTCTCGCCGACAAGGTCTATATCTACAACTGGCACTCCAAACTGCTCAGCCAGGACACGATCCGTGACAAGATCCTCTTCTACCTTCATGAAGAGATTCGCATCCAAGGAGCCAATCGCATCCATCTCAACATGACCAAAGAAGAACTTGCCCGCAAACTCTACGTCCAGCGCCCATCGCTGTCCCGCGAGCTGGCGGCGATGAAACAGGACGGACTGATCGAGTACGACCGCAAGACAATCACCCTCCTGGCAAGTTGAACGCAATTACACGCATATAAAACACCGATTCGAGTCGTTCTCGAATCGGTGTTTTTTGTAGTAGCGATGTAGCGACTCAATCCGCGGGGTGGTTCTCCCGATGCGCCCAGATCAGGCCGTTGTCATACAGAATGTCCATGATGTCGGTATTGTCGCGGGCCATCCAGTTGGCGACATAATGAAGTCCGAAATACCGCATCGGCATCGATACCTCGCTGATGGACTGCAGGTATTGTTCGACATCCGCGACCGCCTCTTCTCCTTCGGTCTCGCGGACGACCGACAGAATCTGTTCGCGGTGTTTGTCCGAAAGCGGGATGGTTCGATTGGCGTACTTCTCGTCGTACCAGGCGTTCACCTCGTCATCGGAACAACGTTGATACTGTTCGCGATGAACGACGGCGTCGACGCTCAGTTTGGGAGCGATTTTCGGTGGTTTGGTCGGATACCCCATGGTAAGAAGCACCACCGGTACCACCCCTTTGGGCAAGGCGAACTTCTTCTGCAGTTTGGGAATGATGTCAACGGTGGTTCCGATGTACACCGACCCGATGCCCAGCGCATTCGCGGCGGTTTCAATGGTTTGCGCGCAGATGATGACATCCTGGAACGAGATCCAGAAATGCCGGAAGCTCTTGTCCATCACGAATGGTGCCTTGTGCGCCTTGCTCCATTGTTTGAGCCGATGGTAGTCGATACAGAACAACAGGTTGAGCGGCGCTGTGCCGATGAATGGCTGCAGGTTCTGTTCGACAAACCAGCGACGATTCTCCTCCGCTTCGATGCGGATGATGGATATCGGCTGGAGATTGCCTCCCGATGCGGCGTGCATGCCAGCCTGTAAAATCGTTTGAATCGTCTTTTCGGGAATTGTTTCATCGGTGAAATTGCGGACGCTGCCGCGGTTCATGAGTACTTGCAAGGTTTCATTCATGTGGATCCCTCCCATCCACGTTTCATGATACCGCAAATCCGTGGATACCTCAATGGTTAATTGTCCGCCAAATCGTCATGTTCGACACATGAATGAACAACACCCGCAAGAATGCTCTTGCGGGTGTTGTGATTGGATTGTTGATTGTTGGCTTAGTAATTGCCAACGTAATACGAGTCGCCAAGTCCCAGATGAATCGTGAAGATGCCCGGGAACACGGCCATCAGAATTTGATACAGGACGCTCTTGTCAAAGGCTCTGGCGATCATGAAGTAGACAAGCAACATGTATGCTGCGTTGAGATACGGAACAAAGATCAGGATGAACAGCCATTCCGGGAATCCGGCGATTTTGTTCATCACGTAGACGTTCCAGAACGGCACAACCGCGGCGATTGGTTCTTCTCCTGCCTTCTCGAAGAGTTTCACCAATGCGATGATGTTGAGCAACAACAGTAACAATGATAAGATGGCTAGGAATACTAGCATTCCAAACCCTAATTCAGAAATGATATCCATGTGTTTCTCCTTCCTTGTTTGAGTTCCCTCCCGGTGCGAATCATCAGCAATCGCAACAGGACGTGTCGAAATACATTATATCATATGAATGTCAAAAACGGAACCGCGTGTTTGAATTATTTGAAACGGCCCACCTTGGGGCCGTATCAATTATTTCTTTGGGCGATGATCAACCGGTGTTCGCTGGAGGAATCTTTGATTCCCCATGCCGTGTCATGGAAGGAGCAAACACTAAATCCGTGATGATTCAGAAGATCTTTGATTTCGCCTTCCGTAAACACCTTAAGCCAGTTGAACAGTTCAACGGTTCTTGCTCCTTTGGCGACGATGTGATCGAGAACGATCCGCTCGCCGGAATACTTGGTTACGGTGACGTCAATGGTCGCCGGTCCGTTCATATAGAATCCGTCGGTTTCCTGGTAGGTGCTCCGGCCTTCTTCGATGCTGTCGTACCAATGGACATTGTGAACGTCAAAGAAGAAAATGCCGCCAGGTTTGAGGTGTCTTCGAACGTTGTTCAACACGGCGCTTCTTCCCTGATCAGACAGCGCACTGAAGTCACAGTAAATCATCGTGATGACATCGTAGGTATCGCCCAGATAGACTTCGGTGTAGTTTCCCTCGACGTAGTTGACGTCCGCGTTCTGCGATTTGGCATACGCTAGCGAATGAGCCGAGAAGTCGACACCAGTTACGATTGCGCCACGTTGTTGATGCAAGTTGGTGTACAGTCCCGGACCACATCCGAAATCACATAGTTTGCTACCCGGTGACAAACCAAGTTCATTCCATATGAAATCCACGGTACGTTCGATGATGTCATACTTGCGTGAGGCGATGTCATCTGCGAAGGACAGATGGTGTTTCAGCATGTGTTTGGCGATATGGGGATCGGTCCACAGCGTCTTCACGGTCATCTTCTCATATGGCTTAATCATCGGTCTTCTCCTGTATCGTGGTAGCCACATCGATGATCTGCGGTTTGATGCGATTGGCAACGCGACTTGTCAGCATCCGTGACAGTTTCATCTCGAGCTCCTCGAAGGTGCCCTTGATTTCCGGTAGTTTCTGAAGTCCCGTCGGTGATAACGAGACATACGAATAAATCCCCTCGCTTCTTCTGGAAATGTAACCAAGCCGATCGAGTTTGTCCAAAAAACGTGTCGTTGTCGATGGTGAAATATCCAATGACGAAGAAATGTCCGATGGCGTCAGTTCCTTCCAGGCATCCAATAACATCATCAATAATCCATATGTCGGACTCATGCCAGTTGATTTGAATGCATCATCCGCCACCTTCGACACGATTCGATGCATTCTAGCGACTCCGAAATACATGCTGTCATAGAGAAATTGTTCCATCCAATCACCTCATTTGTATATACAAATTATATCATTTATCCACAATGAATGCAACTACATTATTGCGTTTGAGAAGGGCTTGAATGCACGAGTGGTCAATATCATAATTAATATTGACCACTTGATCATTTAACAGTCATTATTGTATAGACCATCTCGTTGGAAACAATCCCATATGGCGGTTTGTTTTAATGTATAATATGATTAGAACATACGAAAGGAGGGTGCCTATGAAACGCGGGTTTGAACGAGCGATCAAGATTGTCTTCCCCATCATCTTGCTGTATTCGATCCTGATTCTGATCGGAACGCGGATCGATGTGTTCAATCGAATCGCCGAACCATTCACCTGGATCATCCCGGGGTTGTTCATTCTGGTATTCATGCATGCGCAGTTGCGATGGATTGGTCTTGTCGTAGGACTATTCTTCGCTGCCATCGTCGGTTATTATGATTTGTCGTTCCTTGGCGCCTTTCTGCTTCCGATTCCGTTCATCATCGGATGGAACAACCTCACCAGAAAGAACATCCAGTTCTGGCAGAAGGCGGTATTCGCAGCCATCTATGTCCTGATCTTCGCATTGGTGTTGGGACCACTGCTAGAACAAGGATTCAACTGGCTTCGTGACGCATTGGAGTCGCTGTCGGGAACCAGTTATCTATTGCTCCTGCTGATCCTGGGCGGATTCACCGCCATCGATCTCGGTGGCCCCTTCAACAAGATCGCATTCAGTTTCTCCTTGTCGGCCTATCTCGACGGCCAGTACCAGATCAGCGGCCCCTTGCTCATCGCACCCGTCATCCCACCGCTTGCACTCGCTGTCTGTGCCACGTTCTTCCCAAAGTTGTTCCAAGGCGTTAATAACAAGTTCAAGTACGCCGCTTATGGAGCCTCGCTGATCGGACTTACCGAGGCGGCCATTCCCTATTTGACGCAGCGTCCATTCCGCTTAATTCTATCCGCCACGATCGCTTCCTCCGGAGCCGTCGTCTTCGCCGGTCTGGTCGGTCTGACGAACCGCGTCTTCGCCGCTGGTGTCATCGGCTTGTTCGGAACCTCAAGCGTGTGGTGGCAGCTCCTCGCCTATGTCATCGGCGTGGCGATATTCTGCCTGTTATATCCCGTACTAACCCTTCTACCATCAAATAAAAAGCGCTGAACCCAGCGCTTTTTTTATTGTTGGAACGATTGAACGGTGGTTTGGATCGCCGTTTCGATCGGGGTCGACTGAAAGTTTGGAAAATCCTTCCGAAACAACGCGTCGCTCATGTCATAGGGATGATCGAACTGATAGCGCATCTCTTTCATCGTCTTGACAATCGGAACGAACAGACCGATCAGTGCATGCATGAATGGACCAGTCGCCTTGACGGAGAAGTTCGTGTTTAGTTCTTTGTTCATCAAATCCGCCAGTTCGACGATCGTTAGTTTGCCTGAAAGCGGCAGGTGATAGGTCTTGCCGTTGGCCTTGTCGCTGGTTCCGAGAACGACGAGGGCACGCCCGATGTCGGCGGTGTAGGCAAACGAATGAAGCTGATCAATTCGGCCAAGGAACAAGGGATCTTTTCCTGTTAGCATCCGTTCGAGAAAGGACGCATAGACGACACTGCCGGTTGCGCCGGGGCCGAAGAAGTCGGGGGCGCGGCCGATCACATAGGGAATGTCGTGCTCTTCACAGGTTGTTTCGACCAATTCCGTTACCGCCAGGCGGACCTTTCCCTTACGAGCTTTCGGACGCCGTTTGTGTTGTTCGTCAAACGGGACGTCGAGCGGTCCGTAGAGGTACACGTTGTCGAGAAAAATCAGCTTGGGTCGCTTGTCTTTTACCGCATCGAGTACGTTGGTCATGAGCGGAATCCAGTCTCGCTCCCAGGTCTTGGTGTCATAGGGCAGACCGACGCAGACGTAGACATGGGTCGCATCGTTGACGGCGCGTGCGGTGTCGTCCGGATTCAACAGATCCGCTTGCACGTAATGGTCGTCTGTCATGGGTTGTCTGCCCACCGTCCGGTAGGGCAGGTTGCGTGCGTTCAGTTCCTCGACGACGGCGCGTCCGGTGACGCCGTTGGCGCCGAGCACGACATGAAGTTCTTTGGTCATTGGTACATCCTCCATTTCATTCGATCGATTCGTCGATCATCGTTTGAAACCATGATGCCATCGCATCGTAATACGACAATCCGAAGAGATAGGTCTGTCGTTCGTATTGTCCCATGTCGCAGCCGACTTGTTCATCCAGCTGCAACAGTTCGTGTTTCATGAGCACGGTCCGGTTCAACCCATCTTTCAATAGTTCGAGTCGTCTCGCCGTAGGCAGATGACGATAGAAAAAGACCCGGATCAGATGTTCGTTACCAATGGCCGATATTGGGATTGGGGCGTTCAGCCACTCATCGAACTGTCGGCGGCCTTTTGTGGTAATCGCGTATTGGATTTTCCCACGGGCATCGTCAGCAATCTTCGTTGCCTTGATCCAGCCGTCTTTCGTCAGACACTTGAGCGTCGGATAAATGGTCCCGTAGCTGGGATCCATGAAGTAGCCCGTGCTGCGTGAGATCATCTGTTTGATGTCGTATCCCGTCATCGGTTCGTGGACGAGAAAACCTAGCATCGCGTATTGGGTGTCGGTTCGTTTCACATGCATCACCACCTATCGTTTCGATATATCGAAATGATACATTAATGATACACCCATCTTGCACCGTTGTCAAGAAAAAAAGCGATATCGCGTGATATCGCTTTTTGATTACAGTGTGATGATGGTACCGGCTTTGAGCTTGAAGGCCTGTTCGGCGTTGTCCAAGGAGGCGATGACGGCGGTCTTGCCGTTGCTGGCGAAGCGCGTCGTGGCCTTGATCTTGGGGAGCATGCTGCCGGGGGCGAAGTGTCCTTCGTCAACGAGTTGATTCATCTTCGCGACGGTGACCTTCTCGAGTGCTTCCTGCATGTCGTTGCCGAAGTTGATGTAGACGTTGTCGACGGCCGTCAGGATGACGAGATAGTCGGCATCGATGAGCTCGGCAAGCGTTTCGGAAGCATTGTCTTTATCAATGACTGCGGCGACGCCGTGGAGTTCGCCGTCTTTCTCGATCACAGGAATGCCGCCACCACCGACGGTGATAACGATGTGACCGTCGTGGAGGAGGGTTTTCACCATGTCTTTTTCCTTGACGTCGATGGGCATCGGACTGGGCACGACGCGACGGTAGCCGCGACCGGCGTCCTCGACCATCGTGTAACCCATGGATTGTTCGAGCTGTTCGGCCTCTTCTTTGCTGTAGAAGCTGCCAATCGGCTTGCGCGGGTTTTGAAAGGCTTCGTCGTGTTCGTTGACAACGACCTGCGTGACGAGCGCGGCGATCGATTTTCGGATGCCTTGACGGGCCAGTTCGTTGGCGATTGCGTTCTGCATGTGGAAGCCGATGTAGCCTTGGCTCATCGCGCCACATTCGGGGAACGGCATGTCGGGTGTCGACGTGCTTTCGGTGAAGGCGAGGTTGATCATGCCGACCTGCGGTCCGTTGCCGTGGGCGATGACGACTTCATGGCCGTCCTTGATCAGACTGACGATCGGTTTCGCGACCGTCTTGAGCAGTTCTTTCTGTTCGGTGGCATTTTTGCCGAGGGCATTGCCGCCGAGACTGACGACGTATCTACTCATGGACATCACTCAAGGTCGCAAGCATCACGGCCTTGATCGTGTGCATCCGGTTCTCGGCTTCCTGGAACACGACTGAGCGGGGTGATTCAATGACCTCGTCGGTGACTTCCATTTCACCATGTTTCACCTTGGGGTATGTGGCGCCGAACTCGTCGGCGATCTGTTTGCCGACGTCGGTGTCATTACCGTGGAAGGCGGGCAGGCAGTGCATAAAGATCGCCTTGTCGTCGGCATTGTTCATCATCTCCATGTCGACCTGATAGGGCGACAGGATGCGGAGCCGTTCGTTCCACACTTCTTTTGGTTCGCCCATCGACACCCATACGTCGGTGTAGATGACATGGGCGTCCTTGGTGCCCTCCATCTTGTCTTCGGTGAAGCGGATCGTGGCGCCGGTTTCCTTGGCGATTTCTTCGCACTGGGCGATCAGTTCGTCGGTGGGCCACAATTCCTTGGGCGCGACGCCGGTGAAGTGGAGCCCCATCTTGGCGCTGCCAATCATCAGGCTGTTGCCCATGTTATTACGTGAGTCCCCGACGTAGGTGAAACGGATGCCTTTCAAGTATCCGAACACTTCCTGGATGGTCAGGAAATCGGCAAGAATCTGGGTCGGATGATAGAGGTCGGTGAGACCGTTCCAAACCGGCACGCCGGCGTGCTCGCCGAGCAGTTCGACGTGTTCTTGTTTGTAGCCTCTAAATTCGATGCCATCATACATCCGGCCGAGGACACGAGCCGTGTCCTTGACGGATTCCTTCTTGTTCATCTGGCTGCCGTTGGGACCGAGATAGGTCACGCCCATGCCGAGATCGAGGGCGCCGACTTCGAAGGCGCAACGGGTTCTCGTCGAATCCTTCTGAAACAGGAGGACGACGTTTTTGTCGGGAAGCAGTTTGTGCGGGATGCCGTCGTATTTTTCCTGTTTGAGGCGTGCCGACAACGTCAGAAGGTAATCGATTTCTTCCGGTGTGTAGTCCAAGAGTGTGATGAAATTGCGGTTTTTCAAGTTCATGGCGTTCTCCTTCGAAAGTAGTCTTTATTCAATGTCTTCGCGGTACAGGGGCATCGACATGCAGCGCGGTCCGCCGCGTCCTCGCGAGAGTTCGCTGGAGGGAATTTCAATGACTTCGATGCCTTCGTTGCGAAGCAGTTCGTTGGTGACGTGGTTGCGGTTGTAGACGATGACCTTGCCGGGGGCGATGGCGAGCGTGTTGGCGCCGTCGTTCCATTGTTCGCGACCGGCCGTGATATGATCGTCGCCGCCGATGTTGATCAGCTTGATGGGACGGTTGAGATGCTTCTCGAGAATGTCCTCGAGCGTCGCTATGACCCGGACGACTTCAAGATCGGTTTTGGTCTTGGTGATTTCGAAGATTGTCAGTTCCTTCATGATCCCGGGATGGACCGTGAAGGTCCCGTAGTCGACCTGGGTGAAGACGGTATCCAGATGCATGAACGCACGGGTTTTGGGAATGTTGAAGGCGAGTACCGTTTCAAATGTCGAGTTCTGTTGGAACAGTTCTCTGGCAACGGCTTCAATGGCGCGCGGGTCGGTTCGTTTGGAGATGCCGACGGCAAGCGTCTTCTTGTTCAGAACCAACATGTCACCGCCTTCGGATTTCCACCTGGTGGAGCGTTTCTTGTACCGGGGAATGACTTCCTTCTCAAACCGCGGATGATAGCGGAACACGTACTCGGACAAAAGTGTTTCCCGACTGCGTGCTTCGGTCATCATGTTGTTGATGGCGACGCCGTCGCCGATCGAGGCGAATGGGTCGCGTTGGAACAGCAGATTGGGAAGCGGATCGGTGAAGAACGGGTATTCCGTTTCCAGCATGTCGATGATGCTGAAGGGGCCGTGAATTTCAAATTCATGGGTTCGAATGCCTTCGACCATTTCCTGAACCAGGGTCGTGTTGTCGAGCTCGATCAATTTCTGATAGATGGCGTTCTTGACGTTGCGCGAGAGGATGTTCGACTCCTCGATGAATTGATTGATGAACTGTTGCTTGATCTCCGGATGATGGTCGAGTGCTTCCACCATCAAGTCGGTGATGTAGAGGACTTCCACACCGTTGTCGCGAAGTACTTGGGCAAAGGCGTCGTGTTCCTTCTGAGCGACTTCCAGATACGGAATGTCGTCAAACAGGAGCTTCTCCAGAAGGTCCGGGGTCAAATTCTCGATTTCCTTGCCGGGACGATGCAAGAGCACGCTCTTGAGCGGTCCGATTTCGGAGTATACATTGATTTTCATGCGTCACTTCCTCTCGTTATTTGATGTATTCGCGTGGGACGCGATTCGTGATTGAACAAATGATTTCGTAATTGATGGTGTCCAAGCGTTCGGCAACCTCGTCAATGGATACGATGCCACCCATGAGGATGACGTCATCGTTTTTGGTGATGGTGTCATCCACTTTGATGAACATCTGATCCATGCAGATGCGCCCGATGATAAGGTAGCGTTTGCCGTTGATCTCCACATCGCCACCTTCATTCTTGCGAATGAATCCATCGGCGTATCCAATCGGTAAAATACCAATCCGCTCATGGTCGGTTGCACTGTAGGTCGCACCATACCCAACCTTCTCACCAGGAACGAGATTCTTGAATTGACTGATCTTTGTTTTTAACGTAAATGTATTCTTCAAAAAGTCCATATTTTCATCCAAGGTCAACCCGTACAAACTGATTCCCAAACGGGTGTGAGTCGTAAAATCATAGTTCGTTTCATACTTGATCTGAGAACTGGAATTGGAGATGTGAATCTGTTCAAACGGATATGAAATTCTCGACAAAATATCTTGGAACTTCTGAAGCTGCATGTCATAGTACGACTTGTCATTGTCGGCGGTACTGAAATGAGTGAAGATTCCTTCGAGGTGAATCCGAGGGTTGTCATCCAACAGTTCGATAGCTCGAATGATATCGTTCAAATCTTTAAATCCGAGACGGTTCATTCCGGTGTCAACCTTAAGATGCACCGTCAATCTTGATTTCATTTTGGGTATCGATTGGATCTGATCGAAGTTACTGATGGTGACCACTATGTCATTCTTGCTTGCAATCTTCAATCCTTCGCCTTCAATGACCCCCATGCACATGATCTTGATGTCTGGGAACTCAGCTCGTAGTTCCAGGGCTTCTTCTAGTAGGCTAACCGCATACTGGTCAACTTTTCTTTCGTGCAAGTAGCGTACAACTTCAATGGCACCGTGGCCATAAGCATTTGCTTTCACTACTGGGATGATCGTCTTGTTTCCAACGAGTTTTTGGACGTTTTGATAGTTCTGATAGAGGTGATTGAGGTTAATTAGAGCAACTGTCTCGCGATATCTATCCAATGTAGTCTTTGGTAACGTATTTTGATGTCATGAGACTCAATATTGAACCATAGGTCAATCGGAAGCTCATGATGTCACCAACCTCATATGAATTGATCGATTCTGACACGTCGACAATGATGTGATCACTGCTTGCGCCTATCGGTTTGATAGTATCAAACGGTATCAGTTGCCTGTGATCCACATCTTGTTTGCCTAACGCTAAGAGTGCTCTAAATCTCTTTCCTCTATCTTCGAAGTGTGGTACCTTTCCAAACGCATCCATACCAATTTGACCTATCGGGACGGAAGGTTTATGTTTCAGCTCAATGATAGATGCTTCGAGCGTGAATACATCGTTATAGGTGTTGTCGATATAATCTCCATATGCTGTTTCTCTCCCCAATACGACGCTTTCTCCCAGTCGGAGGTTGTTGATACCCTCTGGAAGCTTGTTGTTCAACAGAAGATCAAGACTGGAAGAGTTACCACCACTGATGATCTCCAGTGATATATCGAATTTTGATTCGATTTCTTCTTTATACCGAATTAATTTACCTAGGTTATCTGGTGTGGGAATCACACCACCATAGCATGTAAGGTTGGTTCCAATGCCACGAAGAACAATGTGCTCCATGTCCAACACTTGTTTTACAGTGTCAAAAAGCTCATTTTCATCAAAAATACCCTCTCTGAGATCACCCAGGTCAATCATAAGTATGACTTCGTGTTTGAGACCGTGAGTTCCCGCTGCGTAGTTCAAAAGCTTGATCGTGGACAGCTCAGAGTTAAGAGATATGTCACAATGGTGAATCACATCGTCAATTTCACCATGACTTGGCAAACGAAGGAGAACTTTAGGAATATCGGTCTTCATGTCTCTGAAATTTTCAATTCTCGAATCCCCAATGAAGTCAACCTGCTCCTCATTGTATATATCAATCAATTTTTGGTCAGCACAAAATACTTTCGAAACAGCCATGATAGATATTCCATTATCATGGCATAGATTCTTCAGTTCTCGTAGATTATGACGAAACTTGCTTAAGTTGACCACTAATCTTGGAAACATGCGAATCACTCAATTCTCAAGGATTTTCTCAGTAGTTTTACAGCAATTTCCGGGTACTTCAATGATAGCACACCCACCGAAGCCATGATGTAATCATGGTCTTTAAGGATCTTAACGTTCTTGTTTGGGACCATTTTGCGTGGATTCGACTGAAAATATTGCTCAAGTATACGTTCTGTATGGCTTAAGTTCACTAATGCCCCTCCGGTAAGAATTACGAACTCGACTTGTGACAAGTCCTTACCTTCGGGTATGATTTTTTGTCCTGAGCTTGTGAACACTCTTCGAAGATCACCGACATGCCGATCCAATGCTGTATGTGTACACTTCTTTGTTAACTCGTATACAAGACGCTTTTCCATCGCTGTTTTCGGTATATAGGTATAGTCGCCGAGCATTTCCACCAACTCTTCATCGGTGCAACCAACTGCAACAGCAAGGGTGTTTTCGGGGAACATTGCAACGACGTTCGAGTGGTTGATGAAAACCCCAAGATCCCCTTCAACAGTACGTTTCGAGAGTGGTTCACCCTCTAAATATTCCTTGAAATCTTCGCTTGGATTTGCGACTGAATGGATGTCAGTCGTAGCTCCGCCCACGTCAATCGTCATGATATTTCCAAGATTTTCGCGTAAAATCATCGTCGATTCCATCACACTTCCGGGGGTCGGCATGATTTTCTGATTGACAACTTTGAAAATGTCACTCATGCCAGGAGCATGGATGATATTTTCTTCGAAGGTCTCGTAGATCACTTTGCGGAGTGGCAGGATGTTCAAATAGTCAACCCTCGGGTAGACATTGTCAACAATCTTCAAATATTGGGATTTTCCGTGTTGCTTGAAGAGATGTTTTACTTCATCATGGTTTTCTATGTTGCCGGCATAGATGATGGGGATATCAAGACCCATTTTGAGGAGTTTTTCCGTATTGTAAAGTGCCGTTTCGTACTCTCCGTAGTCGGTACCTCCGGCAACGATGATGATGTTCGGGTTAATTGCTTTGATACGGTCCAAATCTTTGTGTTTGATTTTTCCCGCGGTAACCAGATGAATGTTCGCTCCGGCGTTCAATGCTGCCTCTTTCGAAGCCCGTACGGTCATTTCATAGACCAACCCGTGAACCGTGACTTTGAGACCGCCTGCGGCGCTAGATGTAGCGAACATCTCCTTGTAAGAGAGGTCTTCGGTATGAAGGTGTTTCTTCAGATCATCGATGGCTTCCTGTAGTCCTTCATTGACATCCGTCGAAACCGTGGTGTTGGCGACACCACGTCCTAAAAAATGCGGTTGATCGGTATGGATCATGAAGGCGTTCACTATGGTTGTGGTCGAGCCAATTTCGGCGACCAAGACATCGATGTTCATCGGTTATTCCTCGGTAATTTCCGTCATTTTATCAAGAATGAAACTAGCGATGTGGATCCCTTTCGTACCACGGCCAAATCCTTGGTCCATCTTGTTGATACGGGCGATTTCCGGAGTCACCTGAGTACCGCCAGCGACCAGAATCAACTTGTCCCGTACACCCTTTTCAACGGCGTAGTTATGCAGTTTAAGCATGTTCTTGTAGTGCACGTCATCGTGTGAGATGATCGTCGACATCATGATGACCTGAGAGTTGGTTTCAATGGCCGCATCGACGAATTTTTCGATCGGAACACTGGTTCCCAGATACTCGTACTTGATGCCATATTTCTCGATGCCGCCATGTTTGATATCCAATACTTCTCGAAGTCCAACACTGTGCTCGTCGTTTCCGGCAGTACCGGCTACAACCCGCACCGGGTGGTCCTTGAAGAACTGGATGACCTCGTCTTCACTACGCGTTTCAACGACTTCGGGAAGCTCCAGTTCATCGATCTTGATATCGAAGTTGAAGGTCCCTTTCAACTGAATCCGAGTTCCTTCACTGGGATGAAGAACTTCTTTGTGAATGACCTCCACATCGGTGAGATTCATCTGTTCTCCAGTCACCAGAGCCGCAGCTTCCGCCGTGCGGGCATCGGTGGCGAAAAACAGATCGACGGTAACCGTTCCGTCGCCCAGCCATTGGACTTCAGGACGTAACATGCCACCGGTTCGATACTTCTCAGTGCTCTCCATGCGGAGATAGACATTATCGGTTTCATCCAGTTCATCGATGAACTGGATCTTATCTGGATTCTCAAAGGTACAACCGTCAATCAAGGCACTTGGATCGTTCACCAGATCGGGGTTATATTGGGCTATGTTGTTGTAGCCGTAATGTGCCGTTACCGGCGCCATGTAGTCCTTATCGCGTTCAATGACGGTGCCGGATCCGACGCCGCCATCGATGGCGCGGCTGATGCCGTCGCCATTGCGCTCCGGGTATTCGCCACTATCGACGAACATGCCGGCTTCGACTGCTTGGAAGTACCCGCCCATCTCGATGATTTCTTCCATCATCAGGATGGCACGCTCTTGGATTTCACGTTTCTTGTCGTACAAGTACCCTGTGTCATTAAGACTGACCATTGACATTATATCGTCCATTCCAATCATCGCTTGCTTGGCGGTGTCCAATGCTTCGATATTGTATACGTGCCAAGGTACATTACGCCCTTCATCGGGTGTGATCGTACTCTGAATATCCGCACTGGTCAAACGCGAAATCAGAAGATTCAGCACATGGGTGACGGTGGCTTCGCGGGTGCTGGACTCCATGTATTTGGTATTCATCTGCGCGCGCATCTTGTAATTGCTCATGAACTCGCGAAGCGCGATCGCATATGGAAGATTCAATTTCAGATCCGGTGTTGGAGCGGCCGCAGGAGGAACCGTCGAGAGACAAATGTTCTCGGGAGCGATGCCGACCTTCTCGCTGAAGCGGGAATTGATAACATGCTGGACCAAGAGCTCCGGCATGACCTTCCAGGCATCTCTCGCGGTGGCATTAGCGTTGTGTGCGCCATCGATTTGAGCCATCGAGCCGTAAGCCATGATGCGTTTGCTTTCGGCAGCGTCAACGAAACTACGGACCATGTTGATATTGCGATAAAGCACGTTGTACTGCGGATCCTGATGTGCGCCATTGACACCTTCCTCGGTGAACATGACGGCAATTTCCGGACCGGCGACGCCGGACACGTAACTATGGTAGTTGATTGGGCGTCCGACTTCCTCCTCGATGATATCTAATGCTTTCCGCTGGGCTCTAACTTGTTTGCGCGTGATCGGAATTCCGCCAACTCCCTGTGGTGTTCCTTCGAGCAATCCATCAAAATGAGATTGGCCGGCGGTACGAATTACCATGATGTGATCGGCGCCATGCCAGGCAGCCATCCGCATGCGTCGGATGTCATCTTCGAAACGGCCCGATGCGATTTCCGTGGTAATGACCGAATCAGGCTGTGGATCGATGTTTCCAACGTGTCTTGCGGAGGGCAGTGGTACATAGTGTTTGAGCGACGGAGAGGCCTGTTTGTACGTGAAGTCACCGATGTTCTGTTCACCGGCGTCACGCCAGGTCCAACCGCGGCGCTTGGGACGATACTTGTCGAGATCCGTGAGAATGTTGTGCAGATCGAGGCGTTCGTTGGGTTTCAGTTTCATGATCTTGCCTCAAACGTTTTTTTCAAGTAGTCAATTGCGTTGCCGGACTGTATCATCGATCCCGCCTCACGGATCGACACACCCTTGTCCCTGGCGACTAGATAGACACATTGACCACTACCTTTTGAAAGAAGGTGTTGCTCGCCCAGCACATCGACGATCGCTTTGGCCTCCAGACTGTTGAAGCCCATGCGCAGAAGCACGCTGCGTTCGATCGATTTACTGGTGTTCTTGTAGGCAAGGTCAAGAAGCGGGTCGACAATCTTGTCGGCCAGCTCGAAAAAGTAGGTTTTGAGTTGTTCGTCACTCATCTGTTCCAGATGTTTGCGACGTGAGATGAAGTCGTCTTTGCGCTCCTTCATGGGTGGATCCCTCCTTACAGTAAGTCTCGCACGTCCTTCGTGCTGATTCTCAGCTCTTCGGCCAAGAATGCGATGTCTTGTTCGGACAAGTCAGTGTCCTTGTAGCGTTTCAAATAGGATCGTCTCAGATCTTCCATGGGAATCTCCTGATGTTTCAGATAACTGCCGTCTTTGGGGAAGATGATGTTCTTGCCCGGCACTTCTTCCAGCGGATTTCCAAAGAGGATTTCGATGCCGTTTCGCTTGGCGAACGAGATTTGTGGCTGAATGTGTTTGCCGGCGCCCGTATACTCGGTTTCCTGGACGACGATGATCTCGTCGTCCTTCATCTGTTGGGACAGACTGAACGCTGCCGCCAAAGAGGTGTTCCCGGCCGGTCCGCGTTCCATGCCTTCCAAAATGGCCAACGCTTCGGTGATGTAGAACACACTGCCCTGATTCACCATCACGTACTGATCCATGTACCGGAGCGGGCGGGCCGCGCTGCGCGGTACGTCGCTGCGGTCGGGATAGGTCGCGAAGGGAATGCCGAAACCGGTATGTCCGGTCGTGAACGACTTCTTGTTGAAGTCGGTGTCACTGGCCATGTGAAGACCATAGAGATTGACGCTCGCGCCAATCACCTTGGTGTTTGTCGCGCCGGCAGCCTTTAGTCCGCGGGCAGTGCCGGTGAGATTGCCGCCTCCGGCATTGGTGACGATCACGGCTTCGGGATGACGCCCGGTCTTCCGCATCACCTGTTCGGCGATTTCATGACCGAGCGATTCGATGCCACGGACGCCATACGGGGAATAGAGCGAGGCATTGAAATAGCCGGTTTCGTCCAGTAACTTAAGGAAATAGTAAAACAGTTCCGGTCCGACGCTGCACTGCACGACTTCCGCGCCGAAGGCTTCGCATTTGCGCGCCTTTTCGAGGATCTCCGGCTGACTGACGTTCTTGGAGTCGAAACACTCCTGAACGATGATGCATTTCAAGCCCGCTTTGGCCGCGAGGGCGGCCACGGCGGCGCCGTAGTTGCCGCTGGTGGCGGCGATGACGCCCTTGTAGCCGAGCGTTTTCGCCTGGTGGACGCTGAGTGCGGCGCGACGGGCTTTGAAACTGCCCGAGAGATTGCCGGCTTCGTCCTTGAGGAAGATCCGTGCGCCATAGCCGGGTTTCGCATACTTACGGGCGTAGGCGGTGATGTTCTTCAGTTCGACTAACGGCGTGTCGCCGACCATGTTGTCGCGCTGAATGGCGCGGATCGTGTCGATGTCGTAGTCATTGTCGGTCATCATTGCCTCGTAATCGAAGGCGATGCCGCCTTGTTCGTACTTGGCGTAGTCGAGACCGACGCTCTGTTTCATGATGGCATTCTTGCGAGCCATCAGTTCATCGTAGGCGTTAGGCATCGTCATCGCCTCCCATGTCGTGTTTGATGATGTCCCGGACACACAGGATCTCCGGAACAAAATCGCCATACGAATGGCGATATGGCGGGTTTGCTTCTTTGAGACGGCCCGTTTCCAGACGGCCGTCGATGGTTTTGACGGTGACGATGTCGAAGAGGTCGGCCCAATCGTCCTGAAGATACCCTTTGACCCAGATCTTGAACGGGACCTGTTTGGTATCATCGGGGAGATTGGAACTGCGCTCTTCTGGTTTCAATACGGTCTTGCGGATCCGTACGTAAGTTCCTTGTTCAATCATCTTTGCGATTCTCCTGTCTGACGGTGTTTACCCCTTCCATGGCGATATTGGAGACGAAAGAGATACTGAGGGCGAAGAACGTGAGACCGTAGATCCCCAGGAATCCGCCCCATGCCTGGGCAATCGGATATTCGGTGGATGGCGCGATGTCGCCGTAACCGATTGTCGATACGCTGATGACGGTCCAGTACAGGAAATCACCATAGGTGTTCGAACGTGGCGTGATCGATTCGATTCGGGCCAGACGGCCTTCATAGAAGACGGGGTTGTTAACGAAGTTGCCGTCGCCATCGGTGATGTTGAACAGATTGGCGCCGGTCGCGTCATAGAAGTCCCAGACCATGCCGCCTTGTTCATCGTACAGATCAATCGTGTTGCCGTCTTCATCGAACCCGGCGGTGACTTCGTTGCCGGCCATGTCATACAACACATCGATGGGTTCGCCACCGCTGTCGTAGACTTGTTCGATGAGCGTGGTATTCGAATAGAGTTCCGTGTCCACTTCGATGTCGTAGTGGGTCTCGGCGAAGTTGAAGGAATCGGGTTCCCAATTGTAGATCGAGTAGGCGACAACCGAGGCGTACAGGATGACGTAAATGTGGAAGCCGAAGAAGATCACGAATACGACCCGTGTAACGGCCTTGGACTTGCGTCCACGCAGATTCTGGAAGATGTTGATCTCCCCGACGATCATGTTGAGATTGACGCCCAGAAGGGCGACAAAGCCGATGATCAACACGAAGATCATGATTTCCGCGAGATAGGTGATCTCAAAGGTGATGAAGATGATGTAGATTGCGATCACCGCGGCGGATAGCGTCAGAACGTATCCGTTCTTGGCGTCGATGCTTTTTTCGAGGATCGACGGAATGATGTTGAACAGATACTGCCACGAACAGATCACGACGAGGTAGATCAACAGTGAGATGAGCGCCCCGTAGATGATCTCGAGGACAGTCTCGTCACTCGTTACGCCGTCCATCACGGCGGCGTAGGCGATGAGTCCGCCGAACAGTGCGTACAGCACCAGCGTGAAAATGGATTTGTATTTGTTGAAGGTCGTCTGAACCTGGTTCTTGCCGACCGAATAGATGATTTCTTTCTTCGCTTCCTGTTTCGCCTGTTTGAAGAGTCGTTTGAACGGCAGGACGAAGAACAGGAAGACTAGCATGTGAATGTTGAACAGCATCAACACGAACGCGATGAACAGAGCCGCGAATGCGAAGATCGCACTCTGGAGATAGTCGCCGCCGTCGTAGACGACGTTGTTGACATAGAAGAAGGCGATCGCGTAGAACACGATCGAAAAGATCAAATAGAAGGTCTTGCCGAGTTTCTTCTCGCGAACCGGTTTTCCTTCGATTTCGGCTTCCAAAGTCTCGAGTGTCGAGAGTTCTTTTTGGTCCTTGATGCGGCCTTGGGACTTGGGTTTTTTGGTTCTGGGCTTGCGCGTCGTTTTCTTCTTGGTTGACGCTCCAGCGCTCTGTTTCGTGGACCCACTGTCCGTTTTGACTGCTTTAGCGCGAGGTTTCTTGGTTGAACTCTTCTTCGTACCGGACGAGGAAGACGACTTTTTCGTGGTGGTTTTCTTCTTCGTTGTCGAGGTCGCTTTCGGGGCGTTTTTGTCTTTCAAGTCTTCTGCTGCCATGTCATTCACTCCTGATCAAATTGGGTTTAATCTTCGAGTAAGTCGCGCATGTCTCCTAAGATGGCTCTTGGCACCGGCAGATCGATCATCGTTTTGAGACCAGGCCGGGCATTTAGCACGTGGGGAATCATGTTGACGCAGACCGCGATGGTTCCGATGCCGCCGTCGATTTCGGGGGTGATCGCCATGTTCACTTCGGGGACACCCTTGATCGTGATGTAGTCGCCGGTGTGGGTTCCTTCCATCTCCGGTTCAATCTGTTGCGGGTGCTTCATGTCGATGAACACCTTGCCGTCAACAAAGCCTTGGCCGGTCATGTTGACGCCGGCGACGTTGCCCTTCTTGGCTTCGCCATACTTGCTCTTGCGGTCGACGGACGTAATGATCGGTTTCATCTGCTGTTTGAAGTCCGACAGCTCGACGCCGATGGCGTCGGCGATCATCCGGACGCTTTCGGCGAAGCCGACATGTCCGGCGAGGGTTCCTTCCCGGACGCCTTTGACGAATTGTTCGACGGTGATGCCGACACCCTGTTCCTCCATCACGGCGGGGCCGAAGGGGGACAGGCTGTTGACGCGGTTTGCTTCAATGTGATCTACACGTTCCATTGTACCACTTAACGCTATCACAAGTAAATCCATTATGAATCCGGGGTTGATCCCGGTGCCCAGAACCGTCACGCCGTTGGCTTTGGCGATTTGGTCGAGTTCCTCCGCAAGATCGGGGTCCTGCGCCTTGGGATAGGCCATTTCTTCAGCCGTGGAGATGCAGTTGATGCCCTGCTCCAGGACCTTCTTCATTTTCGGGAAGGCCTTCTTTGTGAAGCTGTCTGTCGCCAAGAGCACGATGTCGCAGGTGTCCTTGTCGAGAAGGCGGTCGATGTCGTCGCTGACAAGCACGTCAGGATGCCCGCCCTTCGTGCGGGACAGAATGTGGAAGATGCTTTTGCCGATCAGTTCGGAATGGAGGTCGCAGACGCCGGTGATGGTGACACCTTTCTTGTTCAGAAGCATGTCGGCCATGCCGCGCCCCATGGCTCCGAAACCCCAGATCACTACGTTAATATTCTTCATACTGTTCTCCTTATCTCATTAAGTAAATTTCATCACACTATATAGTATCATAAAAACGCTTTCAATGGTACCCTATTATAAATATTGGTTCCGGATTGCTTCAGTTGATAATTTCAATTTTTTAATACTCACTTTGTTCATCAATTATAATTTTTTACATTCTAACAAACCTCATATGTTAGGTGATATTTTTCCGTGATTAATTCATCATTATTTGCTATAATGGTATAGACAGTTAGGGGGACAAATATGTCTACGGAGCTTTATCAATCATTTGAGCAATTTCGAAAGAAACACTACCCAAATAATGAAAGCCTTGCTATAGATATCTATTTCGATACACTTCTTCTTGTTGTTTGTCGGAATCTTTTAATTTGTGATAGTTTTGAAGCTGATTTGTTTTCTTACTCCAAGCTGGATAACGTACTTAGTTACATACCAAACACATTAGAGTTAACGCCAGATGATATAGGTGTAGCCTATGAGAAAGCTGTAAATCGAAGAAAAACAGGAACATATTTTACCCCAAGAATCGTTACTGATTTTATTGCAAAAAAAGCTTTGGATCAATATCATGCAAAGGAATCAAACTCCCAACCAAAGGTTCTAGATCCGTCCTGTGGATCAGGAGAATTTTTGCTCAGTGCCTTCGAATATCTTTTATTAAACAATACAGATGAGAAAAACGACATACAAGAAAGAATAATTAAATTATCTGATCAGATTTATGGCGTGGATATAAGCAGAACAGCTATAGAAATTGCGCGATTTCGACTTATCTACTGTGCTCTTAGCAATGGTTTAAGTCTTAAGAATGTCCCCAAGCTCAAGTTTCACCTGTATGTAGGTAATTCTGTTCTCGGAAATGGATATGGAGGCCGCAGATCTCTAAAAAGGATTTTTGAAGAACAGCCTAAAGTATTCAATTATGAAGAGTGGTTATCAGAATGCAACCCATTTAATTGGCGACGCGTTGCTACTAGATTTGATATAGTTGTCGGTAATCCTCCTTATATAGAATTATCAAAAGTTAAATCGTATAAGCCAACCCTGTCATCTTCTCAAACTGGCAACATTTTTGCATCATTTGTTGAAAGAAGTCTAGATTTATTAAGTGACGGTGGCGTAGTCGGAATGATTCTTCCTATTTCTTTTCTTACGACTAAAAGAATGAAACCTATTCGTGATCTGGTTCTAGCAAAATCATCTATTGTGGAGATTTACTCTTATGCAGATCGGCCTGGGAGTTTATTCACTGGTGTACATCAGAAACTGAATATCTTGTTCTGCAAAAAAGGCGATCCATCTGGCACTGCTACAATACGCACAAGCTCTTACATCCATTTTTATTCAGACCGAATCACATTGGACACGCTCGACCCAGGAACAATTACAAACGAGCTTGTTTTTGATGACGGCATACCAAAACTTGGGAATGATATTGAAAAGTCGATTTTTAACAAGGTGTACAATTGGGAAACCCAACAGACTTTTAATTATGGCGGGAAGCATCACTTGTATATTAACTCTAGAAGTTGTTTTTGGATGAAAACTTTCTTTGATCAACCACACTCTTCTGATTATCTTGATTTGAAGTTTGATAACCAAAACCGAGCGAGACATGTATATGCGGTTTTCAACTCCTCGTTGTTTTTTTGGTTCTGGGAAGTAATTTCTGATGGGTGGCACTTGAGGAAAGCAGATCTCAATAAGTTTAACTTCAAATCGAAGGAGCCCAATGCGGAGTTGATAAAACTAAGTTCTATTGTGGAAAATAAGTTGGAAACCACAAAAATGTATATTGGAAGTAAACAAGTTGATTACGAATATAAACATAAACTAGTTAAGAAGGAACTAGACCAAATTGATAAGGTGTTAGCGAAAATTTATGACCTTACTGACGAAGAACTTAAATACATAATAAAATATCAGGTGAAATATCGTATGAATGATGAGTACGGAAATTATATCAAAACGAGTGATCTATATGAAACTTAATGTCCTAGACCTTTTTGCAGGTGCTGGTGGTTTTTCTGCCGGTTTTAAACAGGCAGGCTACAATATCTTGGCCGCAAATGAGATTGACTCCATGATTGCAGAAACGTATAAACGAAATCATCCGAACACACTCACATATGTTAGCGATATCAAGATCTTCAAAGACAAGCTAGATTCTTTGCCTGAGAACATTGATGTTATTATTGGTGGACCACCCTGCCAAGGGTTTAGTATGGCTGGCGCCAGGAATAGAGAAAACAAACATGAAAAATTCATTAATGATGAGCGGAACCTGTTATTCCGCGAATATATCGAGATAGTTAAAAAATTAAAACCAAAAGCTTTCATTATGGAAAACGTAGAAGGTCTTGTTACCATGGATAAGGGATCCGTAATTAGTGAGATTGTTGAACTCTTAGGTGATAACAAATACGTTGGTCAAAAGTATAAAATCGAGTACAAGATTATCAATATGTCAGATTATGGAATCCCCCAAATCAGGAAACGTGTTATTATAGTTGGATATCGTAGCGAATCTGAACATATGAGCTTTTTTGATATTCTTAAGAATAAACGCGAAGGATTGGTTACTGTTAAGGACGCAATCTATGACTTAATGGGCTTAGAGAATACCATTCCAAACCATACACCGACAAAACATTCTCCAGTTGCCATCAGCAGGATGAAACGAATCCTACCTGGAGAAAACTATGCTGTCTTAGGAGACACAAACATCAAATCTATACATAGTGGATCCTATGGTCGCATGGTGTGGAATAACCCTTCTAAAACTATTACAACACGCTTCGATACGCCTTCTGGTGGCGAATACATTCATCCCAAGGAACATCGCACGATCACGCCAAGAGAGGCTGCCAGAATTCAAACCTTTGATGACAACTATACTTTCTATGGAAACAAGAGTTCAATAATCCGTCAGATCGGTAATGCTGTGCCACCTAAAATGGCATACAAAATTGCCGTTTCGTTAAAAGAAATCTTATAGGGGGGAAATTTATGAAACTATTTAGTCAACTTCTTAGTGAAATCCGCACTGGTGCCAGAGCGTTTTGGTGGGTACCAAAACACACACCAGACCTAAAAGAACAGCTTACCCGGTGTGAATTGCTAGACGACTTTCATAGAACGAACCAAAAAGGATCTTTTCGTGATTACTATGGAAAACATTTCCCAATCGAAACATACAGAAAGTTGGACATTTCACGCTACCTAGGGTTAATAACCAATCACACTAGCTATGATGACTGTAGAGTAACCAAAAAATATAGAGACATCATGAAACATCATAATGGTAATATTGATTTAATTGTTAAACACCCCGAGTTGACTGATCACTTATTCGAACAGCTCTCCGTCAAAGGTCTAAATCAGCCCTACCAAAACCCATATAACATTGTATTCAACTATATTGAAAATAGCCCTAGCCAGTATGTCACACGGGCTGAGTTCATGCTGGTTGTTTGCTCAACATGGACCGAACAACAGTACATAGATGGCTTGAAGATAATTCAATATATTCGATCCAATAATGTTCGTTTAGAAGCTCTACCTGAATATGCTTCGACAAGTGAAATAAGAATTCACAAGTATCTTGAACAACACTCAATATTCTCATTCGGTACCAGCAAGTTTGAATTTTCCAAAAAATATAAGCCAATCGATCTCATCGAACAACTCGAGGACACAAAAGAACAAGTTAGAATCCAAAAAAGCAAACATTATTCTACACAATCAGATATCAAAAAATCAAACAACAGAAAACCAAATAAGAAATCCTCAAAAACTGGTAGTTCCTCATACACCACGGATGCAAGACTTGGGAAGACTGCATTGCAAAATGCAAATTTCACTTGTGAATATGCATCACTTACCAAACAAACACATCCAACGTTTGATACAAAAGCCGGCAAGCGGTATGTTGAGGCACATCATTTAATACCAATGTCTGCACAAGATACATATCTACCAGACAACATTGATAGAACCGAGAATATAGTTGCATTGTGTCCGATTTGTCACCGTGCAGTCCATTATGGTAATAGTTTCGAAAGATATAAGATACTTGATGTTCTATTCAATAATCGGAAACGATTATTACAGAATGCAGGCATTAATATCACTTTGGGTGATTTATTGAAACATTATTAGCAGACAATAGTCTGCTTTTTATTATATTTCATGTTTTTCAATCACAATATTGACTATATATTGAACATGTAGTATATTATTATTGTGGAGATGATAAAATGGAAACTAAAAAAGATAAATTTATTCGACTGGCAGAGAAACGAGTCAATAATCTATTGAAACAGATGGAGCTTGTTGGCAATCTGGCAAACAAGAGAAACTACGATTATTCCGACAAAGAAGCTAGGGCAATATTAACTGCGATAAAGAAAGCATACCAAAATTTGGAAGTTCAATTTGATAGTGCCAAGAATAAGAAGTTTAAGTTGAAATAGGGCTAGGGAGGGTCGTATGTATGAATTATGCAAACTATGTTATGGAAGAAAAATTAGTTGCTCAACCAAACAATCCGGATAAGCAGATCGACAATCACAGAAAGATGTATGAATCACAATGTGACTATGGCTGGATACATGCTTTTCAAAAGGATGCGATTCAGAATAGTATGGGAGCCCGGGTCCAAAGGGATTATACCGGCTTTTCTGTTGAGATCTTTATCGAAGAAACTAACCAAGGTACCTTTGTCATTGTTGAAGACCATGGAACTCACGGGTTAACCGGTCCGAACTTGGATAGAGAAGAGATTGAGAAATTACAGAAATCAGGAGATTTAAAATCCAACCTGCGTCTTGCTAGGTTTTCTTCGTCAAATAACTCTGGAGACATTGACTTGGGGGGAGGGTTGTTCGGGATCGGAAAAAGCGTTTATGCAATGGCATCCACTACCAAGACTTACTTCTTCGATAGTCTTTGTGATGATGGTTATAGAGCTAATATTTTTCGTGCAGGATACTTGTATGGCAGAGCCGAAGAAGGTGTTCAAGCACAAGAGTTCATCAAAAATAACACTGGATTGGACATTCTTGAGTCTTCAGGAACAAGAATTGTTATTTGTGAACCAGATCCAGATCTCCTTACAGCTATTGAAGACGGTACACTTATCCGATATGTCGAAGAAACATGGTGGCGTGCAATCGTAATGTTTCCAAATTCTGCTCATATTATCATTAATAGTATTGAAGCAAATAAACCGAAAGCTCTCAATAATAACAATATAATTCAAATGGATCAACTTGAAAAACCATACCGTCTAGATTCATACACAGTAAAACGAATCGGGCTATTTATTGTTAGGCAATGTGAAGTTGATGAGAGTGGATTCTACTTCTACAGACGCGGTATGCGTATTGGTAAGATTAATATTCAAAGTGTACCTAAGAAGTTAAATAATGATTTCATTGGCTATATTGAAATTGATGAAACCTGGGAATCCGAACTCTCAAATATTGAAGGAACAGCTCATTATGATGTTACTCATGGAGGTAAACATACAAAAGTATATAGTGTTCTTAGAAATGCTGTGAATGAGTACTTTACTGATATGATGGAGCAATGGGGTTACTCCTCTACGGAAAATTACGAAGATAAGAAGTTAAACAGACAGATACATGAGATAAAGGCCAGGCTTGAAGATTTATTCGATAATCTGGGATATGATGATCTTGGCAAAGGAACAAGAAAGAAAAAACTTCATATTCGATGGAAAAAAATCCTATACCCTGAAAAAGATACGAAGTCCGTTTATGAAAATGGCCATATTCACCTGGAGTTTGAGCTCACAAACGAGTATAAATCACACAATAAGATAATCTTATCATCTTCCATTATTAACTACTTCCAGCAAGAAACACTGAATAGCAGAGAAACAATCTCACTGGAACCAAATCAAGTGTTTTCGGGATCAATTGACTTTGATCTGACAGACAGTAATTCAACCAAATATGAGAAGAATCGAATACAGGTTGTTGTCACACCCACTCGCGGTGATAAGATTATTAAAAAGTTTGATTACTTCTATTTCGCGGATACACCAGAAGTTACGAAACGCGATTTCAACTTATCTCTACACGACATCCTGCTGCCGCGAAAGACTTCAAAAAGGGTAAACACTGGTGAATCAATCGAAAATGTTGTCTACACAATATCGAATAACACTTCATCTCCTGTCTCTCTTATGTTGAGTGTATCAACACATAACATGGAAATGAATGGTAATGAAATTGAAGGCATAATGAGACAGACGCTCAAATTAGAACCAGGTGAAGATAAGAATATTGAAACTGGTCCAATTTTGTTGGAGCGCGACGTATACGAAAATCATCTAACAAAAGGGATAGTCCAGTTGAGAGCCCGGCTGATTGCAAATTCAACCATTGGATCCATTCAAAAAGGCGATCGTTTAGCAACATATAAATATCAAATTTACTTCAATCGCAATGAGAAGAAAGGTATTCAAGATACTTTCGAGCCCTATCCACTGAAACAACCCGAAGATCCAAGAAGATCTTGGACTGGTGGAGCAGGGGAAAATCGAATGATATATCTGAATGTATCACATCCTGCGTATAGTTTGTCAAAAGATAACGGTACGACTGAAAGTTATATTTTTGAACAAATGCTAATTCAATTTGTAAATTTGTACATAAGAGAGGGGAATTACTCAGTGTTAGAAACGGATAAAGATGAGTTTTTAAACCGTGATCCATACCAACAATACGAACTGATTCTGAAAAGTATTGACACCCTACTATTTAGGTCCCTTGGGGGCAATCATGCCAGTAATTAGAAAAGATAAAGAAAACTATAAGACCTATCTTGGATTAATGTCAGATGAAGAGATGGAGCACGCTGATGTACTCCTAGAAAAACTAATTAATGAAATCCCTCAAGTCGAATCTAGTTTACAAAGAAAATATAACAACTCCCTAGATTATAAGTATTATTTAGGAAAACATTTGCATGATTATATAACCTCAGAAGGAATAAAAGAGAGAGAGAGATTATACTTCTGGCGTGAAATCGAAGACTTCGCATCAACAAATGATAATCCAAATAGCGAAAGTGATCAAAGGCATTTTTATGAGTATTGTTATACTATCTACACTTTTGGATATGATATCGCTCATGCGCTCACCTACAGAGAGTGGAACGACATATTAGCTAGAAAAAAAATCCGACAGGATGAGCGAATATTTAAGTGGTTCCTGGACAAAAAGACTAATCATGAATCACTAAACTGGCGCTCTCTGCTACCTACCTTAAATAGCTATCTTACAAAAACTGACACGTCTGTTTTTTCTGATCAAGAACTCTTCGCAATGTATGATAAACTACATCTAATTGCATATTGCTTCGATAATTTTGTTAAAGAGTATGGCGGAAAGAATAAGTCAAACTTGACACCGGCAAGAAGAAAGCATTTCTCCAAATACAAGAAAAAATATATTTCCGAAGCCTTACAATCACTGAGAGAGAACCGACTAGACGAAAAGTATTTAGAGAAAATATTTTCAAAAATCTTTCTAACAAATATGAAATCAAGCTAATAGACACTAGATATGCTGACGACTATGAGTTTATTATCCGGAGGTTTGTTGTATGCCCTTCAACGTCATCCGTAACGACATCACCAAAATGCAGGTCGATGCCATCGTCAATTCCGCCCACCCCGAACCCGCCATTGGCGGCGGGGTGGATTTCGCCATACACGAAGCTGGTGGTCCGGAGCTGGTGCAAGCCAGGATCGCCCTTGGTGACATTTTTGTCAGTGACATAAAAGTCACCAGGGGATACAATCTTCCTAGCAAGTATGTGATTCATACTGTCGGACCGAGATGGGAATCCACGAACAAGAAGAAAGAAGATGAGTTGTATCGGTGTTATTACAACTCACTAATGGAAGCAAGCAAGCTCGGTTGCGAATCGGTCGCACTGCCATTGATTTCCGCGGGAACCTACGGCTTCCCGCGTCATCTGTCGATGTCGATCTGCAACGACGCGGTTCGTGATTTCCTCGAAGATCATGAGATCATGATCTATCTCGTCGTCTTCGATCAGGAATCCTACATCATATCCAACGAACTCTACAACACCATTGAAGAATTGATTCATTCGGATGCCGTCGTTCGTCAGATCGAGCGCGAAGTCGCCTATGGCGCACGGCGCCGGAAAGAACGATTGGAACGTCCGGTTCGCTTACGCACACAAAAGGTCATGCATGAAAGTGTCCGCTTCGATCCCAGAGACAACGACAAGTCCTTCCGCGACAAGCTGTTCGAACTGATCGATGACCGTGACATGACGGATCCCGAAGTCTACAAGAAGGCGAACCTCACCCGCCAACACTTTTCCAAGATCCGCAGCAACAAGGACTATCATCCATCCAAATCGACGGTACTCGCATTGTCCATCGCGTTGGAGCTGGACATCGATGAAACCGAGGACCTCTTATCCAGAGCAGGATACAGTTTGTCTTGGTCGTTGTCATTCGATCGGGTTGTCCGTATGTTCATAGAAGATGAGGTGTATGATATCTTCCTGATCAATGAAGCATTGTTGGAGTTTGATTTGGAAACAATTGGAATATAAAGAATAGGCAGCCTATATGGGCTGCCTATAATTATGTATAGACTCCTAAATATCAAGCTTCATTATCACCTGCAGATAGTTGTGGTCTCTGAAAACTCTCAAACGTTGTGCTAATACTCTTCAGATGGTTGTCTATACGATCAATGATTACTTTATCAATCTTGCTTTTCACTTCTTCCAAACTTTCATCTTCTTTGTAAGTAATGATGTTGGTAATCTTTATAGTTGTCCATTTTTTGGATGATTTGGTTTTTTGTTTTTCTTTTTGGTTATAATACTCAATCAGTTCATCTCTCTCGTAACCATCGGATGGACCAATAACGGTTGATAACTTCACATCTTTTTCTCTTATCTGTAGTTCATGAAGGAGGATTGAACCATCTTTCACCCAACCGTGTGATACATTCGGATACATACGATTGATTGATCGTAGTGTGTCATCCGTGAAGCGAACGATTCTCTTGACACAATGGTTTAACTCAATGTCGTTGAAGTCTGATAATTTTTCTTTTAGGTATTCAGATATTTCATAGATCATATCAGGTTTGTACTCATATATTAAGTCCAACGCCTTTTTGTGTTTATAGTATATCCTTCTGCATAGTTTCATTAAATCTTCATCGGTCATAATATGTCTCCTTAAGATGTCTCGATAGTCTTTTAAAAAAGAAGAAACGGAATCGCTTGACTTTTGAATTACTCTATCTACTTGTTCGATGATTCCATCATATGAGTAAGTACCCCAGGTATCAGGATCAGATGATTCATCTCCGTCTTTTGTCAAGTAGACGAATAACTGCTTAAAGTTGGAATACTTCTCTCGAACGATTTCCTTATACTTGTTTAGTTGGTTATGATGCTCGGTGGTATCTACTTTATTTTCAATTACAATTACAAGTTGATTTTCGCGATCAATTAGTAATATATCGATATTGTCTCTTTCTCTATATACCTCAGTTTGATCGTAGTCCCACAGGAAGATATCTTCCGTATGGATACCTTGCTCGAGATATAATTTCTTATTTCTAAGATAGACATCTCGAATGAATAATTGTATGAACATATCCCCAAGTTCATGCGACTCGTTCGGATTCAAAAGCCAACTTAACACATTGGAATGTCTGATTTCATTTCTTACAATCGATAAGGTCTCGAATAGATTAAATTTAGTAATGTCTTGTAACTGATCAAGATCAGATATATTCTCAAGAAACTCTGTGACGTAGTTGTATTTCTTAGTGATATCCTCACTAGTAACATCGATTTCCAAAGATGATTCGTAGTCGCCAATTGCTCTACCATCCTCTAGTTTCCATTCATAGGTGCCAGCGGCCGGTCTACCACCAATCACAGCCGCAGCGGAACTTAAACTGTTAAACAGGTAATCCTCTTTTAGAACAAAAGTATTGTCAACTATCCCAGAATTTAGCATACGCTCTCTAAGTTTATTATAATGGTGGTTCTTAAAACTCTTTGAAATCGTTTTTTCAAAAATCGCACCTTTTTGTACCTTGATATTTCTGTCTTCAGTATCGTAAGTACCCTGCGCAAGTGCGTTCTTCATTGATAAAGTCAGATTGATTTTCATTTTGTTCTTACTCCTTTAAACGGTCATATACAACGAATTTTGTTGAGCTTCCTTACGATCTCTCACAAAATTTGATGAAAGACTATCCTATATAACACTTATGATTTATAAATAGTTCTTTGCAGACAAATTATCTAAATCAAAATCAATCGCTTTTTTTACTGACATCAATAGATCAGAAATCTCATTGTTTGAAATACTATCATAAATGCTAATTGCTGTGTAATAATTAATACTCTTAACATCATCAAGACCTAAAACATTAGTAACAATTGATCTTTTGTGATGATTCGAAAATGCTTTCGATATATAAATGTAGTCCCTAATGTACTTCTTGAATGCATTGACCCTTTCTTCAAGTTTAAATACTTCTAAATAATAAGGCGACATTTTATTTACTTGTATATGGAACTCATTAGTTTGAAGCTTAACTTGGTGTATCTTGGGTATAGCCTCTTTTTTGATTTTCAGACTGAACAACTCTGGTGGACAAATCTTATTAATGTCCTCTATCACTAGCTCTTTGTCATTTTTCAAAATCGAATTACATGTGTAACAGCTACAAACTAGATTCCCGTATGACATAGATAGTATTGGATATTTCGACATAGGGAAAACATGGTCGAGAAAACCTGTATAGTGTTTTCTGTTTTTACCCCTAAATATATATCCAATTTGAGTTTGGCAATAATCACAGGTATATGATCCAAGCGAATTAAATAAGAATTCAGCAGAAGAACTCTGATCATATTTATTGGCAAACGAGTCTTCAAGAAACTTAGTAATAATCTTCTTATTCTTGGTTTCTTTAGCGATTTTTCGTATAGTCATGTAATCTGAAAAAAACAAATCATATACCGTATAGTTAGAACTATAGCAATTCTTTATACGTCTTTTGTTGGGCAACTCGTGCAAGTAGATATTTTTATATTGGTCTTCAATTGGCAGATCAGTAATTTGCTTCCGTTGGATAATTTCTTCTAGATGCTTCGGAATTCTTGAATTGCTTCGAAGCCCAAGTATGTATTGTTTGTATAAGTATTTATCTATCATTATTAGCGACTATCCTTTCCAATGTACTTCTTAAAAAATCATCGCCAATCTGCTCAACACGCTTTACATCTTGCTCTGTATACTGATTGTTAATAATTCTTCTTATCAACTTCTCAGAATAAGCTCCTATAGTTGATTTAATGATTAAATTATCTACCGATATATCTCCTATGTGCTTGGCTATGGTCTTATTTGGATTGTTTCCAACATGTAAATGATCTAGATTACTTAAGTCAAGGATATTTGTTGATGGAATGTCAGAGATAATATATGGTGAATGTGTTGAAATAATAAAATGGTAATTACACTTCACCCCTTGAAATATATTTGTGATGTCCTGAATGAGATTTCTAGATAACTCTGGATGAAGGGTTAAATCAGGTTCATCAATAAGAATATATATATCCTTAGCACCTACGCTACTATTGATATTGTCTTCAATAGCTATTTTGGATAGATCTAATAAAAGACTTGTGTAGTCCTCTTCTCCTTTTGATCCGCTAAAAAGATCTAGCGAGGTAAACATCCTTATCATCTCATTGTCGAACTCTTGATCAGAGAATGTAACGCTTTCCTTAAAAAGATACCTGCGCGCAACGTCTTTGTCTTGAAGATTTTCAATCATATCTAAGAAATCATTATACTTATTCAGTACTCTTTCGTACAAAACATTAGAATCATCAAAAAGAACAATCGGTCCGTCACCTTTATCCTCAAACCTATTTATGCCTAAAGTACCGGCATAATTCAGTAATACTCTCAGATCTTCTTTTGCAATGTCAACACTAAATGAGTTTGTGTTATGAGACAAAACAGTAAGAATTTGACCCATGTCATTGATGAAGTCTTCGCCTGTTAATCTAGTAATCAATCCTTGCTCTTCGAAAACATGTAGTCCACCAAAAAACTCCTTCACGATGTTAGTCATTAAAAATTCATACAAGTTGATATCTTTGTACTCTTTTTGATTTAACATGGTATTAAACCCATAATACTCATCATATTCAATGTCGAAATTGAGCAAATAGTCTGATACTTCTTTTTCGAATTGCTTTTCCCTGTCAGCATCTTTAGGGTATAGCTCATAACTCATTGGTTTGAATGATAAGCAAACAGCATCACTATCGAAGTTTCGAAGTTTCTCCTTTAAGAAAACCTTGTTCTGAAAAAAGAATATCAATCTCTCAAGTTGAGAGCTAATTCTTAATTTCTTTCTTCTAGTAAAATAGTATCCCCCATGAACTCGAGTATCTAAATCAATATTAGTGTAAATGGGTCCTCTATCTTTGGCTTGATCCATATCATATAAACGAACATAAGTTTCATATTCTTGCTTACTCCAAAAGGGTTTTGTAACAAATCCTCTGTCTTCCGAGTCATCTTTTCCATTGATAACTACATTTGGAGTTTTCTTATTTCCGGTATATCCTTCTAAATAGCACATTTCTCTATTATTTACGTAAACTAAAATATACTCATGTAAATATTTGAAGCTTAGCATCTCAAGAACTGTAGTCTTCCCGGCACCATTTATCCCTAATAGAGCTGTAAAATGGACATTATTGTCATCTGTATGATAAAAGTCAAAGATACCAGTTTTCCTAGTGATGTTAATTATGAAATGATCTTCATCAATTTTACAATCTACATTATACTTCATGTCAAACTGTATAAATTGATTATTGAAATTTCTTGCTTTAATTACATAAACCCCAATTAGTTTCATTATAAATCCCTTCCTCTCAAATTTCGTATCATATATATCCGTTAGCTTGAATTATCTAAACATTTGACTCAATATAGTCTGTCAAACTAATTTCAATATGTTTCACAACTATATTATATCACGAATCTCTATAAAAATGCGTTATATCTAGCACAACAGGAGATGCCGTAAAAACAGTCGTTATCATCTTGATAGTTTCTATAGCTTAGTCCTAATCGATGTTGAATGGTATGTGAACATGACCAGTCTGATTACATTAAATGTCGCCTGCCAGGCGACCAGATCACTCCTTCGTTGTGGCATACTATAGTCATAAACCAAACGAAGGAGTGATTTTCATGAAACAAGATTTGACGGAAATGGTATTCATCCTGGATCGCAGCGGATCGATGGCCGGGTTGGAAAAGGATACCATTGGCGGATTCAACTCGATGATCGACAAACAGAAAGACCTCGACGGTGATGCGATTGTCTCGACGGTCCTCTTCGACAACCACTTCGAGGTCATCCACAACCGCGTGAATCTCAAAGACATCTCGCACCTGACACACAAAGACTACTACGTACGTGGTTCTACTGCTTTATTGGACGCAATCGGGCGATCGATTCGAAAGATCCGTACGATCTACGCGGAAACCTTGCGTGAAGATCGTCCGGACAAGGTGATGTTCGTCATCACCACCGACGGCATGGAAAACGCCAGTCGCCAGTTCTCCTATCATGACATCCAGCACATGATACAGGATGTCAAAGAGAAATACGGCTGGGAGTTCCTATTCTTAGGCGCCAACATCGACGCCGTCGGCGAAGCTCGTCGCTTCGGCATCGATGCCGACCGCGCCGTTCGGTACCACGCCGACAAGGTCGGCACCCAAGTCAACTACGAGGCAATCAACGATGCAGTGTCTTCCTATCGAATGAACAAGGCGATCTCGAAGGAATGGAAACAAAAGGTCGAGGACGATTTTGAGAAGCGCAAGTAAGTTCCGATCCATCACGAATTGAAATGGACTTAAAAACCGGACAGATTTGCCGTATTCTCACAAAACTCAGTATGATATGACCTTATGTGAACGTAGGGGATGACCGTACTACCGCCATCGCATGGCGGGGCAACGTGGTTGCCAGCGGATTCATGCGAAGGGGAAAACAGTTCGTCCAACACGAACTGTTTTTTCATTCCCCAGACACGACAAGACAAGCGATAGAACATGTCTCCCTCTTGATTGATTTTTGCCTTCGCTTGTCTTGTTGCATTTGAATGCTCGGCCCAACTACCACACAAAAGGATGATGAACATGACGAAAACATCCCATGCATTGATATTGATCATCGTCACGGTTTACGTACTTTGCACTATGGTTCTATGGCTGTCGCCGATCGCAGTAAGGATCGATCCCATGGCCCGGATCATGACCATCGGTTTCTTCGGCGTGTGCGTGTTAGTTGTAACTTTGAGTTTCTATTTACTCAAAGGCCCGGAACACCCTTTCAGTTTCTCCGATCTATATGATTCGAATATATCAAAACGAAAGAGGAGGGGATCCTGAACAGAGCAATCAATGCTCATTATGCAACACAGCGCTTTTGCATAAATGCATATTTACTAAGGATTATCTACGTTATCTAACCAATCTGATAAAATGACAACCCAGTCACGACATAATGGATATCTTATCAAATCAAGAGCCATATTCAAGTTATATGTGTTTTTTATATATTTTATTATATCTATTTTACTAATATTTGACTAATATGCTCTCCTTATGTTACCATTAAATCAAGGAGTGATTTTATATGTCAAAAAAGCATGATAAATTCATTGATTTGGCCGAAAAGAGAGTCAATAATGCAATAAAGCAAATCCAATTAGTAGGAAACCTCTCAAACACATCATATTATGAATATGAGGATACAGAAGTCGATAAGATTTTTCGCACGCTCAAGAACGAGTTGAAAATCGCTCAAGATCGTTTTGCTAGTCGGCATCGCGAAGAGCCGAAGTTTAAGTTGAAGTAATCTGTAACAATGAGTAAACTACATCCATTCGTTAAGTGGCCAGGTGGTAAGTCATCAGAGTTAAAGGTTGTTTTACCAAACTTGCCAAACAATTTCAAAAGATTTTTTGAACCCTTTGTTGGAAGTGGCGCGGTCCTCTTTGCGCTATCAAATCAAGACTCTATCAAAAGCTTCGTGATCAACGATTTTTCCGAAGAACTATGTATGTTATACAAGTATGTACAAGAATCAAACCAGCTTTTTCATAAATCTTTGATACTCCTAAGAGAGAACTGGTTGCAACTTGAAGCGGTTGTTGAAGCCCACAGTAATGAACTGCTAAATTACTATTGTTCGTTCAAGCGCAACGGTGGTGATGAAGAGAAGCTCAACAACTCTTTTGAGTGCTTTCTTTACCAGCACGCTGCAGACTTCGGTGGAATGTTATTAGACGATGAAAATCCCCATATCGAAAACCTCCGAAACGAGCTGTTAAAAACAATACGTAGAAAGTTCAAGCGAATGAGGCAGCTTGAAATGGAATCTGGTTCATTCGATGAAACCATGTACATACCAAACATAGAAACAGTATTTAAGTCGGCATATTACACACATATTCGTCATCTATATAATAACCAAGAGAACTTCAGTATTTCGCTAGAACGGCATATAGCTCATTTCTACTTTATCCGAGAGTACTGCTACTCCTCGATGTTTCGGTTTAACACTTCAGGTGGTTTCAACGTGCCCTATGGAGGGATGAACTATAATCGAAAAGATTTCACGAAAAAGATTGATTACTTGAAAAGCATGGAACTGCTGCAGTTTCTGAAACAAGTTGAAATATACAATCTCGATTTCGAAGAATTTTTAGGAGATTTCCAGATGGATGAATACGACTTCATATTTCTTGATCCTCCATATGATAGTGAATTTAACGAGTACGATAGAAACTCGTTCAATCGAAAGGACCAAACCAGATTACGAGATTACCTGAAACAAACAAAAGCCAAATTTCTTTTAATCATCAAAAACACGGATTTTATTGATCAACTATACTCTAATCAAGGCTTTTACATCACTGGTTTTGATAAACGATATACGGTGAGTTTCATGAATCGGAACGAGCAAGATGTTGAGCATTTGATTATAACAAACTACAAACTGCGAGGTGAAAAAGCATGAAAAAACCACTATCTGAAAATGAAATTGCGAAAAAGGCAATTATTTTGGTTGGACTGGATCCAAACATCAACACTTCAGAGCTCATTGAAAAGCTGGAGACGGTGTTTTATCCTCTTCATCCCCAGGATCAAGCAATACTCCAAGGCCGACGTGACAGTCATTTTTCGCAAAAGGTTCGGAATCTGAACTCCCATTACGATACCAATTTTTTCGGTAAACATGTGGACAAATCCGGCACCAGAGATAACGCCACAACTTGGATACTGAACCAGAGAGGTCGTAAGTTGTTCGAATCACTAATGACCCAATTGATCAAGAACAGTGGTGACATACTTGATAAAATCATTGAGAACTGAAACCTAAAAAGGAAGGTGATGCTATGAAATGGAGATTCCCAGAGAATGCAACTGGTAGTGTCAAAGGGTTAAACGACCAGGTTGAGACCTTTATGAAAAATCCCTTGGGGTCGCTCGCAAAAGAAATTTGTCAGAACTCTCTTGATGAAATTCAAGACCTAGAGCAACCCGTTGAGATTCATTTTCAAACGTTTGACATGCCAACAAAAGACTACTTGGAGGGTATTCCCGAAACCCTTCAACAAGAGTTCAAATATTGGGATCAAAGACAAGAACACGACAAAAAAGTTCCCAATTTTTATCAGCATGCACTCGATCTGATTTCCAAAGAAACGGTTCGATGCCTAAGAATAAGTGATTTCAACACCACGGGCCTCACTGGAAGCAAAGAAACCGATACAGGAAAATGGAATCATCTAATCAAGTCCACTGGTGTGTCTGATAAAAAGGGTGGACAGCTCGGAAGTTTTGGTCTCGGTAAGTTCGCTCCATTCGCTAACTCGAGTTTCAGAATGGTATTCTACAGCACCAAAGACACAGAGGGTTTAGAGGCCACACAAGGTGTCGCTCGATTGTCCAGTTTCCGTGAGGACTCGGGCCGTCTTCGCGATGGTTTGGGTTATTATTGTGCCGATGAGGATTATTCGGCAATCAATAAGTGGCTATCGCTCGATTCAGAATACACAAGAACCAGCGCTGGAACCGATGTATTCATTGTCGCATTTAATGGAGGCGAAGATTGGATTGATCAATTGATCCAATCACTCTTGGACAACTTCATTTTTTCGTTTTTATGGAACAAGCTCATCGTTTCAATCAATGGCAAGCTTATCAATAATAGCAACATTCATACGATAATCGATGAGGCGAAATCAAAAGAAAAAATCGACCCCCTGACCTGTGATTATTATGAGTCGCTTATGGGGGCTGACAAACACCATTTCATGAAAACCATCTTCCAAAAAAATGATGTTGAACTGGTCATGAAACTAAAGAAAGGTCTAGGTCGAAAAGTCGCAATTGTAAGAAATAACGGAATGAAGATATTCGACAAGGATCGAATTTCGGCAAGGGCGCAATTCGCTGGAGTATTGACCTTGAGTGGTGAAAAAGTTAACTCCTATTTCAAACGCCTGGAAGATCCCACACATAGCGCCTGGGATCTAAGCAGAGCCCCAAATCCGAAAGATGCCGAAAACAAGCAAAAGCAAATATATGGTTTCATCAACCAGTGCTTCAACTCACTAATTGACAAAGAGCGGCCGGATACGATGGACGCCATAGGAGCAGGTGAATTTCTGCCTGATTTCGGAGACTTGAATAGCGACAAACAACCCGCTGAGAGTCTCACAGATCGAATCATCAAGGACCTAGAAGTCAAACGATCCAAACCTAGAAATCCAAACCGCGCGGACACCCAAGAAGACAATGATGATGGGACCAATATCGACACTGGAGAGCTCGGTTCGGCTGATCCAGACGGCAACGTATTGGTAGACAAACCCGGTGATTTGGGTACTGGCGGATCGGGAACGCATGATATTGGCAGTGATACTGAAAAGGGATCCAAAGATGATGATGGGGATAGGCACGTTCTTGAAAAATCAAAGATTCATGACATTGATGTGAAATTCCGTGTAGTTCGTTTTGGGAGCGGTTTGCGAATCAATATTATACCAAAATTCGATATATCTGTTGGTGAACTCGAGTTGTTCTCATCTGGCGAAAACGTGAAGGATCCGATCAACGTTCTTTCTGCTAAATCTGATAAGTCCAAACTGAAAGTTCTCAAGCAAAACGGCGTTGAGGTAACAAATCTTAAGCGGGATGTCGCGAACTTTGTATATGTCGAACTAGAGCGTGAATTTGGATATGCAGTGGAGGTTAGCCTATATGAAATTAAACAAAAATAGACTCTACCTATATCCGGTTCTGCACGAACTGAGAGATGACTATTTGGAAGACTCAAAGTTTTCTGTGGTTATTGAAGCAAAACAGCGTACCACGAGTGTCGATTTGAGCGTGACATTTACGGTAAACGATAACCTGATTGAACAATATATAAGGGAAGAGAAATTCTTGCAGATCGTTCACGTCGAATGTCCGAAAACCAAGTTGAGGACTATACACCGAATCAAGAGTGACGAGATAAAAATCGATGTCAGTATACCTTCTGGTTTGCTTAATGGTGTAGTTGAAATTTCACCAATGATTATCTCCAACTATACCGGCCCTTACTACAATCCGAACTTCTCAGATGATTACAATGGTTTGGATATAGAATTGTCAATAGGCAATATTGTGGCATATGATGATACGCGGTACTTCTATGTTGAGAAAGATCGCATGGAATACGTTGACGTTGAATCGGTGTTCGTCTTGAACCGGACAAAAAACAATCACATGATAATTGATGTAACCAGTGGTGATAAAATTGTTGTCGACCTTCCAAATGAAATCTATGCAAGTTATTTTGCCTTGGATGATGAAATCAATCGAACCATCTCTTTGCAGATGATCATTTATCCCGCAGTTATCAAAGCGCTTGAAATGCTTGCAAATGAAGAGACCCGTTCACATGTCAAACATAAAAAGTGGTATCTCACCTTCAAAAATCAGCTGGCCAAGTACGATTATGACATCGATTCTAACTCATTGTCCGACATGGACGAGAAGTACGTTGCGGCACAAAAATTGCTCGAAGATCCTCTTCTTAGATCATACATTGAACTTACCAAGCTCCAGGAGGGATTATCATGAGACTCAAGATATTCCGAGAAGATCCTTTGATTATTTTCAGGCGGAAGTCTCAAATAAAAGAAAACATTCAATTCTACTCTGAAACGGACAATGATTGGCAACAAATGATGATCGATCAGCCCTTGTTCCAAGAGTTCGGCAAGCAACTGCAGCCGATTGAACTCGACATGAGTTTTTCCGAACCGAACAAGTCCGATGTCGTCAACGCAAAGATCATTTATGAGGCATTGAGCTTTCTGAGTGACAGCCAAGCATCGGAGGAACGACTTTGGGCCGCATTGTGTCATGATATGTTTTGGGATTACATGCAGTATCGATGGCCCCTTTCTTTGACCAAGCGTTCAGAGGTAAACTATGTTTTGGCACATTATTTCTTCTCCGAACCGTCTAGAGGTCGTTATTTCAATGGCATTTCGAGATTGTGGTGGTTTGCTAGGAGCACATATGATCGAACCAGAGAGAACCCCTACGAAGTATTGGAATATTTCGGCGGCGACCTTAGTGGTAAATTGTATCCTCTACTTGCCGGTCATAATTACTCAAGCAACCCCATTATCATGCGGCAGTTCATGGATGGTCTGTTCGAATATGAGAAGTCACTTGGTGAGCAGGTAGGAAGAAAACAATTTAGCTACCTTACGAAAAGGTTGGACCTGTATTCAGGCGGAGTGCAACCAGATCTGTTGGCTGAACAAGGATTACTCAAAGACATCGTGATTGAAATCCTGCATGAGTTCGAATCCCGATAAATCTCCGTCTGTTAGCTTGTTCGTTTCGATTTGACAACATCTGCACACAGACGAGCTATCCCTATGTTAATAATGCAGACTGGAGTAATTAAATTATTTCCAAAGATCTCAGTTTGACATTTTCTAGCAGACTAAGTTATGTTATTATATTAATAGAATTGCGGTTATGTAAGGAGAAAAAAATGCTGAGATTCGGGTCGAACGAAATCATTTTGATACTCAATTTAATCGTACGTGCAAATCATCTTGAGGATAGGTACTGAAACATGCAATCTTTTTGTTTGCATGTTTTTGTTTGATCACGGGTGTAATGGGAGGATGACAAGAACATGAATAAAAATGATCTAAATGCGGCTGTTGAGTCATGGAAAGCGCTTAATGAGAACTCAATTATTAAATTAGATGAAATGGTCTCCAAGTTGAATAAGGGCTTAATTCCATCAGAAAAGCAAATCTCCGATTTGGTTTCTGGATTATCAGAGTGGGATATAATCAGAGTTCGAATCAAAGATTATATATCATCCATTCAAAAGGATGGAAATATAGACACAATAACTCTAGAGGAGTTCACAAAGCTTTCTGATGAGTACATCAGCTCTTTTTTTGAAGCCTCCTCTAGAATTACAGATATTCTTGAACAGTTCATCCATGTGAAATCAGACGAGCAATATTTTGATGCGGCGATTGAGGAATCTCGTAACGACGCAAAAGCATTACTCGAGAAGGTTCCCGACGCCAAATCACCAGAAAATATCGAAACCCTAGTTAAACAGACGGAGATCTACGATTACTTCATTAAAGCAATCCGGATTGTGGCAGAAAATGTAAAAACGAAGTCTGAAGTACTAAATATGATACCGAGCCTCTTCTCTCCCGATGTAACTCGGGGAGTGTATACGAACATGTACTACATTGATCAAGACAACACCGCAACTAGATTGGATAAGACATCCGAAACCAATGACTCATCTGACGCCAGTGAACCATCCGCGGATACCAATGAAAATAAGGTTGACCTAGTCAAAATCGTCAAAGGTAAGAGAAAAAAAATCAAGGTCTCATCCTTTAAAGGTGATATGGAAAGCCATATTCACTATAAGATTTTCGTGACAATTGGAACATATAAGGTTATGAGTCTTGATCAATTGTGTTATGTGGTGAATGATGAATCCAAAAATAATTATGATGAAGAATATATTTCTGCGATCGCAGGATCATTGATTAGTCGAGGACACCTATATGAGCTTGAAGTGGCGGGTCTCAAAGAAAATGTATATGTCGTATCCACATATTCCCGGGAAGCTTTTGACAAGGCAAGTATAAAAGATAGACTGTTCAGTTATTCCAACTTCGGATATCCCGAAGTGTTCAAGATCCCCTTATGGGAAAAAACGGGAGCCCCCGAGGCTCGATCACATTACTACAATACAGCGGCTGTAATACAATATGGCAAGTTGATTCAACAATTGTATGATCATACACCAGAACGAAGCGAAGCAATGAAACACTTGGTGGCCTACGCAGAGAATTTCGCTCTTAAGTTCAATGATGAAGAGGGAAATAAACAAACCGCGGCAATCATTGGTTATGATATGTTACTTGATGATCAGATTGATATGCTATCGAATGAGGAAAATCCGATTAGTGTCGCTATTTTGATTGATGAATCACAAATCGAAAACTGCAAATCCGCTCTAAAACCCCATATGAGTGACTTCATCAATAGGGCTTTCTTGATAACAACTGAGCATGGTTCTGTTTTCCAATATCGTAATGAAGCCCTTACTGAGATTGGTACCATTTTTAACATGTTCAATGATTCCGCCAAGCCAAAAAGATCCAAGAAGTCCAAAACCCAGCTTCAAGATGAGACTGGCCGTCAGAGGGAAGAGATTACATCAGGCCACACTCAATCCACATCAAAACAAAAGGATAAAGCAACGGAAGAGAACAAGAAATCAATTGAAAAAGAATCTACTCAGAAACCAAGTGTTCCAAAAAAGAAACAAGAAAAATCCTCATCGAAGGAACAGCTTGATTTAAAAGCAATCGCAAGTCAAATAATCGAAAACAATGAGGACTTCGAGATCTGCAACGTTCAGTTGAGTGACTTGATATGGACAACCATTCAAGAAGGCCGGGTTCCCGAAGCATTGGTACTGACCAAAGCCATCATCGAATCCAACAAAACCAGCGATAAATGTGAAGAGTTCACTGCCGTCTATGATTGGTTCCGCCACTCCATCAACAATAATCTTGATGAACTCAAATATACTAGTGCTAATATTGAAGAACTCGATTTATACGACATTTCCGATTCACTTATCCCAACCAAAATACTATCCACAATGAAGCAATTGGCATTAATTTGGGCAATGCTCCGCCCAACCAAAAAATACGACCACGGATTCAGAGATAACCATAAGGAGATTATGGACGTAAATACCGGAGTGAGCCTGAAAAGCATTCACCATTTGCTTCACAATATGCATTTAAACAACGAGATGATGTCCGGATTCTCAAAATCTATCGTATCACTCTTGGAATCGAATCGAGACAGAAACATTGTTCAATCAGATTTTGCAAAACGGGCAAGCCATTTACAGATTGTCCCATCTCCCACCCAAAGAATCAAAAACCTTCATATCGTATACAAGAATGCTTTCGGAAAATCCTCACCATTATACGAACTGCTTTCACTCGTTAGAGACAATGCCTCAGATGGTATTGAGAAACTATCGAAATCCTCATTTTATAAAGTTGTACACCATCATGAGATGGATGACACGACCATTGAGATTAACAATCACGAGGTTGAAGAGTTCATTTTGAACGAGTGGAACAAAGTTCGTGGTGACTTTGACTTGGAAAACTCCGCATATAAAAATATAAAGAGTCACATTGTAAGAAGACTCGAGTTGACCATCGATTGGTATGAGCATGCCAAGAACAACAATGTCCTAAATACCAAGATTCTCAACAAGTTCGATTCTGTCAGACAGCGGGTAATCGGTGCCATTCTTAACATTCACAACAAAATTGAATCAAGTTCGAGAAAACCGAATCCAGTTGTTGCCCAACTCGTCCGCTTTTCAACGAATCGTATGAAAGACTATCTCCAAGGTGTCTCAAACCAAAACGATTATTTGAACTTCTATAAAACGCCATACGTTTTGATGATTGATCAAATTCCCGACTTCAAAGCTGAGTTTATCTCAGTAACGGGTTATGAACCTTGGCGTTTGATTGTGAAACACCTAGCAACTGATTTACTTGATCTAGAAGATGCGGCTCATGCAATAGACAAAAGGGATAATCCTCATTGGTACTGTAATTACGGTCAGCTGGAACAGATTCATGACATATTGAACCCAGACAAAGACATAACTGACTTTGAAATGGCAAAAAAAGCTGCTGACAAGTACGCAGACCATAAGTACCAAGAATTTTGCAACGAAGTTGAAATGGCATTTGCGCTATTTCGAATCAACGAATCACAAACGGAGTATCTAACTTCACTTGCAGACCGCAATAAAGATTATTTCGTCCAATATTCTGAAGCCGGCAAATTCGTCTTTTTCCTAGAAACGCTGGAAAAGCAAATCCAGATTGCAACACTCAAGAAACAAGAACTGTTCATGCAACGGTTTAGAAAAATCGAGCTGAATATCGACAAAACTGATAATAATATTGAAAAAGTCTTATCCATAACGAAAAACTGGATAGATAAGGGTAACTTCACAGTTGCTGAAGAATATCTCAATAGTCTCGCATCCGGTGAGGCCGAACTTATATTTGAAAGCATTCAGAACATCGAGTTCACGAACTATCGCAACGACTTCTTTGATAAACATCATCAACTAGCTCGTGCATGCTCTGCGAATTCAGGGAAACGCCTCGCCAGTTTTGGTGCAGATGTCATTTCTTCATATCAGCCAAAGACATCAAAAAGTCAGTTCAATAAGACTGTTCGTAACATCACTGGCAACTGGCCGCGCATAACCAAAAACGAAGGCAGCTCAGGCTCTTATGCAAAATCAGAAAACGATATTAGAGATCTAATGAAGGTTTTAGGTTTCAGCGCAACAACTGCAACATATGACATAGCACATCGAAAAAATTACAGCAACTCATATGATGTCGATGTAGTTGCTACCAATGTCATCTTACCAAACTTCAGCCATCCGATTCCTGAGTTTGGTACCCAAATGACAGAGTTCGTAAAAGTCTTGGCGATATTTGGCGATCGAGGAAACAAAGGCATCACGACTGACATAAGCAATCTTCTTTCTTCAAGTCCGACGATAGTATTGATTGACAGGGCCCTAAAACTTAGTGACAGAAGAGAAATAGCTGAACTTGTGAAAGGGAACTCCCTCAATATTCCTCAACCTTTCATCTTAATCGACTGGGTACTGGCATTGTATCTCTGTACAGTTGTTGAGAGCGATCGGATGGCTGCTCTACTTCAATGCTCACTTCCCTTCACCAATGTGATGCCATTTGTCAAACTTTCCGGAAAAGTAGCGGACGAAATGTTCATTGGTAGAAGCGACCAATTAAAAGACATCCTTTCCAAGAACGGTAGCAAGTTGGTCTACGGGGGAAGACAACTGGGCAAGACTGCGTTGTTAAGACGCGCTCAAAGCCTTAAAAACAATCCTGAAAACAAGGTTTACGCTTTGTATTTGGAAGCGAAGAACATGAACGAGGAAAAATTAACTCAAGAATTAAGTGAACTATTCTTGAAGAACGAGCTATACGTAACGGGTAGTTCAAAAGTCAAAACCATCGAAGAGTTCTTCAAAAAACTAGATGACATATGGGACAACCAAATCTCGGAACTTCACTTATACATAGACGAAGCAGATGCATTTCTTGATGAATGTTCAAAAGATGGCTATCAGTTGTTGAATCACTTCATAAAACTGGCTTCAAACAGAAATTTCCGTTTTGTGTTCGCTGGATTGCATGATGTTCTGCGATCACACACTGGAACTTCACATAACTCCTCATTACCCCAACTTGGTGATCCACTCGCTATCAAACCACTATCACCATTCGAAGGGTTTAGTCTTCTCGCAAAACCATTATCATTCATGGGCATAGATCTAGAGTATGAACAAGCAGCTTTGATACTTGCAAACTCAATGTACTATCCTGGCATCATTCATTTGCTTGGGTATTCCTTAGTAAACTCGATTTCTGAGCAATACAAATCAAAATTTTATGATGCACAAAACAATCCACCGTATTTTGTCAATGCAATCAACCTCAAGAAAATATTCCGTAATGAAAACATAAATGACAAAATCAAGGAACGTTTGGATATGACGCTGGATCTTGAAAAACCAATTATGCCTTATCGAAAGATTGCTGCTGTTTTCTCATACCTTTATCACACTGACAAGGACATCGTTGGTTCTGATGGAATTCCCATTGAGCGCATCATGAATTTCATCAAACAGCAAAAAGTACCTTCCATCAAAGATTTGTCAGCTCCGGGGTTAAAGAATCTATTGCTTGAAATGGTAGGCATGGGGATATTGGCAAGCAACATTAATGATACCAAGTTCATGTTGCGCAAAACTAGATTCCGTGACCTCATAGCTCGAGATGATATGGAAGCTATGGCAATGATCGATCCGGAGTTAAGCCAGTGATTTTTGGTGCCTCGATTTGGTGGGATTTGATAACCGGTCCGCGAAGATTCATTCAAGAAGCTTCCAGACTAATCCGTGAAGGCCATTCTATAATGCTTCAAATTAGTCAGGACACCCCTTGGCGAAGTGAACTTCGTCTTCAGATTGAACCCCAGTCTAAAACAAGCAAATCTATAATGGTGCTAGATTTTGAAGATACTTATGACGGAACTGATTTTGACAATTACATTCTAAATCAAATTGCTCCCCAAAAAGCCAATGATTACCGCGCACATGTGCATGGTAATATACAGAATTTCATCACAATGGAAAATTTACTGTCCGACAGAATACTTTGGATCAAAGGCATTACACAACAACACAATTCTCGGTGGCAGGAGTTGTTTTCGCAGTGGAAAAGTTCCATTGGACAGTTGGTCCTAGAGTTGACTCATAATCAAGAACGAAACCTAGTTAAGCTGGGAAAAAATAAATCCCATTTGTATGATCTAGATTTCATAACGAGCGAAGACAATCGCGTGTTCGTATCCATGTTGTGTCGTGAGATGTCGGAAAACGCAACTCACCAGCGCTACCTTACATCATTGTTGGTACACATGTGTGGTATGGATGCGGAAGTTAGCTCAGCATGTTTGGAAGAATCTGATTTTCTAAAAGAAGATCCGCTGGAGATAATTACCAAAGTCTACAACAAGCATTTTTTTGGGGGATTCAGAGGATCGTCATCAAACAAAATGATTGAGCATCCCTTTTATCACATCAAAAACGATAATCGATCAGCCTTGGAAAAACGAGTCCGTAAAGCACAAGTGGAAGTCTTCTTCCCCATAATCGAGGACATAAGAATGGATTTCATAAATCTACACACTGACACACTAAGAAGAATCATGCCAAGTAGTGATCGTTTTGGCAAAGCTGTTCATTCCGTATACGACATGGATATCAACATGGTCGTTTCATGCATTGAGACCAACCGGAATCGGGACAAAGATGCCAAAATCATTTACTACAGTGAAGAGTTTAAATCAATCCGTAAATTTCGTGACATTCGGAACAGGTTGGCTCATGCTGAAGTGTTGAACTTGAGTGAAGTTCAGATAATGATTCAATGGAATAGAAAGATATCTTGAGAGAATAATATTCACAAAAACTGAATGTTCTATGATACAATACAAGTACCTATGAAGAGTACGCGAGAGACTGGCTCCGTGACCGTACAGCAACCTACCTAAAGGGCAAGGTGCTAACGCCAGAACGATGGGACTTTTTTTGATGCCTGATCTCCTTTCGTTTGCTCTTCAGGGACCAAACGAAAGGAGATTTTTATTATCATGATTACTAAATGTCAACGTTGTGGTAGTAGAGACATCACTTGGAAGCGTGAAGATTACTACCGCTGCAACACCTGCAAGATCTATGCGAAAGTCATCAATCAAAAACTGATCAATCGAAAGATCCCAACTCATTGTCCTATATGTGACAGTGATAATGTCGTCGGAACATCAGATTTCAATATCTGTAAAGACTGCGGAAGTGAAGTCAGGTTTAGGAAGTCGACTGTGAAACGAAGAATATTCAACAATTATGATACTTGGATGTATACCGTGCATAATACCAAGTATGGCCTCTTGAGATATTGTGGTGTTCAATATGACTGTGATGATGAGCTGGATCGATTGCATCTAATGATCCGCCTAGTAAACAATGATGTAATTGAACTTGATGAAAGCATCAACAACTTGCATTATCGTTTCAAAGATTCATCTGTGATCAATTCTTTTAGGGAAACTTTTGCATACAAAGATCAAGACAACGCGAATCTAAACTCCAAAGCCGTGATACTAAATCTAAAAAAAGTTCGTATTATCTCTTGACACATACGGGGATAAGATGATACAATGTATTTGTAGCATCACTTGACATTATCGGAAATGGGGTAATCACATGTTCTATCCAACCAATCTATTAGCAATCATACAAAGTGACTTCAACGGCTACGAAGAACTTGCAGAAGAACTATCAGAGAAGTATGATCTCAAAATGACGGGAAGCACGCTGTATCGCTATGCCTCGGGTGAGAGAACGCCCCCTTTGGAGATTTATCTCGCCGTAGCGGATCATTACAACGTATCGCCTGATCAAGTCGCTGGTTGTTACTGCCCTATGTGCATGAATCTACTTCCATCAAACTCGTTTCAAATTGATCGTTTTGGAACAAAAACCAGTTCGAGATCCGATAAACATGTGGTGATCGACTGTTTGAACTGCGGGTACCTTGCAATGGACAAACACAATCAATACTTCGATGATGAACTTGAGATTAGTTACTTCGAAAATGAGAGTACCATTGTAACAGATTACATTACAGCCTTTCGCAGAGAAAACAACCTTGAATGGCACGACGTAATCGAGGTCGAAGTAGAATGCATAATCGACCAAGTAATCAACAGATTGACTTTGTGTCACGATACAAATACCAAAACCTACATGTTACATCCAATCAATTTTGGTTTCGTGGGCGGGTTAAGCACAAATGCCAATGTTTCAGCTCCAAGTTTTGATGATTCTGACATCATTTTGGAGGGAACAAATGCAAATGGCTATTGGCGATTGGTCAGCCAAGAAGATGAGCCCTACTACATTTTCGAGCTGGAAGCGGGAACTTGCATAGCAAGAAAAACGAGTGCAACCATTCCTGAAATAAACATCATTAGAACTCAAATCTTCTCAAGCGATTATGTCATTGAGCATGAAAACTGTTATGAAATCACTCGTTCCTTCCTCGTTCGTGATACCCAACTTGCTGAAATGCTCGTCAAAGGCATCGATCATGCTGAAGTGCTAAATAATGAATTCCTGTTTGCATTCATGGATATCGACACTCCCGAAAAAGTATCCAACTATGAAGATGTATTGAACAATGCCAAAACATATGCTCAACTGATTGAAGAAAAAAACCCATTCTTCTACTCGAACATGTCATCAAACAGGTATTGGTACTACTTTCCTGAAATTGACACATTCGCCGCGAACAAGTTTCTCGCCTACAAAAACAACAATTACCTGCTTTACAAGTATTTCACCAACAAAAAGCAGAATCGCGATAAGATGGATGGCGGCCACGCCAATAGAATTTTATCCAACTTCTTCGTAAAAACCAGTGATCCAACCATCTTGAAGAAGTTTGATAAGTATAAATTAGAACATAATATCAAAGAAACAAAAAGAATCCGAAACGCCGAAATCAGAGTCAAGAAGTAATCTAATTGGAACGTGAGGGATCATGAAATCATTCAGTAGTCTTGTTAGAAGCATATCAAAGGCCATTTTTGCGATCGTCTTCGCAATGCTCGCGATCGCCAAGAAGAAATAAGGAAGGGAAGATACTATGCCGAAACAAAGCACGAAAAACATTCAGGACGCAATCGTACGACTCGGAGAACAACTGGGATTCATCAGCATCGCCGAGTTTCGCACCAATCACAAAGGCACGTATTCACCGATCATCGATGTCGCCTGGTTGATCGATCTCGATCAACACTTCGATATCGATGCGCTCAAACCGTTGTTCGGAAAAGAGTACGACAATCTCAACACACTTCACCGTTTTCCGATCGCCGGGTTTGAGATCGAGGGTTCGAACACCACCAGCAAGAATCAGCTCAGTAACTTCGCCAATCTCGCCGCGTCCAACTTCTTCTTCAAGTTCGTGGTTGTCGACAATGCCGGCGCCTTGAAAGAAAATGACACCTACCGCCGAGGTGTCAAGATCGCAAACTATTTCGAATCTCTGATCGGCGACAAACAAATCATTTTCTCCGACTGGCTCCACATCAAGGAGTCGATCGAACGGATGGACGCCAAAGAGTTCGAACTACTTCATTTTGATTGGCTGATGTGGCTGAAATCCATCCCGAACAATGAAACATCACGATCCGCTGTCGGCGGAGAAACCAAGTCCGTTCCCGTTTTCGATTCGATCACGCCGCACTTCCGTGCATCCGGACTTGAACTCCGAGAGAATCATCAACCCAACTGGCAGACAATGGAGTTTGAAATGAACAAAGATCTCCTCAAAGCCGAGACCATTGAAAACGAGCAGTTGAAATTCGCTCTGCGCCAACGGTTCTATCCGCAACCGGACCATGCAACCATCAAAGACGTGAGAACCGTGAAAGACGCATTTTATGTCCCGAAACTCGATCTGGTCGCAGGTTTCCGGGCTCCGGATCCGTTCATTCACTGGTTGTCGATCCTAGCCGGATGCAAACACAATGATGTGGTTTACAGTCCATTACTGTACAACATTCTTCATCTCAACAAGAAGGATTTGTTCATCCCATTGATTTCCTGTGAAATCGAAACATCGTCAAACAAACATCTCAATGGCGGATTGATCAACATGGCCAAGAACTCGCACATCGGATTGCTTGTGAGCAAAGCCGAAGGTGACTCCCACATCTCGTATTTCTCAAAGCAACTCGGATTGAACAATATATATCATTACTGTTATGAAACAACAAATCATAAGGAGGAACAATGAGAATCAACTGGAAAGTCGTTACCCGAGATCACGTTCTGAAGGCCATCGAGAAGTTCAACACCGAAAACATCAAGGCACCGAAAGCACGGAGCACCTTCCTGCTCCACGAAGGCCAGTCGCTGCCAGCCAAACACATCCGCGGCATGGCATATGAAATCGCCACTGGAATCCGTCTGAGCAAAGAAGATTACACAGGTGGACAGGAAACCGTCGATTTCTTCGACAGATTGACCTTCATCGTACGACACACCCCGAAAAGTCGAAATAAGATAACATACAAACAGCGTAAAACAAATAACTAACCCGATTAGTCCAGTACTCAAATGTGCAACCCCCTTTCATACAACTGGCACCGGAATACCGGTGCCAATTGTATTTTTTTTTATTATTTACAGTCAACTTTACAAGCAACCGCTTTTTGAAATTTGCCTTTTGATTCTTGAAGTATTTCCTCGAGTTCGTTGCTCTTAGTCTGCAAGGTATGGTACATATTTTTTTTGTCAGTAAGTTCCTGTTTTAAATTATTGTATTTATCTCTTTTCTTGTTCACTAGTTCCATCTTATTATCAACAAAATTTGTGCTTTTCAAATAAAGTTTACATAGATGATTACGTTCACAACTCTCCTTCTCTAAACGTTCTTGATTATATATTTTGACAAGTTCTTTATACTTTTCATGGCAGTTATTTCTATTAAGAATTTCAATGACCTGCTCAAAACCACTTCTTTCCAAGACTCCTTTAAATATCTCGTACACAATGGATAAATATACGTATGTGATATCTCTGGCATTTTTCTGCGCACTCAGTGTGCTGAAAAGTTTATTAAACAACTCATCGTCGAAGTCAAGTAAGTCTTCTTTCTGACACTTGAGATCTTCAATTGACTCTCTCAAGTTTTGACTGTGACTATCAAACTTTTCCTTATCAGGGTGATTGTTATCTAAAAGTATCATAATAGCAGATAAATTATCTCTAATCTTTAAAAAGATTCCTAATATTTTGAACTCTGAACTCGTTTCCCAGGTCACTTTTTCTTGTAACTCTTTTTTATGCATCTCTTTGAGGTATATTCTTTTTTGGGTTAAGTCTTTTTTAACATTGCAAATGAAAAGCTTTGCGTCCACAAGAAAATCTGAAATCAATGAAATAACTTTCTCGTATGTGCTTACGTCTTCAACTTTGTATGACAAACTCTTCAAGTCATCAACAATATCTATTGCCAACAGCACTTTTTTTCCTCTGTATATATATAAATCCACACCACTGAACTCGTATGGTTTGCAATCGTAATTTTCGTCAAAATAGTTGTCCAGATATGTGCTTATATCAGAATCCAACATTTTTTCTAGGCGAAGTAAGTCATCCACATAGAAGAAAGATCTCTCTGTTAGTACTTTCTCAAATAACATTACAAAATCGGAGAGAGACTTACGAACATATTTCCCAAATTTTCCATTCAAACCTCTCAACCTATAGTCGTTATAGACTGAGATGATATAATCAAACAACTCATTCCACGATTTCTCATCAACCGTTAATATCTTGGTAGATAACAATAATTCAGCTGCTTCGGCAAAATCATATAATATCATTCTTGAGTATCGTAATATGCTAACATTTTGAAAAATTACCGTTGCATAAAAATATGAAGAGTTCCCATAACCAAAATTCGTTTTAATTACGATCTCGAAATCATTGTCGATAGTCAATCTTCTTTTGTTGAAACCCCTTATCCTATGCGAGTATGCAATGACATTATCATTATTGTCATAGTTTCGATAGTAAGACTTGAGAAGATAAGCGTAATAATAACCCCGAATCACCTCTCGCAAACTATCTTTCACAATTTCTGAAGTATCGATATTGGATATATCTATCAGATCACAGTTTGCTCCATTATATTCTAAACAATATTCGTTTTTTCGATAATGAAACAAACCAGGATATTGTACTTCTAGTTTACTAATCAGTTCCTTAACTCTTTCATCACTTATAGATTTGTTGGGAAGATTACAGAAGTTGTTGATTTGTCCCCAAAGATAGGGATTATGTGCAATTTGTCGTGTTTGCTTCTTAATAGTACTTCCGTGACGTTCTAATGATACCAAATAATCTCTTGTAATCTTCGCCATTTCTCTCACCCTTCACATAAAACCAGCAAACCCGTCAAGAAAAACCAAAATAATTTAGAGTGGCCTATAATTTCACCTTATAAGGATTACTAGAATCATTAGATTCGATTTTCACATTTTTAGACCATACATCAAAATGGTAATCAGCATCAATACAATGTCCCCATCTTAGCATCTGAGATTGACATTGACGCCTGGAAACACCATGAAATTAACACACTTGTCTCCCAATAGGTTTTTTAGCATTTGAGTTACATTAAGATTATATCATGATTTTCGGATTTCACGGACAAGCCTTTCATGTATATCACCAAACCAAGTAGTTCATTATATTCCAGTCAAACTGGAATGAGTTCCCACCATAATATTTTGACATCACATTTCCTACGGTAGTACAATGAAAGCAAAGGAGGAGTTCACATGCTAAAATCAAAAACGGAAATAGGAATGGCGATTAGGAAATATCGAACTGAGCAAAAACTAACGCAAACAGAGTTTGCTGAATTGCTGAACGTTTCAAAAAGTGCCGTGTCTAATTGGGAAAACGGAGAAACATATACGGATTTGGAAGTGCTTGAAAAACTTGCTACGATGATGAAAATCACATTGGATGATCTGATTCGTGAAAAAGATGTCCCATCCAAATTGCGAGTGTTTGATGCGGTTAATTTTGGCGCACTGATGATTCAGTTTCATGAACTCACTGTCAAACCACGTACGACCCTTCGCCTAAAAGCAAAGAATAATACCGACAAACCACTCAACCTGAAATCACTTCATTATCAACTAACAGATCCTGAAGGGCGCGTTCTAAAGGAGACAACAAAAATCATTCCAAGTTACGACGAATGGGACGATGACATTCGAACCACTGAAAAATTATCCAATATTCCTAGTTTCATCAGTTCCAATGACGAAATCATATTGGAGTTCATATATGATACGAGTTTGCATCGGAATGTTGGCACATACGTTTTCACTCTAATATTCAACAATCATGAGGTCAAATTAGAGATTTCACCGAGCATCATTGAGTTTCTCGATAATCAAAAGCGGATGATTAGAAGTCCCGACAAACTTAATGAAGATGTTTTCCAAGAGATTTTACAATACATTCTAGCAACCGGCAATTTGGAAGAGGCTATCTCATTCTTTCTAAAACGCAAAGAACTGCTAGATCTCGACGACTTGAAGACGCTAGGTATTGCCGAGATGGATCAGTACTGCAATAAACTATCCCAAAACCTCACAGAAGAAACGAAGTACCAACTACTAGAGGACCATTTCCCATCGTCACGGCTCTTGGTTGATCTGAAGGACGCCGATCGTCTCAATAAGATTTTCGATGCTCACGAAAGCCAGATTTTGTCCCTGCTTCAGAAAGAACCGACGCAAGCAAAAGTTCTCTATTATCACCTCTACCCGCTATTGACATCTGATCACAAAGCCCGATTCGCAAAATTGTTCGCACAAGTTGAATATGAACATCGTGGCACCGAAGGGTTATCCTTATTTGATGCATACGTACATCACTTTGTAAATGATGGAACCTATTCAAGTACTTATGAAGCCATAAAGACGCATGGCAAAAGAGTTTCGAGTCGTCAGCTCCGTTCCATGATCGCCGACTTGAGTGATAGCCAAATTTTGGACTTAATCCACGAAAAAGACGTTCAAATCACATTGAGTGATGCATTGAGGATGATCCAAGAACGAATGTTCAAGAAAGAATCGAATCAGGAACTTCAAATGATCTTGCTTGAATACGTTGAGTTTAACGACAAAGAGCACTTCTTACAGTCAAAAAATCTGATTCATTCCAAAGAGTTATTGGAACTTCTAATTCAATCCGGAAAAGTCTCATACGACTATTTATTGTAAAACCCATTGATTAATGATTTAGCAGGTTCGCAAAATGATTTAATTTGATGAATGACAAGATTTGCATGAGGCAGATCTACGAGGAGGTGAAACCATGTCAAAACGAGGAGGAGTATCCGGTCATACACACACGCAACAACAACTGGATCATTACGCCAATCAAAACAACCCCAACAATGATGCGTATCAGGATGATCATGACAACCATGCCAATCAACTCAATCCCAACAACGACGAATACAAAGGTGACGACAAAGACGATAAGTAAAGGGATAATCCTTTAGGGGGGGGATGAGAATGCTGAAAAACGCACTCAAACGCTTTGATTACAAGTTGTTCCTGGCCATCTTCATCACCGGGTTGCTGCCGACCATTTACACCACGGTTCGCTTCAACTTCCTCGGCAATCTGCCTGGTGACTGGGGCTACAACATCGCATCGCAACTGCAGTATGTCAATCTGATCTTCGAAGTCATCCAGGAGATGCTGATTCTGCCGCTATTCTTTCTTATCGGCAAGACCATTCTGGATGACAGCGAGACACGAAACAAGATCAAAACCGGACTCATTGGTCTGTTCGCAGTCATCCTCTTCTTCAGTACGATCCTGTTCGTTTTCGCCGAAGGCATCGTCACGGCGATGGCGCAGAATCCGGACTTGATCAGTGGTACCGTAACCTACATCCGATATGAACTCGGCGGCGTCCTCATCAGCAACATGGTGAAGTTTCTGATGGTCGTGTTGGTATTGAAGGAGTTCAAAAAGGACATCTACATTGTTCTGGTAATCCAGATGGTTTTCACGGTACTGTTCGACTCCTGGTTCATAAGTGAACTGAGCTTCAGTCTCGATCTCGGTGTCAACGGTATCGCCTTCACCAACATCATTGTCAACGTGTTGATGTTCGTCTACATGGCATATCGGATCTTCACCGTCTACGCTATCAAAGTCAAGACTTTCTTCCAAGATCTTGATTTCATCTGGACCAAGGAATGGCTCAAAGTCGGCGGGTTCAGCGGCATCGAATCGTTCGTGCGCAACTTCGCCTTCATGATCATGATCATTCGGATGATCAACGTCGTCAACGAACAAGGAACCTTTTGGGTTGCCAACGGATTCATCTGGGGCTGGATGTTGTTACCGGTGTTGACACTTGGTGAGCTGATCAAGAAAGAAACCGCCGAAGGCGATCAGTACATTGCTCGCAATACGATTGGTTATTTCGTAGTGACGACTATCATCGTCATCATCTGGTTGGTGACCATACCAGTTTGGTCCCCCTTTCTCCAGCATGTCATGAACGTACCCGAATACGGCAAGGTGTTCGATCTCATCGTACTGCAAGTGATCTTCTACATCATCTTCGCCTACAACAACATCATGGACTCCACGTTCTATGGTGTCGGACGAACCGACTACATGTTGTATCAATCGTTAATCGTCAATATCATCTTTTACGGTGCTGCGTTCATCCTGTTCCGCGCCGGCATCTTCGAACCAACTCTCAACGGCATCGCCATCATGTTCGGACTTGGAATGACGTTTGATTTCATCCCCACTGTGGTTTTGTACATCAAGTTATTGAAAGATCGCAACATCAAGTTCACTTAGGAGTGGTATCATGAAAACCAACATGAGCACGTTAGAACGCCTTCTCAGCACCATGTCCTGGGAAGGGAAACTCGTCGTGAAAGCGTATCGGAACGGCGGCAAGGGAATGGAGAACGTCCTCACCACCGAGGCCTTCAACATTCTTGAGTTCTTGCCTCGAAAAACCTTCTGGACACCGATCGTGAACGCGCTTCACATGGAGAACGATTCTACTCGCAGGACATTCTTGAAGGAACTTGACTCATTGACATTCTCCATTCTTCCGGACAACTACTACCTGAAAGAACCCGTCACCTCCCATGCCAGGAGCATGCCGGTTCAACCCGACGGCATCCTCGAAACGGATTCGCTTTACATCCTGTTAGAAGTGAAACCAATCAAACCGGGACCATTCCAACGGTATCAGATGACCAAGGAATACTACCTCGTCGTCCGTGAAGCAAAACGTCTGGGCAAGACCCCGCTGTTGTTGTTCGTCACAGGAAAAGAGCCACCATATACTGTCAAACAATACGGCAAAGCGAACCCTGTCCCATTCATCCAGGAAAGCATCTCACACATCTACTCACAAACCAAATCAAATACACTCACGCTGGATGAACTCATCAATCAAGTAGAAGATGTCGTCACATGGGTTACATGGAACGAAATCAATCAAGCTGTAAAGTTGGCTGGGGATACATACGAGAATGTGGATCAAGACACATATAGTGCCGTTTCACGTTTGTACGAAGAGTTTCAAGCAATCATCAAACGTCATACGAAGTAGACTGGGAGGATACCATGGAACAATGGAAACCGGTTCAAGGTCTGAAAGACAAATATGAAGTGTCAAACACTGGTAAGGTTCGCTCTTTGATTACGAACAAAATACTGAAAACATACTCCAACAACGGACGCCGTGTCGTTAGTCTCAGCACCGATGGAAAAAGCAAGAACAAGATGGTTCATCACCTGGTTGCTGGTGCGTTCATTCCCAATCCGCATAACTGCAAGTACGTCAAACACAAGGATCACGACTGGACCAACAACCACGTTGACAACCTCTACTGGTCCAACACGCGGGGCAGTGGCAAGCCAACATTCATATCAATGAAAGACCTTCAAACGCAACGTGAACTCCAAATCTGGAGCAGCATCCGCTCAATATCAGTCTGGTTCCGCACCAACCGTCCGAACGCCGGATTCAAAGTGACTGATTTTCGTGCTGCAATGTATAAATCCAAACGCTTCAGCATGTACGGATACTCTTGGGAGTTATTGTAAACACGAAGATAATCCTCCATCCAACCAAAATAAAAAGACCATTTAAGGTCTTTTTTAGTGTTTCCCGGAAGCATAGTCACAGTAGTTGCTTAATGGACATTGCGTGCACAAGGGAGAACTTGGTTTACAGTAATCCCTACCGATTTCCCAAGCGCCTAGATCGAAGATCCCTGGGAAATCGGGGTTCATCGTACGAGCTTTCCTAATTGTGTCGGTTTTTGATTCTTTGGGTATCAAGCCCAATCGATGGAATACTTTGACAACTTGAATGTCAGGGGATATGTCGATGCCTAATAAGTTGTTGAATGGAAACTTGAAATCACGAAGTAGAATGTTGACGATCATGGTACCTAACTTGTCGCCGACACCGTGAAACTCCTGAAATCGTTGTACCAATCGGGAGGCATCCGTCTCGGATTTCCACAGGTTGGATGGATCGCCAGCATACTCCGAGTTGACTTTTTTGATTGCCAAATACAATACTTTGGCCATACCTTTGTTATCAATATGAAGATGGTTCCGGTTGAAAAATGCAATCCACTCATCAAGCGGAACGTCCTTGAGCTTCTCAAAAGAGAGTGTTCCATAATGCGACAGAATGATGTAGGGAATGCTCCAGGCACGTTCCGCTTTGATACGACGGTCCATCAACATGCCGATGAACAGGGCTTCCGGCTGATGTTCAATGTCCTTGATCAGTGCATCTGCTGTAGGGTTGTCATCCACGTAAACAATGGAGGTGACATCACGGTCCATCTCTTCCAAATGTCGTCTGGACAACAGCTGTTTGATTTGCTGTTCATGTTCGTGCTCCGATGCTTCGAGGGTTTCGGTGGTGTTTTTTACTGGTTCGTTTTGTTTCTTATGTTTGATTTTTTCTGAGGAACCGTCATTTCGTTGCGGGAGTTCTCCTCGCTCAACTTGCTGTTTGATCTCATTGAATGATTGGCCCTGTCCAGTCTTCCAGACATGCCCGCCTGTCATCTCTTTTCCAAGCATCACGGCGGCGGCGAGTGCCGGAGACGTGAACGATACGTCTTCAATCAATACTCTGGTTTTGCCATCGTGAGGTTTTGATTTAAGAGTAACGACACGTTGTCGGTTGCGAACGGTGTTAGGTTTGTTTGTTCTGTCTTCTCTCATGAGGTAACCTCCCTCTAAAACAATCATTTCATTATCAGAAGGGGTGAATGTTCCGGTGTAAATCCCCTGCGCCATAATCGTTCGAGATTTCGCGGTCTGGTGCAAATAGAACCGAATTCCTTTACTCATCGCGTTTACCACCCATCTCGCTTCTAACTTCATTTTCTTGTGCAACAATCAGAACCTCATCATCTCGTCGATACTCACGTACGAAGTGTTCATTAATTTCCTCTTCCGACATGGCATAATTTCCGGTATCGTGAACGCTGTGAGACAACTCCTCCAGGTCACTGTAATACAAACCAGGCAACAGCGACCGTCTTACATAAAAATGCTTGATGCCCCTACGCAGCTGGTAGGATTTTCCCAGTACTGATTGCAGTTTGTGGAACGATTGATCCGGTAGATTGCCGGCGATTCGAACACTCACATATTTGGTACGGATCATTTCCTGCCACATCGCATCGACCGCGTCATTGAACTCCATTTTCTTCATCCTGTCATAGATATCATCGAAGTCATAATCCCAATGCTCTTTTTGATGTTCTTCCACCAGTTCCGTGCTACGGATAAATCGCAGATGGATCACACGCGGTTTCATACGTTTTAGATCCAATACGACAATGGGATCGGAATCAATGAAATGACACTCATGATCGTTCAATCTATAATACCCGGCCAAACTTAACACGTCTAGATTTTCAAGACCTTTTGTGTTGTGATATTTGATTTTGACGTATCTGGGATAATTATCATCCAGCTCCGTCAAGTGAATGTCATGGACCAACATGATGCTTCGTGCAGCTTGGTAGTAGTTGACGTAATCAATATCGTTCCATAGTTTCAATTTCTCGTTTGTTCCTTTGTCATCTCCAGCAGCGGATTGATGAGGAAGAACATGGTTGATTTGATCCGTCAGTTCCTGTTTCACCTTGGGAGACCCCTGAGAATCATCCACCAGTTCCATGGCCGTTGTTTTCAGTTCCGACAGTCCATCATAACTGATACCAAACAGATAATCATATACATCCTGACCCAGACGATATCCACCTTTCGGTCCTCGTTTCGACCGAATATCAATGCCAACATCGTTCTTTAACAGCGCTACTATACTACGGATGTTTCTCTCATCCGTTCCTATTTTATGCTTGATCTCGTTAACGGAAACAAAATCGTCGTTGTATGACGCTGTCCCTGCGATGGAATGAAGAAACCTCATTGCTTTCAACACTCTGCTTCCCATTGTTTTCTCCTTTCATGCTTCTATTGTGATACGTGAGGCATGGACAACACCAATCCGTGCCCCACTGTATCAAAGGGGTGTCATATCGTACCAAAACTACTATTCAATCGATTGAATATACTTAAATTTTATCATATACCAACTCATTTTAGGGTTATTTCATTCCTTTATTAGAGATTTTATTGATATTGTATCAAGCCCAAAGTGGAATATACTCTACAAAATAATATCAATAGATTGTGTTCGTTTTCCATAATCAACACATCTGAGGAGGCTGGGCAATGAGTTATATAAAGAAATCAGAAGTATTTCGATTGCTGAAAAATTCAGCTTTATCCTCTCGAATCGTACCAATCAATCATTTACTTCATCGTTTTATGCTGATATAATGTCATTAGGAAATAGGGGATAACAGGCAACTCCTATGGGTTGCCTTTTGATTTGATACTACTGACAAGGAGATCTGCCACATGAAAACGAAACAACAAATGAACACGTTCAAGAACGTCACCATCATCAGCAATTTCGTCCTCGCCTTTTTCTGGTTGTTCTGGATTGCATTCGCAATCAATGCGTTGTTGGGAAACTTTGATCCAAGCACCGGTGATTTCGCCATGTGGATTGTCATCATGATGTTACTTGTATTGCTCTTTCTGACAGGGCTGTTGATCTATACCAAGGATGCGATGGATGACATCATCTCATTGCGCCATGTGAACAACACCCAAAACAACAAACTCTACCGTCTCGAAAAGGAACTGGAGGCACTGAAAGCGAGTGTCAAATCACTGGAATCGGATAAGGAGTCATCGCAATGACGACCAAAGACTACATTAAGAAACTTGCGCTCGGCTTTGTACTGATGATCATGGGCATCGTCAGTTTCTTCGTCGCCGGCGCCCTTCAGGACGAAGACACGCCGGAACTGATTTACAATCTGATCGGCGCCAGTGGGTTTCTCTGGCTGATCGGATCAATCTGGTTCTTCTGGAAAAACCGCAAGATGATGATGGACTTCGAGATGGACCGCAATGTCAAACGCATCGAACAAAGCGGAAACTACCATCTATCCACATATCGTCTCCCATTCGATCAGAAATCCGTTCTGAGCGCGTTTGAGACCGCCAAGCACAAACAGATCATGGACGACACCGCGTGGATCCACAAGCGTTACATGGGCGATTCATTCCTTTACATGGTCCAGTTCTCCGACATCGAGGACGATCCCTCGCCCGAAGAACTGAGCGAACGACGCGATCAGATCGCCAAACTGCTTCAGGTTCACAAACCGCCAAGGCATCAATACGTTGTCCATGTCCACATCGTCTTCGCCGATCAACTGACGAGTGAACAAAACGACAAGATGGAACAGATCGTGGCTCGCGCTCGCGCCCTTGCCAAAACGCTAGGACGCGCCGCACCCCTGGCTCTGTACTACATCTATGACAACGCAACCCAAACCATTCATTACGAACCACACAAGAAACTGCCTATCCTGATCCGCGAAGAAGCAAAGAAATACTTCAACAAGACGCTCGGTCTACCGATCCCGCCAAAGGAGACCACCTCATGATCCTCAAACGACTATTGATCCTGTTACTGATACTCCCACTTGCAGGATGTGCCTTCCTCAACGACGTCCGCGCCAAGGTGGCGTTGATCAATACCGATCTCGGCCAGAAACTGGCCGACATTGAAGCTTACGCCAAGGAAGTCAACGGCTACAAGATGAACTCGCGCCTGACTTTCAAGATCACGGACCCCGAAACCGACAACACCGCCAACGTCTGGGGCGCCTACGAAGTCGAAGCGAGCCAGGAACAAGATTACTTCTATTCCTATCTCTATGACAGCGAGAACACCTCCATCCAGCAATACGTCTACAAGGAAAACGATACCTACTTCGAGTTCACGATAGATAGTGACATCGTTGACGTAAAGGACGTCGATTCGGCGACGTTCAATAGTTTGTTCACCGATGTCGACGACGAGTACGAACTTGATCTTCTGTCGCTCGAAGTCCGGTCCTTCGAGGAACTGGACGACGGGTCCTACGAGTTCGAGCTCGACATCGACAGCCTTCGTGAACAGACCGATCTCGACAGCATGTTCGAGCAGATCGGTCTCACCAACGTTGAAGCCTCCAAGGCGATGTTCAACATCGAAGTGTTCGAACCATCCGGCTACCGCGTCCGGTTCGACATCACCGACATCGAGATGCCGAGCGAGGACCTCATTGTCGATATTGTGTCATCGACGTACTTCCGATACGATGACATCGAAGTGGAAGATCTCCGCGACGATTCGAATCTGAAATGGTTTTTGCCGCACGATCCCGACGGATTCCAAGTCTTCGCCGATGCCGCGACACAGAACCAACTGTACATGCACGGCGTGCGCGGCAGCGGCTATGTCTGGGTCGAACTGGAGCCGGGATTCTACGATGTCAACCTGTATTCTTACGACACCAACGATTACTTCACCTACATCATTCAGGGTGCAGACGGGACCGCCTTTGATCCGTCCGAACTGCTCATCACGGAAAGCGGCATTTACCGGATGCGGATCAACACCGAAGCAAACTACGACATCAGCATCAATTTGAGTTTCGAGCATCGCGGCATCACCGACATCGTACGACTGGAGAACTTACCACTCTCGGGTCGCATCGAAGGGACGCACGAAGGCGCGGCCGACCGCGCCTACTACGATTTTCAGAGTGTTCCCGCAAATGGTTTCTTCGTGTTCACCGACGTCCTGGAAATCGAAGGATATTTCGCCATTTTCAGCGACTTGGATGAGATGCCGCGCTCCTGCAATTTCGCTTTCATGGACACCTGTTACATGAGTGTCGCAGCGGGTGAAGCCCTGTCCTTGATTGCCAATGGATCGTACAACGGAACCTTCCGCTTGGACTACGACTACGTCCAATACGTCACACCCCCGAGCGATCCTACCTTGTATCGTAACATCACTGCGGTCACCGACGACACACCGATCGTCCTGATGAACGGCGACACCGAATACATCCGGTTCACCATTGACGAACAATCCGATATCGAACTCGACATGGAATACTGGATGGAAAATCCCGGTTTCGTCCGCTATCAGTTGCTGGACAGTGACGGGAATCTACTCCTTCCCTATCTGGAATCCAGACAACAGCTCGACGCCGGCGAATACATCCTCAAGATCACCCTGGATGACGAGGAACCAGCCGTCGTGTTCACGCTCTTGATGGACGTCACCCCGACCAACTGACGAACAGGAGTCCGACCGGACTCCTGTTTTTGTTGGAATTGAAACAAGCAATACAACCGGTGCGAGTTTTGTGCTACAATGGAAATAAGGAAATTCAAGTGGAAAGGAGTACGCCATGTTCCAAGTCGACTGGATCTACATCCGCCGTAATGTATCGCACGGATTCTTCGTGCTGGCCGCAGCCCTCATCGGATACCTGTATCTGCCCGAGGACTCGTTTTTCAGCGTGCTGATGCCGGTCACCGGATATGCCGTGGCACTCTTTTACATTACCAAAGGCCGAACCCTGCCCGGCATCACCGCCGGCCTGTTCTTCGGGTTCTTCGGTTTGACGATATTCCGCGAGATACCAATCAATGTGGCCATTCCCATCGCTCTTATCTACGCCCTCGTGATTCTTGGTGAAGCGGCCGCCGTTCACTTCATCGTACGACCGATCGACAACAAGAACATCCCGACGCCGGAACGGCTGACGCTGTATGGTCTCTTGTCGCTCGCCATCGTCGGCGCCGGTACGGGGCTGATGATTCTGTCGCACTGGGTCTTCCCCAGAGCGATGTTGCCCTGCGATTGGAACTGTTGGCTGATCGGCACCGGCGGCCAGTTCTTGTCGCTACTCGTGTTCGCCTACACCGTCACCCGCAGCCACGATCACGGCCATGTCTATCGCTGGCGGGATTTCAAGGCGATGTGGTTCGCGTTCTTGTTCATCGGTGTGTTGGTGAACGCGATGGTGTTCGATTTGATCCCGTTCCTCAACTTCAACGATCACAAGTATTTCCTGTTCATCTTCTTCATCTTCGCTCCGTTCAAGCTCCGACGCTCGGTCATCACCCACTATGTCAACATCATCGTCGTCGCCTACGGCATCCGGTTCTACTTGTCGGGCGCAAACGACAGTGGTAACCTGTACGACGTCATCCTCGAGCTGAACCTGTTTCTGATCGCGATGATTTCAGCCTCGCTGATCATGTACCACCTCAATGACAACATCCAGACCAGGACCAAGGAAGTCCGTGATTCGGCGAAGCGGATAGAAGACATGTTCTTCTCCACGACCGACATCCTCAACATCTCCTCCGACATTCTCGACCGGTCCTACCGGCTTGATCAGTTCTTCATGAAACGGGCGTTCAAGATCGCCCAGCAACTGTTCGGCAAGTACGACGCCGCGTCGTGCTACTACTTCGAAGACGACAAGATCGTGTTCATCGACGCCGTCAACTACGACGTCGACTTTCTCAACACGCTGACCTTCTACAAACCCGAACTCGGCAACAAGCGGATCATCATCCGCAACAACATCGAACAGATCATTCAGAACGAGCTCCAGACTCAATACAACGAATACAACCGACGCTACAAGCCGATCAGACGATCGATTTCACTCTACACGACGATGGAGAACAACACCTTCTACGGCATGACCTTCGACATCCTCGAAGGCAGTGACGAACACTACACCGTCGATGACGCCAAGAAGATGGAAGCGTTCCAGCACTTCCTCGACAACGCCTATGAAATCCATCGCACCCAGTATCAGAAGGACAAGTTCCTGACCGACATCGTCGACGCCTTGATCCAGACCTTGGAACTCTACGACGTCTACACCGGAACCCACTCCCAGGACGTCGCCTTCCTGACCCAGAAACTGTGCGAGAAAGTCGGACTAAGCCGCAGTCGCACCGCCACGGTCTACTGGGCCAGCGTGCTCCACGACATCGGCAAGATCGGCGTCCCCGACCACATCATCAACAAACCCGCCAAACTCACCAAGGAGGAATACGAAGCCGTCAAGCAACATGCGATCAACGGGTTCGACATCCTCGACAACACCGAATCGCTCCACGACATCGCCGTGTTGGTCCGCCACCACCACGAACACTGGGACGGCGGTGGCTATCCCGACGGTCTCCAAGAAACCGAAATCCCTTATGGCTCCGCCATCATCGGCATCGCCGACGCCGTCAGCTCGATGCTGACGAAGCGCCCCTATTCGCCGATCCGCACGATTGACGAAGTCAAGGAAGAACTGCTACGGTGCAAGGGCACCCAGTTCCATCCCCAGCTGGTCGACGCGACGATCGAACTGCTCGATGACACATCCATTCAGGACTACTTCAGAGACAATAATGAATGATTCCGTTGTCCATACCTGAACATCAATGTCATCCATTACGTGCCCCGTCTTCGCCAAGCATGTTGTGTTCGCCCGCTTCTCATAGTATAATGGAACAAGGTGCGAACTCAGTGACACTGTCACCATACGGGAAAGGAAGGTTGTACATGACCACACGCGACATCTACGAACAACTCAAAACCAAGCACAAGTACAACACGATCGGCAAGGAAATCATCGAACTGGTGCAAGCCGACGTGATCAAGAAGCAATCATTCGAAGGATATCCCAAGTACGAGCGGGTGTCCGAAAGCAACATCGTATACCGCGACGCATACAAACTCTACAAGCATGTTGACAAGGAGCGCTATGCCTTGTTGACACAATCGACCGGCGCCGACGGCCTCACGAGAGGTCAGAAGTTCGAACTCGACTACAGTGATCCCCAAATCATCCAGGAGATGCTTGCGATCATCCGCAAGACCAGTTCCAATGTGATCGTCGGGCTATTGCGGGCTGCGGCCTTCGTGATTCTCATCATCGGTATCGTGGTATCGTTTCTTGATTGCGCAAAACGGTGGCGAGTTTCTGATCTTCGGACTCTTCAGCACCTTCACCTCGGCCCTCGTGTTCTTCGCTCTGGCGCAGATCGTGGCCCATTTGGAAAACATCGACAATCAAACAAAAAACGGCTGATTTCAGCCGTTTTTTTCATTTTTACTCAACACTAATTGCTGAAAAAACTAGATAATCACTTGACACTGATGATGTAAGTCAATCGATACAAACCATTCATCATCTTCTCAACGTACTCAATCTCACAAACGGGAACAAAATCGTAGTCGATGTCGTTCCATTCGTCGATGATCATTGTTTTGAGTGTCCGGATCGATGCCAGAGACTCGCCGGTGCCGGTATACTTGAGATACTTGTGGTGATCAATCGTGACTGTGTCATAACCAGGGAGATCGTGTTCATCCGCATCCAGCCCGAACGTCAGTTGATAGGCCTTGTGGTAGGTGTCGATGTCCGTCTTGACTTTGTAGATGATGCGGTTGGTGCCGTACATGTCGGTTTCGCCGATGGCATCGGCAAACGCTTGTTGCGCGGTGTCGATGTCGCGGCGTTGGCGAAAGATGTCGCCCTCCTCCACGACGTCATGGGTGACGCCGATGAATCGGAACGTTTGTGCGCCCAGTTCTTCATATTCCAATTGAAAGACATCGGTCTTGGGAATGTCATACATGACGGAGGGGAAATGCACGAAGGTCTTGATCTTCCGTTTGCGCGCTTCGGAGGGATTCATGCCGTGGGTCTGTTTGAACGCGCGGCTGAACGCTTCGTTGCTGGAATAGCAATACTTGACGGCGATGTCGATGATGCGCTGATCGGTGTTCGATACTTCATAGGAAGCGAGCGTCATCCGCCGGTTGCGGATGTACTCCTTGATTGGATATCCGGTGATCATCGGAAACACCTTGGCGAAATAACTGTAACTCACGTTGCAGTGTTTCGCCAGTTCGTGCAGATCGATGTCTTCGGTGATGTGATGTTCGATATAGGTCGAGGCCTTGTTGACGATTTCCAGCCAGTTCATGATGCCACCTCCCGTCACATCAAATTATATCACAGATTCGTTTCGTTGGTTCAATCGATTGCGGTGAATACAAATAATCAAGTGGAATCCCCATGGGTGGGGTATGCTGGTAACGACAAGACCCCAAGGAGATGATTCGATGTTCATATTCGAACGGATGTGGCGCAACAAGATCAAGACCAACACCAAACAGATCGCCGGAACCGAATCCCATGAGACTGTCTCGGCGATTGTTGAAGACGATCCGGTATGCTTCAGTCGGACATTGATCCGCGAACTACGAGGCGCGACCACCGATGAAAAAATCAGGGCGATCTTCTCGCAGAGCGCCTGCTACATGCCTCACGAGAAACTCGCCGAACCGAAGCAGGTGTATGCGGAAACCAAGGACATCGAGATAGCCCGGAAAGCACTCGAAGACATGTTCAGACGCGACATCAAAGAGTACAAGAACCTGTCCGACGCGCAGGTCGAAGACATCCTCAATCGTGGCTGGGGTGCGGCCGGTCTGTTCGTCGATGGCGCGATCATCGCCACCAAGATTCCATCCCAGTTTCACGAGTATTTTGCAACCGAAGACCCGATTCAGAAGAAGTACTACTACTGTCATTGTCCCCGTGTCAAAAAAGAATTGCTTGAAGCGGTCGACCTCGACAGTATATACTGTAATTGCGGAGGCGGATTCTATCGTGACATCTGGGAGACGATCACCGGCGAAGCTGTCACCATCACCGTCCTGAACAATCTGTTCGACGGTGACGATGTCTGTCGTTTCCGCATCGAATTCACATAGAAAGAACTGATACCATGGACGACAAACTCCACCTCAAACCCTATCCGCTCATCCATCCGACGACCATTTGTCTGGTCGGAACGCTCGTCAACGACAAGCCGAACTGGACGACAATCGGCGATCTCGCCGTCGCCGGTCTCAACCCGCCGCTGGTGATGATTTCCTTGCACGCCGAACACGGCGCGATGCGTTACATCGACGAACACCACAAGCTGTCGGTGAACATCCCCACCAAGGAGATGGTGGCGAAGGTCGACTTCGCCGGCATCCACTCTTCGAAGAAACTCGACAAGTCGACCTTGTTCGAACATCACATGGAGGATGGCCTGCCGCTGATTGCCGATGCACCGATCGCACTTCTGCTCAGGGAACTCGATCGCATTCAGGTGAAACAGCGGGTCGTGCTGGTCTGTGAAGTCTACGACACCATCGTGGATGCATCACTCGTACAAGACGGACGCTTGTCGCTCGAACCACTCAAAACCGTTCTATATGGTCTGGACAATCTCTACTACACCATCGGTGACATCATCGGTGAAGGCTACAAGAGTGGCCTGACGAAATAATTCACTTAAGTAATTTCCGATCTCGAAACCTCCTGATTCTTTACGAACGGACCGCAATCGCGGTCCGTTCTTGATTGTTGAGAATACGAAATATCAAGCATGTTTGCCCTTCCAGCGCTACAATACTGGTACTACCACGGGACAAGGAGGGGTTCGCATGCTGCGTTATCTGATCATCCGCACGCTGTCGCTGGCGGTGACGATATTCGTCATTTTCACATTCTGTTATTTCGCGCTCAACTTCGCGCAGTACGCACTCTATACCGATCTGACATTCCCAGCCTACCTCGAGAAAACCTGGATGATGTACCGACTCTACCTCGATGCGATCGTCAAGCACAACTGGTGGGGTTTCGCCAAAGACGGAACGCCCCTTTGGGATGTATTGGCCGATCGTTCGGTGATTTCGCTCAAGATCAACGCCATCGCCTTTGCCATCTACCTTCCCGGTGGTGTCATCATCGGGATGTTGTCGGGCATTTATCGTGATTCTTGGTTCGATCGTTTCTTCACCTTTTTCAACTCGATCTTCGCGGCGATTCCCGTTCACATTCTAATATCGATGTTGATCTATTATCTAGGATTCCGCCTGCACATCGGTCATTACCAGTACGTGCGCGGATGGGGATCGATCAACTTCGTTCTGCCGGTCATGGCGCTCCTGTTCAAACCGATCGCCGAACTGTCGCGACTGGTGCGCAGCGAACTGATCGAAAGCACCACCGCCGAATACATATTGCTGGCCCGTGTCAAGGGGTTGTCACGAGCGCGGGCGCTGTTCCGCCATTCCTTCCGCAACAGTCTGATCACCATCATCCCGGAAATCCCGAACGTGTTCATGTTTGCGCTGACTGGCAGTTTCTTCGTGGAAATCATCTACGGCATTCCCGGTCTTGCGCGCTTTCTGTATGACAATCTCATCAATGTCTCACCAATCGGCACGTTGTTTGTCAAGATCGACATCTACCCGGTGATGGTGATTCTGATGTTTTATGCCGGTATCTCGTTGTTGATGAATCTGGTGGTTGACATGTCGCTTGGTTTCATCGATCCACGAATCCGTCTGTACGAACGCACATAGTTTGCAAAAGAAAAGAAGCACTTCATGTGCTTCTTTTTTCACTCTCCCGATGGAATCTAACCCTCATAGGTCGTTGAGGACGTCGCTCCGCCTTGTCCGGTCCAGTCGGTATGATGGTGTTCGCCCCGAGGACGATCCACCCGTTCGTAGGTATGGGCACCAAAATAATCTCGCATCGCCTGGAGGAGATTGGCGGGAAGTGACTTCGTAGTGTATCCATCGAAATAACTTAGTCCCGCGCTCAATGCCGGAACCGGAACGCCATGAAGAACTGCTTCAGACACGACATGACGCCATCCATTCAATCGTGATCCAATCTCATTTTGAAAGAACGGATCCAACATCAGATTGGATAATGTTCGATCCCGATCGTATGCCGTTTTGATGTCATCGAGGAATGCGCTGCGGATGATGCATCCGCTGCGCCATAGTTCAGCGATGCGACCATAATCGAGATTCCATCCATACGTATCGGCGGCAGTTCTCATCAAATCGAAGCCTTGGGCATATGAGATGATTTTAGCCGCGTACAGAGCATCTTGAAGGACATTGACAAAGGATTGCTTGTCTCCGTCATACTCAAGAACGGTGCGACCATACTGTCGTGCCGCTTTGATCCGTTCGTCCTTGCGGGAACTCAACGTACGGGCAAACACCGCTTCGCCTATCAGTGAAAGCGGAACGCCTTCGTCCAAGGCAGTGACGACCGTCCATCGACCGGTGCCTTTCTGCCCGGCCACATCAAGAATCTTGTCTACCAGTGGCGTTCCATCCGTATCTTGCTTGCGAAGGATGTCGGTCGTGATTTCAATCAGGTAGCTGTTCATCGGTCCTTGGTTCCAGGTTTCGAATGCATCGGCCATCTCCGTTGCCGTCATACCGAGCAAATCCCGCATCAAATGATAAATTTCGGTGATGAGCTGGATGTCTCCGTACTCGATGCCGTTGTGAACCATCTTGACGAAGTGTCCGGCTCCATCCGAACCTACCCAGTCGCAACAGATTGCGCCACGGTTGGTTCGAGCCGCAATTGCCTGAAGAATGCCTTTGACGCGAGGCCATGCATCCGGGTTCCCTCCCGGCATGATCGAGGGACCATGAAGAGCGCCCTCTTCGCCTCCGGATACGCCAGCGCCGATGAACTGAATTCCATGTTCGGCCAGCCATGCGGTACGACGAATCGTATCATGGAAGTTCGAGTTGCCTCCATCGATGACGATGTCGTCGATTTCCAGAAAGGGAATCAGTTGTTCCAAGACCGCATCGACCGGCTTTCCGGCGCGGATCATAATCATGATCTTGCGCGGTTTGGACAGTTTTCCAGCCAGATCAGCGAGATCCGTGGCGAAGTGGATATTGCGATCTTTGGCCCGGCTTTCAGCGAATGTCGTCATTCGTCCGAGATCGATGTCGTAACCGATGACGGAAAAGCCTCGCGATTCGATGTTCAACGCGAGGTTTTCACCCATTACGGCAAGTCCGATCATGGCGATGTCATACATCATGGTATCTATCTCCTAATGCGTGCGTTGCCTTTCCACACGCTCCATATTTGTGATTCACTCATCGGTGAACTGAAGTCGTCCAGCAAAGTCACCACATAAGCTCCATTGGCCCATCCGAAATGACATGCATCCTGATGGTCCCATCCTTTTAATAGTCCGTACAGGAGCCCTCCGACAAAAGCGTCGCCGCCACCAATACGATCAAGGACGGGAATCCGTCGTGGGGTCACGACATGCCAGTCGTCGCTTTTCATCACGGCTCCCCAGAGATGTTCGTTGGCGCTGGTGACTTCCCGCAAGGTGGTCGCGATGACGGCAGCATTCGGGTAGTCCGGCTGCATGCTGTCGATCATCTGTTGGAAGGTGGCGATTTGATCATTCAAATCGCGGCCGCCCGTGTCCGGGCCGGGTACTCCGAGAGCGAGTTGAAAATCCTCTTCGTTGCCGATCAACACGTCAGCCAACGTGGCGAGTTCATGAAAGACATGAATCAATTCATCGTTGCGACCATCCCAGAAACTTGCCCGATAGTTGATGTCGAAGGATAACTTCGTCCCGCTGCTGCGAGCGGCTCGGGCCAGTTCGAGACTGAACTGGGCGGTCTCGTCACTAAGCGCTACGAACAATCCCGATAGATGTAGAATCTTCACGCCATCCTGTCGAAACAGTCGATTAAGATCAAAATCTTCTGCGCGTAATAATCGTCCCACCTCATTGGCACGATCGTTGTGGACCGAAGGAGCGCGCATGCCATACCCGCTGTCAGCAAAATTGATTTGGTGGCGATATCCCCATGGCCCATTCTGAGGGACATGTTTCGCGTCAATCGCAATGTTGCGCCGGCCGAGATCATTCGTAATTCGTCTCGCGATCGGACTACCTTCGACGATTGCCGTCAGCACCTTTGTCGAGAGACCCAGCGCCGCGGCCGTGCTGAGCACGTTGCTTTCCGCGCTGGTGACCTGCAAGCACAACTCTCTTGCCAGTTCCACCGGTTGATGATCGACGGGTGTCAGACGAATGCCCATGCTCGTCGGGGCAACGATGTCATACGCACAATCTTGCTTGAACTCCATGGCGATCCCTCCATTTCCATTATACGTGCAATGTGTATCATCTACTACCATAATACATCATTGCCGATGCTTTGTCATATGGTTTGTACTACCGAAGGCGAACAGCGTGATGTTTTCATTTTGGCAATAATGTGTTAAAATGATAGATGACGGTGAAGTAGTCTAAATCAGTAATCGATACCCGATGACACCGATGTTTTCGCAGCTGTCTCAAAAGGTATCTAAGACGATGAAAATCTAGATGAAAAACCTTCATGGAACTGAGGTCTGTTCAGGGTCAAGAGGCAATGAACCACAGTATCGAACGATGCTGTGTCATGAGTTACCAACGTAGCGAAATGAAGACACCCTAACTCTATGGCAATGTCATGGAATGGGGTGTCTTTTTCATTTCATGTTAGGAGTGGTACCATCAGCAAATACACCTACGCGCTCGCGACGATGGCCGATGTCGATGCGATCAACGCCATCATGGAGCGCACCAACAAGGAAATTGCCAGTGACGACGTGTTCGTCATGGACGACAAGGACTTCATCGCGCATCACATCGAAAAACAGGGCTTCATTGTCACGGTCACGCACCATGACGCGATCATCGCCTTTCTTCTCGTCCGCTTCCCGAACACCGATGACGACAATCTCGGTCGCGATGCCCAGGTGGACGATGACGAACTCCATCACGTCGCCCACATCGAATCGCTTGCCGTCGTGCCCAAGCACCGCGGCAACCGTCTGCAGTACAAGATGATTCACTACGCCGAAAAGATCATCAAACAGCGTGGTCTAAAATATTCGATGGCGACCGTATCGCCCAAGAACAAATACAGTCTCATCAATTTCCTCAAACACGATTTTCGCATCGTCAAGATCAAACGCAAGTATTCCGGAGTCAGACGACTGATTCTCAAAAAACAACACAAAGATAGAAAGGAAGGATCCCAATGAATGTCATCGGAATCGTTGACAACACCACCAAAGACGACAACTCCCACACTCTCGTAAAAGTCGCGCTGAAGTACATTCAGACCTTCAAGTACGACACGCGCATCATCTCCGCCGACGACTTTGACTTCTCGAAGGCGAACCCCGACAGTGACAAACTGAAGGCGGATCTCGAAGGCGCGGACGCGTTGATTCTCGCCACCAGCGCAAATTTCCCCGAGGCCACGACCGACATCGATCCGTTTCTCCAGTGGGTCGATAGAAAGGGCGTCGATCTCACCGATAAGCCGGTCGGAGCGATGCTTCTGATTGAACCCCGCGACTCGATCAAGGACATCGACGAGGACATCCTCGTCAAACACGTCAAAGGCTGGAAAGCGAACGTCGTCAGTGAAGTCAAGTTCACCAAAGTCGCCGAAGACAACGACGCCCGCAGCAACACCTACGTACTAACCGAAGCAATGCGTTGCGGCGAGGACATTGGAAAGTATCTCAAAAAACTTGACAAATGATGAAGAACGACCTTCTTGTAGGGTCGTTTTTATCTGCGAATTAAAGTTCTTATACACACTGTCTGTTGCGTGGTAGCGTTTACAGCTGGAAAGTTTTCCACGACCTCGTTTTTCCCTATGTACGGTCGATGTCGTTGGTTGGCCCTCTCTGGGGTTGACTGCCATGTTGTGGATAACTTTGTGGATAAGTTGTGGTACCGATTTCATTGACTTTAGCAACTTAAAGTAGGATAATATGTGTACGGAGAGAAGAACAAATAGAGATTTCGATCTTGAAAACAGGCAGCGAAAATGATCGGCTCGTATGTCGGGATAGTTGGTTCTTATATCTTGATCCGTGCAAAGAGTTGGATTTTGATCCGAGGATTTGCGAGGGATCGGTGCAACAGCCAATCTGAACCGTGTATGAAATGAGAAAATGAAATGTCGTTGACGGGTCTGTAGACTCGTTAAAGAAATGGATCTTTATCAAATCCTGACAGGTCTTCTCTCCCTTTTTTATGCAAAAAAAACGAGGTGCTCAGGCACCTCGTTTTTGGTTGCGCGCATGCAGCGCATATAGACATCCGCCTCCAGTCAAAACCAGAAGCAAAGAGAAGAGTACAATCATCGCATATTCGCCGCTTTCGGCATAGTAGCCACTTGAGTTGATGACCGAGTAGAGAATCATTCCAGAGGCGAACAGGAGGGCCTCGACGGACCATTTGTGATTCTTTAGTGTCAATGTACCCGCGGTGATCGCGGCCACGGCCATCAGACATTCGACAATGATGTGAAAGGTGATGGCGGCCGGCTCCGTCTGTAGTTCGGGAACCTGATCGGACACGATCAACATCAGCCAAAGAGCGACAATGCCGATCCCGACAACAATGAAATACCATCCCAATACTTTGTTCATGTCATCACCTCACCTTGATTGTAGTACAATCCAATCCGATTCGCAAGCAACCCTCGGTTGCCTAACGATTACGCCGGAAGATCTGTTCCAGCAGATTGCGGAAGACCGATCGCGTCGTATCGCTGTACACGATTTCTCGCGTAACACGCGGCGTTCCGGTGATGATGCCGTCGACACCGACGGTACTCAGCCGGGCTATCAGATCCTCATCATCGACGGTCCACACATACACGCCTTTGCCCGCCTCTTTCAACTCACGAATGATGTCGATGTTGCCATCGACGATCGACCGATGGAACCCGATGTAATCGATGTAGTCGTAACTCGCCAGCAGTTGCACGTCACCGACGTAGTTGCGCAATAACAACACCGTGTCGATTGACGCGTTGTCGGCTTTGATTTCTTCCAGGAGCAGCCCGTTGAACGACAGGATCTTGACATGGCGCTGCATGTTGGTTCGTTCGATGATCGGTACCAACACGTCGGCCAGATCGGTAATCCCCGCCTTCAGTTCGATGTAGACGTCAACTCGCCGATCGATTGTGGCCAAGGCCTCTTCCAAGGTCGGCACCGGCTCGTTGAAAAACGCCGCGGCATACCAACTGCCGGCATCGAGCTGTTTGATTTCCGCGAGGGTCATCTCGGCGACCTTCCGGTTGAGCGCGTCGTTGGTCGTGCGACCGGTCGTCTCGTCGTGCATCAGAATTGGAACGCCGTCGGAGGTGAAACGAACATCGATCTCGACGGCATCGGCACCGAGATCGATGCCGGTCTCGATCGCAGCAATCGTGTTTTCCGGCGCGAAGTTGCCGCCACCACGATGAGCGACGATGCTGGGGTTGCTTAAGAAGGCAATGCGGGTCGGACTGGATGAACCAAATCGAAACATCACGAAGATCACCACCAAGAGGGATAGAGTAACAAACAGAAGCACGCGTTGAAACAGTCTGGTACTGAGCGGTTTGTGGCGTTTGATGCGGCGAACTTCCTGAACCGTGACACGGTCGGGTGTTCGCTTCTTCTCATAATAATGGGAGTTGATCCAGGCGAAGTTGACAGGAATCAAGATGATCGTTCCGATGAAGCCGATGACGATATAGATGGAATATAGAAACGACAGCATGATGCCGAAGACGGCCGCATCATCGCGGATCCACAGGACGACCAGCGCAACGATGCCGACAACGATTGCATACAGCACATACAAGATGCCATTCAATACCCCATTGACGATGAGAAACTCGCCGACCATCTTGGCGCGATGTCCGTGAAGCAGTTGACGTGAATGCGAGATGTTCTCCCGGAACGACGTGTTCTCGATGGTACACTGAATTTCATAATAGATGGTCTCGATGAACAACACCATCAGAATCAACAGCAATATACCGATGACGGGATAGATCCAACCGGCGGCAACGAGTTCATTGAGGATGAATGTCGGCAACTGAATTGTCGAAGCAATCCCGGCGACATGCAGCCCTTCGACGATGAACAGAAACACCATCGACGACATCAAAATCGTCACATGATACTTGCGGAACACCTTTCGCAGTCGGCCGAAGGCAACAACCAACAAGGTCTGAAGGCCGATGGATTCCTCATAATATGAACTATGAAAGAGGGCCGACAGCGCCACCACTTCAAAGGTTACATAGAGCCCGAACACGAATACAATCAGTACGAACACGACGATGGTCGAGGGGCGAAACAGATAGGCGAAGAGATTGTCGTTGATGATGAAGGCATTGCCGGTAAGACGGATTGACAGATAGAAGAGCTGGTTGACAATCGGAAACACCAGCGCAATCCCGACAAGGCGATACAACACTTCAAACAACAACAAGGTGCGCTTGTTGATCGTCAGCAATTTCCAGATGTCATGCATGCGTTGTTTCATGGCTGTCCCTCCACCTCCATTATACACCCGAATGATTTCAAAAGAAATTGAAACAAATCCCTTGCCATAACTTTCACAGTGTGTTAACATACTAATGACACTTTATCGATGTAAAGCGTTAAAGGATGAGAATCATGAACCGCAAATCGTATTGTCAAGTCCATCATCATATCTAGACATCGGCCTGTATGACATCATACAAGCCATTTGGATATGGGCTTGTACCAAACGCAATCAAACGCCAGGTACATTCGACCTGGCGTTTTCTATGGAAAGGAGTCATTGCAATGACATTCACAACCATCTTTCAAGAACTGGAGTTCGTCAAAAAACGTTATGCCATCCAGTCGCGCCTCGAGCACATCGTCAATGAACAGGAATTCATCAAAGTCGAAACCGACTACTTCGAGGACTATCTCGAATACATCGACACCAACAAACGGCTCGACAAGAGTGACATGGTGAAACTGCAAAACAAGTCCGGTGACATTTTACTGCTTCGTCCCGACATCACCACCAACATCATCAAGCAGGCGCTCTCGAAAGGGGCCATTGACAGAGCGTTGAAACTGTACTACATCGATCCGATCTTCACTTATGACACGGATGGATCAATCAAGACCGTCAAGGAGTTCGGCGTCGAGATGATCAACACCGATGGATGGTCCAGCGATCTCGAACTGTTGCGGTTGATTCAAGCGATCTTCCAAACGGTCTCCATCGACATAACGCTCGAAATCGGAAATCAATCATTTGTCACCAATCTGGTGCGTACGCTTAATTTGTGCGATGAAGATGGAATCCGACTGCAAAACATTCTCGCTGGCAAGAACGCCCCCGAACTACGCGCCTTCCTGGCGGGATCCGACATCGCAGCTCCACTGTTGCCATTCCTGGAAAACATCTTCTCCTACCAGGGAGACTTCGACCGCATCATCGCCGATCTGCGCCAATGCGGTTACCCCGACCTACTGATCAAGATCGCCAGCGACATGCAACGACTGTCCGAAGAACTGAACGATCCCATGTTCCAATTCGATTTGTCACTTGTCATGGATTTCGATTATTACAATGGCCCGATCTATCGTGGTTATCTCAAAACAGGCAAGTCCGACATTCTCAAGGGTGGTCGTTATGATCTGATTACCAAAGAATATGGAAACGTGACATCCGCACTCGGGTTCAGCATCAAAGTCGACGATTTCATCCGCGAGGTGATCGCCAGTGAATGATACGTTAACCATCGCCCTTCCCAAAGGTCGACTCGCCGAACAGACGCTCGACATTCTCGCTTCCTCCGGGTATGCGAATGAGGTCGAAGCCGACTCGCGACAACTGATCTACACCGATACCGTGAACCGCATCACCTATCTGTTTGTCAAACCGGTTGACGTTGTCACCTACGTCAAAGAAGGCGTATGCGATCTCGGGGTCGCCGGAAAAGACACCATCGCCGAGGAGGACGCGGACATCTATGAACTCTTCGATCTCGGCATCGGCGCATGCTACTTCGCTGTCGCCGGCCCCGCCGATCTCGACTTCCGCAGTCTCGCAACGCTCCGCATCGCAACCAAGTATCCCAAGGTTGCGACCGATTACTTCCAATCATCGGCTCAGGATCTTCAAATCATCAAACTCAACGGCAGCGTCGAACTCGCTCCGCTGATCGGTCTCTCCGATGTCATCGTCGACATCGTCGAAACCGGCAGCACGCTCCGCGCCAATAACCTCGCGGTCCTCGAACGCATGCAACCGATCACCGCACGTATCATCGCCAACAAGGCAAGTTACCGTCGTCACTACGATGCCATCAATCAACTCATCGATCGTCTCAACAGGAGGGATACCAATGATTGACATCATCCCCGCCAACCAATTGAAGAACTTCATGTCTCGCGTCACCGACATCGACGAACAGACCGAACAAACCGTTCGGAACATCGTGAACGATGTCAAAGACCGCGGCGACAAGGCTCTATTGGATTACACCCAACGTTTCGACAACGTCGCACTGACGGCACTCCGCGTCTCCAACAAAGACATCCGTGACGCCGTCGCTTCGTTGGATCCATTGTTGCTCGAGGATCTCAAACTGGCTGCTTCGAACATCCGCCGCTATCACGAACAACAAGTACCCCGCACATTTGAAATCAATGTCGGATCGGGCAGCAAACTCGGTCGCATCGCCAAACCGATCGCCTCCGTCGGCATTTACGTTCCCGGTGGTACCGCTGCGTATCCGTCCACGGTACTGATGAACGCCATTCCGGCCAGAATCGCCGGCGTGAAAAAACTCGTCATGATCACGCCGCCCGGCAAAAACGGACGCGTTCCCGCCAACATCCTCGCCGCCGCATCGGTGGCGGGTGTCGACGACATCTACACCGTAGGTGGCGCGCAGGGCATCGCCGCCTTAGCCTACGGAACGGAAACCATCCCCGCGGTCGACAAAATCGTCGGTCCCGGCAACATCTATGTCGCCGTTGCCAAGAAACTCGTGTTCGGTACCGTCGGCATCGACATGATCGCCGGGCCCAGTGAGATTCTCGTCATCGCCGACGACACCGCCAATGCCCGCTTTGTCGCCAGCGATTTGCTCAGTCAGGCCGAACATGACGAGCTGGCGAGCGCCATTCTGATCACCACATCAAAACGACTCGCATCGGCCGTTCAAGACGAAATCGTCAAACAGACCAAGACGTTATCGCGGAAGGACATCATCGCCTCGTCGCTAAAGAACTACGGTGGCATCGTCCTGACTGACACCATCGAAGATGCCATCGACATCGCCAACACGATTGCCCCCGAACATCTCGAACTGGTTGTCGCCAATCCGGACAACTACCTCGATCTCATTGACAACGCCGGGGCGATCTTCATCGGTTCCTACACCCCGGAATCGCTCGGCGACTACATCGCCGGACCCAATCACACCTTGCCGACCAACGCCAGCAGTCGGTTCTCCTCCCCGCTATCGGTCGAGGACTTCATCACATACACATCGGTGTTGCGTTTCACCCGGGACGACTTGGCAACATACCAACAATCGATCCGTCGCATCGCGATGAGCGAAGGCCTGGACGCCCACGCCCGCGCCGCGACGATCCGGTTCGACGATGAACGTTAAAAACAGCGTCCGCGACCTCATTCCCTACAAACCGTCCCCGGTCGCCGCACCCGTCAAACTGGACGCCAACGAATGTCCCAATTATCTGTTTCAAGATCCCGTCACCCTCGAACTGGACTGGAACCGGTATCCCGACACCAACAGTGATCCGCTCCGTGACAAGCTGGCCGAAGTATATGACATGTCACGGGAGAATTTCATCATCGGCAATGGCTCGAGCGATCTCCTCGAACTGATCGTCAAGACCTATGCGGAAGTGGGAGACATTCTGCTTACCCACATCCCATCGTTCTCGATGTATCCACTCTATGCGAAGATGCACGGCGCCAGATTCGTCGGTGTCGAAACACCGGATCTGAGTCGGATTCCAATGGCGGACATCGCCGTCGCGATTGCCAAGAACCGCCCCAAGCTTGTATTCCTCTGCACCCCCAACAACCCAACGGGAGCGATGACGACGCGCCAAGAGATTCTCAATCTGGTCCGTCGCACCGACGCGCTGGTCGTCGTCGACGAAGCGTACATGGAATTCACCGACGGCAGCGAGTCGGTTGTCGCCGATGTCGATCGCTATCCCAATCTCGTGGTCGCGCGGACGTTCTCGAAAGCATATGGTCTCGCCGCGATGCGGCTGGGGTACCTGATCGCCAACAAGAGCGTGATCGACAATTTGTTGCGTACCAAGCCGCCCTACAACGTCAATGCTGGTACAATGACCTTGGGCATGAAAGCCCTCGCTCGTCGCAACGAAGTCTTGGCCTATGCCAATGACATCGCCAAACGACGCGACCAACTGTATGAGGAACTGGTGGCCCTGGACTTCTATGTCATTCCGTCCAACGGCAATTTTCTCTACTTCCAAGGATTTGACGACCTGGCCGACGACCTGCTCAAACAGGGTGTTCTGGTCCGTCGTTTCCCCGATGACTACATCCGTGTCACGATCGGCACGAAAGATGAAACCGATCGATTCCTAACCGCCCTCAAGGAGGTCCTCTGATGCGCACATCCACAATGAAACGAACCACCAAGGAAACCGCCATCACCGTCGCATTGAATCTCGATGGCAATCGTAAGATATCAATCGATACCGGCATCCCGTTTTTCGATCACATGCTGGAAGCGATGGCCTTTTACGCCGACTTCGATCTCACCATCAAAGCCGTCGGTGATCTCGTGATCGACGATCACCACACCGTCGAAGACGTCGGCATCGTTCTCGGTCAAGCCTTCAAAGAGGCGCTTGGCGACAAGGTCGGCATCCGTCGATTCGCCGACAACGTGACGCCGATGGACGAAGCGCTCAGTCGTGTTGCGCTTGACATCTCGAACCGTCCCGTGCTCGTGTTCACCAATCCGTTCACCCGCGAGACTTTGGGAACACTGTCCACCGAAACCATCAAGGAGTTCTTCTACGCGTTCACGATCAACGCAGCCGTCACCTTGCACATCGCCAACCTCTACGGGGAGAACGATCACCACAAGGCCGAGTCGATCTTCAAAGGCGTCGGTCGCGCCTTGAACCAGGCAGTCGAACTCGTGGACAACACATTGCCATCGACGAAAGGATCGCTCGTGTGATTGCGATCATCGACTACAAGGTCGGCAACCTCGCATCCGTCAAACGCGGCTTCGACCGCGTCGGACTGGACACCACATTGGTGTCCGATCCACATCATCTCAAGAATGCCGACTGCGTCATTCTGCCCGGCGTCGGCGCCTTCCCCGATGCGATGAACGACCTCGTTGAAAAAGGCTTCGTGCCCGCCATCCGGGACTTCGTCAACACCGGGAAACCTTTGATCGGCATCTGTCTCGGCATGCAGCTCCTCTTCGATTCCAGCACGGAGTTCGGTTCGACTCCCGGACTATCGTTGATTCCCGGCACCGTGGAAGAACTCGACGTCAAGCTCAAAATCCCCCACATGGGGTGGAACGACCTGACAATCCGTCAGGACGACCCCGCCATTCGCAAGATAACGACCGGTGAATACGTCTACTTCGTTCACTCGTTCTATGCCAAGACCGACCCCAAGTACATTGTTGCCGATACGAGTTATGGTGTTTCAGTACCCGCCATCGTCCGCAACAACAACGTCATCGGGATGCAGTTCCATCCCGAAAAGAGCGGCGACGTCGGCCTGCGCCTCTTACAAACCATCAAGGAGATGATTCGATGATCCTCTTTCCCGCCATCGACCTCAAGAACGGACAATGCGTCCGTCTCGAACAAGGCGACTTCGCCAAACAGACCACCTTCAACGACGATCCCCTCGCCGTTGCCAAAGACTTCGAAGCGGCCGGGGCCACATGGCTCCATGTGATCGATCTCGACGGCGCCAAGGACGGTGTCCGTGCCAACCAAGAAACCATCCGCTCCATCGTTGAACACACGTCACTCAACGTCCAAGTCGGCGGTGGCATCCGCAGCGAAGCCGACGTCAAGGCGTTGTTGGAACTCGGTGTCAACCGCGTCATCGTTGGCTCCATGGCTGTCGAGAATCTAAATCTATTGACATCACTCGCCGTCGCGTATCCCGGCAAGATCCTCGTCTCGCTCGATGTTCGCGACGGATTCGTCACCTACAAAGGCTGGCAAAAACAAAGTCCGATCACAACGCTTGTCATGTGCCGAACGCTCAGACGGATCGGCATCGACACGATCATCTACACTGACATCGCCACCGACGGCATGATGAGCGGACCGAATCTGTCCGCCTATGCGATGCTGAAAGAAGCGACCGATCTGAACGTGATCTCCTCCGGCGGCGTCCGCAACATCGCCGATCTGAAGCGACTTCAGGAACTTGGCTTGTCCGGCGCCATCGTCGGCAAGGCGATCTACCTTGGCCATCTCGACGTCAAGGAGGCGATTATATGCTTGCAAGACGAATCATCCCCTGCCTAGACGTCCGCAATGGCCGCGTCGTCAAAGGCCAACAGTTCCAGAACATCGTCGACGTCGACGATCCCGTCGCGCTCGGTCGACGATATAGCGCGGAAGGCGCGGACGAACTGGTTTTCTACGACATCACCGCGTCCGCCGAAGATCGTCAGATCTCGCTCAACTTCGTCGCCGACGTGGCGCGCGAGTTGAACATTCCATTCTGTGTCGGCGGTGGCGTTCGCACGTTGGATGACATCACGACGATTCTTCGCAAGGGCGCCGACAAGGTCAGCGTCAACTCCGGAGCGATCGCCAATCCCGACTTGATCAACGCCGGAGCCAAGCGGTTCGGTTCGCAATGCATCGTGCTGTCGATCGATGTCAAGCAACAAGACGGCAAGTATTATGTCTATCAGAACGGTGGTCGCAAGAACACCGGCCTCGACGCCATCGAATGGGCCGTCGAGGGGGTCCGCCGCGGTGCCGGCGAACTCGTTATCAACTCGATGAATTTCGACGGTATGAAACAAGGCTTCGACATCGAACTGTTGAAGCTGATCACGTCCCGTGTCAACGTTCCCGTGATTGCTTCGGGCGGTGCCGGTTCGATCGAAGATTTCATCGAACTGGGACAACAGACCGACGTCGACGGCTATCTCGCCGCATCGGTGTTTCATTACCGGACGATTGACATCGCCGATCTCAAACAAGAACTGGCCAAGAATGACATTCCCGTACGACTGGAGGTATCCGCATGACAACCTTTAAATTCAACTCCGATGGTCTGATCCCCGTTATCGCTCAAGAAGCATCCACCAATGAGGTGCTGATGCTTGCGTGGATGAATCAGGACGCCATCGATCAGACCCTCAAGACCAAATACGCCCACTACTACTCGCGCAGTCGGCAACAACTGTGGAAGAAGGGCGAAACCTCCGGCAACGTGCAGAGAGTCAAATCATTCTCCTACGATTGTGACGCCGATGCAATCCTGTTGAAGGTCGAACAGACCGGCGTCGCCTGCCACACCGAACACAAAACGTGTTTCTACCGGGACATTTTCAAAGACGACGTTCCCGACGCGAACATTCTCGATGTGCTGTTCAACGTCATCAAGGAGCGCAAGGCATTCCGTCCCGAAGGCTCCTACACGACCTACCTCTTCGACAAGGGTGTCGACAAGATTCTGAAGAAGGTCGGTGAAGAAACCAGCGAAGTGATCATCGCCGCCAAGAACAACAACGACGAACTGATCTACGAGGCGAGCGATCTGATCTATCATCTGTTGGTGCTGCTCGTCAACAACGGCGTCGAACTGTCCGACATCTACAAGGAACTCGCCAGTCGCCGATGATTGAATTCACCAAAGACACCCACCTGCACACCAACTGGTCGGCCGACGCCGATGCCGACGCGACGTTCGAGGCTTACGTCAAACGTGCGAAGGAACTTGGTCTGTCGGAACTGACCTTCACCGAACATCATGACATCGATGCGGTCCATCCGCTGTTTCACGATCCCATCGATTTCGATGCGTATGTAGAAGCATTCGAACGGGCCCGGACGGCATCACCGATACCGCTTCGCCTGGGCGTTGAAGTCGGTTATCAGTCGCATGTCGTGAAGGAGTTGAACGACTTCCTCGGTCGTTACCCGTTCGAGCATGTGATCCTGTCGATCCACTATCTGGAGCGAAAGGATTTGTACACCGGGGAATATTACGAGGGTAAAACCAAAGACGAAGCCTACCGGATCTATTACGAAACGTGTCTTGAGGCCATTCGCACCATCGACAACTTCGACAGTTTCAGTCACCTCGACTACATCACCCGCTACAGTCCGTTCGGACCATACGATTACGATGTTCACAAGGACATCATTGATGACATCCTGCGCTTGCTCATTGACAAGAACAAAGCTCTGGAACTCAACACCTCCGGCTACAAGTACGAAGGTCGCCTCTATCCCGACGAACCGGTGATTCGCCGCTACCTTGAACTGGGCGGCACCAAGTTCACGCTCGGCAGCGACGCCCATCGCCCCAGCGAACTGGCCGGCGCCTACGATCAAGTCCAAGCATTGTTCCAACGGATACATGGATGAACGCTCTCATCCATGTTTTGTTTTCACGGAATGTTCAGGCAAGCATCAAGGGCATCATCTCGTCCTCCAACCGATAATTTGTCTTACAAACTGTTTGAAGTGGACGTCAAAAGGGATTATAATGGTAATGGAGACGAAAGAGGTGCACGATGACACTCAAGCAACAGCTCTTCAATCGGGACACGGTCCTGACCCTTGCGCGTCGGATCCACGTTGCGGATCCGTCTTTTCCTGTGGAGGAGTTCACCTTGCGTGCCCTCAAACGCTTCCCTCCCTTGGAACTCAAACAACGGATGACGGCGCTCTCGGAGCTACTGGAGGACTACTTGCCCGATGACTTTGAAGAAGCCGTTGCCATCTTCCGGAGTGCATTGCATCACAACGCTGGCGAACATTTCGTCTATGGCGCGATCCAGGAATATGTGATGCGCCATGGCAATACCGACGAACACGTCGATCTGGCGCTTGCAGCAATCGGCGAGTTCACGTCCGCCTTCAGTGGTGAGTTCGCGATCCGTCCCTTCCTCAACGACTACCCGGCCAAAACCATGGCCATCGCCATGACTTGGGCGGAGTCGGCCGATCTGCATCAACGTCGGCTGGCATCCGAAGGCCTTCGCCCGAGCCTGCCCTGGGCTCCGGCAATCACCCTTGATTACAAGATCGCCGCGACTCCGCTTGATCACCTGTACCATGATCCCGTACGGTACGTGACACGGAGCGTCGCCAATCATCTCAACGACATCTCCAAATTCGATCCCGACTTCGTTCTGAACACCCTCAAACGCTGGCAGAACGAAGACAAACAGGACACCGCGGAGTTTGATTACATCGTTCGTCATTCCTTGCGAACACTCATCAAACAAGGTCATCCGGGGGCCCTCGCGATGCGCGGGTTCGACCTCGATCCCGACATCACAGATCACGGACTTCACCTGTCTGCTGATACGATCGCGATTGGGGATGCGCTCGAGATGACACTGACGATCGCAGCCAATGAATCCTGTCGGTTGGTGATCGATTACATCATCACCTACCAGACCAAATCCGGGCGGCTCTCCGACAAGACCTACAAATGGACCACGCTCGATCTCGCCGCGAAGGACACCAAAACAATCACCGCGAAACGTCCGTTCGTTCATCGCTCGACGCGGACGCTCTACCCTGGACCGCACGTCGTCACCGTTCAAATCAACGGCGTCCGTTCCCATCAGGCCACGGTGATGTTGGTGGAGGGCCAACGAGAATGAACGCCCCCTCAAGAACCCAATTGAATCAACAATGTCATACCCCATACGCACCGACGCAACGAAATCAAAGAGGAGATTGATGGATTAGCATGAGCAAGAAAAAGCCGAGCAAACACCGCAAATTCGATGACTTTGACGACTTCGAATTCGAACGCCGGCAAAAAGAACGCGACTTGTCCCGCAAGAAACAAAAACAGGACAAGGAACAACTCAGGCAGATTCAATCCAAGACGACCAAACGGTCTTAAGAAAGGAGCTCTACATGAGCAAACTCTACGAATTCACGGTCCTCGACGCCGCCGGTAAAGAGGTCCCTTTGGCCAATTATCAGGGACAAGTCCTCGTGCTTGTCAACGTCGCCAGCAAATGCGGCTTCACGCCGCAGTACGGCGAACTCCAGGAACTGTATGACGAATGGAAGGAACAGGGACTCGAGATTCTCGGTTTCCCGTGCAACCAGTTCGCCAACCAGGAACCCGGATCCAACGAAGAAATCCAATCGTTTTGTCAGCTCAACTACGGCGTGACCTTCCCGGTCTTCGGCAAAATCGATGTCAACGGGGAGAACGAACATCCGCTGTACACCTATCTGAAATCCGAGCAAAACGGTCTCTTCGGCAACAACATCAAATGGAACTTCACCAAGTTCCTTGTGGATCGCGACGGCAACGTCGTCAAACGCTACGCCCCCAACACCAGTCCGAAGAAGATGAAGAAAGACATTCAGAAACTGCTCGGGTGATCTTCCTGTTATTCTGATGGCAATCGCCATCAGACTTCTCATCGGTACGACCAACGGAAAGGAGCAACATCATGATACAGACCATCAACAACATCTGCACGGAATACGGGTTCAGCGGTCAAGTTCTGCTGGCCAAAGGCGGCATGATTCTCTATCATCGCGCCTATGGTCTCGCCGATCTCGACAAGGAGACGACCCTGACGGCCGCAAGCCGCCTGCGACTCGCCTCAATCTCGAAACAGATCACGGCCGGTGCCATCCTGCGTCTCGTGCAAGAAGAGAAACTGTCGCTCGACGATACACTCACGCGGTTCTTTCCCGATGTTCCGGCGGTTGCCGATGTCACCATTCATCATCTGCTCTCGAATACCTCCGGTCTGGCTGATTTCCCAATCGAAGGGGATTATTCGTCCTACTTCGCATCTGGTGACTACCGCACATTCATCGAGAACGTCATTCTGTCCCAACCGCTGAAGTTCACGCCGGGTGAGAAGTTCGAGTACAATGGATCCAGCTATGTCATTCTCACCCACATCATCGAAGACATCAGTGGGCTGTCCTTTCCCGAGTATTTGAACCAAACCATCTTCGAACCGCTCGAGATGTTCGATAGCGGTTTTCTGATGCCCGGTGCGGACATCGACAATCTCGCCTGCGCCTACAATCCCAGCGACGACGGTCTCACGGTGGCCCCAGAGATCGACATGCGCATCGCCGGTGGCGGTGGCGCGCTGTACGGCAACGCGATGGATCTGTTCCGCTGGAACACCGCTCTCCATCAGAAATCCTTCTTGAGCGACGAGCTGTATCAGAACATGACAACTCCACAAGTCGCCCTCACCGAAGACACCAAGTATGGCTACGGGTTCTTCCTTCAGGAGTCCGGTGACGACATCCTCTGCTATCACCCTGGTGGCGGACCGGGCGTCCGCACCATCAACGTCGTCTATTTGAAATCCGGATACCAGCTGGTGCTGCTCTCCAACGTCAACGACAAGGACGTGTTCCACGCCGTCCAGAACACCTTGCTGCATCTCATCCAAGAAAAACTATGACGACCGAACGACCCCGTTCGGTCGTTTTTTCTAAACAAGTCCGATGTAAGCGCATCTAATTAGAAATGGTTTCATATTGGAACTATATGGATCGAAAATGTGATATGGTATCAATGAGGTGATACCATGACACAACATTCATCGCGCGTATTTCGCATCAAGGAACAACTCCGCCACATCCATCGTGCCGCCAAGGCATTCGTGCTCCTGCGGACATCACGCAAAACGAAGCTCATGAACAAAGCTCTCAAGGAACGCATCATGCTGGCCGTGACCCAGGTCAACGGCTGTGCGATGTGCTCGTTCGTGCATAGTCGCATCGCCCTGGACAGCGGCATGGACCGCGAGCAGATCAAGGAGCTCCTGGCCGGTGATTTCTCCAATGTCCCGACCGACGAAGCGGTCGCCGTATTGTTCGGACAACACTTCGCCGACAGCCGCGAAACTCCCTCCGAAGAAGCAACCAGACGATTGGTTCGCGAGTATGGGTTCCAAAAAGCGGAACTGATCATCGCCGCTTGCAACATGATCACGATGACCAACGGCATGGGAACGTCGATGGACTATCTGTATCAACGACTTCGCTTCCGTCGGAACCACGCATCGAATCTGTTGCTCGAAGTCTTCAACCCAGCGTTGACGATGCTGCTCTTCCCGGTTCTGACAATATGGTTCCGCATTGCCAAAATCTTTACAGATGTACATCTGTTGCAGCCTCGATTCGAGCTTGCAAACGACTGAAAAGCAAGGACATTCCTTGCTTTTTTTATGCAAACTCTTACATCAAGATTTGCAAACAGTTTCATGAGAATTTCCGTTTACTTTCGCGCTCATAGGTGTATACTGAAGGTGCTTTTCAATGAAAGGCAATCTGCGAAAGGAGGACTTTAGGATGAACCCGTATGATTACGATAGTTTTTACAAACAGACACCGTATGTGGATGCGTATACCCAGTCCATGAAAGATGTCAACCGCATCATCAGTTCGATGCTCGACATGATCACTAAAGTGTTCCGCTGATGCATCAAACGGAACCCGAACGATAGCCGCACCTGTCAATCAGCTCAATTAGCAGGTGCGGTTTGTATTTTTCATTGCATTCGGCAGGTTCTCTCGATATAATGAAACTGATGTCAACACGACGGAAAGGGGAGATTCTCATGGCTCGCATCATCTTCATCGAAGGATTGCCGGGGAGCGGCAAGACAACCTTTGCCAAGCGTCTCAGCGAGGACTTGAAAGGCGATGTTCGTTTGTTCATCGAAGGCGATCTGCATCCGATCGACCTCGCTTGGTGCAGTTATACCGACGATACCACCTATCATCGTCTGCTTGAGCGGTTCCCCGAACAAGCCGCACAAATCCAATCGCACAGTCGCTTTGAAGACGGCCACTGGATCACTGCCTACACGCAGGTACGGCCTGCCCCAAAACGCTTCTATGACGCGTTCGAAATGCATGAAGTCTACCGTTACCAAGATCTCGAACCATTTCACAAGATTCACGTTGCACGGTATCAAACATTCGCCGAGACGGCCGATGCGGCGACATACATTTTCGAATGCGTATTGCTTCAGAATCACATCAACGAACTGATTCTCAAGCATGATCTCAGCCAATCGGCGATGATCGCATATTTTCAGGCACTACTCGAACCCTTGCGACAACACGACATTCAGTTGATCCACTTGGTTCAAAGTGATGTGGAAACCACGCTCAGACGTGTTGTCGAAGAACGACGCAGTGACAATCCGGAATGGCCGGACTGGATCGATCTGGTTGTCGCTTACATCGAACGCCTGCCTCATGCGAAGCCCAAGGGCTATCTCGGAACCGATGGCGCGTTGCGCTACTTCAAGGATCGTCAAGCCACCGAACAAGCCCTTCTTCCCAAGCTGGACATACCGTACAAGACCATAGTTGTAAACGACGATTATGACCCCGCGTACGAACGTCTCCTGGATCATTTGAGATAAGAATGCCGACGGGCATTCTTTTTCATTTTTCCTATCATTTGCGGAACATTCGTCCTATAATGAAGGTGCAAGGAACGTATTGTTTGTCTTCGATCGAAGGAGGTTAACCGATGAAACCGACTCATTTGGTTTTGGTTGACAACGACGAATACAACATCGCCGTGTTGGACGGCATCGCCCGTAAGATGAATCTCGATTTGACGGTCATCAACAGTCGCGACGACTGCGACCCGAAGATGCGGGCAAACGACATCGACATCATCATTCTGAACATCAAACTGATGAGCGAGGAATGCAACGAGATCATCCGCACCATTCAGGATGGCAGGACGAAACCGATCCTGCCGATGATCATCCTGACACCCACCAATCGCGTGTCCGAAGCGATCCGCACCTACGGCATCTATACGATCGATGTCGTCTATGAGCCAGTGAAAACGGAGATTCTCCAGTTGAAGCTGCGCATGCTGCTCGACCTGATTGCCGCCGAGCATCGCCTCGCCGAACAGGTGCGTCAATTGCAGTCGCTCGATGAACTGAACAAGAAGATGCGCCGCAAGATTCAGGAGATCGCCTTGTTCGACGACCTCACCGGCATTCCCAACCGCCGTCATCTCAATCAGGAACTGCACAAATACTGTCGCCACGCTCACCGCGACAAGGAACCACTGTCGGTTCTAATGGTCGACCTCGACAATTTCAAGGGATTCAACGATTATCACGGTCACATCGCCGGCGACCACGCCCTCACGGATGTCGCCCGGACGATCGTATCGTGTTGTCGTCGCCCACTCGATTTCGTCGGACGCTATGGCGGCGAGGAATTCCTCGTGCTTTTGCCCAAAACAGACCACAACGGGGCGATGGAGATCGCCAAGGCGATTCTGGAAGGGGTGTGGAAGATGGGCATCCCTCACTGTCCGAAGTGTGGATTCCAATATCTGAGCGTCTCAATCGGACTTGTAACAAACGTACCAAGCACTTCCTTACAGTCCGAACAACTGATCGATTGGGCCGATCAGGCGATGTACGAGGCGAAACGAAACGGACGAAATCAGATACATACGTATCAAAATGCCGACAACTCTTTGTAGTTGCGGCATTTTTTTGTATAATGGTGATATCATTGTTTCGGAGGTTGCCATGAACAAGAAGAAATCGATATACCTTACCATTGCCGCCTATGTGCTGACGCTCGCCGTCGGCTTCGGCGTCTATCTGCTCGCACGAGATCGATTCGACGTGCTGTATGCGACACTGATCGCCGACGTCGCCATGACGCTCGTCATTTTCGCCTTCAGCATCTACTTCGACAACTCCAGTCTCTACGACCCGTACTGGAGCGTCATTCCGATCTTCATCGTGCTGTTGTGGATGATCGAACTGAACAACACCGGATTCCTTGCCGCGCTGATGTTCGTCGGTGTGTTGATCTGGGGATTGCGACTGACCTTGAACTGGTATCTCAACTTCACGGGTTTTCATCATGAGGATTTCCGTTACGTCGATTTTCGTAACACGTTCAAGAAATGGTACTGGTTGATCAGTTTGCTCGGGATCCACATGTTCCCGACCCTGATCGTCTTCGTATCGCTCTATCCGATCTACTACGTGCTGGATGGCAAGGTCCTGTTCGAGACCTTCGTGTTGTTCGGTACCTTGATCATGATTGGCGGTGCGTGGATCAGTTTCGTGGCCGACAATCAGCTTAGACTGCACAAATCGAATGCCCCCGGTGAGGCGATTAAGACCGGTCTGTGGCGGTATTCACGACATCCCAACTACTTCGGGGAAGTGCTGTTCTGGTTCGGTGTGTATGTCGCCAGTCTGAGTGCTGGCGTCAGTCCGTATCCGGCCATCGGTATCCTCGGCATGCTGGCGTTGTTCAACTTCTACAGCGTACCGAAAATGGAACAGAAACTGCTAAACAACAAATCCGATTACCAACTCGTCATCGACACCGTCCCCCGATTCTTCCTGCGCAAACCAAAAGCGGACTGACATGCAGTCCGCTTTTCTTTTTTACCGTTTGTAGTCGACGTTCGACAAATCGATTTCGAAGCGACAGAGCAAATCACCGTCAAGCGGTGTTTCAAGCAGCTTGACGTCCAGTTCCTGACCAAGGATCGTCTCGAACGGGAACTTGGCGAATCCACCGCTGCAGTAGCACCATTCCTTGGGGATGTCTTCCTTGCCGTCGAGGATGTTTTCCCGTACGAAGCTGCAGTGACAGGCATAATATCGTTTCCACGTGTCATCTTCGGCGCGCAGGAAACGATTGATGTCGTAGGGAATCTTGGTGATGTAGAGCTTGTCGTTCTCAATGACACCGGACAAGATTTCCGGATTGGCGCGGACGAATTCGATCACGTCGGGCGTGATCACCTGTTCGAACCAAATTCGATTCTCGTCGTAATACTCCTGCAGTTCGGCGACCTTGCGGATATGGCGATAGCGCAGGTACTCGGCGAACGAGTCGGATTGTTCGTAGAACTCCTTCTCCTTTTCAAACGACGATTCGGGAATGCGGTGGTTGTTGCCGGCAAGGATCTTGTTGCACGAGGTTTCGGACAATTTACTCCGCATCACGTCCATGAACTTCTTCGCATACCGTGGCAGATCGGTCGAATCGGTGCCGAACGGTGGCAATTCAAGGTCCTTGACGACATCTTCCTTGAGTTCTTCTGATTCGTACATCGCAATGCGGTCGACGATGTGTTCGAGCACCCCCAGCGAGTTGAAGTACTTGGTCATCTGGATGTAATGTTCCTTCATGTCGACATAGTAATAATACCGCGCAATGTGGATGACATTGTTGTAACGGTTGCTTTTGGTGGCGATGAGATGTTCCATGTAGTCGCGAATGTTGTCGATGGTGGTTTGTTCGATGTCTTTGTCGATGTATTCCTCGAACGCGAGAATCGTGTTCATCGACAACTGAATCGCTTCGTCTTCTTCGTTGAACCGCTTGTAACGATCCATAAACAGCTTCTGGTTCATGGCATCCCTCCTATCTGTCTACATTATAACAAATTCCAAACAGCAAGGAAATAGACAACCCGCAAAAACCTGTCACGATAAAAGGTTCTATGATATAATGGGACCAGCCCAGGGAGGTGACGCCATGCGCGCCAACATCAAACTCACACCCATCCTGCCGATCGTGTTCGTCGCCGTGACGGTATTGTTTCTGCTTGGCGGCCTCGATCCCCTCGATTACGTGATGATTCTCGGCACGATCGTCATTCTCGCCTATTTCCTGCTCGGGTACTTCCGACGCAAGGATGCGTTGGTCATCGAAGATTCGTCGATCACCATCAAGACCCCCTTCTTCCAACGCCAGTACACATTCTCCGAACTGAGCGACCTCACCCTTCATACCAAAAGTGGAAAGGTCATCAAGGCGACCCACGACGACCGTCAAATCAACCTCATCAACGACATCTACGATGTTCCCATCGAAACCATCTACAACTATCTGATCGAACACATGGATCATCCAGAATAAAAAAAGCGATTCCGCGGAATCGCTTTTATGTTGCGTCGTTTGAGATGTCGCCCGTGAACCCCGGCAACGAATACGTGAACTCGCGGTAATCGGCGTAGCGCAGATTGCCGCCGATGACAACCTCGGCGAGCACCGCCACAACATTGTCCCCCGGTTCGATGTCGAGTTCGATCACGAAATAGGTGCCGTCGCTGGGGAGGATGTCGGTGCGGTAAAACTGATCGTTGAGGAATATCGTATAGACGACAGTGTTTTCGTCGATCGTGCCGCGCAGGCGCAATTTGTTCTGAAACGCCGGCGGCAGGGAGGCATTGTAGCCGGCCGGCAGGGCGAACGTGTCATCGATCGAACTCCATACGATGTCGTCATCGACATAACTGAACCCGGACATGTAGTCGAGTTCCAACGACGGCATCCGGAATTGTCCGATCGTTCCGTCGAGAACTCTGGCATACTGTTCGTCGAGATCGTCGAAGTCGACGAGGGCCGATAATCCGATGAAGAAGAACGTGTCATAATCGATCGTGCCGATCGCGTCAATTGTCGCCGCGTTGTCGCCGCTTTGGTAGATGCCGAACATATTGGCGTCGACGCCGTAGGGGATGTAACGCTCATCATCCGCCGGGAAATTCGGGTCGGCGACATAGATGCGACCTTCTTCCACCTTGTAGACAAGGATCGCATGACCGCTGATGATGGTCGGACCGAAGTAGGAATAAATCCCGACGAGTTGCGGATCACCGGTCACGTACATGGCATATTTGAACGCGTAGTAGGTACGTGCGTCGTTCATGAACAGCGTGTCGACCATCGATCGATAGGCGTCACTCGTGAAATCGATGGCACTTTGAATCACCGAGGCGTAGCGGATACCAACGGCGTCATCGTACCAGATGTCGGGTGTGCCGTTGTCAAAGCGTTCGTTCAAGGAGGGTTCGCCCTCGGTCGCATGACGAACGTAGTAGTAGGCGCTGGTGAGGGCCATGCCGGCGCAGTGGCCACCTGGCGCGAGCGCACTTCCATAGTTGGGGAACGACCAGTCGTCGACTCCCGGTTGATATCCGGTGTCGATGGCGTTGCCGTCGGTCGTCATCGCATGAAGCTCGGCGAGGGAAATCTTACTGACGAACAGCGACGTGTAATAGCGACTTTGGATGATCAGACGACGATCGGTGAGACCGATCATCGGGATTGCTTCCAAGTCACCGGAATCTTCATCATAGAAGAACGCCATCGCGAACTCCGTGTCGGTGTCGATGTCGATCGGAATCGACATCACCAGCGACTGATCGGAGTAGCCGGAGGGATGTTCGATGGTGATCAGCGGGGTGATGGGTGAGACGATGTCGCCGATCGCATCGCGATCCAGTGGCTGAGAGCGTATGACGATCTCGGCTTCACGGGTAAAGGCATTTTCGGGGATGGTGAGTTCGAGGCCATCGAGCACGCTGTTGGCATCCACTTCTAAAACGGTGCCGCTGCGGGGTACGACCGCTTGCAAGACGATGTCGTTGTAGACGATCAAAGAACCGAAAACGATGACAAGCAACGTCAGGATCGTCAGTCCCAGTCCGCCCAAAAGAATCGCCGTGCGGCGTTCCTGCGAAGACCATTTCTTCCAGCGTTCGAGCATCTTCTACACCTCCCAACCGGTTGTGTTATAAACTAATTTTAATCGAGTTTCCCCTTACAGTCAAATGGAATAAGTGGTATAATGATGTACGGACCATATGAAAGGATGATACCCCATGGCTGAAAACAAGACGCTCTACAAAACCAAACAAGGCGCCCTCGTCGGTGGCGTGTGCGCCGGATTCGCCGAAGTGTACGATTGGGACGTGACGATGGTTCGCATCGTCTACGCGCTGATTCTCGTGTTCGGCGTCGGTTCGCCGGTGCTCCTATATCTGTTGCTCTACATCATACTGCCCGATAAGGAGAATGTCATCCGCACCATCAACAAAGACTCCTTGTCGGATGATTTCAACATCAACGAAGACGACTACAAGTATTGATGAGTGACAAGTTGAAAAAAGCCCTGTTCCTGGGCTATTTTTTTCTGATTTTGTTGGACACGTTCTGGCGGGAGACCGCGTACACCATTCCTCACTACGCCTACAATCTTCTGGTGCTGGTGTTGTCGACGGCGATCATCCTGCGTCACACATCGGGCAACGCCAAGCTGTATCTGTTGCCGGTTGTCGGCGCATTGTTCGGAGGTTTGTTGTTCATTGCAATGGGGTTGACGCAGTACAGCGACGAGTTCACCGGCGGAATCCTGTTCATCATCGGGTTCGCGCTGTTCGTCTGCGGCATCATCGGCTATCTTCTGCGCAAGGTCATCGAAGACCATCTGTTTCGGACCAAGGCCGGTTTGCATCCGACGGTGGCGTTGGTTCTGACCTTCCTGCTGTTCGCCGCCTACTTCTCCTGGGCGTCGCCAAGTCTGATCTCATTTCTCAGCCTTGCCGCCTTCCGTGGCATGCTCGTGCTCGTCGCCTTGCTGGCCATCTACTTGTTTGTCGACTGGCTCTTGCGCCGGTTCGTACGCAACTTCCAGTACGGCTACGTCGCCCTTGGTCTGATGATTGGCGTGATTCTCTACATCAAAATCACGGGACCGGACGATACGTCTCTTGCCAATCTGCAAAGTCTCTCAATCATCGGCCTTACCAACAATCTCTATCTGTGTCTGTTGTTGATCGCCGACATATATCAAAACATCAATCAGAAAAAGTAGAACCGCGACCACGGTTCTACTTTTCATTAGGAGGTTAAGAATGAAGTGAATGCTGGAGGCCGATGTCGAAGGCCTTCAGATTGAGATCAACGTATTTCGGTTTGACGTTTTCCCGGATCGCCGCGGCGAAATCCAGATCGGTGAGACCCATGACCTGGGCGAGAGCCCCGACCATGATCACGTTCATGGCTTTGGCGTTACCGAGTTGTTCGGCCAGTTTGGTGCCCTTGAGGACAACGGTTTTGACCTGTTGAGAGAGTGTTTCGATGATGCCTTGGGGATAGGGTTGCTTCCCGGACAGCGTCAACATTGAGTTGATTTTATGGTCGTTGAGCAACAATGTTCCATCCGGTTTCAGATAATCGATGTAACGGGCCGCCTCCATCTGTTCGAACGCGACGATGACATCGGCGTGGCCTTTTTCGATGACGGGAGAATACACCTTGTCGCCATACCGGATTTCCGAGGAGACACTGCCGCCGCGTTGGCTCATGCCGTGGATTTCCGACATTTTGACGTCATATCCGGCTTGAATCAGCGCCGTGCTGATCAGTTTCGCAGCAAGGATCGTGCCCTGGCCGCCGACGCCGACGAGTTTGATCGACTGGTTCATGCCGTCTCCTCCTTCACGATCGCGTCGTAGGGACAGATTTGGAGACAGACATCGCAACCGACACAAGTGTTCGGATCGATCCGGACTTTTTTCTTGTCGGGATCGAACACGAGCGACGGACATCCGCTGCGGAGGCAGGCCTTGCAGCCGGTGCACTTGTCTTCGAGGACGGCATCTTTGGTCTTCCACATGTCCTGATAGGCCGCATAGTCTTCTTCTTTGAATTTCTTCTTGAGAACGCAGGGCCAGTTGGTGATGATGACACTGGTTTCATCGAGGTCGAGAGCCCAGTTGATGGTCTCTTTTACAAGTTTCAGATTGTTGGGATCGATCGAGCGCACATGGTTCACGCCCAGCGCCCGACAAATCGCTTCGATGTCACCGATCGCGGCGTCGTCTTCCTGCAGTTTGAAGCCACTGCCGGGGTTGTCCTGTTGGCCGGTCATGCCGGTGATGCGATTGTCGAGGATGATGTTGATGGTGTTGCCGCCGTTGTAGATGGTGTTGAGCAATGAGTTGATGCCGGTATGGAAGAACGTGCTGTCTCCCATGACCGCGACGAGACGGCGGTTGTCGTCGTCCTTCATGTCGATGATGCGCTGCGCACCATGGGCGGTCGAGTAGGCCGCACCCATGCAGATCAGCCATTCCATCATCCGGTACGGTTCACCAACGGCGAGGCTGTAACAGCCGATGTCTCCGGCCACGATGATCTTCTTGCGCTTCTTGCCGAGTTCGTAGAAGAATCCGCGATGCGGGCACCCGCTGCAGAACGTCGGCGGCCGGTTGACAAGCAGTTCGGGATGAATGTCGACGCCTTCGGTTTCGTGACCGAGGACGCAACGTTTGATGACGTCGGGTGTCATTTCACCGGTATAGGGAAACAGTTCGCTGCCGATGACGCGTTTGCCGAGGGTCATCGCGAACTCTTCGATGTAAGGATCATTTTCTTCGATGACATAGACGGTGTCATGGTTGTCACAAAAATCAGCAATCATCTGTTTCGGAAGCGGATTGGTGAATCCGAGTTTCAGATAGTCGACGGTCTCACCGAGCGCTTCCCAAGCGAACTCGTAGCTCATGCCGCTGGCGATGACGCCAATCTTGGCGCCATTGTCAACCACATGATTCCACTTGGACGTTTCGGTATAGTCCTTCAGCCGGTTCATACGCGCCTCGACGGCGTGCCGGCGTTGGCGGCCGTTGGCGGGAACGCTGACGTATTTCGCCAAATCCGGTTCATAGGGTCTGGGTTCGACGGCATGTCGTTCGCCAAGCTCGACGAGGCTTTTCGAATGACAGACCCTTGTCGTCATCCGCACCATCACGACACTGTCGTAGGTTTCGCTCAAATCGAACGCGTCCACCAGCATGTCTTTGGCTTCCTGGCTGTTCGATGGCTCCAACATCGGAATCTTCGCCGCTTTGGCGTAGTTGCGGTTGTCCTGTTCGTTCTGACTCGAGTACATGCCCGGTTCATCGGCACTGATCAATACACTGCCGCCATTGACGCCGGTGTAGCTGAAGGTGAACAGCGGATCGGCGGCGACGTTGACACCGACATGCTTCATCGCGGCAAGACTGCGTCCACCAGCGATACTGGCACCGATGACGGCTTCAAGTGCGACTTTTTCATTGGGTGCCCACTCGGCGACGATCTCCTTGTACTGAGCAACGTTCTCGAGAATTTCCGTCGAGGGTGTGCCCGGATAGGCACTGGCGAAGTGGACCCCCGCCTCAAAGGCTCCGCGTGCGATCGCCTCGTTGCCGGTCATTAGTTTTTTCATAGCATCACTCCTTGTGAAGTAAGCGTTTTCTTTTTCTCACAATGCCATTATAGCAAACATTCAAAATGACCTCAATACTTGCCGGACAGTTTGAGCACTTTATTGTGTTAAAGCAAAGAAAAAGAGACCCTAGGGGGTCTCGATGTCCAGCTCGAGGACGTTGATTTCATCCGACACTTCTACGTAGCGATCGATCAAAATCTTGCCGTCGAGATGGAGAATGTCAAAGTATTCGGGACTGTGCAAAAACAGCATCTTGTAATCATCGGTCCGCTTGCGGATCGTCGGCACCCTGGTGTGACCGGCGACCACCGTCTTGCCGGGGATGCCCGGCAGTTCATGCTGGCGGCTCCAGATGAAATCACGCCGGCTCGACATCTGACGCCAGTCGAGTTTGCTGCCGTCGATGCCCCCGTGAACGAACACATAATCCCCGATCTCCAGGTAATACGGCAATGATTTAAGCCAGTTCAAAAGGTAAGGATGACGTTCATCGATGACATTGCGCAAGTCATCAATGTTCTCCGCCTTCGGCTCGATGCCCGACAGCGACCACAGTGTCTGACCGAATCCATTGAACATGATATTGAACATCACGCGACTGTCGTCGCCTTTCAGAAAGTCCAGAAGAAAGCTGTCATGGTTGCCCAGCAGGACCGTGCACTTATCCTGTAGCGTCAACGGATACAAGTACTCCAACACCTCATTGGACTGTGTCCCGCGGTCGAACATGTCGCCCAGCACCAACAGATGATGATCGTCCTTGGTCGGATCAAAGCCGTGATCCGCCAGTGCTTCGCGCAGGGCCCGATAATGTCCGTGGATGTCACTAACGACAAAATAACGCATTGCTCGTCCTCCTCGATGTTGATGGTTTCCTGTTTATAACTCCCAGTTGTTCACCCTTCATCACTACCATTATACCAACAATTGATCGCAATGGCCATACGATCCGACTCAGGCGGTGCAAGGAATACATCTGGACCATTCTGTCCGAGTTCCATTCCGCATGTCCACAAAAAAAGTCTACGCTCGGTAGACTTTGTTTACAGCTTGATTTTGGTGATCGAGGTATACCCATAAGCGTATGCCCAGGTATCCGTTCCCTCCGGAAGATCATTCTCGTGTATGTAGGTCCGGTTGGGATGGAATCGATTGCCTTCGATCTTCGGAAAATACTGAAACACGTGGTGATGGATGTCGGTCATCAGAATGCCCTTGCTGTGTTCGAACTTCTCACGGGGAAAGTTGACATTGAGCGTGTGATCGGTACCAATCAGATCTTCCTCGAAGATGTAGTCGAGCGTTCGTTTCAACTCTTCTTCCAGAATGCGGTTACCGCGACGGTCCGCCGACAGGGCGATCGAAGGGAAGCCGTGATACTGAGCCTGCAAAGCCGCTCCCACCGTTCCGGAATAGCGGGTGTCGATGCCGAGATTGTACCCGTTGTTGGTTCCGGACACAACGAGATCGGGACGGACGTCCAACCCCGCATAAGCGAAGTTGACGCAATCGACGGGGGTCCCATGAATCGCATAGGTCTTCTCATCGATCTGTTCAAACTCGAACGAACCGATCGACAAGCTCATGCTTTTGGCCGACTGTTCGAACTTGGGGGCGACGACGTACACGTCGCCGTAATGGCTCAGAATCTCTTTGGTATACTTGAGTTTCGGCGATTCGATGCCGTCGTCGTTGGTTAACAGAATTCTCATGTTCATCACTTCCTCAGCTGTTCCATTGTACCACAAGTCGATGTTGTTTTCGTGATGAAATGATTAAAAATGCGTCATTCCCACTCGATCGTACCCGGTGGTTTCGAGGTGATGTCGTACACCACACGGTTGATGCCGCGGACTTCGTTGATGATCCGCGACGCGACATGATCGAGGAACTCGAACGGCAGCCGACTGAACGTCGCCGTCATGAAATCCACGGTGTCGGCGCTGCGAATTACGGCCACGTACTCGTAAGTTCGTTTGTCACCCATGACGCCGACCGACTTCACCGGCAACAAGACGACGAACGCCTGTGACACTTCATCGTAGTAATCCTGTGCATAGAGCTCTTCGATGAAGATGGCATCGGCTTCCTGAAGAATGGCGACCTTGCGTTCGCTGATCGCGCCGAGAATGCGGATGCCGAGTCCCGGTCCCGGGAACGGATGACGCATGATCATGTGCTTGGGAATGCCGAGGGCGAGTCCGACTTTGCGCACTTCGTCCTTGAACAGTTCGCGCAGCGGCTCCAATAGTTCAAAATCGACTTCTTCGGGAAGACCGCCGACATTATGGTGCGACTTGATGGTCTCACTCGGTCCTTTGATCGAGACGCTTTCGATGACATCGGGATAGATGGTTCCCTGCGCCAGATACTTCGCGTCCTTGTGATCGGCTTTGAACTGTTCGAAGACCCGGATGAATTCACGACCGATGATCTTGCGTTTCTCCTCCGGATCGGAAACCCCGTTCAACGCCGACAGGAACTGATCCTTGGCATTGATGCGAATGACATGGATGTGGAAGTGATCACGGTAGGTCGCCATCACCTTGTCGCCTTCGTCCTTGCGCAACAGTCCGGTGTCGACGAACACGCACGTCAGCTGATCGCCGATCGCCTTGTGGATCAAGGTCGCGGCGACGCTGCTGTCGACGCCACCGGAGAGGGCGAGGATGACCAGGTCGTCACCGACTTTGTCACGAATGAGTGCGGTCGTCTGATCGATGTAATCGTCGAGACTCCACGATGCCACGGCGTGACACACCGAAAACACGAAGTTGCGGAGAATCTGTTTGCCATAGTCGGTATGAGTCACTTCGGGATGGAACTGGAGAGTGTAGATGTCCTTGGTCTTGTGCTTGGCCATCGCCAGCGAGGAGGGCGTCGTGCCAAGCAGCTCGAATGAGCTCGACAATGCTTCAACATGGTCGCCATGCGACATCCATACCGTCGAGGTGTCCGGCAATCCTTCACTCAAGGGCGAAGCGGTCGTGATCGTCAATTCGCTCTTGCCATACTCGCGTTTGTCACTCGGCGTCACAACGCCGTCGAACAGATACTGCGTGATTTGCATCCCGTAACAGATGCCGAGAATCGGTACGTCCAAATCAAAGAGATCTCTTGTGACATGCGGGGCATGTTCGTCGTAGACGCTGTTGGGTCCCCCCGATAGAATGATGCCTTTGATGTGGGGTTGACGCAATTCTTCAAGATCGTGGTAAAACGGCACAATCTCGGAATATACGCCCAATTCACGAACACGACGGGCGATGAGTTGATTGTACTGACTTCCGAAATCCAGAACGATGATGGTATCCATGTAAGTCACCTCTTGAGGGATTGATGCGCGATGTCGCGCCGGTACATGAGCGAATCGCATTTGATGCTCGCCACGTTGGCATACGCTTGGTGAACGGCTTCTGCCAATGTCTCAGCCTGACCGACAACCAACAGAACCCGCCCACCATTGGTCACGAGTTGTCCACTCTGGATTGTGGTTCCCATGTGGTAGACCGAGCCTTCGATCTTGTCAAGCCCGTGAATCGGAACTAGTTTTCGATAGGTACCCGGATAGCCGTTCGATGCCATCACGACACCGACGGTGTAGGAAGAACTCCAACGAACCTCGGGTACTCGTCCCGATGTGACCGCAAGAATCACATCGATGAGATCCGATTTCAGACGCGGCAGAATGACCTCCGCTTCGGGGTCGCCGAACCGGGCATTGAACTCGATCACCTTCGGTCCGTCGGTTGTGTGCATCAGACCGCCATACAGAAATCCCACGTAGGGACGTCCATCGTCCGCAAGCGCCTTGACGATTGGTTCCATGATGGTTGTCATGGCCTGATCAACCACCTCGTCGGGAATGATCGGTACGCCGCTGTAGATGCCCATGCCACCCGTATTCGGGCCCTGATCGCCATCCAGTAGACGTTTGTGATCTTGTGCGATCGGCATCGGAATCAGTATATCACCGACGACGAAGCACATCAAGGAAAATTCCGGTCCTTCCAGATATTCTTCGATGACGACACCATCCGTTCCGTATGTGCGCTCACGGAGCATCTTGTCCAAGGCGGCGATGGCTTCCTCTTTGTCTGTTGCGACCACCACGCCTTTGCCTCCGGCAAGACCGTCGTACTTGACTACGATCGGCGTGCCCTGTTGTTCGACATAAGCAACCGCCTTGTCGTAATCCGTAAACACGGCGTACTGTGCCGTCGGTATCGCATGTCGCCGCATCAAATCCTTGGCGTAACGTTTCGACGATTCGATTTCCGCCGCTTGGCGGGTCGGTCCGAAGACGATCAAATCTAGATCCTGAAGCGCATCGGCGATGCCGTTTCGGAGGTAGACTTCGCTACCGGGAATCACCAGTTCAATGTGGTGTTCGATGACAAACGAACGAACAACGTCATTGTTCATTGGGTCGTCATCGATCAACGTGGCGATGGCCGCCATCCCCGGATTGCCGGGCATGACGAACAATCGATCGAGACGATTCGACCGGTGGATGGCATCGGCGAGCGCGTGTTCGCGACCGCCGCTTCCGAGAATCAGAACATTCACCACGATCGCCTAATGTTTGAAGTGGCGGTTGCCGGTGAACACCATCATGATCCCCAACTCGTCGCACGCATCGATCGAGTCCTGGTCGCGGATGCTGCCGCCGGGTTGAATGATCTTGGTGACACCGTACTCGTGAGCGAGTTTGACAACGTCATCAAATGGAAAGAACGCATCGCTTGCGAGTGTAAGATCCTTCTCGTGACCATGATCCTTGGCCCAGCGAAGGGCGATTTCGGCCGCGCCGACACGGTTCATCTGACCGGCACCAATACCGATTGTGCGGGTTCCTTTGGTGACGACGATGGCATTCGATTTGACGTGTTTGACGACCTTCCATGCGAAGTGCAGATCGGCAAGATCTTGCGCGGATGGTCTCGTTTTCGTCACACATTTGAGATCCGCGATGGCAGCGATGTGGTTGTCCGTTTCCTGGACAAGCAGGCCGCCGTTGACGCTGACAAACTGATATCGATCGCTGTTCTTGGCATTGGTATCCAGTTCGAGCACACGCAGATTCTTCTTCTTGGCGAGGGTTGCCAGCCCATCCACGGTATAAGATGGGGCGATGATGATTTCGAGAAAGATCTTGTTCATCGCCTTGGCAAGCTCGCTGTCGACTTCGCGATTGACGGCCACGATGCCGCCAAAAATCGATACCGGATCACTCTCGTAAGCCGTTTTGAACGCATCGTGAATGGTGGCGGCGCTGCCGACACCACAGGGATTCATGTGTTTGAGGGCAACCGCGGTCGGTTCATCATGTTCGGCGAGAATGTTGATGGCGGCGTTGGCGTCCTGAATGTTATTGTACGACAGCGGTTTGCCGTTTTTGATGGTTGCGTTCAACAGCGAATACGGGTTTTCCGAAGCTTTGTAAAGTGCCGCCTCCTGATGGGGGTTCTCCCCATATCGCAACGCCTGATGATAATCGAAGGTGCGCGTCAGGATGGGTGGGAAAGCGTCACCCAATTGCTCATTCAGATACGAGGCGATGTAAGTATCGTATTGTGCCGTCCGTTGAAACACTTTGGCGCTGAGTCGTCGTTTCGATGCCGGCAATGTGTCGCCATGTTCATCCAGTTCGGCAATGACCGTCCGGTAATCGGCAATGTCGGTGACAACCGTGACGAACTGATAGTTTTTGGCCGCACTGCGGAGCATCGATGGCCCGCCGATGTCAATTTTTTCGATCGCCTCGTCAAAGGAGACATCCTCTTTGGCGATGGTCGCTTTGAACGGATAGAGATTGACGCAGACAAGATCGATGTAGTCGATCTCCAGGCGTTTGACATCGACGACATGGTGTTCATTGTCGCGCAGACTGAGCAATCCGGCATGCACCTTAGGATGAAGCGTCTTGACTCGTCCATCGAGAATTTCCGGGAACCCTGTCACGTCTTCGATGGCGATGGTCGGCACTCCCTCTTGTTCCAAATGACGTCGGGTTCCGCCGGTGGATATGATTTCAAAATCGTGACGGACCAGTTCTTTGGCGAACCAGACGATGTCGGTCTTGTCGCTGACGCTGATCAATGCTCGTTTCATGATATCTCCTCCAATAACTGATGTAATGTGGATGGATACAGTTCGTGTTCAATGGCATGGATTCGTTGTTCAATCTCATCGCGTGAATGAAGGTTGGACAGGTCCAGTTCGCGCTGGGCGATCACCTCACCGGTGTCCATACCGGCATCGACGTAATGGATCGTCACACCGGTCGTTTGCGCGCCATCGGCCATTGCTTGGCCGATTGCGTCAAGTCCTTTGTATTTCGGCAGGAGCGACGGATGGATGTTGACGATGCGGCGCGGAAAGGCCGTCAGAATCGTCGGTCCGATCAAGCGCATGTATCCGGCCAGGGCGATGAAATCGACGGCGAAGAGATGCAGTTGATCCAGAATCGCCTGTTCATAGGATGCCTTGTCCACATGATTGCGGGCTTGAAATGTGAACGTCGGTATACCTCTAGCTTTGGCTTTTGCTACGACTGCGGCGCGGGGACGATCGGACACCAATAGAACCAGTTTGGCCTTGAGATGACCCGTTTGAATCGCATCTGCGATAGCTTCGAAGTTGCTGCCGGTTCCGGAGGCGAATACGGCCAGGCGCTTCATCGGATCGTCACGCCCGGATGATTGGTGACAACACCAATCGTGCGTGCCTCGAGATCATGCTTGGACAATGTATGAAGTACTTCCTCATATGCATCACCCGGAACAATCAACACCATGCTGATCCCCATGTTGAACACATGGTACATCTCATCTTCATCGATGTTTCCGCGTTCTTGCAAGAGTTCAAAGACCGGCAGTTGCGGCAAACGGTCCTTTCGGATCGTCACGCCCATGTTGTGCGGTAGGGCACGGGGAATGTTCTCGTGGAACCCCCCGCCGGTGATGTGGGCAATGGCATGCACCTTATGATGCGCCAACACATCCAAAACCGGCTTGACATAAATGCGCGTGGGCTTCAACAGTTCGTCTTCAAGCGGTACCGTCAATGGCGACACCACATCATCCAGACCGAAGTCATGGTCCTTGAAGAGAATCTTGCGAACAAGACTGAAGCCGTTGGCATGGAGTCCGCTGGACGGCAACCCAATGACAACGTCATCAAGTCGAACATTCTGCTTGTCCAGCATCTTCGCTTTTTCAACGACGCCAGTGGCGTAGCCGGCGAGATCGTAATGGCCATCTTCATACAAATCCGGCATTTCCGCCGTCTCACCGCCAACCAGGGCACAACCAGCTGTTTGACAGCCGTCCGCCACACCCTTGACGATTTCTTCGACGATGTCAGGATCGATCACACCGCTCGCGATGTAGTCCAAAAAGAAGAGTGGTCGGGCACCGCTGGTGACAATGTCGTTGACGCACATCGCAACCAGATCGATCCCGATCGTGTCGTGTCGGTCCGCCGCTTGTGCGATCAGCAGTTTGGTACCGACACCGTCCGTGCCGGAAACGAGCACCGGCTCCTTGATGTCGTACGATGACAAGTCAAAAGCCCCGCCAAAGTCACCGAATGCTCCCATCGCACCGCGGATGACGGTGCGTTTGACATGGGACTTGATGCGTTGGACGGAGTCGTATCCCCGTGTCAGCGACACGCCTGCTTGTTCGTATGCCTTGCTCATGACAGCCTCCTAGAATTTTCCATCTTTGTTGGCGTCTTCGAGATTCTTGTACGTATAGGTAGGATATGTACCGGTGAAACAGGAAATGCACATCTTCTTGCGGCCAACGGCTTTGAGAACACCGTCAATCGACAGGAATTGAAGCGAATCCGCATCGATCATCGCCCGCACGTCTTCGACGCTGTGGTGGGCACTGATCAGTTCCTCGTACGTCGACGTGTCCACCCCGTAGAAACACGGATGGGTAATCGGGGGTGCGGCAATGCGCATGTGAACTTCCTTGGCACCGGACTGACGCAATAGTTGGATGATTTTTTTCGATGTCGTGCCGCGCACGATCGAATCATCCACCAATACGACACGTTTGTCTTTTACCAATGAACGGACCGGTGACAGTTTCATTTTGACACCCTTCTCCCGCAACTCTTGTGACGGTTGAATGAACGTTCGACCGACATAGCGGTTCTTGATCAATCCCATTTCAAGGGGGATGCCGGACGCTTCGGAATAGCCGAGCGCGGCCGAGGTCGAACTGTCGGGTACAAACACGACGACATCGGCATCCACAGGTGCTTCCTCGAACAGGATGCGGCCCATCTCTTTTCGGGACGCGTGCACGTTGACGCCTTCGATGTCGGAGTCGGGACGCGAAAAATAAATGTATTCCATCGCGCACATGTTGGGATAAGTCTTCGCTGCGTAACGGTCGGACGTGATGGATCCGTCCTGATGCAGGATGAGGATTTCCGCAGGTTCGATGTCGCGTACGAACGTTGCCCCGACGGCCTCGAGCGCACACGTTTCACTGGCGACGACGTATCCGCCGTTGAGTCGCCCGAGGGACAGCGGACGCAGTGAATTCTTGTCGCGCATGATGTAGAGTTTGTCGATGGACAGCGCGAGAAATGCAAAGGCCCCTTCGATCTGATTCAACGCATGCTTGATCGCCTGGGTGCGGTTCGTCTGTGTGTCCTTCTTGATCAGATGGGCAAAGATTTCGGTGTCGGACGTCGACTGAAAAATCGACCCCTGCATCTCCAGATAATTGCGGATCTCGTGGGAGTTGACGATGTTTCCGTTGTGACACAGTCCGAAATCCCCGGTATGATGGCGAAACAGAAACGGCTGAACGTTGGCGATCCCGCCACCTCCGCTCGTGGAATAACGGACATGGCCGATGGCGGCCGTCCCCGGGGTGCTTTTCAGAGCAGCTTCGGTGAAGACTTCGGTGACGAGTCCTTCGCCCTTGAGCATGTAGAAATCCTCATGATCGGTGGAGACGATGCCGCAGCCTTCCTGGCCGCGGTGCTGAAGCGCGTGCAGACCGTAGTACATGACTTCCGCGGCGTTCTTGACATTGATGACGCCGAAGACACCACATTCTTCGTTCATCTTGTCGGATAGAAAGTAATCCAGTTCGTTCATGTCGTCACCCCATTTCATTCGATTCGTTTGAGTATTTCGATGTACGCTTCTTCGATGCTGCCGAGATCTCGGCGGAAGCGGTCTTTGTCGAGTTTTTCAAGGGTGTCCTTGTCCCACAGGCGACACGTATCGGGACTGATTTCATCGGCGAGCACGATCGAGCCGTCCTCGGTTTTGCCGAACTCGATTTTGAAATCAACCAGAAGGATGTTCTCTTTGGCGAACACTTCGGACAGAATCGTGTTGATCTTAGCCGTCAATTCGTACATCCGCTTCAGCTCTTCATAGGTGCACAGACCAAGCGCGACCGCGTGATGATCGTTGATCAGCGGATCCCCGAGTTCGTCCTTCTTGTAACAGATTTCGTAAATGGTGTTTGAAGCCGGCGTTCCCTCCGCAATCCGCAGTCGTTTCGCCATGCTGCCGGCAATGACGTTGCGAACGATGAACTCAAGCGGCACGATGTCGACCTTCCGGCACAACTGCGAACGATCGTCGAGGCGTTCGATGAAATGCGTCGGGATCCCTTGCTCCTCCAGTTTCGTGAAGAGAATTTCGGTAATCCGATTGTTCAGTATGCCCTTGTTGGTGATCGATGCTTTCTTGACGCCGTTGAACGCCGTGGCATCGTCCTTGTAATGAATGATTACCCGGTCCGGATGATCGGTGGCGAAGACCTTCTTGGCCTTGCCTTCATATAGCAGTTCCTTCATTGCTTGTCGCCTCCCTTGAAATAGCGCACCGCGGATTGAAACAGATCTTGTTGTTTGTTGCCATGAATGTTTTGAAACAGCCCATCGTCATGGCGCTCGGAATGCGCCATCTTGCCCAAAATCAGCCCATCTTTGGACAAAATGCCTTCGATCGCATGAGACGAACCATTGGGATTGTGGGTGGGATCGTACGTGGGGTTGCCGGCATCATCGACATACTGGAATGCGATCTGGCCATTCTTTGCCATGTCGCGATACGACTCGTCATCAAGGATGAAGCGTCCCTCGCCATGTGACACGGGAACCGTGTGGACATCGCCGAACGCAAACCCGGACAACCACGGTGAGGCCACCGAGGACACGCGGGTACGGACGAACTTGGCGACATGACGATTGATCGCGTTCTTGAAGAGCGTCGGATCCTCCTCGGCGATCGATCGTACATCACCATGCGGCAGAAGTCCCGATTTGACAAGCGCTTGGAATCCGTTGCAGATGCCCAGGATCAGATGACGCTTGGCGAGAAATCTGCGAATGGCTTGGGAAATCTCATCCTGACGGAGCACATTGGCAATGAACTTGCCGCTGCCGTCCGGCTCGTCGCCACTGGAAAATCCGCCGCTCAGAAACAAGATGTGGGAGCGTTCGATGGCATCGGCCAAGGTTCGGATCGAGTTGGCGATGGATTGCTCGTTTTGGTTGTTGAAGACAATGATTTCAGTCGTGGCTCCCGCCTGACGGAAGGCATCTTCCGAATCGTATTCACAGTTGGTTCCCGGAAACACCGGAATCAGAACGCGCACCTCATCGACCGGATCAGGATAAGTTGGATGCGGATTGTCAAGGACCGGAACGATGATGTCATCCAGGACCCGGTGCTCGGGATGGGTGATGGGATAGACATCTTCGAAGGTACGGCGATTCCATGTCAGCGCATCCGCGATAGATATCGTGGTATCGTTGATGCGAATGTACGGTTGATCGGTCGTGTGACCGAGAAACATTGCAAAGTCATCGTCGATCGTCGTTGTCGTTTCGACGACAATCGCACCACCACGCAGATCAAACAGGGCCAGATCGGTAACGATGTCAATGCCGATGCGATTGCCGAAGGTGCTCTTGATCAACGCCGCGGCGAGTCCACCGTGGGTGATGGCAACCGCGCTCTTGATGCGATCCTGAATGATGTGCTCGTGAATACGCGTGAAGTTGTTGGCCAACGCATTGAAATCGGGGCGATCAACCGCATCACGAGGGACATCGTACAGATACAAATGCGATCCGGACTGTTTCCACTCCGGTGACACGATATGAAGGATGTCGGCGGTTGTGACGGCGAATGAGATCAGGGTTGGTGGAACGTCGAGATCATGGTAGCTGCCACTCATCGAGTCCTTGCCGCCAATTGCCGCAAGTCCGAACGCCTTCAGTGTCTGATAGGCTCCAAGCAACGCGGAAAACGGCTTGCCCCACCGGGTAGGATCATTGCCAAGTCGTTCAAAATATTCCTGAAACGTGAACCGTATCATTTGATGATCGCCACCGGTGGCGACAATGCGCGCCATCGATTCGACGACGGCGTGAATCGCACCATGATAAGGACTGGCCAAAGCCAGATCGGGATGGTACCCGTATGCCATGAGCGACACGGTGTTGGTGTGGTTGCTCCGAGTCGGAATACGATGGACGCTCGCTTGCGCCTTTGTCGCGAGATGACGACCGCCGTATGGCGACAACACCGTCGTGCGTCCGATCGATGCATCGAACATTTCTTCAAGTCCTTGTTTGGATGCAACATTATGATCGCTGAGAACAGACTCTATCGTATCGGCAAGCGTTCCTTCGAAACTGGGAGATGCGACCGATTTGACATCGCCTCCGACCACATGAACCGAAGCCTTCTGACGAACACCCGCAGTATCGATGAAATCACGGCATACATCGCAAATGATTTGGTTGTTCCAGATCATCACGAGACGTCGATTTGCCGTGACGGTGGCGACCGGTGTAGCTTCCAGGTTTTCTTCATCGCAGAGTCGGATCATCGCAGTAACATCTGTGGCATCGACAACCACGGCCATCCGTTCCTGCGATTCACTGATCGCAAGTTCGGTTCCGTCGATGCCGTCGTACTTGGTTGGAACCTTGTTCAAGTCGATGTACAGACCATCGGCCAATTCGCCGATTGCGACGCTGACGCCACCGGCACCGAAGTCGTTGGATTTCTTGATGCGACGACTGACATCCGGGTTGCGGAATAAGCGTTGGATCTTGCGTTCTTCCGGTGCATTCCCTTTCTGGACCTCGGTCGCCGCCTCGTCGATGGACGACGACGTATGGGCTTTGGATGAGCCCGTGGCACCTCCGATGCCATCACGGCCGGTCCGACCGCCAATCAACAATACGACATCGCCGGGAGTGGGCGATTCGCGACGTACGTGTGATCGGGGTGCGGCCCCAATGACAGCTCCCACTTCCATGCGTTTGGCACGGAATCCGGCATGATGGACTTCCTCGACAAACGTCGTGGCAAGTCCGATTTGATTTCCGTAGGAGGAGTACCCGCGAGCGGCTTCTTTGGAAATCACGCGTTGGGGAAGTTTGCCTTCCATCGTTGACGATTCCGCTTCGGTGATGTCCGCGGCACCGGTGATACGCATCGCTCCATAGACGTAACTGCGCCCGCTCAGAGGATCGCGAATCGCGCCGCCGATGCAGGTCGATGCGCCGCCGAACGGTTCAATTTCGGTGGGATGATTGTGTGTTTCATTTTTAAACATCAACAGCCAGGGCTCCGACTTACCATCCACGTCGACATCGATATGGATGCTGGCGGCATTGATTTCCTCGCTGATTTCAAGATTCTCGAGATTGCCTTGGGACCGTTCGTAACGACTGTTGATGGTGGCAAGATCCATCAATGTCACCGGACGCTGATCGCGCCCCAGTTCTGCCTTAGTTTGGAGATAATCCTGGTATGTTGTTCGGATCTCGTTTCCAAGCATGGAATCTTCAAATGTTATTTCGTTCAGTTCGGTCTCAAACGTCGTATGGCGGCAATGATCGGACCAATAGGTGTCGAGGACACGCAGTTCCGTCTCCGTGGGATCACGACGTTCCATCTGGAAATAGTCTTGAACAAACATCAAATCGTCGATGGACATCGCCAATCCGAAGTTCCGATGCAAGTTCAGTAGAGTTTGCTCATCATATTGAATGAACCCGTCCAGAATGGGAATCGGTTTTGGATCCGCTGCTTGCGGCAACGCCAGTACGGACAAGTCTTTCTCGCGTGCTTCCACCGTGTTGATCAGATGGTGCTTGAGCGTGGATCGTTCTTTCTTGCTCAGCGGTCGTCCAAATCCGATCAGGATCCCGCTGCGAACGGTGACGGTCGTGGACGGGTCGAGAAGACGCAGGCATTGTTCCGCGGAATTCGCACGCTGGTCAAACTGTCCGGGAAGGAACTCATATGCTATGAAATCTGACAAATCCGGTTGTTCAAAATGAACGATATCGCGGTTGATTTCCGCAAAAACGTTGGGAATCGATTGTTCGAATAAGGAAGTGTTGATGTCAAACAGGTCGTAACTGATGAACCATCGTAGTTCCGCTGTGTCAATGCCAAGTTGATGGTAGAAATCTGATCGTAACTCATCTGCCTCAATGCGGTAACCAGGTCGTCGTTCGATGAAGATTCGGCGGTTCATGATCGATCCTCGACAACCGCACTGATCCAGACATCCAAATCTTCCGGTGTTGGAGCAAGATACGTGATATGACCCATCTTGCGATCTTGTCTCAACTCGTTTTTTCGGTAATCGTGGATATGACACGAATATCCGTTTGAACGTTTATAGTAAGCCACATTCTTACCTATCACATTGATCATTGCTGTTGGGCTTTTGAGCCTTGGAGAGAGAACCTCATCCCCAGTGATGGCACGAATGTGATTTCGGAATTGTGACACGTCACAGCCTTCAATCGAATAGTGTCCGGAGTTGTGCGGACGTGGTGCGAACTCATTGAAGAGGACCTCGTTACCACGCACGAAATACTCCACTGCGAGGGTACCGACATAATCGAGATTGGTAATGATTCGAACAGTATAATCAACGGCATTTTGATTGGCTTCTGAGCGAATGTCACCAGCAATTTTCGATATATGAAGGATGCCATCGCGATGTTCGTTGATCGGAATCGGATATGTCACCACATGACCGAACCGATCTCTTGTGGCAATCACACTGATCTCGTAATCGAAGTCAATCCACTCTTCGATAATGTATTCAACATTGCTACCAAATGAAAAGTGGTCAATGTCCGAATTGGCGACCAGTCGATGTTGTCCTTTCCCATCGTATCCGCCCATTGTCGTTTTGATGATTGACGGTACAAAGAGATCCGCTTTGGTCTTGGCGAATCCGAAATGTGGCGTTGGTATCCGCAAATAACGAGCGAATTCCTTTTCGCGCACACGGTGTTTGGACAAGATCAGTCCACGACTCTTCTGCGGAATCATGTGTTCAAAGCGATGCACCAACGTCAGATCGACATTCTCAAATTCATACGTCAAGACATCCGACTTCACGACAAGTCGTTCGAAGGCGATCTCATCATCGTATGGAGCGATGATCATGTCATCGGCTTCATGGTGAAGTGGGCACCCCGGTGTGGGATCAAGGCCGATCACGTGATGACCCAGCTGGTGGGCGGCTTCGGCCATCATCAGACCGAGCTGGCCGCCACCGATGATTCCAATCCGCATCAGATGACGAGCTTGCGGTTGTTCATGACCGCATCCGTCTGTCGCTGGCGGTACTCCTTGAGTTTGTGCTTGATGTCGTCATCGGAGAGAGCCAAAATCGACAGCGCCAACAACGCGGCGTTCTTAGCGCCGTTGATTGCCATTGTAGCTACGGGTACACCCGGTGGCATCTGAACGATCGACAACATGGAGTCGAGTCCGCTCAGTTTTGAGGTCTTGATCGGGACACCGATTACCGGCAAAGTTGTCAACGATGCGACCATGCCGGGCAGATGCGCCGCCCCGCCGGCACCGGCGATGATGACCTTGCGACCGAGTTCCTCCGCTTTTTTGGCGAAATCATAGAGATGATCGGGCGTACGATGAGCGCTCACGACATCCCGTGAATAGGGAACGTTCAACTCTTCCAGCAACAGACAAGCTTCTTTCATGATCGGCCAGTCGCTTTGTGATCCCATGACGATAGCGATAGTGTGCATGCAAATACCTCCTGAATATGAGAAAATGAGATTTTTCACAAAGAAAAATCTCATTCGTGTGAACGATTTTTTCTTTGCGTAGTCCTGAATTTACGGTTCAGGGTAGAGACTTGCTTTCCGTATCAAAGCGATTATACGCATCAACTATTGTAGTTTGGTGCCTCCTTGGTGATGTGCACATCGTGCGGGTGTGATTCCTTGAGTCCGGCACCGGTAATCTGAACGAACTGTCCATCTTGTTTCAGGTCTCGGATGGTCGGGGTACCACAGTACCCCATGCCCGAACGGACGCCACCACAAAGTTGATAGACGGTATCGGCCAGTTCTCCTTTGTAAGCGACGCGACCCTCGATGCCCTCGGGTACGAGCTTCTTCGCTTCCCCATTCCCTTTTTGGAAGTAGCGATCCGATGATCCCCGCTTCATTGCGGCAAGCGAGCCCATGCCGACATAGGTCTTGAACCGTCGTCCCTGGTAAATCACTTCTTCTCCCGGTGATTCTTTCGTTCCAGCCAGAAGTGAACCGATCATCACCGTATCCGCTCCAGCAGCGAGTGCTTTGACGATGTCCCCGCTGAACTTGATGCCGCCGTCGGCGATCAGGCAGACATCCAGATCTTTGACATACTCATATACATTGAGAATCGCAGAGATTTGTGGTACACCGACTCCGGCAATCACGCGGGTGGTGCAAATCGACCCGGGTCCGACGCCGACCTTCACGGCGTTCGCTCCCGCATCCACCAGTGCTTTCGCAGCCTCTTTGGTGACAATGTTGCCGGCCACCAGATCCAAGTTCGGGAAGGCCTTGCGGATATCCTTGATGGTATCGATGACGCCCTGTGAATGGCCGTGGGCGCTGTCGACGGTGATGACGTCGACACCGGCTTCGACCAAGGCCGTGACGCGGTCGATCGTGTCACTGCCGACACCAACGGCCGCACCAACCCGCAAGCGTCCCTTTTCGTCCTTGCAGGCATTGGGGTAATTGATGACATTATCGATGTCCTTGATGGTGATCAGACCACGGAGCTTGTTGTCGTCATCAACAATCGGCAATTTCTCAATGCGGTTGTCGAGCAGAATCTGTTTGGCATCATCGAGACTGGTTCCGATCGGGGCCGTGATCAGTCCGTCCTTGGTCATCACGTCCGCCACCGGCGTGTCATCGAGAACCCGATATTTGAGGTCGCGGTTGGTGATGATGCCGATGAGGACATTCTCCCTGGTTACGACAGGGAGCCCCGAGATCTTGTAGGTCGACAGAATCGTTTCCGCATCGTGCAGGGTGTTGTCGCCATGCAGTGTGATCGGATTGGTGATCATGCCGGACTCACTACGTTTGACGTAATCGACCTGCCGCGCCTGTTCGCGAATCGACATGTTCTTGTGGATGAAACCGATGCCGCCCTGACGAGCCAGTGCAATCGCCAGTTGCGCTTCGGTAACGGTGTCCATCGCCGCCGATACGATCGGGATGTTGAGTGTGATGTTTTTCGTCAGTCTGGTCTTGAGCGAGACCGTTGACGGCAACACTTCGGAGTGTTGCGGGATTAACAGGACGTCGTCGAACGTCAGTCCCTCAAAGCGGATTTTCGATTCCAGTTTGGACATGATAAGGTTCCTCCTTGCAACAAAAAAGGTTTCTTTGCAGGACATATGCAAAGAAACCCCAATAGACGGGTTGCATTGCACGTAGTCCTGAATTTACGGTTCAGGGTAGAGACTTGCTTTCCGTATCAAAGCGATTATACGTGAATGGATGTCTTATTATAACAAATGATGGTGGCTAGTTCAATGCCAGTTTGGTTATTTTTTACGGTTGATGTAGAGCAGGATTGAAAGCAGAATAGCGGAGTAGGCAATCGGGATCACGAAGACCAGCACATTCCAAATGTTATTGCCGCTGGTAATTGCCAATCCGGGGAACATCAACAGTGCGAACAGCGGCAATGCCATCGAGATGGCGGTTCCGCTGCCGACAACCATTTCTTCGGCGATCGGTGACTCGAAATCACGGTCGACACCTTTGAGCAAAGCCAGTCCGGTCGAAGCCGTTCCCGTCAGCATGCCGAACATGCCGAGGAAGTAGTGAACCTCATACTTGCCACCGTAGATCTTGCGGCTGATCCATTTCAAGAACAGATAGGTGAAGATCGTTCCGAAGACGGCGAAGACGATGACAAGGAGATAGTATTCCTGAATCGACTTGATCGTGATCGTCAATACCGCAGCAGCGATCATGAAGTTGAAGGCAAGACTGCTGATGTTGGAGAGAACATAGTTGTTTGTGAGGAAGTTGACGTTCTTTCCTTTGCTTTCAGCGTACTTCAGAATACGACGATAGGCGAGTGCGTAGAGAATCCCGATCAGGAAGTTAAACCCGTGGAACACACCAGCAAAGGTTTCGCCCAAGTCACCCATGGTCGGTAAAATGTAATTTTCCAGTGCCACCAATGTCAGATAGACCAACGAATAGATGACAAAAATGATGACAATCTGCATCGTGAACGAGTCGAACACCCGGATTTCCTGTATGGTTTCGAACTCGAATGTCTGTTTGATCGAAGGATTTTCCGTGTGGATGCGATCGGCCTGCAAGTTGTGTTTGCGGGCCAGATAGTTCAGTGCAATAACACCGATCGTACCGCCGACGAGGAACCCGATCGAGGCGATGGTCGCGCCAAGTGCGCCACCTTCAACAAGAACACCGACGCCTTCGGCATATCCTTGTCCGATTGACGTTGCCAATCCGGGTCCTTGTCCGAACCCAAGCGGTAACAACAAACCAGCACCCAGGAATACGTCCGAGAACAGGAAGAAGACAATTGCCGCACCAATGACGGCTTGCATCAGGTACGACAGTACGATGACCATGCCGGTCGACCAGACTTTCTTATTGGTCTCACCCTTTTCACGACGGAGAGTCAAGGCGATGAAACCGATTGCCAGCGCGTGATATACGGTGTTATAAATGATGTCCATGCGTTTGGTATCGTCACCGGGAACAATCACCAGCGGTGCCGTGTCGAGATCATTACTCACCATCTCATAATCACCGTCAGCGTAGCGATAGACGTTGCCATTTCCCAGAGCCACATAGAATGTCGTTTCTACTCCATCAGCGGGGAAATCGGCGACAGCATCGTACTCTTCCACGATGATGTGCACGCCCATCTTGTCCGCTTCGGCGAACGACAGGTATTCATACGTTTCAATATCTTCATCAACGACTTCCGCAGCGGTGCCTTCGTAGACTTCGTACACCGGTTCGGAAATGTTGATGACGTTCAGGAATCCATCGGACAGAATCAAACCAATGAACCCGGCGATTAGTGCGGAAGGAATGATGATTTTGTTCAGAAACGGCAGTTTCTCCTTGAGAATCTTTGCCAGGAACAGAAGTAACCCGACATAAATGAAAAAGTTCATCATTTCCCAGTTTTCGACAAGATCAAACATGACATTACCTCCTTGAAAACAAAAGAGCCAGAATGAATGTTCCATCCTCTATAGCTCCTTTATTCCCCTTATGATTATGATGCTGTTTTACTTATCACCATTATATCATAATTGTCAAAGAGATATGGTTATTTTTTTATTAAATCATTCAATCAGAAACTGATTGACACAGCGCGCCAGATATTGCACCTGATTGCGATTGTATTCGATGTGCTTGGGTTTGCTGATCTTGTAATCCTGTTCAAACATACCAATGAAACCGTACAGACGAATCGTTTTGTCCTGAATGTAATTGCTCATGAGTTCCTTGTAGCACAGCAGTTCTGAAAACTTACGTTCCCAAGTCGGTCTCAGCTTTTCAAACGTATTCACCATGCGATATTCGATCAACAGCATCTTGTCACGATATAGCAAGATGTAATCGACTCTCATTTTTTTGGACATGCGAATCATGTATTCACATGAGATCTCAAGTTCATCAAAAGCGTCGTAATCCATGGTTCGCTCCAGTTCATCGAGCAATCGTTTCATCAATACCATGTTGTCTAGCCATGATACAATCTCCGGCAAAGACACTTGTCGATGATAGAAGTTCTTCTCTCGGAACAGATCACGTAATTTCCGTGTGTAGGACCTTCCTTCAATGGCCTTGCCGCGATCGTTGTTGCTGCCCGATTGCAATCGCCATCCATTGTAAATATCCAGTTCTGTCAAGTACTCGCGAAAGTCATCCGGTTTGTCAAAATAAAGTAGTGAGTCGGTTTTCATGAAATCACCTCATATGTATAATATGGATAACCTAGTAATTTTTCTTACATTTTTTTCTTTGGATTCCATCTTTTTTGATATAATGAAGATACAGGGGTGATACAATGGCAAAAGACAGTAAATTTTTCAACTGCTCACAAGACCATGAAGTGGAGTATCTGGCAAGCAAATTCGTTGGCGACAAAAAAGAAATCATCGCCAAAATCAAAGAACTGTGCAAAGCCGGAAAAATCAAGTACTCGACTCACCAAGAAGCTGAGCAAGCACTCATTGATGCAGGTTACACCAAAAAATAAGATGCCCAAACGGCATCTTATTTTTTTATCCCTTCGAAACGCAATGGTCCTTCCAATCAGAAATCAGGTTCAATCACTTGAAAAGCGGCGAAAAAAAAGACGCCTGGGCAGGCGACTTCATTTAATGCCACGAGTGGTGGCTCAGGCCAGAATCGAACTGGCGACACACGGATTTTCAGTCCGTTGCTCTACCAACTGAGCTACCGAGCCAAAAGTGGCGGTCCAGACGGGACTTGAACCCGCGATCTCCGGTGTGACAGACCGGCATGTTAACCACTACACCACTGGACCGTGGTTGCGGGGGAAGGATTTGAACCTACGACCTTTGGGTTATGAGCCCAATGAGCTACCAGACTGCTCCACCCCGCGATATGGGTAATGCTTTGAGACAACATAAGAAAGATTTTGGCGGAGGAAGAGGGATTCGAACCCCCGCGACGCTCGCGCGCCCTGTCGGTTTTCAAGACCGATCCCTTCAGCCGGACTTGGGTATTCCTCCGAATGTAGTTTACTTTGGTGGACCCGGCAGGATTCGAACCTGCGACCTACCGGTTATGAGCCGGGAGCTCTAACCAGACTGAGCTACGGGTCCATAACAATGGTAGCGGCGGAGGGAGTCGAACCCACGACCTTTCGGGTATGAACCGAATGCTCTAGCCAGCTGAGCTACACCGCCATGTATGTTCTTTGGTGGTGCCGGATTGGTTCTGATTGGTGTGTTTCAGTCCCATCGAGCGAGCCACTATATGAAGATGAAAACTACATTATTGTTGATTTGCGTGGTACCTAGGGCCGGAGTCGAACCGGCACGGTATTTCTACCATTGGATTTTAAGTCCAACGCGTCTACCAATTCCGCCACCCAGGCAAGTGGTGACCCGCAAAGGATTCGAACCTTTGACCCTCTGATTAAAAGTCAGATGCTCTACCGACTGAGCTAGCGGGTCGAATGGGTAATTGCATGGCTCTATAGATAAGTGGTGCCGGAAACAGGAGTCGAACCCGTGACCTACTGATTACAAGTCAGTTGCTCTACCATCTGAGCTATTCCGGCAAATGGTGGAGATTACTGGGCTCGAACCAGTGACCCCCTGCTTGTAAGGCAGGTGCTCTCCCAACTGAGCTAAACCTCCATATTGGTGGAGCCTAGCGGACTCGAACCGCTGACCCTCTGCGTGCAAGGCAGATGCTCTCCCAGCTGAGCTAAGGCCCCATGGCAATTGCATCCCGGAGATGCATCTAACGCAAAAACTTTATGGTGGGCCTGATTGGATTTGAACCAACGACCTCACGCTTATCAGGCGTGCGCTCTAACCACCTGAGCTACAGGCCCCCCATCAAAAAGTCACAAGTGCGTTATTTATTCTACTATTTAATTCTATTTATGTCAACCTATAAAACTCTTTTTCTATGAGGCTAACAAGAGATGTGGCTGGGCTAGATGGATTCGAACCATCGATCCCGGAGTCAAAGTCCGGTGCCTTAACCGCTTGGCCATAGCCCAAGATGGTGGGAGGGGACGGATTTGAACCGCCGAACCCGGAGGGAGCAGATTTACAGTCTGCCGCGTTTAACCACTTCGCTACCCGCCCAAACATGCAGATATTATTTTATAATATCCCCCGGAAAAAAGCAAGTTATTTTTTCGCCGGGTATTTCACTGCATTTTTCGCCAGTTTTTCCTTAATGATCTTTTCAATATCGAACCCGAGATCGTGTGCCATGGCGATTGCATATATAATAACATCTGCAATCTCTTCCTTGACATTCTCGATGTTTGCGTGATCCGGTCCCCATTGGTAGTTCTCAAGAAGTTCGGCCGCCTCAATGATGATTGATTTCGCAAGATTTTCCGGTTTGTCGTTGCTTTGCCAACCCCGATCATCGCGAAACTTCATGATTTCTTCGACTAATTTACGCATCGTATCATCTCCATTCTCTACTCGTCCTCACTCATGATGCGTTTGATACGTTTATACAAAGTGGGGCGATCAATCATGACGATTCGATCGCACCCCATGCATTGCAGTTTGACATCCGCACCGGTACGAATCACTTTCCATTTGTTCGCACCGCACGGGTGTTGCTTCTTTAATACCAGGATGTCCCCGATATCAATTGTCTTTTGCATTGTGAACCACTACTTGCGGGAACGGAATTTCGATGTCGTGTTTATTGAGATAGATTACCAGATCACGACGGATGTCTCGCTCGACTTGGAAATGCTGCATCGCTTTGGTCTTAGCGATGATCCGCATGTTGATCGACGAGTCCGCCAGTTCCGTCACGCCGAGAAAACTAGGCCATTCGGTGATGTTTTCATACTTGTTGTTGGTTTCTTCCAAAAACGCCGGCATCAGTTCCGTCAACCGCATCAAATCAGTATCGTAAGCAACACCAAAATCAACGATGGCGATGCTGTTGTTGCGAGAGAAGTTGATCAAACTGCCGATGTTCCCATTGTTGACGATGAGACGTTCACCTTTCCAGTTCTCAATGACGGTCGTACGCAAGCCGATTGTCAAAACAGTTCCTTTGAAGCCGTTCACTTCGACGACTTCACCAACTTCGAACTCACTGTCGAAGATGATGAAGAAGCCGCTCATGAAATCACGCACGATTTCCTGTGCACCAAAACCGATTGCCAAACCGACAACCCCAGCCGATGCAATGAACGGTGTCAGATCGACACCAAGATTCGACAGGACGACCATCAAAACGATGAACCAGACAAGATAGCGCACCAGACTTCGCAAGAGATTCGCAACCGTAAGGGCCTTGGGTCCTTTTTTCTTGACGCGCAGTATCTTGAAAATCACGAATTTGCTGATGCGATTGGTCACGATACCGATTAGAATCCACAACGCAACATTCACGATGATCAGTATCAAATCGGAGAGATTCGCATTGAGATTCAGCGTTTCATTCAAAAATGTATAGATGATTTCTCCTAGTCCGTTCACTTTTTACTACCTCCCGTGATTAGTTCGATGATGCGGTCCAGTTCTTCCTTATTGTCAAAGGGAAACACCAGCTGTGCTTTGCCAAGTTTGAACTTGACATCGCTAGAAATACCTTGGCTGAGCATTTCCTTTTTCGTTTGCAGATATTCTTTGCTGATCGTTGTGGTCTTCGTGTTGATGTTGCGGATGATCCGCTCGATGTCGCGCACCGTAAGGTCCTCGGCAATGATCCGATCATGCAATGTCAGACAAAGCTGATGATCGCGAATCTTGCTGAGTGCCCGGGCATGTCCCATTGAGACGGTCCCTTGATTCACACTTTGTATGACGGTCGCCGGCAGGTTCAACAACCCGATTATGTTCGTGACATAGACACGGCTCTTACCAATCTTTTTGGCCAACTCGGCGTGGGTGATGCCGAGGTCAAACAATGCTTTCTGGAAGGCGATTGCTTCTTCAATCGGGGTGAGATCTTCGCGCTGCAGATTCTCGAGGATCGCCAGTTCGGACAAGTAAATCGAGTTGTAGTCACGAACAATCGCCGGTACCGTCTTCAGTCCAGCCAGCTCCGCTGCTTTGACACGTCGTTCGCCTGCCACCAGCATATAACCGTTGCTGACGGGTTTGAGGATGACTGGTTGGAACACGCCATGCTCACGAATCGATTGTGCCAATTCGTTCAGACTCTGTTCGTCGAAGATCGTGCGTGGCTGATTTGGATTCGGTCGAATTTGGCCAAGCTCGACTTCCATGACTTCTTCATTGTCATTGAACTCGGTCTTGTTTTCCTCTGCCAGTTCGGCAAAGCCGCGACCCAGTTTGTCTTTAGACTCGTTCATTGATTTCCACCATTTCCTTTGCCAGGTTTTGGTAACTGAGCGATCCCTTGGAGCGTGGCGAATATTCGGTCACCGGCAGACCATGAGACGGCGCGACTGAGACCTTTACATTGCGCGGGATGATCGTCTTGAAGACTTTCTCCTTGAAGTACGTGCGGACTTCGTTGATGACTTCATACCCGATGTTGCTGCGAGTGTCAAGCATCGTCAACAACACACCTTCGATGGTGAGTGTCCGTTGGTTGTACTTCTGCTTGTTCTGAATCATGCGGATCGTGTTCAACAACTGCGTCAGCCCGTCCAGCGCGAGAAACTCGCATTGGACCGGAATGAGAACACTGTCCGATGCCGTCAGGGCGTTGATCGTGACGATGCCCAGCGACGGCGGACAATCGATGATGATGAAGTCGTAATCATCACGGACCCGTTCGAGCGCGTTCGACAATATGAAGTCCTTGTTGTCGTGGGCGATCAGATTGTCCTCGATGTGCCCTAGTTCATAACGCGCAGGAAGGATGTCGACATCAACACTTTCGACTTTCAGAATGATGTTTTCAATGCTCGTATTCTCATTGAAAATGTCGGCCACGGTATGGATCAGGTTGGCGCGATTGATCCCCATGTAGGTCGTCGCGTTGGCCTGGTGGTCGACATCTACCAATAACACTTTCTTGCCCAAATAAGACAGTGAACTGGCAAGATTGACGCTCGTCGTCGTCTTGCCGACACCACCCTTTTGGTTGGTTACAGCTAATATTTTACCCATATGATACCCACCTCATAGGCTGTTTGAAGCAAATGAAAAGTATATATATTTTATCATATATATACCCCATTTAACATATCAATCACCGGAAAGTTTTCCACAAATTTTTGTGGATATGTTACAGGTGCTCGCGGAATAAATCCTCGTTGTCAAGGTAGAAGTTCACCTGTTCGTATGAGATGAACTCACGAAACTCCTTGGACAGGAACAACTCGGTAATCTGTTCGTGCGTCAAGGTATCTTTGATGTTGCCCCATTTGTCGAACTGGGTCACTTCGGTCTTCAGATAACGATAGAGAATCGCCAGTGACAAGAGTTTGTCAATACGGTCATGAAGGAGTTCGTCCAGATTGTAATTGTATCGATTTTCTTCGTACGCATCACTCGGTTTGAACAACGTCGCGAAATCAAACAGGATCGACGTCAGCTCGCTGCGGCGATCGAGCAAGTATTTTTCGAGTTGTAGTGCGTAACGACGTGCGGTGACCGAAGCGTTCTTGTTGCCGACGATCTCCTCGATCTCCTGACCATGCAGGAAGAAGTAATACTCCACGACTTCGGTGATCTTGGCGGCGTCTTCTTCGAAGAACTCGTTGATGAAGATGCACAATTCACCAATTGTCTGTTGGAATTTGTTGTCGCGATAGAGCGGTGTTTCATCGTGCTCTTCGAGCATCTCCATCAAATGGCGCTGGCTGAAGTCCTGATAGCGGCCGAGGATCTTGTTCATCCGCACCCATTCGTTGTTCATCTTTTCATAGATGTTGTCGGAAATGAGGAACTGAATGAGGAAGACGACATAGAATCCGGCAAGGATGATGATGTAGGTCTGCATCGAGACATCGGCGTTGATCGAGTTGGTGCCGATGATCGAGCCGCCCTTGTCGATGATGTACCAGATGCCGTAGCCGGCGGTCGCACCGCCATACAGCAGATAGGTGACGATGTCCTGGTAGAAGATGACGACCGTGAGGGTTACGAAGAACATGATGTAACCATAGAAGTGATTCGTTGTTGACGTGTAATACAGTGTCAGAATGATGATTGTGATGATCGAGGTGTGCATCGCGAAGCGGTTGAAGTTGACAATCGTGAACAAAATCGTCAAAACGATCAACAGCGCCAGTGCAAGCGGGATGAACACGTCGATGTCGACGGTGAATTGGTTGATGCTGGAAATGGGAATGGTAAGCAAAATGAAAATGGTCTGAAACAGCGTAACGATCGCAACCTTGAGTCGAAGCACCTCACTGAAGGTCAGGAACTCGCTGTTGCGGATGCGCTCAACGATGCGGTTCATAGTTCCATTCCTCCTTCAACAGATCGCTGACGACGGTGTCGAACACCTCGTTGTTGTTGAGGTAGACGTCAATCACATCACGATCGATCAGATAGAAGTATTCCGAATACTGCAGCATGTCCTTGATCTGGTCCTCGTCCATCTCCTTGAGATAGGGTTTGTCGGTCTTGAGCATCACGTAAAATACAACGAACGCAATGATCTTGACGTAGGTGTCGTCGGTTGTATGTTTGAATGACTTAAACTGCGACTCGGAGAAGATCTCCTTGCGACTGACTTCGATGTCCTTGGTTTTGCTCGCCTTGATGCCAATGTTGCGCATTTTGGTGTTGACGGCGAGCTCCATGTTCTTGATTTCATTGATCTGTTCGATGGTGTATTCCGGATACTTTTCCAACAGATCCCCGATGTTGGTTTTCTTGAGATCCCGCAACAACTGGATTTTGCGAGCGAAGACATTCTCGATGCCGATTTTCTTTGACAACTCGGAGCTGAATCGTTCCAACGCCTTGTAGTAGGATTCACTGTTGAGTTTCTGTTTGGTCCGGATGTGTTCGATCTCCATCAGCAGATCCATGTTGCGAACTTCCGACTCCTTGATTTGCGCAAGGTGGTTGTAGAAGAAGGATTTTCGTTTGATGAGGATGTAGGACGACAATGTGAGAAGCATGACGAACAACAGCAAAAAGATGATGATGAACATGTTCTGAATGGCCGTATTGCCAGGTATGGAAAAGATTTGATCAAAACTCAGTGCGAGCAGGAACCCGCTGATGAACAGCGAGAAGTTGCTGATCAGCATGACCTTGTTTTCCTGATAGATCGACGTGATCGCATAGGCCAGAAACAGTGACGTGAAGATGCTTGGCGTCTGGAACAGAATGATCAGCGTCGTGGCGATGATGTATTCACCGATGGTGGTGACGTACATCGCCAATTTGAGGTTGTTGTACAGATCATCGGCCAGGGCGTAAAGACCAACGTTGATGAGCAACAGCATCAGGAACATGAAGGACACGCCGAAGATGGTGCGTGACTCGACGTCCAAACGGAATAAGAAAAACGCCACGACAACCGCAAACACGACGTTGAGCACGTTGACAACGAGGGTTTTGGTTTTGATGTGGCGCAACTCCAGACTTTCCTTGTAGATTTCGAGTTGCTTGTACTTGTACTGTTCGTTGATCTGTCTCATGCAAGGCACATCCTTGTCAGAGTGGTTTAGATTTTATTTTGCTGAATTTCCGTGGATACTTACCAGAAGACGGGGCGATTTTACGAACCATGATGATCGATCGTGCATAATCCCCGACCTCATATTCCAATACCCCTTTCAACTCGGCGTTCATCAGATCCAAGCCGTGTTTCATGAGTTTGATCTCATCTTGGTAATTGGGGCCTTTCATGGCGAGGAAAGAACCTCCGGGGCGTACGAATGGGACACAAAGTTCCGACAACACCGGCAACGCGGCGACGGCTCGGGCAGTGACCAGATCGTAATGATTCTTGCGCGGGTGTTCCTCGGCCCGGCCGTGAATCAGTTCGACGTCGATGTCGAGTCGATCAACCAATGTCTCGAGGAACCGGATTCGTTTCTGAAGGGCGTCGATGATCGTCACCCGCAACGCAGGAAACATGATTTTGAGCGGCACCGACGGGAACCCGGCGCCACTACCGACATCAAGAAGCGTCTGATCGGACAGGGGTCGCGCCTTCAGCAGGCACAAACTGTCGTAGAAATGTTTCAAGAACACTTCGTCCTGATCGGTGATCGATGTCAGATTCATCTGCGCATTCCATTCCAACAACAAGTCGTAGTAGGTGTGAAACTGATTCCACTGCCGTTCGGACAGTTCCAAATCAAGATCGTGAAGCAGTGAAATGAAATATTCGTTCATGGTATCACCTAGAATATATTTTACCATAGAACCCATGGTTTTCGAAACATTATAAAAAATAATAGACCCCATCAGGGTCTATCATTCAAGGTCTTCAAGTGGATCAAGAGAATCGATATGTCAGCCGGATTGACGCCACTGATGCGAGATGCCTGGCCAATCGTCAGCGGTTTGATTTTGCGAAGTTTCTCTCTTGCTTCCAGCGCCAGATTGGAAATGGATTGATAGTCGATCGTTGCGGGGATCTTGTAATCTTCCATTTTGAGCATCTTGTCCGCCTGTTTGAGGGACTTCTCGATGTAACCTTCGTATTTGACATCAATCTCCACCTGTTCGATTTCCACGTCTTGGAAGGGGGTGAGATCGATCCATTGAACAAAGTCACGGAGGGACAATTCGGGACGGCGCAACAGTGCATAGAGTGATGTCTTGTCCTTGAGATCCGTACTGCCGAGCGCACGAACTTGGGCGTTGGTTTCGTCATTCGGATAGAGCATCGTTTCCGCCAGCATCGTCTTCAAAATCGCAATGTTGTTGCATTTGCGCTGGAACGCCAGATAGCGCGTCTCATCAACCAACCCGATGTCGTGTCCGTACGCACGGAGTCGGATATCGGCATTGTCGTGACGCAGCAACAGACGGTATTCGGCGCGGGATGTCAAGAGTCGATAGGGATCGTTGACGCCCTTGGTGACGAGATCATCGATGAGAACACCAATGTAGGCTTCGCTGCGCTTGAGCACGAAGGGGTCTTTGCCTTCGAGCTTACGGCATGCGTTGATGCTGGCCATGAGTCCCTGACAGGCGGCTTCTTCGTAGCCGCTGGTGCCATTTACCTGACCTGCGAAATAGAGGTTCGGGTAAGTTTTGCTCTCTAGTGTGGGATACAAATCACGTGGGTCGATCGCATCGTACTCGATGGCATAGGCGTAGCGTGCGATCTCCGCGTTTTCGAGTCCGGGAATGGACTTGATCATGCGTTCTTGAACATCGTGCGGCATGGACGTCGAAAATCCTTGAACGTACGTCTCATCAAGGAATTTGCTTTCCGGTTCGAGGAACAACTGGTGACGAGGTTTGTCAGCGAACCGCACGAGTTTGTCCTCGATCGAAGGACAATAGCGGGGTCCCACGCCTTCGACGGCGCCACTATACATCGATGATTTCTCGAGGTTGCGGTTGATGACGCCATGGGTCGCATCGGTCGTATACGTGAGGTAGCATGGTTCCTGGTTATCGACATCGTAGTAGGTGACATTGTCGTAACTGAAATGTTGAACGTTCGGATCGCCGTCGTGGCGCTCGGTCTTGGTAAAATCGATCGTTGCCGTTTTGATGCGCGGCGGTGTGCCGGTTTTGAGTCGTGAAGTCTTGAATCCCATCTCGCGAAGTTGTGGGGACAACCCAAGCGATGCCTTTTGTTTGTCAGGGCCGCTTTTGGTGACCGAGTCGCCGACGAGAATCTTGGCCTGCATGTAGGTGCCGGTCGTGACGATGACCGTCTTGCCGTAGTGCAAATCGCCATTCTCGAGGCGAACGCCCTTGATTTCGCCATCTTCGACATGAAGTTTGTCAACGTAGGCTTCGATGACATCCAAATGGGGTTGATGAAATATGGTTTTCTTCATCTCCTGGGGATACCGTACTTTGTCGTTTTGAGACCGCAAGGCGCGAACGGCGGGGCCTTTGGATACGTTCAAAAACCGCATCTGCAGGGTCGTCTTGTCGGCGTTTCTCGCCATCTCCCCGCCCAATGCGTCGATTTCGCGGACCACGATCCCCTTCGCCGGTCCACCAATCGATGGATTACACGGCATGGAGGCAATCATGTCGACATTGCCCGTTACGAGCAGTGTCTTGTGGCCCAGTCTTGCGGCGGCCAGACACGCTTCACTACCGGCGTGTCCGCCCCCGATGACAATCACATCATACATGGGCATCACCTTTTCGTCCTTATTGTATTACGTCCCCTCGCATTAGTAAAGCATATAACAGTTCAAATTCTTTAAATATTCACAAGTTCATATTATAATGATACCAAGAGGTGATACCATGGAGAATGCCACGGTCCTGATCATCGAAGACGAACCCACCATCAATCGCATCGTCTCGAATTACTTTCTAAAGGAAAAATTCACGGTTTTGAGCGCTTTGGACGGGTTCAAAGGGCTGCAACTCTTCAGCCAGAACAAAGTCGATCTGGTGTGTCTTGACATCATGATGCCCAACGTCAACGGATGGGACGTCGCCAAGACGATTCGCGAATCGTCGAATGTTCCGATCATCATGATGAGTGCATTGTCCGAGGAAGAAGACATCCTCAAGGGGTACTCGCTCAAAGTCGACGACTACATCACCAAGCCATTCAATCCGAAGATCCTCGTAGCCAAGGTCCGCAACCTGTTAGAGCGGATGCAGAGCCAGGATTTTGCGTCCCAAACATCCGGCATTCTCGAAGTGCCTGGTATTCGCATGGATTTGGACACGCACAAAATCTATCTGGACGATGAGGAAATCGACTTGTCGAAAACCGAATTTGATCTCTTGAAGTATTTCATGAAACACGAGAGCAAGATCTGCTCCCGGAACTTGTTGTTGGACGAAGTCTGGGGCATCGATGTCTATGTGGAAGACCGCATCGTCGACACATACGTGAAGAAACTGCGCAAATATCTCGGTCCGAGGTCGCATTACATCAAAACCGTGTTCGGCGTCGGATATCGATTCGAGGTGCATGATGAAACGGTTTGAGCGCATCGGCGAAGTGTTCAAGAAACTGTTCGCCTTCCTGACGCGTTCGTTCAAGGCCCGTTCGATCTCAACCCAGCTGATCATCACGATCATTCTCATCTTCAGCTCGTTCTTCGTTCTCCAAAGCATCCTCAACAGTGCATTCTTCCGCAACTACTACACGGAACAGGAGTTCGACCGCGTTCATTCGAACCTGATGACCTACATCAACTCAATGAATGAGAACAACAACGATTACTACGATGAAATGTACGAATACACCACCGAGAACAATGCCTACAGCGTCATCGTCACCGGCCAATACCGGGTGTTGAACTCATCGTTCACCGATTACACCGTATCCGTGCGGGATACGACCAATGATACCCTCTATACGTTTTTGGTTCCCAACAACGACCATGAATACGTCGTTGGGGACACGCTTACTTTGACTCTCTATGATTACAATGATACGCTTTATTCTCCGGCTTTGATCCGGGAAAACAGCACCACGCTGTTCAACTCCAACATCAACTGTGACGAGGAAACCTGTCTGACGCTCACCGGCGAGGTCACCGAGGTGCACAAGCCGAACAATCTCAACTATTTGTTTGATGACAACCTCCTGGTTCAGCGGGAAATATCGAAAATCTACAATCTTTGGCTCAACGACGAACTGGATGATTATGGCTACGATTCGGGCTCGGTAGAAGGATTCTGGTACCGTTCGTCCGACGGTCCGGTCGACACCCTTGTCTTCGTTCACAATCTGAAGACCTGGAACTGGATCGTCACCGTCATTCCGATTGTTGACACCAACGACATCATCGACATCGTCGGCAATTACAACTATTACGTCTATGCAACGGCCATCGTCATCATCGCCATCTGGAGTTTCCGTCTCTCAGGCATCATCTCCAAACCAATCAAGAACATTGAACTTGTCGCCCGCGAGATCGCCCAACTGAACTTCAACGTGGAGGCGCACGAATACAACAACAGGGAGAACGAATCGCTCTCTAAGTCGATCAACCTGATCGCCAAAAACCTTCGGGAGACGCTGGAGACGATCAATCGCAAGAACAAGGAGCTGACCGAGCTCTACGAGGAACAATCCAAACAGGTCACATTGAAGAAACAGCTCGTATCCTCCATCTCGCACGAACTCAAAACGCCCCTCATGATCATGCAGGTGACGATTCAGGGTATCCTCGATGACATCATCGCAGCGGGTGATCGTGACAAGGAACTGCACAACGTGCTTGATGAGATCAACAAGTCCTCGATGATGATTCAGGACATGCTGCAAATCTACCGTTTGGACGATGCCAACAGCGAGCTTGAAATCAGTGAGTTCGATCTGGCGCAAACGGTCCGCTTCTTCGTCAATGATTTCGACAACGCGATCCGCAAATACAATCTAGAGGTCGATATCAACTGTCAGGACGACGTACGCGTCGAAGCGGATGAGAAACTGATCAAACGAGTGTTGTCGAATTTCTTCACCAATGCCATCAAATACACTCCTGTCGGCGGTTCGCTCTATCTTGAAGTGTCGGAACAGGACGATCAGGTCTATTTTGAACTGACGAACTACGGAGCAACCATCCACGAAGAAGAGATCGACAAGATCTGGCTCCCGTTCTACCGCATCGATCGGGATGATCCGAATCCTCTGAAGACCAAAGGCAGCGGGATTGGACTCTATCTGGTGAGCGAGATTCTCAAGGCCCACAACGCTGAATTCGGCATACACAATGTCACCAACGGCGTCAAGGCATACTTCCGCATGAATAAAAAAACGGAGTAGCGCGAGCTACTCCTTTTTTTGTATCAATCCAAGTTGTTCAAATGCTTTGTACAAGCCATCCTTGTCAATGTGATCGGTCACCATTCGAGCGTGTTTTCGAACGTCTTCATGGGCATTGCCCATGGCCACCGAATTCGGTGTGAACCGCAACATGGATATGTCATTGAAGCCATCCCCGATGGCAATGACGTCGTTGATATCAATGTCCTTGTATCGCATGATTTCGCGTATCCCTATTTCTTTGAACCCTCCGCCGGTGTTGACATCGATGCCATACGGGCAAGAATATTCGAAGGTGAGTTCGGGTATCAAGGATTCAAAGCGTTTAAAATCGTCTTTGTCATAGAACAGATTCACCTGGTAGACATGGTGTCGTTTGTAATATCCGGGTTCCAAGCGCGGATAGCGAAGATTGAAATGATCGCAGAATGTTTTGTACAGGTCGCCATAACTGGATTCCAATACAAAGTCATCCATGCTTTCATAAGCAATGTCCAAGCGTTCTGCGGCAGCGATATTGCGGAGACGATCCAAGATATCCTCCGGAATCGCACGCTCGAATACGATGTTCCCCTTGTAGACCGCAACACGGCCATTTGCAGCGATGAACGAGTCGATTCCAAGCTGCTTGTCAATCTCATAAAAGAGCGCCGGTGGGCGTCCGGTCGTAAGGATAATCTCATGACCATTGTCTTGCGCCATTTTCAGAGCTTTTACAGCACTAGGCGGAACCTGATTGGTCTTGTGATCCAACAGCGTTCCATCGAGATCGACAAACACATATTGTTTTCGCATGGTAATCACTCTTTCGCTTGATTGTCAGAGAAACAGATAACGAACCAATGTCTCATGATCCTTGAGGAATTCAGCGGTAACATGATAATATACCACATTGCCGTCTCGATTGGAATCAATGAGTCCGAAATCTTTCATTTTTCGCAAGTGTTTCGAGGTGTTCGCCTGCTTGGTTCCAAGCAGGTTCTCAATCTCGCTAACGCACAACTGGTCAAAATCGAGAAGCGTTCGAAAGATGTTGTATCGTGTTTGATCAGCCAGCATCTTGATGACATCAAACTTATCCATGAATCATACCTCCATAACTATTCGGTAATATTATTATAAGGTAATATTACTATATGGCAATATGAATGTCAAGGCATAAAAAAACATCTCTTATCAAGCATCCCCACCCACATAGATTGAAAACTTAAGGCTGCTTCGTTCCCGATCTGACCTGGTTCGTCACGACCTATTGAGTGAGGATGATTCATAAGAGATGTTTGACGGTTCATTTTCTTTTTCGCATTTTTTTAAAGAAATCAGAGATGATTGAGCTGCATTCCTGCTCGAGGATTCCGGGTGACACCTCGACTTTATGGTTATACCCTTGCTCAAACAAATTCACAACGCTCTGATGCGAGCCGTTTTTACGCTCCAAAGCGCCATAAACGACTTCTTTGATGCGGGATTGCATGATGGCGCCGGCGCACATCGGGCAGGGTTCTATTGTAACATAAATGGTGCAACTGTCAAGCCGCCAGCTTTTCAGCTTCTTGTTGGCTTTCTCGATGGCGATGATTTCCGCATGGGCAATGGCCCGATTGGTCTTTTCGCGCAGATTGTGCCCAGCACCGACAATCTGTCCGTCGCGCACGATGACGCAACCGACCGGCACTTCACCTTTTTTGTAGGCTTTCTTGGCTTCTTTCAGAGCCTTCTTCATAAACTTTTCGTGATGACTGTTGTCTACTTTCTTGCGTTTTTTTCGTCCAAACATTTAGCTCAACTTCTTATTCCGATAGGGATTTGGTTTGCGATACACTTTGTGACACGTGCGACAACGTGCTTCATAGCTTTCTTCTGCTCCAATGAGAACGATGGGATCGTCGTATCGAGCGGGTCGGCCATTGACGATGCGTTGCGTGCGCGTTGCGGGAATGCCGCATTTCACACAAATGGCGGTTAGTTTCGTGACGTACTCGGCAATCGCCAACAATTTCGGCATGAAACTGAACGGCTCACCACGGAAGTCGCGATCAAGTCCGCTGACGATGACACGAATGCCTTTCTCCGCCAGAAACTCACAGATGGGTACCGCTTCCTCGTCAAGAAACTGGACTTCATCGATGGCAACGACATCGGTGTTGGAGTCGACGTGATCAAAAATCTGGCGGGCATGCGTGATGTTGACGGAGCGCGTACGGTTGTTGTTGTGTGAAACAACCTCATTGTCGGCGTAACGATTGTCGATGTTCGGTTTGAACACGACAATGTTCTTGCGCGCGTACTCGAGCCGTTTGACGCGCCGCAGCAGTTCTTCGGTCTTACCGGCAAACATCGGGCCGCATATGACTTCGATCCATCCGTCTTTCTGATTCAGATACATTGTCCCACCTCTTTTTCACTATAATTATAATACAATAGGACCGGTTCAAACTCAATGGTTTTTTCCAAATCCGCCAAATATAACTATATATTATTTATAATTATTATTTATACATAGCATTTCTTTCCGAACATGTGATATCCAATTCCATCGTGCGCCTAGTTTAGCGGTTTTTACTTATTTGAAAACATCCTGATTTGGTTTCCGAAATCCCTGAAAAGTCTTTTCATAACATAACAATTATGTTATAATTGTTTGGAATATAAATCATACAAACGTAAGGAGAAGATTATGGGTAAACATTTCGAGATCACGGAGGAACAGAAGAAAGAACTTCTTCAAGAAATCAAGCATCACAAGAAGAATCCTGGTCCTCTGATGCCGATACTTCATGAAGCTCAGCGAATCTTCAGTTGCATTCCTCTGGAAGTCCAGAAAATCGTATCCGAAGAAACCGGTGTACCGATTGCGGAGATCAATGGCGTAGTTACCTTTTACTCCAGTTTCTCACTGCACCCGAAAGGTAAGCACATCATTGGTGTCTGTCTGGGTACGCCTTGTTATGTCCGAGGCGCTCAGACGATTCTCGATGCCGTCAAGACCGAACTTGGCATCGATGTCGGACAAACCACCGAGGACGGATATTACACACTCGACGCCATTCGCTGCATCGGCACCTGCGGCATGGCCCCCGTCATGGCGTTCGACGAAGAAGTTTATGGTGAAATCAACGTGACCAAAGCAAAACGATTGATAAAGGAGCATCGTGGTAAATAATGGAACTCAACGACGTATTGGAATTATTGAATGCCAAACAGTACAACCTAGAATGCCCAAGATGTGTGAAAGAAATCAATTACGCCTTTGTTTGTGACCTGATGAGCGACGCCTTGATGTTGCTCAAGAAAATGCCCAGTCACATCGGTGCACATGGTGCGCTTGTGACCGGACTTGTCACCAACCAAGCCCTCCGCACCGCCGAAATCCTCGACTTGGAAACGATCATTTTCGTTCGTGGCAAAACGCCTTCACAGTCCGTCATCGACCTGGCCGATGAAATCGGCATCACCCTGATCGGCACGGATCTGACGATGTACCGAACCAGCGGACTGCTCTTCATGAAGGGAGTCAAAAGCTACGAATCGGTGCTCGAGGAAAGCCAAGGAGCAGCGGAATAAGTGGACCCCTACATCAGGGAACACAACATCGAACGAAATGACATCGCCAACGCCGGTACCGTTGCGAGTCTGACCAAGCGAGCATTGAAACAACGAGGATTGTCTCGTGAGTTCATCAAACAGGTTACCATCGGGGTCTACGAAGCGGAAATCAACGTGGTGATCCACTCCTATGGTGGAACGGCGAACGTCGCCATCGATGACGACTTCGTCGAAATCACGTTCCAGGACAAAGGTCCCGGCATCGAAAACATCGAACAGGCCTTGCAGGCCGGATACTCAACCGCCAGTTCCTATGCCATCGAAAATGGCTTTGGCGCTGGCATGGGACTCCCCAACATTCAGGCCGTCAGCGATGAAATGGATCTGCAGTCCTCGGAAAACGGAACGTACCTCCGCATCAAGTTCAACATCAAGGAGGACAGTTATGAACATTGATGTTCTAACCACCGATTCCCGATTCAAGGCAATCAACGACAGCGCTCCGGATGCCGTCATAAGCGGCATCTTCGCATGTGACATGCTCAGTCACGTCATGGGTCACGCCGCCGAAGGCAACGTGCTCGTCACCGTCCTGAGCAACATCAACGTGCTCGGTGTCGCCAGTCTTCTGGACCTGCCCGCGATCGTGTATCCGCACAAGATCGTCCCCAATGAAACTGTCATCGCCAAGGCCAACGAGCTGGGCATCGCCCTGTTCAGCACAAGCCTGACGACCGCAGAAACCGTCATCCTGTTGCACGAACTGGGTGTCTGACATCAAGTTCTACTACGATCTTCATATCCACAGCGTGCTGTCGCCCGACGGCGACGAACTGATGACCCCCAACAACATCCTCAACATGGCAATGCTCAAGAACTTGGACTTCGTGGCCATCACCGACCACAACAGTACCAAGCAATTACGTACCGTGGAACAAATCGAAAACGCCTATGACTTCATTTTCATTCCGGGCATCGAAGTCACCGTCAAGGAAGGCTTCGACGTGCTCTGTTACTTTCCCAGCTACGAAGCGGCTCATGATTTCGACGCAGTCGTGGAAACGCATCTGAATCAGGACGACTGGGGGCCCTTCTCGGCCGCGGATCAAGTTCTCACCGATGTCTACGACGTCGAACTGGAGACCTTTCCCAAGTCGTTGCGCAGCACCTCGCTGCCTTACGACGAGCTATACCACCAGGTTCATGAACGCGGTGGCATTGCGATTCTTGCCCACGTCGAACGCGCCAGCAAGTCGGCGATGAACCATCACCGCCTGGAGGATTTGTCGTTTGACGGCATCGAAATCCAAGCCTATCGCAAAACGGAGTTCCTAAACGAACATCCCGAACTTCGCGAGTACAAGATTCTAACCAACTCCGATTCCCATTCGCTGCTTACGATTCTAGAGCGGGAACAGAGTCTCGACCTGAGCGAAAAAAGCATCGATGCCTTTTTCGCCCATTTCCAGAGGGAGTGAGACGATGAACGAACTATCGCTGCACATCCTCGACATCTGCCAGAACTCGATTCAGGCCAATGCAACCCTGATCGAGATCCTGATCGACGAACAACCGGCCAGCAATCGGTTTTCCATCACCATCCGCGACAACGGTCACGGCATGGATGAGAAAACCTTGAGTGAGGTCGCCGATCCGTTTTACACGACACGCACGACCCGCAAAGTCGGGATGGGCGTCTCGCTGTTCAAAATGGCCGCCGAACAGGCCGGTGGCAGTTTCACCATCACCTCCAAGCCCAACCAGGGCACCCAGGTCGTCGCGACATTTGCACACGACCATCTCGACCGCGCACCGCTCGGTGCCATCGAGGACACGCTGTTGATCCTGATTTTGAATGAAGCCGGGATCGACATCCGCTACGAACACGTGGTGAACGATCGTACCTACGTCTTCGACACGCGGGACGTCAAACAAATACTAAACGGCATTCCTCTCACGGATTCGGACGTAATCATGTGGGTAAAGAACAATATAACAGAAGGAATAACATCGATTCATAAGGAGGAATCATTGTGAAATCACTGGAAGATTTGAAGCGCATCCGCGATGCCGCGCAGCGCAAAGTAACGATGCGGGGCAAGAACGACTTCACGCGCATCCTGGTCGGCATGGCCACCTGCGGTATCTCCGCCGGCGCCCGCCCGGTCATGAACAAGATCGTGGAAGAAATCGCTGAAAAGGATCTGCAGAATGTCACCGTGACCCCCGTCGGATGCATCGGCGAATGTGCCATCGAGCCCATCGTCGAAGTCCTCGAGGGTGAAAAACGGACGACGTACTGCCGTGTCGACGTCGACGTCGCGGAGCGGATCATCAACGAACATATAATCGGCGGCAAAGTCGTCGAAGACAATCTCATCGGCAAATATAGACTCTAGGTGGTGAAGGCATGATAGAAAGAGCACATGTCCTGATCTGTAGTGGTTCGATGTGCGTGAGTCGGGGAGCCAAATCCCTGCGCGCCGAGTTTGAAGAACATTTGACAAGATTGGGCATACGAGAAGAGATCAAACTGGTAAACACCGGGTGCGTCGGACTGTGCGAACAAGGACCGTTCGTCATCGTCTATCCCGAAGGCGTATTCTACGCCCTCGTCAAGAACAAGGACATCAAGACGATTTGCGAAGAGCATCTGTACAAAGGTCGCATCGTCGAAAAACTCGTCTTTGATGAGACGCTGACCCCGGAGAAGGACATACTTGCCTTCGATGAAATCAAATTTTACTCCAAACAGACCCGTGTTGCGCTCCGCAACTGTGGTCTGATCAACCCCGATGACATCGAGGAGTACATCGCCCGTGACGGCTACCGTGGTCTCGGCAAGGCACTCCTCGAAATGACCCCGCTCGAAGTCATCGAAGAAATGCAGAAATCGGGCTTGCGCGGCCGTGGCGGCGGCGGATTCCCGACCGGACGAAAATGGAAGTTCGCCTACGACCAGGAGAGCGACCAGAAGTTCGTCATCTGCAACGCCGACGAAGGCGACCCTGGTGCGTTCATGGACCGGGCCTTGCTCGAAGGCGATCCCCATTCGGTGCTCGAGGGCTTGATGATTGCCGGATATGCTATCGGCGCGGACAAAGGTTACATCTATGTCCGGATAGAATATCCGACCGCCATCGAAAAGCTCAAGACCGCCATCGCGCAGGCCAAAGAACTGGGCCTGCTCGGCAAGAACATCTTCGGCAGCGGCTTCGACTTCGACATCGAGATCCGTCTCGGTGCCGGTGCCTTTGTCTGTGGCGAAGAAACCGCATTGATCGCCTCGATCGAAGGCGGGCGCGGGATGTCCCGCAACAAGCCGCCGTATCCGGCGATTCGCGGCCTATGGGGCAAACCGACGATCATCAACAACGTCGAAAGTCTCGCCAATGTCTCGGCAATCATGTACATGGGTGCCGAGGAATTCGCCAAAATCGGCACCGAACGTTCCAAGGGAACCAAGGTCTTCAGTCTTGGTGGAAACATCAAGAACGCCGGACTTGTCGAAGTCCCGATGGGTACCACGTTGCGTGAAGTCATCTATGAAATCGGCGGCGGGATCCCCGGCAACAAACAACTGAAGGCGGTTCAGACGGGTGGTCCGTCCGGCGGCGCCATCCCCGAAAGCATGCTGGACATGCCGATCGAGTATGAAACACTCGTGGAAGCTGGTTCGATGATGGGATCGGGCGGTATGGTCGTCATCGACGAACACAACTGCATGGTCGACATCTGTCGGTTCTACCTCGAATTCACCGTCGACGAATCCTGCGGCAAATGTACGCCATGCCGCGAAGGCACCAAGAAAATGTATGAGATGCTCGAAATCATCTCATCGGGCACCGGTACGCTCGAAGACATCGACAAACTCGAACAACTCGCCAAGATGGTAAAGAATTCGTCACTGTGCGGCCTCGGCCAGTCGGCCCCCAATCCGATTCTGTCGATGCTGGAACACTTCCGTGAAGAGTTCGAAGCCCATGTCGTTGAAAAGCGCTGCCCCGGCGGCGTCTGCAAACCGCTGATCCATTACGAGATCACCAAGGATTGCATCGGCTGTACCAAGTGCGCCACCAACTGCCCCGTCGACTGCATCGACGGTGCCATCAAACAACTACATGAAATCGACACATCGGTCTGCATCAAGTGCGGTGTTTGCAAGAACATCTGCCCGGTCGATGCGATCATTACGGTTTAGGAGGTATGCGAATGGACAAAGTCACCATCACCATCAACGGCCAGCAAGTCACCGTCCCCAAAGACTACAGTGTCATGCGTGCCGCCGAAGAACTCGGCATTGACGTCCCCCGCCTGTGCTTCCTCAAAGACATCAACGAGACCTCCGCCTGTCGCCTCTGCGTCGTCGACGTCAAGGACATGAAGGGTCTCATCAACTCCTGCACGCTCGCTGTTCGCGACGGCATGGAAATCGAGACGGACAACGAAGCCATTCAAGAATCAATCGTCGCCAATTTGCAGTTGCTCGCCAGCAACCATATCTTCGAATGCTGGGCCTGCGCTCGCGAACACAACTGCGAATTGCTTGATCTGATGCGCCGTTACAACGTGGACAACGTGTTCGGTGAAAACGACTTCTTCCATAAGAAGGATCGGATGATCAACGACAGTTCGCCCTCCATCGTGCTCGACAGTGGCAAATGCATTCTGTGCGGTCGCTGCGTCTCGGCCTGTCAGAAACACACCGGCCTTGGCATTCTGGACTTCAACGAACGCGGCAACATCACCTACGTCGGCCCGGCGCTGATGCACGGCATGGAAGATTCCGGCTGCATCAGTTGTGGCAAATGCATCGACGTCTGCCCGACCGCTGCCATCAAAGAGCAAACTCACGTCGATCTCGTACTCGATGCGCTTCGCAACGAGAACAAGACCGTCATCGCCGTTCCCGATTCCGCCACGCGCGTGACGCTTGGTGAAGAGTTCGGCGGCGACATCGGTTCCGACGTGTCCGGCAAGTTTTATCGTTCGCTGCAGTTGGTCGGATTCCACGACATGATGGATCTCGACTTCGCAACGCATCTGACCATCGCCGAATCGGCCGCAGAATTCGTCGAACGGATCAAAACCGACGGTCCGTTCCCGATGTTTTCATCTTCCGCAGCAGGTTGGACGAGTTATCTCGAACAACACGGTTCTCATCAACTCGATAACATCGCGCGTGCCAAATCGCCGCAACAGATGGCCGGCACCCTGATCAAACATCACTACGCCGACAAACTCGGCTTACGCAAAGAAGATGTCGTGGTCGTCGCGATCGCTCCCGGCATCGACCGCAAGGAAGAAGCCGCCCGGAGCGCCAATGTCTATCAAGGGATTCCTGATGTCGACTACGTGCTTACCACTCGCGAATACGCCCGCTTGCTGAAACGCAAAGGTATCCATTTCATGCGCCTCGCCGATGGCGAACCCTTCGGTCAGTTGGCGGAATACACAGCTCCGACACGAGGCTTCGCAGCTGGTGTCACCGAAGCGCTCCTGCACACCGTCAGTGACCTTCTGGAAGAGCCGAAACAAGCGCTCGAGTTCAAAAGTGCGCGTGGCCAGAAAGGTGTTCAGGAAGCCACTTACAAAGCGGCCGGTGTCGACCTCAGCGTCGCCATCGTGGCCGATGACATCTCCATTCAGGAGTTTTTCGACCGCATGGGTCGCACCAAAAAACAGTACCACTTTGTTGAATTCCTGCCCGGCGGTGGAACCGCATTCGAAGCAGGAGGTCTACCGATCCACGAAGCCCGCATCCAGGACAACGTGGCCGTCGGCAAACTTCGTCAGGATGCGCTTCAAGCGTTGTACGAGACAACTGAGGACACAACCTCGGCACTGAATGTGGCGATCAAGGATCTCTATGCCACGGTGCTCGACGCTCCCAATTCGAAACTCGCACAAGGCATGTTGCACACCAGTTACGAAGTGCGATCGTTCTACAAATAACACAAAACCCAGTCAGCCGACTGGGTTTTCTTCTGTTTCATATTCGAGCAAGTCACCGGGTTGACACTCCAGCACCTCACATATCTTCTCCAGGGTGGAAAAGCGAATCGCACGCACCTTGCCCGTTTTCAGATTGGACAGATTGGCGATCGAGATGCCGACGGCATCGGCAAGTTCCTGAAGCTGCATTTTGCGATCGGCGAGAACACGATCAAGACGAGTGATGATCGGCATCGATCACACCGTCATGTCATGGTCTTCCTGCAGGTACGCCCCATAATCGAAGACATAGGCGAGAATCAGGATGATCAGACCCATGAAGACCGACTGGAAGCGAATCATGAAGTTCGCATTGGCTTCAAACAGATCAAGCAGATTGATCAAATGCAGTAAGAACATCGAGTTGGCGAAGGGCAGCACCACGGCCGCCACGAGATAGGCGATACCGATCCATTTGAGACGTCTGATGTTGGCTTCGGAGAACGGCTGTTTGGCTTCGACATCGCGAACGACGTTGCGCAGCAATGTCAATATGTATTGAAGGAACCCAATATTGACAAGACCGACGAGACTGCCGATCACGAGCAACCATTTGACATTGACGACGCCACTGAAGATGGACTCGTCGATTTCATAGATGACGTTGGAGAACTGGATGTTGATGTTTTCGAGGTTGGATAGGTCGAAATCCAGCAGACCTTTGGGCAGCACGAGGAACACGATCAATGCGATGCCAAGGAGGCCAATCAGGATGTACAGACCGAGGGTGAACCAGCTGAGAAACAGATGCGTTCCCTGAATCAGGGATTTGAAACGGTTTTGATTGAAAGATCGACTCATGACGATCCCTCCTTTCACACCTACATCATATCGCATCATTTTATGTTTGTCAACAGTTATTTATTGTTTATCGATAATTTTTTATTGTTATACATCACAGTGAGTGAAATAAAAAAGCCGCTGGGCGGCTTGATTATTCTTCTTCGTTCTTACGACCGTAACGTTTGTTGAATCGTTCAACGCGACCGGCAGCTTTACCGAATTTCTGTTGTCCGGTGTAGAAGGGATGACAGTTGGAACAAGTGTCCACGCGAATCTCCTCTTTCACACTTCCGGCTGTGAACGTGTTGCCACACGTCGTACAGGTAATGGTAGCTTGCTTGTAGTCGGGATGAATGCCTTTTTTCATCGTCGTTTACTCCTTCCGCCATGGCGTGGGTTGCCATAGTAAGTTGAATGCTAGTAAATTATAACAAAAGCATTCTGGGAAATCAAGAAAAACATTGGTTTTTTTCACGGCCTAAAATTATCGAAATCCTGCCGTGTCAAGCAATATAATATGATATACTAATAGTGTCAACGAGAGGGTGAAATCATGCGTACCATCGCCATGCATCAGATTACCGAACACGTCAAGCAATCCGTCATCGACATCAACTACCACTTGGACGAATCGCTGGTGAACCTGTTTCGCAAAGCGAAGGCCAAAGAGACGAACAAGACAGCAAGTGCGATCCTCGATGATTTGATTGTCAATCAGGACATCGCCGCCAAGGGCGATGTGCCTCTTTGTCAGGATACCGGTTTGGTTGTAGTCTATGTTGAGATCGGTCGCGATGTTCATCTCGATGGCGACCTCTATCAGGCCATCAACGATGGTGTCCGCGCGGGATACGACGAAGGGTATCTCCGCAAAAGTGTCGTCAATCACCCGTTCCAACGCACGAATACCGGCGACAACACGCCAGCCGTGATCCATGTCAGACTGGTTGAGGGCGATCAACTGAAAATGAAGATTGCCGCCAAAGGTGGCGGTAGTGAAAACATGAGTCTCGTCAAGATGCTGACACCGGCCGATGGCATCAACGGTGTCAAGAAGCTGGTACTCGACACCATCTTTCACGCCGGTGGAAAGCCCTGCCCGCCGATCATCGTCGGCATCGGCATCGGTGGCAATCTGGAAAAGAGTGCATTGCTCGCCAAAGAGGCCATCCTGCGTCCGCTGGAAGATCATGCGGAGGATGCGATCATCCGGCAACTAGAAGATGAACTCTATGAAGAAATCAATCAACTCGGAGTCGGCGCGATGGGAGTCGGCGGCGATACCACCTGTCTGGCCGTCAAGATCAATCATTATCCGATGCACATCGCCAGTCTGCCCGTTGCCATCAACATTCAGTGCCACTCAGCCCGCCATACGGAGGTGGTGTTATGATTCGTCTCAGCGCACCGGTTACCCGCGCTGATCTAAAATCGCTCAAAGCCGGTGATCAAGTCCTTATCAGTGGAATCGTCTACACCGCCCGTGACCAAGCCCACATCCGCCTTGTCAACGACAAACATCCCGCGTTCGAGTTGGAAGGTTCGATTCTCTTTTACGTCGGTCCAACGCCGGCGCGCGACGGCGTCATCATTGGCGCCAGTGGTCCGACATCCAGTTATCGAATGGACCCGATGTCGCCTGCATTGATGGAACGCGGCGTCAAAGTGATGATCGGCAAAGGGGATCGCAGCGAAGCATTCCGCGCAGCGATGATGCATCATGGATCCGTCTATTTGATCGCTACTGGTGGCGCCGGAGCACTGCTTTCCAGTCGCATCAAGTCCAGCGAAGTGATCATGTATGAGGATCTTGGAACCGAAGCGATTCGCAAACTCGAGGTTGAGGACTTTCCTTGTTTCGTCGCTTACGATTTGCATGGCAACAGCCTGTTTCAACGGTGAACAGCATGAAAGATCTCAAAGAGCGTAGTCTCCAACTGCATATGAAGCACAAAGGCAAACTCGCCGTTGTATCGAAAATTCCCATTCGCACGACGGACGATCTCAGTCTTGCCTATTCCCCGGGGGTTGCCGAACCATGTAGAATCATTGCCGACAACCCCGACGCCATCTACGAATACACCGCCAAAGGCAATACCGTTGCCGTCGTCAGTGATGGCAGCGCCGTGTTGGGACTTGGCAACATCGGACCCTATGCCGGTCTTCCCGTTATGGAAGGCAAAGCCATTCTGTTCAAGGAGTTTGCCGATGTCGACGCATTTCCGATCATGCTCAACACACAGGATCCCGATGAAATCATCGCCATCGTCAAGCACATCTGTCCCGGCTTTGGCGGCATCAATCTGGAGGACATCAAAGCTCCCAAATGTGTCTATATCGAACGTCGTCTGAAGGAAGAACTGGACATCCCGGTGTTCCATGATGATCAGCACGGTACGGCCATCGTGACCTTGGCGGCGCTCATCAACGCGTGTCGTCTAACCGGTCGCGAACTGACCGAACTGAAGGTCGTGATCAGCGGCACCGGAGCGGCTGGCAGCAGCATCGCCCGCCTTCTGCATACCATCGGAATCCGCGACATCTACGGATACAACAAACAAGGTGTCGTGATTGATGACAAATACAACGATTACTCCTTCTTGGAACAAGAACTGCTTGATCAGGAGATTCTTCGTTCACCAAAGCACATCAAGGATGACTCGCTGGCTTCGTTGCTGGTGGGCAAAGATGTCTTCATTGGCGTGTCCGCCAAGGACATTGTCGACATGGACATGGTCCGCCACATGAACCCCGAACCATTCATCTTCGCAATGGCCAATCCCGATCCGGAAATCGCCTATGAACGAGCCAAACAAGCTGGCGCTCTGATCGTCGGAACCGGTCGCAGCGATTACCCGAATCAAATCAATAACGTACTGGCCTTTCCCGGTTTGTTCCGTGGCGCCCTCGACGCGCGTGCGAAGAACATCACCGAACAGATGAAGATTGCCAGTGCCAAGGCGATCGCAAGCATCATCAAGGACGACGAGCTGACGTTCGATTACATCATCCCCTCCGCGTTTGACAAGCGTGTTGTGGCGGAAGTCAGCAAAGCCGTCCGTGACGAAGCTCTCAAACAGCACACCAAATAAACAGACCGCCCGGTCTGTTTTTTTCTATTCATAAATCATTTAAATACCATAAGAGTGTGTTTTCGATACCGTGCAAAAGTGCTATACTGAATTTGAAGAACCAATTTGATTTTTAAACTTTCTTAATTTGGAAACCATTGCAATCAAACACATTATTTGATAGACTATCACACTGGTTTGATATATACTCGCCATCGATCCCAATCGATGGAAAGGAGACAATGACATGGATAAGGAACATCTCAACATGCGTAGTCTCGACGTCGGCAAACTGGCGGCGTTGAACAACTACATTTCCGATTTGAGCGATCCGGAAGGAAGTTTGATCAACATCCTTCACCGGGCGCAGGATCTGTTCGGCTACATTCCGATCAACCTGCAACTGCACATCGCACGGAAACTGAAGATCGGCGCAGCCAAAGTCAACGGCGTCGTCAGTTTCTACTCATACTTTACCCAGGAAAAGACCGGGCGACATGTCGTCAGCGTCTGCATGGGTACGGCCTGTTACGTCAAAGGAGCGGAGAAGGTTCTTCATGCAATGCTGGATGAACTTGGCGCAACCAAAGGTAAAGCGACCGATGACGGTCAGTTCACGATCCGTGACGTCCGCTGCGTCGGCGCATGTGGACTGGCACCGGTGGTGACCGTGGGCGAGAAAGTCTACGACAATGTCACCGTCGATGACGTCAAACGCATACTCGATGAATATCGAGGTGAGAAACGTGGCCATTAAATCACTGGAAGAACTCCGCGAGCTGCGGAAATCCTTGCAGAACACGCTCAAACAACGCGAAAGCGCCGTAGGTCAGAACGATCAGATTGAACTGCTTGTCGGCATGGGAACGTGTGGGATCGCCGCTGGCGCAAGGGACACCTATCAGGCATTGATGGACGTCACACACCAGCGCGGACTCGACAACGTTCGAATCATCAGCGTCGGCTGCATCGGCTCATGTACGATGGAACCGACGGTGGAGATTCACATGCCCGGTCGCGAAGCACTGATTTACGGTAAAATAACCAAAAAGCGAGTCGCTCAGCTCGTCGACGACGTGCTGATCAACAACGGATATCTCGATGACAATCTGTTGATCAAATCCTTTCAGAAAGCGGTGACCTAGCATGACTGAACGAATGACAATCCTAGTTTGCGGCGGAACCGGTTGTATAGCCCTCGAGAGCAATGAAATCATCGCGGCATTGAAGGAGAAACTGGCCGATGTCGGTCTTACCGAAGAAATCCGGATCATTCGAACCGGATGTTTTGGATTTTGTGGGCAAGGACCAATCATCAAATTGCAACCCGACAACATCACTTACGTTCAAGTAGGTGTTGAAGATGTGAACGAGATTGTCGACGAACACATCGTCAAAGGACGCATTGTCGAACGTCTTCTGTATGTCAATCCACGCACGGAAGAACTCGTCAAAACATCCGAGGAGATGGATTTCTACAAGAAAGAATATCGCATCGCCCTGCGCAATCTCGGTTTGATCAATCCCGAAGACATTCTCGAATACATCGCCATGAAAGGATACGAAGCCTTGGCCGTGTGCCTGAACGAGCGTACCCCCGAAGACGTCGTCCAACTCATCAAGGATTCCAAACTCCGTGGTCGTGGTGGCGGTGGGTTCTCAACTGGTCTCAAATGGGAGTTGACAGCGCGCGAAGAAAGCGATGAAAAATACATCATCTGCAACGCCGACGAAGGCGATCCGGGAGCATTCATGGATCGGAGCATTCTCGAAGGCGATCCGCATAGCGTACTCGAAGCGATGGCCATCGGTGGTTATGCGACCGGCGCAAACATTGGCATCGTCTACATCCGCGCGGAATACCCGCTGGCATACAAACGGCTGCAGATCGCCCTTTCTCAAGCTCGTGAGTATGGATTCCTCGGCAAGAACATTTTCGACAGCGGCTTCGACTTTGATGTCGAAATCCGTCTTGGCGCCGGAGCGTTCGTGTGCGGAGAAGAGACCGCCCTGATCAATTCGGTGATGGGTCGCCGCGGCGAACCCACCAAGAAACCGCCCTATCCGAGCGTCTCCGGATTCCGTGGCAAACCGACTTCCGTCAACAACGTGGAAACACTCGCCAACATCGTACCGATTCTGCTCAATGGTCCCGAATGGTTCAGTTCCATCGGAACCGACACATCCAAAGGAACCAAAGTATTCGCGTTAGCTGGCAAAATCAACAATGTCGGCCTGGTCGAAGTACCGATGGGAACGACACTGCGCGAGATCATCTTCGACATCGGCGGCGGCATCATCGGCGGCAAAGAGTTCAAAGCCGTCCAAACCGGTGGTCCGTCGGGTGGTGTCATCACCAAAGAGGATCTCGATACCCCGATCGACTACGAATCACTCAAGGCCATCGGCAGCATGATGGGCAGCGGCGGAATGATCGTTCTCGATGAGGACGACGACATGGTCGAATTGGCGAAATTCTATCTCGATTTCACCCAAGACGAGTCGTGCGGCAAATGCACGCCGTGCCGCGTCGGCACCAAACGTCTCCATGAAATTCTCGATCGTCTGACCCGCATGGAAGGTTCCCCCGAGGATCTCGACCTGTTGGAAGATCTGTCCTACAACATCAAATACTCAGCACTCTGCGGACTTGGCCAAACGGCGCCGAATCCCGTGCTCAGCACAATGAAATATTTCCGTTCGGAGTACGACGCCTATGCGTACCGGACAAAACGCATCGCATTCAAAATCATCGAAGACAAATGCATTGGTTGTACCAAATGTGCCCGGGTCTGCCCGGTCGCCTGCATCGAGGGTTCACCGAAACGCCCGCATGTCATCGACGAAGCCGACTGCATCGCCTGTGGCGCCTGTTATGACGCTTGTCCCGTCGATGCCATCGAACGGCCTTAGGAGGGATTATCATGGTACATATCACAATCAACGACATTCCGCTTGAAGTCCCGAAAGGAACCACCATTCTCGAAGCGGCGGACAAAATCGGGGTTCACATCCCGACGCTGTGCCACCTCGACCTGCACGATTTCGGCGTCGTCAACAAAGTCGCCAGTTGTCGTGTCTGCGTTGTCGAGGACAAGGCACGGCAAAACCTCGTTCCCGCTTGTGCTGAACAAGTATACGACGGCATGACCGTCGTCACCGACAGCGTCAAAGCGCTCAACGCCCGTCGTGGTAATGTGGAGTTGTTGCTGTCGAATCACCCATTCGAATGCCTCACCTGTCGTAAGAATCTGCGTTGCGAACTGCAGACGATCGCACAGGAACTCAACATCCGCGAAGTCAGTGTCGAGGGCGAACGCAAGAGTTATCCCCTTGATTTGTCCTCGGCAGCCATCGTCAACGACCCGGAAAAATGCATCATGTGTCGTCGTTGTGAAACGATGTGCAACGAAGTCCAGACCGTTGGCGTGTTGTCGGCGATCAATCGCGGATTCGGCGTTAGTGTCGCCCCAGCCTTCAATCTCGACATGGTGGATACCTCCTGCACGTACTGCGGCCAGTGCGTCGCCGTCTGTCCGACGGCCGCATTGACGGAGATGAGTTATCTGCACAAAACCTGGCGAGCGCTGGCCAATCCGAACCGCCACGTTGTCGCCCAGGTTGCTCCGGCCGTTCGCGTCGCCATTGGCGAGATGTTCGGCATGGAACCCGGTACCATCTCGACCGGCAAAATCGTCACCGCGCTCAAACGACTTGGTTTTGACGCGGTCTTCGACACCAACTTCGCCGCCGACCTCACCATCATCGAGGAAGCCACCGAACTGGTTCATCGCATCCAACACGGCGGACGCCTGCCGATGTTGACATCCTGTTGTCCCGCTTGGGTCAAGTTCATTGAAGATCAGTTCCCCGATTTACTGGATATTCCGTCCTCGTGCAAGTCGCCGCAAGTCATGCTGGGAGCGATAGCCAAATCCTACTATCTTGACACGTTGGACATCTTACCCCGTCGCCTAAAAGTCGTTTCGATCATGCCCTGCGTGGCCAAGAAAGCCGAAGCCGCGCGTCCGGAACTGTCGAAAGAGAGTCTGCTCAACGTCGACTACGTTCTCACGACTCGTGAACTCGGCGACATGCTCCGCGAAGCCGGTATCGACCTGTCGAAACTGGAAGACACCGAGTTTGATTCGATTCTCGGTGAATCCACGGGTGCCGCTGCCATCTTCGGAACCACCGGCGGCGTCATCGAAGCAGCAGCCCGTACTGCATATGAAATGCTCACAGGAAAAGAACTCGAACGCATCGAATTCGAACAGCTCCGCGGTTTGGAAGGCATTCGTGAAGCCGTCGTACCGATTGGCGATCTCGACTTGAAGATCGGTATCGCGCACGGTCTTGGCAACGCCCGGAAACTGCTCGAGCAGATTCAACGTGGCGAATCCGATTACCACGCCATCGAGATCATGGCCTGTCCTGGCGGTTGTATCGGCGGTGGCGGACAACCGTTCCACCACGGTGATGAGTCGATCATCCTCAAACGGCAACAAGCCATTTATGAAATCGACCGCAACATGCCGCGCCGCAAGTCACATGAAAATGAAATGGTGATGAAACTCTACAACGATTTCCTGGGCGAACCGTATGGCGAAAAAGCCCACGAATTTCTCCACACCGTCTACACCAAAGGCGAACGCATCTGACATCAAAAAAGGACACTCGAGAGTGTCCTTTTGTTTGTAATCAGTCGATTTGAGTGTCGTAGACATCCTCGTATCCGGGCAACGCGACTTCGTTGACAATCGTTTCCGGATCGCTGATCAGGGACGCTTTGATGTACTTGTTGCTGACGGTGTAGAAATACTGATCGATGAATTTGATTTTGTAGACGTAGACATCTTCTTCGGCTGCCTGTTCGTGGGTGATGAATCCCTCTTGCGTCAGGCCGGTGATCTCATTGAAATCGTAAACGAGAATGCCGCTGGTATACCGGTATCCGGTCGTACTCGACCAGATTGATGTCTGGAACGGAAGAGCGATGATGCCTTTGCCGAGGTCGACAAGAATGTCCTTGTGATTGTAGGTTGCGCTGCTCCAGCCCCAACCGAATTCACTGTAGTCGAAGATGTCTTCCGCGAACACCACAGGGTTGGTCTTGTCGGAGATGTCGTAGATGGAAATCTTCAATCCATCGGTGCCACCTTGACTGTCACCGAAGCCGATGCCGAGCATGTAGTCGGCGCCGAGCGGTTGAAGGTAGGTGCTGAATCCGGGAATCTCGAGTTCGCCTTCGGTGAAGGGATTTTCGGGATCGCTGAGATTGATGACGTAGAACGGATCGGTCTGTTCGAAGGTCACGACGTAGCCGTAATCGCCGACGAAGCGGACGCTGCGGATCGTTTCACCGGGCTTGCCGAGTCCTTCGATGCGAGCGACTTCTTCGAGATCCTCGTCGAGGATGAAGACACGGTTGTTGATGTCGTCACCCCACCAGCCGGTGGTGGTGGCGATGCGTAGATAGCCGTCGTGTTCGTCCATCGAGAATTGATTGAGGGTGTAGCCAAGGACGGTTCCGGTCGTGACGTATTCAACGTCGTTGCCGTCGATCGACACTTTCTGAATCGCCGTTTTCGTTTCGGCGACGGGTTCCTCGAAATCGAGGACGTCCGCCATCGGGACGAAATAGTAGATGTTGCCGACAAGATAGATGTTGTCGTGCGAGACATACAGGTTGTAGCCGTTGTCGCCAAGCAATACTTCCATGTCGACATCTTCGGTTGCCAGATCGATGCCGTAGAAGGTCGTGAACGAGTTGGGCGAGGTGCCGTCGACGTAGATGATGTCCTGATAATCCACGGTGGTTGTGTCGCCTTGGATCGTGAAGTTTGGGAGATACTCGTCCACATCGATGTCGTCTTCGGACAGTGGCAGATATTCGCTGGTGATGACGTAGAGATCGTCACCAATCTTGCGGGTGCCGATCAGATCGCCGGTGAGTTCATACTCACTGACGAGAGCGAAGTCATCGTTCTTGTCGTAAACGAAGATCTGAACGTTGTTGTTGTAACCATACCAGTAGTAATAGAAGTCTTCTTCATAAGCTGGTTCGGGACCACCGGATCCTTCACAGTAGTATTCGTATTGCGACCCGATGACAACGAGATGATCGTCGTCGGCGTACAGGCCGGTCACGTAGAATCCGGTCGGGCATTCGGTTGTGTCATCGACGTATTCAATCGTCTTGTAGTTGTCAAGCACGTCCACGCCGCCGCCCTGGGTGTAGGCGAGCGTGATCAGAACGGCATTGTACTGAATCGAGTAGATGTACTTGCCGTCGGTGATGACATTGTCCATTTCATCGACGCCTTCGACCTGGGTGTTGGTCTCGCTGTAGTCGTCGCTGCCTTCGTCGCCGCCCGAGTAATCGTCGTCGGCTCCTTCAGGAGCACCATCGGTCACTTCATCGACGCTGTTGCGCCAGAAACCGGTGAACACCTGATAGCTGGACATCTTGTCTTGAAAATCGTTGTAGATGGCGATGATGTCGTCACCATCGTTGACGGCGTGCAACTGTCCGCTTGGTTGCAAGGTCGTGGCACTGCTCAAAGTCAGTGCGACCACGACAACAAGCGCCGGTGCCAAAGCGGCGCCGGCAAGGGCGCCGATGCGCTTGAACATGCCGGTCGGGGGCGTTGCGATGCGCATCGCACTCTGTTTGTTGCGAAGCAGACGATTGAGATCATACTCCTTGTAGATCTTGACGATCATCACGACCATGAAGCCGATGACCACCAGCGATACGATCAGAAGTGTGGGATTGTTGATGAGAAAGAGCATGGGGGATACCTCCTTAGAGCATCAAAGCGGTTTTGAAATCCTTGAGATAACTGCGGTTGACTTCACAATGATCCCCGTTTTTCATGAGCAAATCGAGTTTGGAGTTAAGGGCGGAGCGAATGTAGTCGATCTTGCCGATGTTGACGATGCAGTACTTGCTGACGCGGATGAAGTCTTTGTCCTGAAGGAGTTCCTCGACTTCATAGAGCTTCATCCGAATGATCAGCCTTGTGTCATGAAGTACACCGACAAGGTCGTCGCCATCCACGATGAAGTATTGGAAATTGCGACTTTCAACGCTTTTCTGACCGAACTCGTTGTATCCCGTGATGTAGAGTTCTTCTCCTTTGACGATGAGATCGAGCAAGGATGAGATCTTGGGAATGTCGGCGTGATTGAAGACGATGTTGATCTTGTCCTCTTCCACTTGCGTCTTGTCATCGGTGATGACGTATTTGTACTTCGGCGTTTCGACGATCGCCAGTCGTTCTTTCAAAATTTTATGTTCAGTCTTGTCAACTTTCAACTTAAACATAAAATGCCCCCCTTTGAATTCAAGTCCATTCTAACACGCGCGCAAGGCACATGGAATGGCTCCAAGGTATCCTACATATATTGTACACCAAATTGCAGGCAAATACATCAGATACAAAAAAGAGGCTATTGCAAGCCTCTTATATGTTGGTAGAGTTTGGACAGCGGGACACCCATGACACTGTAGTAGTCGCCGTCGACTTTCTTGACGTAGCGACCGCCGTAGCCTTGGATGCCGTAGGCACCGGCTTTGTCAAAGGGTTCTCCGGTGTCGAGATAATCGTTGATTTCCGCATCGGTCATCGGATGGAAGGTGACATCGGCGAAGTCGTAAAAGGTCTCGATTTCATCGCAACACACCATGGCGCATCCCGTCAGGACGCGGTGCGTGTCGTTCGACAGACGGCGGAGCATTTGAAACGCATCGGCGCGGTCACGCGGTTTCCCAAGGGCTTCGTGATTGTGGATGACGAGTGTGTCGAACCCCAGAACGATGCGATCGGGATGATCGTACGCAATGTGCGCCGCTTTCTGTTTCGCCAGATCCATCACGACTTGTTCGAAGGGAACGCCCGGTTCGACGATTTCCTCGACATCACTTGGTTTGACGACAAACTCGATGTCAAGCAGTCGCAACAGTTCGCGACGTCGCGGTGACTGGCTGGCGAGAATGAAACTATGCTTCTTCAACGGTTCGATTCGCAGGTTGACGTACCAGGGCCAATACCAATGCGCCGATGGCGAGTGGGCCGAGCAGTACGAGAACGGAAATGTTGGCGGGCACGACACTGATCAACACACCGAGCAGGAATGGTGAGAAGATGCCGCTGAATTTGCCGAAGACACTGAAGAAGCCGAAGAACTCATTGGCTTTTTCAAGCGGTAGCATGCGGGCGAAGAACGACCGGCTGACGGACTGGATGCCGCCCTGGGCGGACCCGACGAGCACGGCGACGACGAACATCAGCCACTCACGGCCTTCGACGATCTGTGTCACGACGAGAATCGTCAATGCATACATGCCGATGCCGAAGTACAGCATCCGCTTGCCGCCATACTTGTTGGCGAGACGACCATAGATCATCGCGCACGGGAAGGCGATGAACTGGACGATGATGACAACGGCGAGCAGAATCGTATCGGAAACTTCCAGACCGCGTCCGATCGTGGTCGCCAGACGGATGACCGTATTGACAACGTCGATGTAGAGCAGATAGGCGATCATGAAGATGAAGATGTTGCGATATTTGCGGATTTCGGTAAACGTGTGATATAGTCGTTTGAGCGACTTGCGAACCGGTTGCTTTTCTTTGGGAATTTCATAGGTTTGTTCGACGGTCCGAATGATCGGCAAACTATACAGCAACCACCAGATGAAGACCACGATGAAGGCGAAGGTCATCGTCAGACCGTAGTAGTCCTCCGACAATATGCCGAAGTTGACGAGAGCGAACGGGATGATCGCAATGAAGAACGGAACCATGCTGCCAATGTAGCCCCATGCAAATCCCTGGGCGCTGATTTCATCGTACCGGTCCTCAGTCGTCACGTCGACGAGGAATGCATCGTACAGAACGTTGGTGAGATTGTACCCGACGCTGGCAATGAAGAAAATGACGATCAATACCAGCCAGCTGAGACCGGGAATGGCGATACCGAGGCCCCCAACCAAACCGGTTGTAAGGAAAATGACGAAGAACTTCTTCTTGTTGCCCTGATAGTTGGCAAGTGCGCCGATGACCGGCGAGAGAATCGCCGTAACGAGCGCGATGCCGGCGGTGACAAACGCGAAGATGCCGAGGACATTGTCCGGAGCATCCGGCAAAACAGTGTGATAGAGCGGGAACAGTACCGTGATGACGGTCAGGACGAAGGCGCTGTTGGCGACGTCATACAGGACCCAGGCACGTTCTTTCTGAGACAAATGCTTCAATTTGAACATTGTGTTTTCTCCATTCTGTTTGTTTGTAATCTTAATTATCATTATATCACAATTGCGTCGAATTGCTGTATATATTTTGTTGTTCAAAGTAAAACTCTTGTCAAGTTCTGGTGTTGTTTCTGACATCCTGTCAGATGGGAGCGTTCACCGAGCGAAGGGCAAGCCTTTTGTATTGGTTTGCCGCTCATTCGGTGGTATAATGAATGTGGGTGATGCACATGGCCAACGACTTGGTACAAGACATTCGACAACGAAATCTGTTCACGGCTGACGAATCCATCGTCGTCGCACTCAGCGGCGGGGTTGATTCGATGGTTCTCTTTGACGTACTGCATCGGATCAACACCAATCTGATCATCGCCCATGTCAATCACAACAAGCGCGAAGCATCCATCGCGGAGTACGAGTTCATCAAGGAGATGGCCAAACAACGGGGTGTTCGGTTTGAAGGCTACACGGTGAAAGAGAACGAAACAGCCAATTTTCAACACGACGCCAGACTCCAACGATACCGCTTCTTCCGTGCCGTTGCACAGAAGTACAATGCACGCAAGATCGCCGTCGCCCATCATCTCGACGACCAGGTGGAAACGGTATTGATGCGGATTGTTCGAGGAACCAGCTTCAGCGGTTACACCGGCATCAAGGAAATCCGCATCGATCGCAATGTGTCAATCGTGCGTCCCTTGATGCATGTGAAAAAGGACGCGATTCTCGCCTATGCAAACGAACATGACATCCCCTATTTCGAAGACGAGAGCAATCGTGAGGACATCTACACCCGCAATCGCTTCCGCAATCACATCATCCCCTTGCTACGCGAAGAAAACCCCAATCTTGACAACAAAATCATTCAACTGGCCGAGTACATCGACTCCGCCGATGAACTCATCGAAGAACAGAAAAACGCCTTCTTGAAGGAGTATTCGATGTACAGCCATGTCAGCCTGCACGACTTCAACAAACTCAACCGCGTCGTCAAGATCAAGGTCATCCAGCACCTTGTCAACGTCACCACCGACGACAATGTCGAAGTATCGTACGAACAGTACAAGCAAATCATCGACATGTGTTTAAGCGACGATCCCAATCAACGGATCTCGCTATCGGGAGATTACGACTTCGTCAAGGAATACGATGTGATCTATGTGACAAAACTGGAGGACATTGTCCCCATCAACATCAAGGTTGAAAAGCCCGGTGAATACTTCGTTTCGGACAATAAGAGCTATCTCTTCACAAACGAAAGATTAGTACAAAATAATAGTAATTATTTTGAATTATGTTATAATAAGTTAGTATTTCCACTCTACATTCGACAGCGCCAGGATGGCGACAAGATGAGCCTCAAGGTCGGTACCAAGAAAGTCAAGGACATACTCATCGACCAGAAGGTTCCGCAGTCGCAACGCGACCGGCTGTTGGTGATCGCCACCGACGACCGCGTGTTGTGGATCCCCGGCATCAAGAAATCCCATGTCGATCGCGAGTGCAACGACAAACTATACATATATGAGGTGGAATGATGTTGGACAAAGACATTGCCAAAGTACTGGTAAGCGAAGAAGAAATCGATGCGATAGCCAAACGGCTCGGTAAGGAACTAACCGCGGAATACAAGGACAAGTTCCCGATCGTCGTCGGCCTGCTAAAGGGCTGCGTCCCGTTCATGGGCAAACTGATCACCGAGATGGACATGCATCTCGAGCTCGGCTTCATGGACGTTTCAAGCTACCACGGCGGCATCGAGTCAAGTGGCGACATCAAAATCACCAAGGACCTCGATATCCCCGTCCAGGGACGTCACGTGATCATCGCCGAAGACATTGTCGATACCGGCCGCACGATCCGCGTCGTCATGGATTTGATGTTATACCGCGGCGCCGCAAGCGTCAGCGTCGTCACGTTGCTGGACAAACCGGCCGGACGTGTCGTATCGCTGGATCCCGAATACATCGGCGTCACGATTCCCAAAGAATTTGTCGTAGGCTATGGATTGGACTACGAAGAGAAATACCGCAACCTCCCCTATGTGGGTGTCCTCAAACCGGAGGTATACGGTAGCAAATAAGGAGTGATTTGATGGCTGACAACAAACAGATGCGACCATCGCAAAGCAGATTCGGCAACTTGATCGTCATTTCGATCATCTTGCTGTTCGTGTTCGGCGCTTACTACGTGTTCGCCAACACCGAAGACAAACCGATTGAATACAATTACAGCACATTCGTCGACAAACTGAACGACGGTGATGTTTCAAGCATGTCCTCGACGCCGCTCTCAGGCGACGTCAACAGTGGCGGATACTACATTTCCGGCCAACTCGACAACGGAGCCGACTATTTCCTTGAAATTCCCAATCAGACCCAGCTTGACAACCTGATTACGATTGCGCTCGCCAACAGCGTCGACTACAATCACATCAGCGCCCAGACGTATACGTTCTGGAGTGTCATTTCGATTGTCGGTCCACTGATTCTCCTGGTCGTCATCGTCGCGTTGTTCCTCCGTTCCAACGGCGGCAACAACCGTGCGTTCGACTTCGGCAAAACCCGCGCCAAGCTCCAAAAAGGCAAAACCACGACCTTCAAAAACGTCGCCGGCGTAGACGAAGAAAAAGAAGAACTGGCGGAAATCATCGATTTCCTGAAAGACCCCAAGAAATACATGTCACTGGGTGCCCGCATCCCGACCGGCGTATTGCTTGTCGGTCCTCCAGGAACCGGTAAAACACTGCTCGCCCGCGCCGTAGCCGGCGAAGCCAGCGTGCCGTTCTACTCCATCAGCGGTTCCGATTTCGTCGAAATGTTCGTCGGTGTCGGTGCCAGCCGTGTCCGCGACATGTTCAAAAACGCCAAACAAAATGCCCCGTGCATTGTCTTCATCGATGAAATCGACGCCGTCGGACGCCAACGTGGCGCCGGACTTGGCGGCGGTCACGACGAACGCGAACAGACACTCAACCAGCTGCTCGTTGAAATGGACGGCTTCGGAACCAACTCGGGCATCATCGTGATGGCCGCAACCAACCGTCCCGACGTCCTCGACCCGGCGTTGCTGCGCCCCGGACGATTCGATCGTCAAATCACCATCGGTCGTCCCGACATCAAAGGTCGTCAGGCGATTCTGGAAGTGCACGCGCGCAACAAGAAACTCGACCCCAAGGTCACGTTCGAAGAAATCGCCAAACGCACCCCCGGATTCACCGGTGCGGATTTGGAGAACCTGCTCAACGAAGCGGCGCTTCTCGCTGCTCGTGAGAACAAGAAATTCATCAAACTGTACCACATCGATGAAGCGGTCGACCGTGTCATGATGGGCCCCGCCAAGAAGTCACGGGTGTTCACCAAGCGCGAACGTAACTTCATCGCACATCACGAAGCCGGACATGCCGTTCTCGGCATCAAGCTCGACAACGCCAACATCGTTCACAAGGTCACGATCATCCCTCGTGGCCAGGCCGGTGGATACGCCCTGATGCTTCCCGAAGAGGAAGAATCGTTCCTCGCAACTCGCAAGAGCCTGATCGACCGCATTACCGGACTACTCGGAGGTCGTGTCGCGGAAGAAATCATCTTCAACGAAGTTTCGACCGGCGCCCACAATGACTTCCAGAAAGCCACCGAAATCGCCCGTAGCATGGTTACCGAATACGGCATGAGTTCGCTCGGACCGATTCAGTACGAAAAACGCAACGGCAGCGTCTTCCTCGGCCGCGACTACAACATCGACAAGACGTTCAGCGACCAAGTCGCCCTGGAAATCGACAACGAAGTACGCACGATCATCAACGAGAGCTACGACCGTGCCAAAACGGTTCTCACCGAGAACATCGACTTGCTGAAGTTGATTGCAGCCCATTTGCTCGAAGTGGAAACACTGACGAAAGAAGACATCTACGAAATCGTCGAAACCGGCAAACTAGGCTGGTGGGAGAAGAAAAAAGCCAAACAGGCGAAAGACTCCGACGACAACGACAACAAAAGCGAATCAACGGAAAGCGACGATGTGAAAACGTCAAATAAAACCGTAGCCGCATCGTAACAAACCAACCCCCAAGAAGGATGCGCGAGTATCCTTCTTGTTTTCCACAGGAGGGATATCATGCGCCTGGACAAGTTTCTGAAAGTATCACGCATCATCAAACGACGTACCTTGGCCAAAGAAGTGGCCGACAATGGTCGCATCGAAGTCAACGGCCGCGTCGCCAAATCTTCAACGGCGATCGAGGTAGACGATCTCATCACAATCTCGTTCGGCAACAAGATCGTCACTGTCAAGGTGCTCCAGTTGCTGGACTCCACCAAAAAGGACGATGCTGGCAACATGTTCGAGATCGTCGACGAAAAAAGGCTGTAATGGTTTGCAATTTCAACCGTTATGATTTATAATTTATTCAAAAGAAAACAGGTGATTTCAATGAAAAAACTTCTTATCCTAATAGTTTCTCTTGTCGCCGTGGTTACGCTCTCCGCATGCAACGGCAACGGAGACGAAGACGGCAATGTCGTCTTCGTGACCGTCTACCCGATGCAGTATTTGGTGGAACAGATTGCCGGCGACACCGTGGAGGTCAAGCGTGTTCCCGGCGCCGCCTCACACAGCGATTCGATCGACTGGAGCGCCAAGGAGATCATCGACATGCTCGATGCCGACTTGCTGTTCTACATCCACGCCGGAGTCGATGACTACATTCCCAACAACGAAGCCAACATCTTCGCCGACGGCGATGTTCAACTCTTCGACATGTCCCAACACATCCAGTACAACCTGGTTTGTTTCAGTCATGAGCATCATGACGAAGAGGACGAAGAGCACACCGAAGACACCATGGACGAATGCGACGCCAACGCGCTCAGCGAGGATCCGCACTTCTGGTTGGATCCGGTTCGCATGCTGGAAGCTGCGGAGTTTGTTCGTGACAAACTGCTGGTAACCTATCCCGACAATACCGAACTCTACAACAACAACTACACCGTTCTCCGCAACGCGCTCGAAAAACTCGATCTCGACTACCAGACAATGGCCGATCAAGCCACGAAACCGATCATCACGACCGTCATGCTGTTTGAGTACTGGCACGATCGCTATGAACTGGAAATCATGCCGATCACCAATGACGCTCATTCGACCGAGACCAATCCGGGCGACATCATCGATCTCATCAACGACGCGATCGAACACGATATCCAATATGTCCTGTTCGAGAAGAATTCCAACTCGCCCGCCGGCCAGCAGGTGCTGGAAGACCTGCAGGTCTACACGCCGACTGCCAGCGCCGCCTACCTTCATGGTCTTGGCAATCTGACGCAGGCGGAAATCGACGCCGGCAGCAGCTATCTCTCGATCATGTATGACAATCTCGACGTACTAAACGACGCAACCAAATAAAATAGAACCGCGTTGTTCTATTTTATTTTGAAATCCTCGTCCGCCACTTAGAGGTGATTCCCATGGACAACAAACGCAACGAACAAGAACTCATCCGCATTGAGAAAATGGAGCAGCTGCGCAAACAGGGCATCGATCCTTACGGAGCCCGTTTTGATCGCAACCATACCTCCGGAACGCTCAATGCTAAATACGGTGACAAAAGCATCGAAGAACTGCACGACATCGAAGACAAAGAGCAAATCCGCATCGCCGGCCGCATCATGACCAAGCGCGGCAAGGGCAAAGCTGCCTTCGCCCACATCATGGACCGGGACGGTCAGATTCAGCTGTATGTCCGACTCGATGTCGTCGGTGATGAAGCATTCGCCTATTTCGACAAGGCCGATCTTGGCGACATCATCGGCGTCACCGGTACGATCATGCGGACCCGCATGGGAGAACTGTCGATTCGCGTGGAAACGATCACGCACCTGACCAAAGCGATCCGTCCGTTGCCGGAAAAATGGCACGGTCTGAAAGACATCGAGGAACGTTATCGCCGTCGTTATGTCGACCTGATCACCAATGAAGAATCAAAGGAAACGTTCATTCTGCGCTCCAAAATCATCACAATGATCCGTCAGTTCTTGAATGAACAAGGTTATCTTGAAGTGGAAACCCCGATCCTCCACCCGATTCTGGGTGGTGCCGCGGCTCGCCCGTTCGTCACCCACCACAATACCCTCGACATGCCGTTTTATTTACGCATTGCTCCGGAACTGTATCTAAAACGTCTGATCGTCGGCGGGTTGGAAAAGGTCTATGAAATCGGCCGCAACTTCCGCAACGAAGGCATGAGCATCAAACACAATCCGGAATTCACGATGCTGGAACTATACCAGGCCTACGGAAATGTCGAAACAATGATGGATCTTACCGAACGTGTCGTCAAGCACGTCGCCACATCACTCGGCAAGGAAACCGTCGAATACAATGAAAAAACCATCGACATCGGCAAACCATGGTCCAAACTGCACATGGCCGACGCCGTCCGGGATACCGTGGGAATCGACTTCTGGCGCAGTGACATGACGTTTGAGGAAGCTTACAAGTTCGCCGTCGCCAAGGGACTCGACGTCCCCGATCACTACACCGGCACGGGTCATATCCTCAACCTGTTGTTCGAAGCGTTTTGCGAAGAGTCGATCGTCCAACCGACCTTCGTCTTCGGTCACCCCGTTGAAATCAGCCCGTTGGCTCGGAAAAATGCCGATGATCCGCGTTTCACCGATCGGTTCGAACTGTTCATCGACGGTCGCGAATACGCCAACGCCTTCACCGAGCTCAACGACCCGATTGATCAACGCGAACGGTTTGAAGCCCAGCTCAAAGAAAAGGACCTCGGCAACGCCGAAGCCACCGAAATGGACATCGACTACGTCGAGGCACTCGAATTCGGAATGCCGCCCACCGGCGGTCTGGGACTTGGCATCGACCGCCTGATCATGCTGTTTACCGGTAATCCGTCAATCCGTGACGTATTGCTGTTCCCACACATGAAACCACGAGGAAATCAGAACTGATTCGTCAGTTCTTTTTCTTTCGCATATCATTGGTTTCCACATCCAATCAATACTATAATGATAGCGAGGTGATACGATGATTTATGAACGAATCCACGATTTGATCGGCAACACACCGATCATTCGTCTGGCCGGACTCACCAACGAAGGTGCGGCTGACGTTTATCTCAAACTCGAATGGTTCAATCCTGGTGGCAGCGTCAAGGACCGCATCGCCATCAACATGATCGAGGCCGCTGAACAGGAAGGTCTGATCCATCCCGGTGACACGATCATTGAACCGACCAGCGGCAACACCGGTATCGGCATCGCGATGGTCGGCGCAGCAAAAGGATACAAGACGATCCTGACGATGCCCGACAGTTTGTCGATCGAACGACGCAAGATCCTGCGCGGCTATGGCGCGACCTTGATCCTGACACCAGCTGAACAAGGGATGAAAGAATCGATCCGCGTCGCCAGTGAGCTAGCCAAAGAACACGGCTACTTCATGCCGATGCAGTTCGAAAACATCAACAACCCCAAAGCGCACATGAAACACACCGCTTTGGAGATCATCCGCGACTTGCCCAATCTGGATTATTTCATCACCGCCGTGGGTACCGGTGGTACGATCACCGGGGTCGGCACCATTCTCAAAGAGCACAATCCGCGCATCTCGATCAAAGCCGTGGAGCCCAAAAACAGCCCGGTGCTGTCCGGTGGCGAACCCGGTAAACACACCATTCAAGGCATCGGTGCCGGCTTTGTTCCACCGATCCTCGATACGACCGTTTACGACGAAGTACTGCTGGTGGAAGACGAAGACGCGTTTGAAATGGCGCGCTATCTGGCAAAACAGTACGGTCTGTTCGTCGGTATCTCGACCGGAGCAAACGTCGTTGCGGCGAAGGAACTCGCCGAACGAGTCGGCTCTGGCAAACAGGTCCTGACGATCTCCCCCAGCAACGCCGAACGATACTTGTCCACCAAACTGTTCGAACAAGACGAGTAAATAAAAAAATCATCCTTCGAAGGGATGATTTTTTAATTCCTCGATGAGAGTGTTGACAACTTCGGGATCAAACTGCTTCCCGGCATATTTTTTGAGTTCTTCCAAGGCTTCGGTGTGACTCATCGCATTGCGGTATACGCGGTCGTTGGTCATTGCATCATAGGCGTCGGCAACCGCCAGAATGCGCGATGCGAGCGGAATCTGCGTCCCCTGAAGTCCCTTGGGGTATCCGCTGCCGTCCCAGTGTTCGTGATGGGTGAGGATGTAATAGGCAATGCCTTCGAGCGGGAGAATGCTGGAGGCCATCTTGTAGCCGATTAGTGGATGTTGTTTCATCTTGTTGTACTCGTGCGGAGTGAGTTTGCCAGGCTTTTTCAAGATCGCGTCACTGATTCCGATCTTGCCGATGTCATGGAGAATCGCGAACAACTTCAAGTCGCTGATGTCGCCGGCAGACAGGTTCAGCCGTTTTCCGACCAGTTCACAGATGTACTCGATGCGGGACGCGTGCTGTTCGGTTTCATCGGATCGTTCGTAGAGCGTCGATTGCAAGGAGGCGATCAACGAGTTGCTGGCACTTTTGGTGATCAGCAGTTTATTCTTGTACATGCGGTCCTCGGCAACCGAAATCGTCTCGTAGATGCCGACATTTTCTTCGCAGGTTGAAGCGCTGCCGATGGTGACGGTGTATTCCATGGATGTAGCGGGATCGTTGGCAATGCGGTCGTTCAGTTCACCGACAAGTTGTTCCACCATGTTGACATCGCAATGGTCGAGCAGGACGCAGAACTCGTCGCCGCCGATGCGTGCGATGAACGCACTCGCCGGCATGATTTCCTGTAGTAGCTTCGCATAACGTTGAAGTAACCGATCGCCTTCTCCGGAAGTATATACTTCGTTGAGCAGTTTGAGGCCGTTGATGTCACTGATGATCACCGAAGCTCCCATGTCGCGATTGGCGCGGCGGGCCAGTTCTTCGGAATAGCTCTTGCGGTTGTGCAATCCGGTCAGACTGTCGAAGCGTTCCAAGCGTTTGATCGAACTTGTGACGATGTTCAATCGGTGCAGTTCACGGCGCACCAAATAATAAATGATCAGTGCGGACACAACAATGAAGAACAATCCTTTGACGGTGCTGAGGTAGCGGTACGATTCTAGATCGTCAAAAAACAGCAGCAGCACGTAATCGGACAAGAATATCCAGGCTGCGCTGAAGAGGAAGTAAACCAGCGATACGCGGATCGCCGATGCGTATTTGAATTGGTTCACGGAACCACCTCGCATTCATCATTATACCACTCAAAACGATAAAAAAGAAAACCAAATGCGTGAAAGCGCATTCGGTTATTTGTTGACGAGACTACAGTCCTCTTCGGTGAGCGATTCGGCCACCTCGCGTTCGATGATCCGGGCCGGCATGCCGACGGCGGTGGCGTAGGGCGGAACGTTCTTGAGGACGACGGCATTGGCTCCGACTTTGGCGCCTTTGCCGATTTGAATGTTGCCGAGAATCTTTGCTCCAGCGGCAATCATCACGTCGTCGCAAAGCGACGGATGACGTTTGTGATCGGCATCGTTGCCGGTGCCACCGAGGGTGACGCCATGATACAAGAGAACGTTCTGTCCGATCACGGCGGTTTCACCGATTACGACGCCGACGCCGTGATCAATGATGAAGTTCTTGCCGATCACAGCACCGGGATGAATGTCCGCACCGGTGATGAATCGGCCGATGTTGCTGATGAGACGAGCAATCAGTTTCAACTTCATGCGCCAAAGCAGGCGGGAAACACGATAAAACCACACGGCGTGCAGTCCGTTGTGGGTTAAAATGATGTCCAGCCAGTGGCGCGCGGCCGGATCTTTTTGCTTGAGTGTTTTGATGTCGCTGATCATGCCCATCTGTCTCACCTCACTTGCAGGGATATTATATAATAATCCAACCCAAACACTAAATGATATACACCTGAAAGAGTTTGCACCAAAAAAGCACAGGTCGCCCTGTGCTCAAATGTCGCTTCCAATCACGAGATCTTCGCCGTCTTCGTAGATGAAGATGTCGAGATGCTCGGCGATTTCCACATAAATGTCGATGATGCTGACGTATTCGTAATCAATCTTGTCGAAGACGTCCCGGAGTGTTTCGTTCATCAGATTTCGTACGTAGTCGAAATCCTCGCGTCGCTCCATGATCATGTTTTCAATGAATGTCTCGGTGTGATTGAGCGATTCGATGTCGGAGTCGTAATCGTGATTCTCAAGATCGGTCCGAATATCGAAGATGTACATCAGAAACAGCATCATTTCCTGGTATTCCTCGAAGTCTTCACAATTGGACTGGAAGAGACTTTCGAAGTAGATCTTGATCATGCTGAACTGCGAATGCAAGTACTCGAAGCCGATGCGGAAAATGTTGTCGAGCTCGGCGTCCATCTCCTTGTGTTCACAGGCGTTGCTGTAAATGTATTCGAGAACCAGATAGACCGGTTCCAAGCGTTCGTAGATCATATTGTGGTTGTTTGCAAAGGTGTCGATGATGACATGGTTTTCCATTTTCCAGGACGCGTAGTCCTTCAGTACAAATTCATCCAAGGGCAACATCCAATGACATCATCACCACGAAGCCGAGCATGGCTCCGATCGTGGCGATTTTGGTATTTTCCATCATCTGTGACTCTGGAATCAGTTCTTCGACAACCACGTAGATCATTGCGCCGGCCGCAAAACTGAGCGAAAACGGCAGGATGCTGCGCATCGACACCGCCAGCAGTGCACCAAGCACCCCGGCGATCGGTTCGACCATTCCGCTGAACTGGCCGATCATGAACGCTTTCCCTTTTGACATCCCTTCCCGTCGCAATGGAACGCTTACTGCGGTTCCTTCGGGGAAGTTTTGAATCCCAATCCCCAGGGCGAGTGCAACCGCCCCACCAATGGCCGCTGCCGCCGCGGTGCTTCCACCAGCAACGGTTGCAGCATATCCGAATGCCACGCCGACAGCGAGACCCTCGGGAAAATTATGTAAAGTAATCGCCAACACCAACAACACACTGCGATGCCACGATGATTTGACGCCTTCTTCATGTTTGGTCATGATGTGCATGTGCGGCAGATAGCGATCGATCAACAGAATGAACAATCCTCCGCTCAAGAAGCCAAGTACGGCTTGCACAACCGGATTCATGCCTTGTTCCTCAGCCAGTCCGATGGCTGGATTGAGCAAACTCCAGAACGATGCCGCAATCATGACTCCTGCACTGAAGCCAAGCATTCCGTTGAACAGTTTCTTGGATACGTTGGCGAAAGGAAACACCAATGCCGCTCCGGCAGCTGTCAGGCCCCAGGTGAACAAGGTCCCCAGCAATGCGGCGAGAACAGGATTGGCGTAAATCCAAGCTTGCATGAAATCACCTAAGCCTTATTGACGGATCCGAACAGCTCCATTTTTTCTTTGACGGTCTGTACGATGGCTTTGGCGCCCGGAGCAAGAAGTTTGCGCGGATCGAATCCTTTGCCGACAAGGTCCTTGCCTTCTTCAACATATTGGCGTGTTGCAGCCGCGAAGACGAGCTGACATTCGGTGTTGACGTTGATCTTCGAAACGCCGAGTCCGATCGCTTCTTGAATCATGTCGCCCGGAATACCGGTTCCGCCGTGAAGCACGAGCGGCATACCGCCAGTGACATCCTGGACTTCCTTGAGTACGTCGAAACGCAATCCAGGCCAGTTGTCCGGATATTTCCCGTGAATGTTGCCGATGCCCGCGGCAAGAATGTCGACACCGAGATCAGCAATGCGCTTACATTCCTGCGGATCGGCAACTTCGCCACTGCCGACGACACCGTCTTCTTCGCCGCCGATGGCGCCGACTTCCGCTTCCACGCTGATGCCGCGTGAATGAGCGTATTCGACGATTTCGGTGGTTTTTTCGACGTTTTCATCGATCGGGTAGTGCGATCCGTCGAACATGACGCTGCTGAATCCGGCTTCGATGGCGGCTTTTGCGCCTTCGAACGATCCGTGATCGAGATGGATCGCGACCGGTACGGTGATGTTCAAATTCTTCAGCATGCCGTTTACCATGCCGACAACGGTGTCGAAGCCGGTCATGTAACGGGCGGCGCCTTCGCTGACGCCGAGAATGACGGGTGATTTAGCTTCCTCGGCGGCGGTTAGAATGGCTTTCGTCCACTCGAGGTTGTTGATGTTGAATTGTCCTACTGCATAGCCTTCTTTACGTGCTTTGAGCAGCATTTCTCTTGCTGAGACAAGTCCCATGGTTGTTTCCTCCTAATGTTGTTATGAAAATGGTCAAATTCATTATACAATAATTAATTCTATAAGTAAACCAATGAGGTTCGGGACGCGAAAAAAACACTGCCGGAGCAGTGTTTTTGGGTTTAGATACCGGATACTTGCAAGGATTTGATCAGCAACGAAGGGCTGCCGACGAATGAGTAGTTGAACTTGAGATCATCGCAAACCGCGGTGACGTCCTTGAGCAGGGTCAAGTAGTTGCCGGCGACGGTGATCAGTGCAACCGGCTTGACGATTTCCCCGTTTTCCACGAGGAATCCGGATGCCTGCAGGCTGAAGTCGCCACTGATGGCGCTGGTGCCGGCATGGGTACCGTCGAGGGACGTGATGATGAGTCCCTTCTTCATTGATTTGACAGCATCTTCGTAGGCCGTGTCACCGTTTTCGAAGTACAAGTTGGTTGGAGTAATGCCCCGATTGAAGCCGTTACCAGTCGATTTTACATTGTCCTTCTTGGCCGTTTTCAAATTGTGCATGAACCCAGTCAGGGTTCCCGCCGAGATCAGTTCCTTGTGCTGCGTGGCGACTCCTTCGTCGTCGAACGCGCCGGAACGTTGTGATTTCGGCATGAACGGATCGTCCACCAGAGTTATTAGGTCGCTTCCGATGGTCTGGCCGACTTTGCCTTTCAGCAACGAGACGTCTTTTTGAACGGATTCGGCACTGAACATCGAAATATGAGGAGCCAAAAGACTGCAACTTGCGTTATTTTTCAGTAAAATCTCGTATTTTCCGCTTTCCACGGGTTCGCTGCCGAGTTGGGAAAGTACGCGCTCCGCACCCTCTTTGGCCATTTGTTCCAAATCGAAGTCGTGATAGTCATTGGTGAGTTTGTACTCGTAGGTGGTACGCTGATCCTTGCCGTCGGAGGCGATGATGAAGGCACCAAGCATCGCGCCGTTCACTTCTTTGGCGAGATCGAGACCTTTGCTGTTCTTGATGAGAACCTTGCTGGCGTTGTCGCCATAGAACGCTTGCACCATCGTGATGCGCTTGTCTTGAGCGAGAACCAACTCTTCCAGTTTATGAACGTCGGCGATTTTGTCGGCGGCGCTCACTTCATCCAGACTGTTGTTATGGAGATAATCCAACTTCTTGTATTCCTTGTCGCCTTCGTAAATGAACACTTCATCTTCACTATCGATGGCCTTGGCCGACTGAATAACGCTGTCGACAAGGAATTCGAAGACTTCTTCGTTGATGACTTCGGTCGAAACTTTGCCCATTTTTCCGTTGTAAATGCCCTTGACAGACAATCGCGCGGTATCGGCGATGGTATATTTTTCCAAGTTGCCTTTGAACACTTCGACGTCAAAGTCGGTACCGCTGGAGTAGTAGACCTGCAGATCTTCAATGCCCTTTTGCTTGGCAAGATCGAATAGTTTGTCGTAGTTCATTATTGTTTCCCTCCTCGTCCACCAACGGTGATTTCGGATACGCGGATGGTCGGTTGTCCGACATCTGCGGGGATGCTACCGGAGACGCTGCCGCACATGCCTTGCTCACGAGCCAGGTTGTTGCCGACCATGTCGACTTTCAGCAATGCCTGACTGCCCGTGCCGACGAGCGAAGCGCCACGAACGGGTTCGGCGATCTTGCCGTCGCGGATCATGTAGCCTTCGTTGACGGAGAAGTTGAAGTCGCCGGTTGCCGGATTGACGCTGCCGCCACCCATTTTCTTGGCGTAAAGTCCATACTCGGTTGCGGCAATGATCTCTTCAAAAGTGGACTCGCCGTTTTCGATGAACGTGTTGGTCATGCGGGATGTCGGTGCATAGCGATAGGATTCACGGCGACCGCTGTTGGTGCAGGAGTCGTTCATCCGCTTGGCGTTCAGTTTGTCGATCATGTAGCTTGTCAAGACGCCATCCTTGATCAACTGGCGCTTGGCTTGCGGATTGCCCTCGTCGTCGAAGTTGGCACTTCCCCAAGCATGGGGAATGGTGCCGTCGTCCACGGCCGATACAAGCGGATTGGCAATGACTTCGCCTTTGCGGCCGGTGAAGACGCTGGCGCCACGGGCGACACTCGTCGCTTCCAGTGAATGTCCAACGGCTTCATGGAAGATGACGCCGCCGAAGCCGTTGTCGATGACTACCGGCATTTTGCCGCTTGGGCACTCATCGGCATAGAGCATCGTCTTGGCAATGCGGGCCGCTTCCTGAGCCGCCTCTTCCACGTTGATGATGTCACTGTAGAACTCAAATCCATACGCTCCGCCAGGACCGTAAAAGCCGGTCTGTTTCGTCTCTTCATTGGCGGCAACGGCGCCGATTGCAAGACGCGTTCTGGTGCGGGTGTCCTTGACGTAGGTGCCTTCACTGTTGGCAATCCACACGTGCTGTGTGTAGTCCTGATACCGGACATTCACCTGGTTGATTTCTTCGGTGTAGGCGCGTGCCGCCTTGTCGGCCCGATACAACAGGGCGACTTTGTCCTCGATGGGGACGGTGGCTGGATCAATCTTCGCCTGATGTTCGGTTCCGACGACGGGTTCACCGAGTTCGAACGCGATGCCGACGGGATCTCCCGGGAACGATGCGGACAGATCTTCGGCCAGCTGCAGCAACGACGCTTCATCGCTGCGGTTGGTGTAGCCGTACACACGATGGTATCCTTGTCCGATGCGGATGCCGACGCCGAACGTCTTGGTGTTGTTGACGGACTCGACTTTGCTGGAGAGCATCGCAGCGTCCGTCTGGAACTTATCTTCGATGAACACCTCCGCGAAGTCACCGGCGGTTGCCAGTGCCTTGTCGAGAACCTTTTTGATGAGTTGTTTGTCTAACATGGTACTCCTCCTTGTACTCGATTACAATTTATCTAAATAGATTATATCACACGGACTCGGTTTCGCAAAGACAAAAGCGCTGTGGTCCATAGTGCCGAAAAGGTTTATACTAGGCCGTTTGCGGGTTTGACCCCTCATATACAATTTCACTTTTATTGTCGCATTTTACAAGAAAGCCGACAATGTGTCACAATTTCCATCAAAAAACCGCAACCCGTCGGGTCGCGGTTTATGATCTTGTCTGACGTTCGTTGCGTTGTTTTTCTTTACTTGTCCAATGCCGCTTTGACAAATTCGCGGAACAACGGATGCGGACGTTGCGGACGACTGAGGAACTCGGGATGGAACTGCGAGGCGATGAAGAACTTGTGGTCCGGCAGTTCGACGATTTCCGTCAATCCCGTTTCCGGATTGATCCCGGAAAAGACCATACCGAATTTGACAAGGCGTCCTTTGAACTTGTCATTGAACTCGTAGCGGTGACGATGGCGTTCCTGGATGCGGTCCTTACCGTAGATGCGGTGCGCCAGAGTGCCCTTTTTGAGGTCGCAGTTGTACAGTCCCAAGCGCAGCGTGCCACCCATGGCAATGCCTTCGTATTGTTCGGGGAGGTAATCGATGACGGGGAAGGGCGTTTCCGGGTCCATCTCGGTGGAGTTGGCCCCCTCCATTTTGCACACGTTGCGGGCGAACTCGATGGTTGCCGTCTGCATCCCCAAACAAAGTCCAAGGAACGGGATGTTGTGTTCCCGGGCATATTGGATCGCACGGATTTTTCCTTCGATCGCGCGCGGTCCGAATCCACCGGGTACCAGCACACCGTCGCAATCGGACAGGAACTCGGCGGGATCACGCTCGAGCAGTTCGCCGGCGTTGATCCATTTGATGTTGACGTTGGCGCTGTGTGCATAACCTGCGTGCTTGAGCGCTTCACTGACGCTGAGGTAGGCATCCTGAAGCGACACATACTTGCCGACAAGACCGATTGTCACGTCTTTGTCGAGATGACGGATGCGGTCGACCAGGCAACGCCATTCCTCGAGATCGGCTTCGGGTGCGTCGAGACGAAAATGATCGACGACGAGATCATCGAGTTTCTGATCCTTGAGATTGAGGACTACTTCATAGATGATGTCGGCATCGCGCGCTTCCACAACGGCTTCCTTGCGAACATCGCAGAACAGGGCGATTTTTTCCCGCATGGCATTGGTTATGGGATAACTGGTACGAAGCACGATGATGTCCGGTTGAATCCCCAGACCGCGCAATTCCTTGACACTGTGCTGGGTCGGTTTGGTTTTCAGTTCCTGTGCAGCATCGAGGAACGGAACGAGCGTATTGTGAATGAAGATTGTGTTTTTGTATCCAAAATCACGTCGGGCCTGACGGATGGCTTCGAGAAACGGCAGGCTCTCGATGTCACCGACGGTGCCGCCGATTTCGGTGATGATGATGTCAGCGTCGCTTTCCTTGGCAACGCGATAGAGTTGTTCCTTGATTTCATTGGTGATGTGGGGGATGACCTGGATGGTCGCACCGAGGTAGTCGCCACGGCGTTCTTTTTCGATGACCGAGGCGTAGACGCGTCCGGTCGTGATGTTGCTGGCCTGGGACAAGTTGACATCGATGAAACGCTCGTAGTGACCCAAGTCAAGATCGGTTTCGGCACCGTCATCGGTGACGAAAACCTCACCGTGCTGATACGGTGACATGGTGCCGGGATCGACATTGATGTATGGATCGAACTTCTGCATGAAGACCTTGAATCCGCGGTTCTTCAGAAGTCGGCCAAGCGATGATGCGGTGATGCCTTTGCCGAGACTGGACACCACGCCGCCGGTCACGAAGATGTATTTGGTCTTGTTCATCGTATCACGTCCTCTTGTTATAAATAAAAAATGGCTCTCCCATCAGGAGAACCATTTCTAGTGTGCCCTTTAAAATTATAACAAAACTGGATTTTGAAATCAATAGGGGAATTGAAATTAGTCGTCGTACTGGTCTTCGTAGTTGTCCATGTACTCGTTGTATTTTTCTTCGTCGAAATCGTCGTATTCTTCGAAGACTTCTTCTTCGTATTCCTCTTCGGCTTCGTCGGCGTCGGTGGCAGCGACGATCTCCTCCACGGGTTCGATGACGGGTTCGACAACCGGAATCGGTTTGACTTCCTCTTCAACGGCAACTTCGGGTTCCACCACTTCTTCCACCACTTCAGGCTCCGGTTTGGCTTGTTTGACAGGGGCCGGTTTGGAAGGTTTTTTGGTCGATGCGAAGGGGTCTTCCTTGTATTCATCGGGTAGTTCGACAACGGTGTATTCTTTGTAGAACGAGCCGTCTTTTTCCCATAGTTCGATCTTCTCGTTGGCTTTCAGGTTCCATTTGTTGTCGCCGACGTAAACAAACTTCGCCGACGTCGTGAGGTCGGTGTAGAATTTGGTGATCAGATCGGTTTTTTCGGCTTCATCGATATCCGCTTCCTTGGTGACCGCGTCAAACAAATCAAACAGTTCGTAGGGTTGTTTGTTCTGGGCCAATATCATTGCGGCGGTATCGATGAGAGAGAGTTCTCGTGCCATGGTTATTCCTCCTTCAAGAATTCGTAGTGCAGTTCCATCGTCGCTTCGTTGACAAGCTCGTCGGCCTGCAACAACTTGTACTTGATCTTGACATCGTAGTCGTCGAGAATGATGATGTCGGTGACTACGGCGAATTCAAAATGATGTTGATAGACGGTGTAAATGCCCTTGGTGATGCGTTTGGTGTCGAAATGGAAACGCAAATCGACACTGCCTTGCTTGACGTAATCAACGGTTTTGTCCTTGATGTGAACCTCATGACGGTCCCCATTCGACGGATCGAGGAAGCTCACGGTACCATACTGGTAGGTTCCGGTGGTCGTGAACTCCTGGGCGCTGTCAAGCGACTTGATTTTGAAAGCAACGGATATTTGATTCATGTCATATCACAGCCAATCCCATTATAACATATGCGAAGATGACGCTGTATGCTGTAACGCTACACTATTATATATCAAGTGCCAATTGTTTTCAAGTTAAAAAGATTGAAAGGACTGACCTTTCAATCTTTGAGCGGCAAGGTGATGGTGAAGGTGGTGCCTTCGCCGAGTTTCGATGCGACGTCGATGGACCCGCCGTGTTTGAGAATCGTGTTCTTGCTGATCGACAATCCGAGACCGCTGCCGCCGGTGTCGCGGGACCGGGCACGGTCGACGCGGTAGAACCGTTTGAAGATCTTTTTGTGGTCCTCCTCGGCAATGCCGATGCCCGTGTCGGCGATGGTCAGGACATAGCGTTTCTTGTCGCGTTGTCCGATGATTGTAATGGACCCTTCATCGGTATAGCTGATGGCGTTTTTTACCATGTTGATGAGCACTTGAAGAAATTTGTGCTTGTCCAGACTCAATGTTTCGCTAGCGACGTTGACGTCGATTGTCAGACCGCTGTCCTCAAGCGGTTTACGCAAGATTGACAGACACTCGCTGACAAGTTCCTCGATGTCGACGGAAGTTCGCTCCAGCTCGTAATCGAGTCGGTCCAGCTGGGCGATCTGCGACAAGTCCTTGAGAATCAATTCCATGCGGTTGGCTTCGTTTTGAATCAGCTCGATGAACTCCTGACGCTCTTCGTCCTTCATGTTACCGTTGCGGGCGAGGATCTCGCTGAAGCCCTTGATGGACGACAACGGCGTGCGCAGCTCATGTGAGACATCGGCGGTAAAGCGTTTCTGATACTCCTCTGCTGTTTTCAACAACGTGATGTCGTGGACGAGAATCAATGTGCCGCGAAACATATCGTCTTCAAACATCGGGGTGCTGATGAGATCGAAGTAGCGGGTTTCGTAATGGATTTGATGTCGCAGGATGGTCTCCAAAAGGTACGCTTGGTTGATGAATCCGTGGAGATCCTTGATTTCTGAGATCTCGTTGTAGTCCAACCCATTGAAATCGCGTCCGAAGTAGGCGTTGATGTCGGAGTTGGCGAACTGGATGATGCCGTCTTCGTCAACCATCAACAGTCCACTGCCGAATGACTGGCTGAGAGACAGGAATCGTTCGTAGATTTCTTCTCTTTGTTTGGCGGTCTTTTCCAATCTGGTCTGAAGTTTGGAGAGACTTGACGTCTTGTCTTCGTGGTACTTCTGACGCAATTGGTTGTACAACATGATGTGAATGGCGGCGAGAACCAGCACGAGAATGACGTTGACAATCGGATTGTTCACGAAGACGATATACAAAATGACGATCAGATATCCGATCGCAAACGATACGTAGTCTCGATTCCACTTCATGACGTCACCGCCTTTCGTTCACAGTTCCATTATACCTCAATCGAGTTCGATGCGTTTCCCATTTACAAGATAAACGATATTTTCTGCGATATTGACGACGTGGTCGCCGGCGCGTTCGATCTGTTTGACGATCAAGACGGCGCGCATCGCCTCTTCCACCGCTGCCTCGTCGGCGGTTTTGGCAAGTTTGATCCATTCGCGGATGTAGGAGCGGTACTTGTTGTCCATGACTTCGTCCGATTCACTGACGTCCAAAGCGAGTTGAACGTCTTCGTTGGCAAACGACGTCATGATCTTATCTAGCATGTCGAGCAACAATGTCGCCAACTCGATGATGGCCTTGAGGAATGGCTCGTTGTTGTTTTTGGTTTTGATGATGTAACGGGCGACATTGACGGCGTAATCACCGATGCGCTCCAGTTCATTGGAAATCTTGAGCACCGATATGGTGCGGCGCAGGTCACTGGCGACGGGGCACTGACGGGCGATCAGGAGATAGGCGTCGACGTTGATGGAAATTTCGAGTTCGTTGATCAGTTTGTCCTGTTCGACGATGGCTTGCGCCAGTTCGAGGCTCTGAGATTCACAGGCGACGATGAGTTTGCGGAAACTGTCGTGGACCTGGCGGCCCATTTCGATGGCTTTGTGATTCAATTCGTTGAGTTCATCGATGAAGTGTTTGCGGTTGGTCATGAGGAACCTCCTTACCCGAAGCGACCGGTAATGTAATCTTCGGTCTGTTTGAATTTCGGTTGTGTAAATATTTTATCAGTCTGATCAAACTCAATCAAGTCTCCCATCAAGAAAAATGCGGTGTAATCGGAAATGCGGGCGGCTTGTTGCATCGAGTGGGTGACGATGACGATCGTGTAGTTTTCTTTGAGATCGTTGATCAGTTCTTCGATCTTGAGCGTGGCGATCGGGTCGAGCGCACTGGTGGGTTCGTCCATCAGGATGACTTCCGGCTCCATGGCGATCGCTCGGGCGATGCACAGCCGTTGTTGCTGACCGCCGGACAGACCCATTGCGCTGTCTTTGAGGCGATCCTTGACTTCCTCCCAGAGCGCGGCGTTCTTGAGCGAGGTTTCAACGATTTCGTCGAGTTTGCTCTTGTCCTTGAGACCTTGACAGCGAGGACCATATGCGACGTTGTCATAAATCGTCATCGGAAACGGATTGGGTTTTTGGAAGACCATACCGACCTTGGTGCGCAAGTTGATGACGTCATGTCCTTTTTCGTAAACATTGTCCCCATGATACTCGACTTCGCCGTCGATCTTGCAGATGTCGATCAGGTCGTTCATGCGGTTGAGACATCGCAAGAACGTCGATTTACCGCAGCCGGACGGACCGATCAGGGCCGTCACCTTGTTCTTTTCGATGGTGAGGTTGATGTCTTTCAAGGCTTGGAAACTACCGTAGAAGAGATCGAGGTTCTTGATGTTGAATACGTTATTCTTCATATTCATACTCCTTTACTGAAATCGCTTCGTGAAGCGACGAGATATGAGTTTGACGGTGATGTTAAGAATCAACACGATGATCAGGATGATGATGGCGATGGTACTGGCGAGTTCGATGTTGGCCGGTTCATCGGTCATCAGACTCCAGATGTGGACGGCCAGTGTCGTAGATTTGCCGAAGATGGAAATGTCATCCTTGACGGCCGTTCCGATGGCGAAAATCAGGGCTGCGCTTTCCCCAATGATGCGACCGATGGCGAGCAACGTGGCGGTGAGAATGCCGGGCAACGCGGATGGCAACACGACCTTGAATGTCGTCTGCGTCTTGTTTGCGCCGAGGGCAAGCGAAGCGAAGCGGAAGTCATCGGGTACGACTTTGAGCGATTCCTCGGTAGCGCGGATGACAACCGGAAGTAAGATGACGGCAAGCGTCAGACTACCTGAGACCAAGTTGGCGCTGTCGGCGCTGGTATATCGCACCGTCAAGGGCACGAACACGGCGAGACCCATCAGACCGAAGATGATCGACGGGACCCCGGTTAACACTTCAATCATGCTGCGCAGGGTGTTTGTGACCCGATTCACCTTGGCGAACTCATTGAGATAAATTGCGGTGAAGATTCCAATCGGAAGTGCGAACACAAGTGTCATGCCAATGACATAGAGCGTTGTGACAATCGACCCGCGAATCCCGCCGCCGAGCGAAGAGAAGACAATCTCGCGGAACTCGTTTTCGGTGTCCAGCTCGTTGATCATGTGCTCGGCGCCTTGAACGGCGAGTGCCGAGTTCTTGTCGTAGAACTTGATCGATTCCACGACATTCCCGCGGATGATGGCAAAGTCCTCGTTGACGTCATTGTTCTTGTCGAACATGTCGTGTAGCGGGGAATCGGGCGCGACATAATCGACAACAATGATCGTTTTCCCCTCGCGGTCGATGTCTTCGCTGAAGGCGACGCCCCAACGTTCGGAATAATAGGACTCGTCTCCCAACGATGCCGGACGATCGGTCGTGGAAAACTCCGTCACCGGATCAATGCCGCCGTTGTAGAACTGGGCGTGATAATCATTGACAACAAGACCCCAGTTCAGCAGTCCCGATCCGTTGCTGAAGACATAGATGAAAATCATCGACAAGACGATGACGGAGATCGAAGATGCAATGTAGGTGATTGCCTGGTAGATGAAATCGACTCGCTTGCGTTTATTTGACATCGACGTTCCCCACCTTTCTCTTGATGAAGTTCAGCGTCATGTTGGTAATGAGGATGACAATCATCAACACGATCCCGACCGAGAAGCGAATGTCATAGTCGATCCCGATGGTTTCTTTCAGTCCCTGCAACATCGTCGAGGTGAGGGTCGAAGTGGTCTGGAAAAAGCCGAGCGACGGTCCGCTGCGGGCATTTCCGGCGACCAGACTGACGGCGGTGGCCTCGCCGAGTGCCCGTCCTACACCGAGAATGGCGGCCGTGAAGATTCCGGATTTGGCGCTTGTCAAGACAACTTTGAAGTTGGTCTGAGTGCGCGTCGCACCAAGTGCCAAGGACCCATGTTCAATGTCTTTCCCGACACTGCGGATGGCGACCTCGCTCAATGCGGTGATGGTCGGTAGAATCATCAGCGACAATACAAGCACGGTGGCAAGCACCGAGTTCCCGCCTTTTGACTGAACGCCGAACAACTTTGCAAAATTGTAAACGAACACAATGATCAGACCGCTACCGAACAGACCATAGACGATCGACGGAATGGCGGCCAGCAGCTCGACGACGGTACGAAGCACTTCGGCGATGCGTTTGGGTGCGATTTTGGCGATGAATAGTGCCGTCAAGACACCAATCGGCATCGACAAGAGCAACGACAAAAACGCGATGTAAAGCGTATTGACGATGATGAATCCGACGGCGTAGAGGTTGGATTGGAAGGCGGTTCCTTCCAACCAAGTCGTTCCCGTCAGGAACCGGACAAGATCGACACGACCGAGCCCATCGTTGTCGGTGACAAACGGAATCATGCCTTCCAAAGCGATGAAGAAGACAATGACGATGATGAACGACGCGGACAGGACGGTGGCGAGCAGGAAGAATCCGCGCACCACCGCGTCTGTCCGTTCTTTTTTGCTATTGAAGTGAAACGCGTCTTTCAGTTTGTCTTTCAGGTTTTTGATGTATTCCATGCGATGTCCTCCCTATGACGCAAGAAAAGCCCCCGTTAACGCAGGGCTAATCTCGGAGAAATGTTATGAAGAAGTTGCTATCAGTCTAGCAGTTCGTCCCAAGTGGTGTACTCGCCGGAGTAGATTTTCTTGAGGTCTTCTGCGGTGACGTTCGATACTTCGTTGTCGAGGTGGACGATGGCAACGATGGCGTCCCAAGCGAGTTGGCCCTGAGTGCCAGTCTCGCCAGCTTCCTCCGCTTTGAACGGGCGCGAAGCGAAGCCGATGTGCTTGTAGTTGTCGCCGTCTTTTTCCGAACCCTGGGTCCGTTTGAAGCCGTCGGAAGAACCGGTGTGGTCGTGCTCCGGCACGAAGTCGCCGCATTTGGGCGCGAATTCTTCGGTGAGGGCTTTGGCGATTTTTTCGATCGAGTCGGATCCGCCGAACTTGATCGTCACGGCACTGTTGTCCTGTTCACAGACGGGATAGTCGGCTTTGATGTCATCCCAGGTTTCGGTACTTTCCAAGGGAACGGCGCCTTGGTTGGTGATGATGTCGGCGCCATCGGTCGTTGCCATGAAGGCGACGAAGGCCATGCTGATGTCTTTTTCGGTATCGTTCGCGTAGTCATCCATGGCGCGGGTGACATAGTTGAACGGGCGTTTCAGACCATAGGTGTCATTGATGACGTTGGCGACGGTGGGTTCCACGCCATCGAAGAACAGTCCTTTGACGGTTTCATCCAGAGTGGCGAGGGAGATGTAGCCGATACCATATTCATCGGTCTTCATCGAGGTGAAGATACCGGTGTTGTCCTTGATGACAAATCCATCGACGAGCAGGCTGTCGTCTTCGGCGGCGTCATCGAAGTCGATGCCGCCCATGAATCCGGCGCGGGTTCCGCTCGATGTGTCGCGGGTGTATACGGTAATGGTGCTGGAAGCGTCCCAACCTTCTTCGGTTGATCCGCATGCTGACAGTCCAAATACTGCAAGTGCACTGAGTGCAAGTAACGCTAATTTTTTCATGTGTGTGATTATCCTCCTAGTTTTGAGATACGCACACATTATACGGTAGCAAGATTAATTTGCGATATGATGGTTGTTAATGTTTTGTAAACATTATTTGTGGTTTGATTAAAAAGAAAAGACGAGTTCATAATGACTCGTCTAGATGAGTTTGTAGCCAACGCCGCGAACGGTCTTGATGTAGTCGTTTGCGGGATCGAGTTTTTCACGGAGTTTGAAGATGTGGACATCGACAACCCGCGAATCGCCGTCATAACTGAACCCCCAGAGATTGGTAAGCAGCTGATCGCGACTGAGAGCCTTTCCTTTGTTGATGATTAGGTACACCAACAGTTCGAACTCCTTGAGCGTAAGTTCGATCTTCTCGGTGCCTTTCCATACTTCATACGAACTTTGCACAACGGTGAAGTCCTCGTAATGCAGCACATCGTCATCCTGATTGGCGCCTTGACGACGCAACCCGGCCTTGATGCGAGCGGTGAGTTCACGCGGACTGAACGGTTTCGTGACGTAGTCGTCGGCACCCGCTTCGAATCCCTGGATGATATTGTATTCGTCGTCCACTGCAGTCAACATGATGATGTAGGCGTTGTTTCCTTCTTTGCGAAGTTTACGACAGATTTCCATACCGTTCATGTTGGGCAACATCAGGTCCAATAAGATCACATCGTAGATCGACGTTGAGGCCTTCTTGTATCCTTCGAACCCGTCCGCAGCGGACAGGACGTCATGTCCGAGTTGCTTGAGATCGTACTCGATCATCCGTTGAATCGATTTTTCGTCTTCGATGATCAGAATTTTGGCCATGGCGATCACCTCCAAATCCATCATATCACAAATGTAATTGCGTTGTTAACGTGAAATGAAAACTTAACAGGATGTAATTGTTTCTTAATATTCGGTGAGATGTTCGTCCGAGTCGTACTCGAGTTCGTCGTTGTAGTAGTTGTCCTGAAGTACGTTGATGGCGATGTTGGAACAATGGTCGCCGATGCGTTCGACGTTGGACAGAATGTCGACGTAAAGATGATCCTGCGTTTCCGTCGAGGCTTTGTTGTTGATGCGCATGATGTGGCGTTTGCGATTCTTGATGACGAGACGGTCGATGATTTCCTCGCGATCAAGAACACGTCTGGCGAGGTCCTTGTCCCATTTCTGGAACGCTTCCAGGGCGTAGGCGAAGGTTTCGGTGACAACGTCATAGAGCTTCGTCAATTCTTTCTGAGCGTCTTCGCTGAAACAGATTTTGGTTTCATGACGTTCTTGGAAGAACTGGAACAAGTTGGTGCAGTGGTCGCCGATCCGCTCGAAATCGCGGATGGTATCGACGAACTTGGCTTGATCACTGGATGCGCGATGCGGCAAGTCGGACTCAGAGATACGTACCAGATAGTCGTGTGCCTTCTTGTCGATGGTGTCGATCATCTCTTCCATCTGCATGCCGTTTTCGAAATGGCGCTTGTTGTCTTCAAACGAATATTGGACGGCCGTATCCCACATCTGTTTGGTGATGTGGCCCATGTTGATGAGCACATGTTTGGCGTTTTCCAGGGCGAGAACCGGTGCTTCGGTAATCAGTTTCTCTTCGAGCGCATCCATTTCGATTTCAATCAGACCATCGTCACCACGGACAATGAACTTCACCATCCACACCAGTTGTTTGATGAACCAGTAGAATATGAAGGTGTTGATGATGTTAAAGCCCATGTGTGCGAAGGATATCGTCATTTCCGGGTTGTTCTCATGCAGGACATTGAGTTCCAGATAGCGTATGATTGTATAATACGGACGGAGCAACAACATGAACAGCAGGCTGCCGATGACATTGAACAAAACATGAGCGGCAGCTGTCCGTTTGGCCGCAACGCTGCCGCCGATGGCGGCGAGCACGGCGGTGATCGTCGTTCCGATGTTGTTGCCGAACAAGATGGCGATGGCGCCGATCAGCGGAATCGCTCCCGTACTATACAGTTCCTGAAGAATCCCGATGGTAGCGGAACTGGATTGTACCAAAACGGTGGTTCCAGCTCCCACGAACATGCCGAGGATGGGGTGTTCCGCCACGTTTTCAAACGCCTGAACGACGATGTTCAGTTCGGCCAGTTCTTTCAACGCACTGCCCATTATGTCCAGGCCAAAGAACAACATGCCGAACCCTAGAAAAACGCCGCCCAGTTGTTTGTACTTCTTACGATGCATGAAGAACACCAAGAAGGCCCCGGCGGCGATGATGGGGAGTGCATATTCCTTGATCTTCAGACCGATTAGAAACGATGTGATGGTGGTTCCGATGTTGGCGCCGAGAATGATCCCGATCGCCTGGGGCAAGGTCATCAGCCCGGCACGAACCAGTCCGACGGTGAGTGCCGTCGTTCCGGATGACGACTGAATCAGGCCGGTGATGATGATCCCGACAAAGATTCCTTTGATCGGTGTGTTCGTTGATTTCTCAATGACGAGTTTCAGCTTGTTGCCGGCCAACGCCTTGAGTGAATCTCCCATCAGATTGATGCCATAGAGGAATATCCCCAGACCGCCTACTACAGCGAATATCGTGACTTGCCAGTTGATGTCCGCAACATCTGCGAGTAAGAACATGTGAACCCTCCTAAATCGAAAATCATACCAACTGAACTATAACATAAATTTAATATTTATTAAATATAATAACGATATCAAAACGCTTGCTTAACATTTTCTTAACATTACAACCAAAGAAAAGAAGGATCACAACGATCCTTCTTTGAATTGTTTGGCCAGTTCGTCGGCATCCTCAATCAGTAGTTTGGTTCGTTTCCACGTTCCAAGGCTCGCTCCGCTGGCCATTTTATGGCCACCGCCGTCGTACTTGTTGGCAAGCAGATCGATGCGCGGTCCCTTCGACCGCATGCGACAGCGGACAATCCCTTCCTCGTACTCTGCGAACAGCAACCAGATCGGATATTCTTCGAAGACGCCCAGTTCGTTGACAAGCGACGACGCTTCTTCGAGCGACACGCTGAACTTCTTAAGATGGCGAGGTTTGATCTTGAAATAGACGACACCGTTCTTGGTTTTCTTATAGTGTTGAAGAAGATACCCCTTGAAGCGCGTCAACTCCTCGGTTCGTTGATCGAGATGCGCATGGATCTCCTTTTTCTCCAGGCCGATGTCAAACAACGTCGCAACGCTGCGGAAGGTATCGCCGTCCACCCCGTCATACTTGAATCGTCCCGTATCGGTGAGAATTCCGAAATAGAGGGCCTTTGCTCCATCTTTTGACATCTTGAGTTTGTCCTGATTGACAAGAAAGAGATCGAGGATGATCAGGGCCGCCGCGGGGCGCCCGGTGTCGACATAAGCGATGTCGCCATATTGTTGGACATCGACATGATGATCGATTTTGATCAGAAAATCAGCCTGGTCGAACCGCTGATCGGCAAGTCGGTCCTTGTTCGCGGTATCCACGGCGATGGCCAACGCGCCTTTGAAGGCATCGTCATCGAGTTCCTCGGGAATTCCGATGAACGATGTGAAATCACTGCTTTCACCGACGACATGAACGGTCTTGTTCGGCCAGGTAGTAACAATGATGTCCTTGAGTCCGAACGAGGTGCCGATGGCGTCACCGTCAGGACGGCGGTGTGGAATGATGATGATCTTGTCGTACGATTCGATTTTGGTGTAGATCTGTTTCAATTTGGTCTTGTTCATGTGGTTGATCCTTTCGCAAAGTCATCCAGTTCCTGAAGCAACTGCTTGGCCTCATCAAAGCTGTACAGCGTACAACCGCAGGCGAGGGCGTGTCCGCCACCGCCGTATTTGCGCGCCAGGTGGACAATCGATTCCTTGGCACTGCGCAGTTCGACGAGGATTTCACCATTATCATCTTCGGTGAAATTGGCCCAGATGTGGATGTCACGCAGTCCGCTCATCTGATTCACCATCGCCCGCGACACGATGAAGGTAGTTACGTCGAAGGCTTCTTTGACGTGTTTGTCGTTCATCATGTAGGCGACGTTGTGAGGTGTGACTTTGAAGTTGTTTATGAAGTAACCGCGGAGTTTCTTGAAGTTGAGGTCCTCGGTGTATAGATTGTCATAAATCCACTGTAGGCGACCGCCTTGTTGAAGCAAGTATGCGGCAATTTCAAACGAACGCGAGGTGGTGAAGGGATACAGGAACCGGCCGCTATCAGTCACCAGACCGGTGAGAAACCGTGTCGCGGCAATCTCATCAAAGGCATAATTCTGTTCCATGAAAACACTGACGATCAGCTCCGCGCACGCGATGTGGTTCGATTCAATGATTGCGATGCAGTCGAAATCGGGTTGATTGAGATGATGATCGATGACCAGGACTTGGTCGGCCCGGAGGTACCGGTCGTCGCTGATCAGTCGCGTTACACAGACATCGACGACAATCGCCAGGGCACCCTCATAATACGCGTCGGGAATGTCATCCATTTCACCCAAAAAACGGAAGTTGTTGACGTCGCCAACAGCGTAGACTTCCTTGTCCGGGTGATTGAGTTCCAACAGCCGTTTGAGACCCAGTTGCGAGCCGTAAGCATCGCCGTCGGGATTGGTGTGACGGTGGATGATGATGCGATCGTATTGATCGATGAGCGGTTTGATCTGATCGAACATGAGAGACCCCCTGAAATAACAGTTCATTATACCACAAAGAGCGCTTAATAACTACCATATGAGAGAAAAAAACCGCCGGTTTCCGGCAGTTTTTGTCAATTGGCGTACCAACGGTCGTAATACGGTTCGTCGGTTTCGTAGTTCCAGTAGTAATCGAGGAGATTTCCCCACTGGCCAAGTTCGTTGTCGATGGCATAATCTTCGGCGATGTGCATCCATTCGTTGTAGGTGTGTTCGCCGTAACTCAAGTCCAAGCCGGCACCAAACTCGTACTTCACTTGGGCCAGACCCTGTTTGACAACCATGTAATTGAGCAGGAAGTACTCCTCTTCACCAGGCAGTTGTATCCAGATCCAGGCAAGCAGGCGTCCATAGGTGTCCAACAAGCCATCGCCGGGATCGGTCTGAAGCACGATCGATTCCGCTCCTTCGAGCAATGAGCACGTGTAAATACTGCCCGGTTTGCCCCATTCTTCTTCGCCGCCATTGTAGGTTTCTTCGGTGTCCATGTTGAGGAATCGGGTGCTTTTGGCGCCGCTTTGGATCGCATCGAAAATGTCTTGTGGATAGCCAAAGCGAGCGGTATCCCCGTCGGTGCAGGACGACAGGGTCACTTCGAAGTACCCACCGCGCGGATCCATGTAGTCGATTACGGCGTAGGATTCATCGAGATATGGTCCGTCATACGGCATGTCGATGACTTGGAAGTACTCTTCGCCGATGACGACTTCATAACTGTAAATGAGAACTCCGACGGCACTGGAGTTCAGAACTTCGTCGCCGGCCCTAAGATCATCCACATAGGAGATGAAGAAATCTTCAAGAAGAGGATCCTCGGTTTCTTCATAGGCAAAGTAAAAACTGATTTGAAGGGCGGCAAGCGACGCTGCGATATCGGCGCGCGTCAGCCCCGCCAAATCCGGAAGTTCGACATAATCGTAAGGAGAGTACTGAGGATAGATGTTGATCACGACAACTTCGGCGGCATCGACGATGTCACCCGCTTCGTGTCCTTCGTAGGAATCGAACAACAGGCTTTTTTCCGGATCTTCCTCCAGATAGACAAACGTATAGGGAATGTCCAGTGGTTCCAGTTGATCAATCACATCCGGACGCGTCAAACCTTTCAAATCCGGCAAAACAACCCAGCGTGTGGATTCGTCTTCATCGGGTGTGCAGGCCACCAGCACGGTCGCCAGCAACAAGAGTGCAATGGTTGTCATCAATCGTTTCATGTTCATCTCTCCTAACAGTCAATTGTACCACAAAACGATGATTTTGAAACACAAAAAAACACCACCGGGAAACCCGATGGTGTTTGGTGATGCGTGGTGTATCTTAAGTGGCTGGCGTCGTAACCGTGATGTCGCCAATGTCGGTAATCGAGAATCTCCAGATTTTCGAGACATCGGTATACGTGCCATTGGTTCCATAGAACACGGCTGTGAAAGTCACGGTGTCGCCTGCGGTGAGACCAAGCGAAGTCAGATCGACGGATTCATTTACAACGATACCCATGCGGTTGTCGCCACCATTGGTGCCGTCGCTGCTATAGAAGTAGATGTAGTAGCTGCCGACTTCGATGATGGTCACATCGGTGAAGGTATAGGTTTTTCCGTAGTCTGTATCAACCGCTGCGGTGCGCAGAGTTGAGCCGTCGCCGGCATCAACCACAACACCCGAAAGCGCGTTGCCGCTGGAAATGACTTCGACGCGAGAGACGTTGTCAATGAGCGGTACGCCGTAGAATCCACGTTGGCCAGTGACGCGTACGAGATCGCCGACGGCGACAGATACGCTTGCCCAGTCCGCATAATCGGTGCTGTAATCGTCAACGTAGATGGCCGTTCCGTCAGCATCTTCAATGATGAATGTGCCGTTGGATTGAACCCATTTGACGGTGCCTTCGATGAAGAGATTGTCATCGGACGCGGCAGCTTGTGCGGCTGCGACATTTGACGGTGCCGCTTCAACGGTGATGTCAGCGAGATCGGTAATGGCGAAACGCAGGATCTTCGTCTCATCGGTGTAGGTTCCGCTGGCGCTGTACAGAAGTGCGTCGAACGATACGATGTCGCCAGCTTCCAGAGCAAGCGATGTCAGATCGACGGAGTAGTCGACGACGATGCCCATGCGGTTGGTGCCACCAGTTGTACGGTCATCACTGTAGAAATAGATGTAATAGGATTGTACCGAGATGATTTCAACATTGTTGAAACTGTAGTAGACGCCGAATCCGGTGTCATCCAATTCGGTGCGCAACAGTGCGGGATCCGGAACTGGAATCAACGTAGCGGAGAGCGCGTTGCCGTTGGTGAGAACTTCGACTGCGCTGACGGTGTCAACGAGCGGGATGCGATAGAATCCTTTGGCGCCGGTGACTTTGACTTTGTCGCCTACGGCCAGGGTCAGGTCGCCCCAGGTAATGGTTGCCGAGTAATCATCAACATAGACCGCGGTGCCATCGGCATCTTCCATGAAGAAGGTTCCATCGTCGAAGATGTAAGTAATGATACCTTCGGCCTCGACCGGATCATCCGTTGCGAGAGCAAGAACTTCTGCGACGGTTTGTGAACTGGAAGGTTCAGCAGGAACCGTTACGGTGAACGGTACGTCAACCGGGGTTTCAGTGCCGATTGTGAGCGTGGCGGTGAGTGTTACTTCCGCATCTGCTTCACCACTGGCAGGACGGGTGACGGTTCCATCGGTGCCGATGACAGTGGCATCACTGGTTGCCCAGGTGATTGCTACGCCATACATTTCGGTCGGCAGCGTGATGTTGTCGACATACGATGCTTCGAGAGACAGTTCGTCTTGTGCTACGAGCAGCGCTTGAGCGTCTGTCAACTCAGGAAGTTGGACGTTGTCGAGGCGGACATCATCGTAGTTGATGTCGAACACGGTGAACGTTAGGGTGATGGTGTCGCCCACATTGTAGAGTACGTCTGCGTACGGGAAGTCGCCACCATAGATTTTGATCATTGTCGTTCCGTCGCCATCGAACAGAATATAGCCGAATCCATCGTCAAGCGCATTGAACGTCAAGGTCATTTCGAACGTTTGTGAACTATAGGTTCCGATCGTTGCCAGCACACCAAGGGTGGCGGCGTCGACATCGGTACGAACGAATACGTCATTGTCACTCGAGGTGGTGCTGAGCACGACAACATCGTTGAGTTCACGTTGGTTGTTATTGTAGGACGTGTAGGTGTTGAGCGTGCCGACAACGACAATCAGGTCGCCGATTGCGACATCGTCTTCCAGATCTTCAGTATCAAGGAAGATCGCGGTGCCGTCGGCATTGTCTTGCAGGAATGCTTCGCCTTTGTAGTTGAAGCCTGCTACGACGCCGGTAACAACGACAACATCGCCGTCGGTTCCGGCAAGTGCATCAGCAACGCTGACCGGAGTCAGGGTCGAACCGTCGATGACATGAACGACAAAGTCTCTGGTTACGGTCGTGCCGTTGACATCAACGGTCGCCGTGAGCGTAGCCATGGTAGCTTGGGTATAGTCGATCGTGACGGTACCATCCGCCGCGACGACTGCTGCATCGCTGGTTTCCCAGGTGATGGTTGCGGCCGGGTCGGTGAAGGTGGCCGGAAGTGTCAAGTCGCTTGCGACGTTTTCCAGCGTGCCAAGGTCGATGACATCCGCAACGGCTTGTGCTTTTTCAAGATCCGTGAATCCATCGGCGTCGGCCACGACTTCTGCTTCGGTTCCCCAATACAGGACGCGTCCGTTACCATACGGATATACGACGATGGTGACATCGGTATCTTCCGATGTGAAGAGAGCCTCGTCGTTGGAGCGATAATAGACTTCGACTTTGCCGCCGGCTGCACCGGTGATGAAGACGTTGTCATAACTTCCTTCACGGGTTACGTGTGCAGAAACGGTGACAGGTTGTCCGTCTTGATAGAGTCTGCTTTGCAAGCCTTCGACGGTACCATTGATGGCGGTCGGAAGCGCATTGCTGGCATCGGTGATGGTGTGCTCGATGATGTTCGCCTGCAACAGGCCGTTGTATTCGCCGAGCCAACCGAGAATGTTGATGTCGTCGCCAGGTTCGAGATCGTCAAACAATCCGTCTTCATAAACGAAGATGTTGTCCGTGCCGTCCCAGATGAAGAAGCCATAATAGCTTTCCAGGGTTACGGTACCGTTGATTTCGAAGTAACTGCCGGTGGGCAGGGCGAGAACTTCGCCAATGGTGCTGACAACCGGTACGACGACTTCGATGGTCGCGGTATCGGTCAGGCTGCCTTTGGTAGCCGTGGCGGTGAAGGTAACCGTAACGGTTTCCGTACCACGAGCGACAAAGGTTCCATCATTATCGAATACTGCTGTGTTATCGCTGGCCCAGCTTGAATAGGTCGTTCCATTCGGGCCTTCGGTGGGAAGCGTGATTGTAGCGATTGCAACATCCGGAACATCGGCGCCGACAACTGCGAGGTCCGCAGCCAGTGCGTCTTCGTCCGACAGCGTTGCCACTTCGATGTCGTCTGCTCCGCCTTGGAAGGCAAGCATGACACCGTTGGTGCCGTGATCGGTGTAGTAGATGACGTCGATTGTGACGGTCAGGCCGATATTCGCTTCAAGCGCATCCAACGATGCTTCGAGCGAATAATAATAGATCAGGACTGCGTCATCGCCGTCTACGAGATAGAGGTTGCTGAAGTCGCCGCGTACTTCGACGGTACCGGTGATGGTGTAAATCTTACCATGAATCAGCGGATCGCTCGAGTCAAGGGCAAGGATGTCGGCAACCGAACTTGCGATCGGAGTCAGCGGCTGCATGCCGTCACCGGTGGCGGTGATGGTTTCAGTCTGGACGCTGCCAATCTGGAAGAGCGTGTTGTACTTGGCGTATTCGCCTTTGACGTAGACGGTGTCGCCCAGGGCCGGAGTGATTTCCGAGCTCGGATTGTACACGCCGAGAACGTTCGTTCCATCGGTCAGGAAGTAGCCGCCGTCGAACAGACCGGAGACTTCACCTTCGAATTCAACGATGTCGCCGAGGGTGCTGGCTTCGATGAGCGCGGCAACGGTGGCGAAAGTGTTCGAAGGATCTTCTTCTTTGACAATGATGTCAATGTCCTTCGTGCCGGTTTCGTCGTTGAGCGTGACCGTCGCCGTAAGGGTGACAGCAGCGTTGCCTTCGCCGTTTTCGGGACGCGTGACGGTTCCGTCGTTGGCGACCACGTCAGTGTTGCTGGACGACCAGGTGATGGCCGTGCCGTTGGCACCACTGCTGGGCAACGTGATGTTGCCGGTAACCAATCCGGTAACCGGAAGCACCAATGCGGCAACCGCTTGTGCAACGAGTTCGGCGTCGGTGTACTCGGTTGCGGCGAGCACGGTGACGGTGAAGGATTTCGTCAACTGCTGTTCATCCAGCGACAGGGTCGCCGTCAGCGTGACGGTCTGATTGCCCTCGGTTTTGGTCGGAATGGTGACCGTTCCGTCGTTGGCGATGAAGTCGGTGTTACTGGATTCCCAGGTGACTTCGACGTCATGGACGGCGGTGTTGGGCAATGTCAGGTCGGTACTGGTTTCGCTTGGTACTTGGAGTTCGTCCATCGCTTCGGTGATCTGGTCCAAGATCTCCTCGACGGTCGGTCCGGTATCGGGATTACACGCAGTGAGCGTGAGTGCTCCGATGGCTACCAAGCCTAAAGCTAGTAGTTTCTTAAACATCTTCTGTGTTTCCTCCTTTTCTTATTCCATTGTTATGTCGTCCATGGTGGACAACATTAATTGGTACGTGGAGCTGTAACGTGACAGTGGTGCGACGATGGTGAAGGTGGTTCCCTCGGGGAACATGTCGGCGGTGATGTCGGCGGTCACGGCCGCGTCCTTGCGGACGGTGATCGTGTTGCCGAACTCATCTTCCACCGTGAGCGTGAAGGCGTCTTCGTTTTCATAGACGCTCGTAACCGTCAGGTGTTCGACCCGGAGCAGGCTGCCGATGTGCAGACTGGTGATGTCCGGTATCGTGACGGTGGCGGGCTCGACCGTGTTGTCACGGCTGACAACCGCGCTGTATGGCTCCCTGGTTTGGTAGCCGGACACTTGAAGTGCGCCGGTTTCCTGATCGGGATAGTACGTCACGGTGAGACCCGACAGTTGAACTTCGTTGCCGATTGACAGATCCGGTGCCCATTGACGATTGTAGACATAGATGCCGTAATCGCCCTGTTGCACGAACACCGCGCCCCCGATCTTGCGGGTGACGATGCCCGTTATGGCAACCTTGAGTCCGACGTAATCGGCTTGGTTGGTAACCAATTCCTCGATGGTGAGCTGAATGCCTTCGAGCGAGTAGTCGTAATCCGGATCCACTTCGCCCCAGACCCGTCGTTCGGAAAACTGAACAAGCAGGTTGACCTGGAAAATCAAGTCGCCGTACAGCGTGTCGGTCGCACCAGACGCCTTGCTGTAGGCTTGTTCAACAAGTTCCAGGTTGAGCAGACGACCATCGTACCAGACCCAGGCCAGCCAGCGTTCGCCGTAGCTGTCGAGGCGTCCGGCGGCGGGATCCGCCTGCAGGACGATCTGGGAGGCATTGGTTAATTTGTCGCAAGTGAAGGCACTTGCGGCGGTGCCCCACGGTTCGAATTTGGCGGTTGATTCCGGGGTGTTGACACCAAGAAAACGGACCGAGAAGCTGGCGCCGCCTTCGGTAAAGAAGGCCGTGTCGCCATCCACACAACGTACCAACGTGACTTCCCCTACGCCATCGGCGATGAAGTCATACTGTTCGAAGTCAAAATCCAGGGGAAGGTTGTCGGTTTCGTCGGTGTTGAGTTCGATTACCTCCGGTTCATCCTCGGCGAGGACCGTGAACTCGAACACCTTCGTCACGATCGCCTCGTTTTTTGTGAGCGAGACCGTGAGACTGACGCGCTGGTCGTTGAAGTAATACGGCGGGCGCGTAACGGTTCCGTCCACATCGAGGTATGCGGGATTGCTGCTGACCCATTCAACCGTGACTCCCTCTTCGTCAATGACGGGGATCGTGATGTCTTCCGTCAGTTGCGTCGACGCGAACGTGATACCATCGCGGACACTACGGACGATGTCGCCGTCGGAGAGGGGTTCCTCGCCATCGCAAGCGGCGATGACGAGGGTGGCCAGAAGGGCCAGTAAAACCAAAGACAATCGTTTGAACATGTAAATCACACTTTCAGTAATGGTTGTTAGTTGACTCCGAGCTGACGCAGCATGTCGTCGATGACTTCCTGGGCGCTGTAACCGCCGAACAGGGCTTGCATCGCGACTTCGGCTTCGGCGCGGGCATCGGACGAGGTCACGGCGCCGGCGAAGGCCGGGTCATAGTCGAAGAATTCGGTTTGCAGGCGTGCTGCACGGGCAGCCGCTGCGGAGTAATACAGGGAGTTGTTGAGATCGGTAATTTCCAGGAACGTCTGGTAGGCGGCGCTTTCGAATCCACTGTAGCGAACCGGCAGATATCCCGTTTCCATCGCCCAGTCGGCGGTGTTGTCGGCCCGGGTCAGATGTTTGATCAGGAGCCAGCTGACAAGACGCTGGGCATCGGTCGAGTTGCTCATGATGGCGATGTTCGGTCCTTGCTGGACAGCCGATTTGTTGTCCATGTCGTACTGCGGAATCGGGGCAACACCGACTTCGAACGAGCCGTCCGAGGGGATGTTGTAGTTGATGCCGGCGGTGGAGCCGACGCTCATGCAGACGTCACCGGCGATGAAGTTGTTGCTGCCGTAGGATTCGTTCCATGCGACGGGCAGGGCGAAGGTTTTGTCTTCAAACCGCTCTTGGACATAGTCCAGCATGGCGATTGTGTTGGTGTTGTCGACGAGGATGTCGCCTTCGCTGTTGGTGTATCCGCCTTGCCATTGACGGACGCTGTTGATGAAGAAGTTGGCGGGTGAATCGAAGTTGATCAGGTACTCACACTGATTCGGCCCGGTACCGACCATGGTGTCCGCCCAAGTATCGAGGTCGGCCCAGGTGATGGTGCCGTCGAGCGGAACGGTGATGCCGTTTGCTTCGAACTTGTCTTTGTTGAAGACCATCATTTCGGTCGATTTCGAATACGGGAACGAGTACATGTACCCACCGGCATACTGCTGGTTTTCATCCAGATAGGACTGGATGAAGTCCGTCAGGTCGACGCCCCAGGTTTCATGCATGATGAAGTCGTTCAGCGGAATGACAGCATTCCCTTTCAGGTAGCCGGCCACATGGTCCGGATACCCGACGACGATGGTCGGCGTGATGCCCGCCGTGATGGCGTTCAACGTGTTGTTGCGGATCGAGGTGTAATCGCCTTGCGATACCGCTTCGATGACGACGGTGACGCCATAATCATCCAACATCATCTGGGTGAATTCGGCGATCTGTTCGTCGAGCAGGGCGCCTTTGCTTTCACCATAGACATGCCAGAACGTGATTTCGATGGGTTCGGCAGTCGGAATGTCGTCTAGAACTGGGATCAGACCGGGAGCCTCGTCATCGTTGGGATCGATGTCTTCGATGCACTCGGGATGTGTCGGATAGCGTTCACAGTCGACTTCGTACGGATCTTCGTCAATGGTGACGCATCCGGCGAGTCCGAGCGTGAACACGCCCAACATCATGAATGATAGAATCTTTTTCAATTGTCTCTCCTCCTAAATATTTATATCTACGGGATTACCCTTTGATACCACTACGTGATACACCGCGCATGATGTATTTGCGCAAGAACAGGAACGTGATGAGAAGCGGGGTGGTGACGATGAGCGCGGCGGCCATCTGCTGGTTGTAGAGAACTTGTCCGACGAAGTCGCTGTAGGCTTCACGGAGACCGTTGGTGACGAGGCGGTACTCATCACGGGAGGTAACCAGTTTGGGCCAGATGTAGGCGCTCCAGGTACCCATGGCGTTGAGGATCGTGATGGTGATGATCGTCGGCGATGCAATGGGAACCATGATTTTCCACAAATATTTCCAGTCGGATGTTCCATCCACTTTCGCTGCCAGATACAGTTCATCGGGAATCTGCTTGAACGTCTGACGCAGGAAGAAGATGTAGAACACGCTGGTCATGAATGGCATCGTGAGTGCCAGCAACGCATCGAGAAGGCTCTGTTGCGAGGCGATCGGCGAGAACCAACCCAAGCGTGATACGGTGATGTAGTTGGTGATGACGAACATTTCACCAGGAATCATCATCGTCGTAATCAAGAGCAGGAACAGCAAATCGCGACCGCGGAAATTCAGACGGGCAAACGCGAAGGATGCGAAAATCGTTGTGAAGACGGTGCCTGTCGTGGATATTGCCGCAACGGTAACGGTATTGAGCATGTAACGCCAATACTGCGCAGCGTTCCATGCCGCAACATAGTTTGCCCAGAACCGGATTTGACTGAACCCGATGATCAGACTCGGTGGGCTTTTGCGGACTTCGTCAATTTCTTTGAGCGAGGTCAGTACCATCCAGTAAAATGGTACCAGAACAAAGATGGCAAAGAGCGTTAAAAACAGATAAATTAAAGTTTTGAAGATGATTTGTCGGATTTGAATTTCCCTCTGATTGACATTCATCTGACTATTGTTCATTTTCAGTTCCATGCCGCACCTCCTAGAAGTGCACCCGGCGTTTGCTGACCTGCATTTGGATCAGCGTGAACGCGAGGATGATCAGAAATAGGATGATGGATGCGGCGGCAGCTTCACTGATGGCGCCGGTGGCGTCGGCATGGGCGAGGGAATCGTACACCAGTCCGACAATGGTGATCAGGGAATCTTTCGATAATGCACCAGGTGGGCGCAGCGATTCACCGAACATCCCGATGATGGTGCGATAGGCCTTGAACGCTCCGATGAATGATGTAATCGTGATGTAGGCAATCATCGGCGACAGCAAGGGCACGGTGATTTTGCTGAAGACGCGGCGTTTGGGCGTGGCGTCAATGCGCGCGGCGTCATAGTATTGTTTGTCAATCGACTGGAGTCCGCTCAGGAACACCATGATCTTGAAGGCGAGACCGCCCCAGATTGTATAGACCAGCAGGGCGAACATGGCTCGAATCCAAGACGTATCCGCGTTACCAGCCTGACGAAGATTGATCCAGTTGATGGGATCGATGCCGACCCAACCAAGCATCGTGTTAAGCAGGCCGTAATCACTGTGGAAAATGAAGGCGAAGGCCATGCCGATGGCGATGGCGTTGGTGACATAAGGCAGGAAGAACACGGTTTGCAGGAATCCTTGAAATTTCTTGATCGAGTTGAGTGCGACCGAGATCATCAATGCGACAATGACGGCGATGGGAACACTGACAAAGGTGATGACGGCGGTGTTTTTCATCGCGATGCCGAAGTCCGGCTTGTTGATGACGTTGATGAAATTACCAAGGAAGGTGAATCCCCTGGCGCTACCGAGCAGGAACTCATAGTCCCTCAGGAAGGCCAAAAAGAAGGCGTTGAATAAAGGATAGAAGGTAAAGACCGACAACAGGAGCATGGCTGGCGCGAGATAGAGCCAAGCCTTGACGTTGCTTTGTTTCTCTAGCATTTAGAGAACATCTCCTGATGTCTTGTCGAAGACGAACATCTTGTCCGGCTTGAACGAGAATTTTACCTTGTCACCAGCTTTTACGCGGTAACTGGAGTCGATGATGATGCGGTACGATTTGTTGTCGTCAAAGGGATCCTTGACAACCAACGAAGTATCGCGGCCAATGGTCTCTACCATGAAGATTTCGAGTTCAAGTGGTCCTTTTTCATCCACAACGAACCCTTCGGGACGAATGCCGATGACGACATCTCCATCCGGTGCCTTCTTATCCATGATTTCCACATTGCATATGGGAACTTTCACTTCGTGAGTCATGGCCCGAATGGCATCTTCGGTGAGATCCTCCTGATGTTCGGGCGCTTGAGTTTCGGTACGATATTTCTTGCCGTCGGCCAGCAACAGCTTGTTCTTGACGATTTCACCGGCGAACAGATTGATCGGCGGTGTACCGAGGAACTTGGCGACGAACAGATTGATTGGCTTGTCGTAGACGAATTGCGGTTCGCCGACTTGTTGCTTGACACCGAAGTCCATGAGAACGATCTGATCGCTGATCGACATCGCTTCTTCCTGGTCATGGGTGACGAATACGGTGGTGATGCCGGTTTCGCGCTGAATGCGTTTGATTTCTTCACGCGTTTGCAGGCGAAGCCGGGCGTCGAGATTCGACAAAGGTTCGTCCAGCAGCAACACCCGCGGTTGTTTGACGAGTGCACGGGCAATGGCGACACGTTGTTGCTGCCCGCCGGAGAGTTGTTTCGGTTTGCGATCCATCAGTTCGCCGATACCGACCAAGTCGGCCATCTCCTGCGCCCGGCTCAAGGCTTCTTGCTTCGGAACCTTGATGTTTTCGAGCGGGAACATGATGTTCTGACGAACCGTCATGTGCGGATAAAGGGCGTAGTTCTGGAACACAAGTCCGATGCCGCGTTCTTCCGGTGGAAGATCGGTCACGTCCTCATCGCCGAAGAAAATACGTCCCTCGTTGGGTTCGAGAAGGCCGGCAATCATATATAACGTTGTCGATTTCCCGCACCCCGACGGGCCCAACAGGCCGATCAGCTTTCCGGAGGGAATGACAACGTCCAGCGCATTAACTGCGACAGTTTCCGACTTATCTTTTGCTTGAAAAATTTTGGTGACTTTTTGAAGTTTGATATCCATCTGCACAGCTCCTATATGAGGTAGTCTTTTTAACATCCCATTATACTATATTTTTAGTATATTTTAAACAGTATTTTCGAAAATTAAGGAATGAAAATCTTACATTTCAAAGTAGTCAATTTTTTGTAAATAAAGCAGAAAAAAAGACGGCTGTGCCGTCTTTTAGCCTCCGATAATTCCTTCCAGAGCTCCATTGTCGTAAAGCAGGTACAACCCCACTAATATACCGACAACAATAATGATTTTCGAAAGCTTCTTCAGCAGTTCGAAGACCCCCATCACGAAGATGATGGCGGCCACAACCACGCCGAGAACGAGCGTGACCGAATCGAGTTCGGTGACAAAGGTATACGCTTGTTGGATGTATCCGTCCAGATCAATCGTGGAACGGATGAAATTATCAATAAAGTCGTAACCAGGTAAATTTTCAATGAAACTTACGAGTAATGCCATGTTATCCACCTCTTTTTGCGAATTCTATTTACATTATAACAAAAAACTTGTGTAAATCTTATGAATTTGACGTTTTTTATAATTTTCGTCGTCCTTCGAGTGCTTTGGCAATGGTGATTTCATCGGCATACTCGAGGTTTCCGCCGGCCGGAATGCCGTGTGCGATGCGACTGACGGCAATTTCTGTTCCCTCCAACAAGCGCCGGATGTAGGTTGCGGTGGTTTCTCCTTCGTTGTTGAGATTGGTCGCCAGAATGACTTCGTGAATGGCGTCGTTCTGAAGCCGTTCGAACAATCCTTTGAGATTGATGTCGTCTGGACCGATGCCGTTGCTTGGAGAAATGACGCCGTTGAGGACGTGGTAAATACCATGATAACGGTTCGTTTTCTCCATGGCGATGACGTCGCGCGCCTGTTCCACGACGATGATGGTATCGTGGGTCCGCGATTCATCGCGACAGATGTAACACGGATCGGTGTCGGTAATATTGCCGCAGACCGGGCACTGAAAAATGTCGGTTTTGATGTGTTGATATGCTTCGATGATCTGATCGATGTCCTCGTCGGCAAGTCGATTCACGGTGTGAAGGGCGTACCGTTCGGCCGTTTTCTTGCCGACGCCAGGGTATTTGCGCAAAGATTCGATCAGTTGTTCGATGGCGTGGGGATACTTCATGAGACGACCTCCTAGAACAGTCCGGGCATGCCTCCGCCGGTGAATTTGGACATGACACTTTCGGTCTCTTGTTCGATTTTGCGGATGCAGTCGTTGACGGCGGCCACAATGGTATCTTCAAGCAACTCGAGATCGTCCGGTGAAGCGATTGCTTCCGGATCTATGGTGAGTTTGCGCATGTGCTTGTCACCGGTGAACTCGACGGTTACCATCTTGCCCCCGGCGGAACCATAAAAGGTTGATGCTTCGAGTTCCTTCTGGGCGTTTACCATCTCGCGTTGCATCTTTTGCAGTTTCTTGATCATGGTGGGATTCATGTCATTTGTCTCCTTTTTTGACGCGAACGGCGTCCGATCCGAACAGATTGATGGCGTCTTTCACGGAATCGGGCGTAAGCTCGTTGACGTCCTTGTTGAATTTCGGGATTTCCTTCAAGGCCGGATGACGAATCTCCGACAGCTTGATGTAGGTGTCTTTGTTTTCTTTCCACTTTTTGATGAACTCCTGGCTTTTTTGCTCCCATACTTCAGTCGGTAGAGCGAGATAATCGAGTTCCTGGTCGTAAAAAGCGCTTAGAAGCTGGATGACATGTTCTTTCACATCCGGTTTCATCATGCGGTTGCACATTGATGCATTGGAATACTGGATGATCAGTATCTCGCCATTGGTTGCAACAACGCGGCCCGAGGTGATCCATTTGGCATACTGCATCTGTTCCGCATTGGCAAATCGCTCGATGTCGTACCAGCGCTTGTTCATCTTGATTTTCGTTTCACGATCGCCGTTGTTCAGAACTTGTTCGACATAGCGGATGTCATAGGTTTTATATGGGGTATCGTCTTTTGGTTCCGCTGGTTTGGCGACTTCCGAGGACTCCGGTTCAATGGTGAACAGATTGGTTTCATCCGACTCTTCCTCATCCTCGTCTTCAGTCGGTTGCGTCTCTTGCTGTGACTCGTTGTTGTCCTGTTCCTCGGTGGTTTCCGTGTCCTGTCGCGGTACTTCCGCGGCTTCTTGGATGATGTCCTCGGCATCCGGTTGATCCGGTTGTGTGGTTTCCTCTTCGACCTCTTCAAAGGGATCAAAATCATCGGTGATTTCATCATCGGTTTCATCCGTCTTTGCTGGCGCGACCGGACGGTTCGCCAAATCGGCGATCAGGCCCTTCATTTCGGCGCGGATGGTCTGTATTTCATCTTCGAACACAATTTCCTGTTTTTCGACGCGGTCAACCATCTTGATGAGGGCCAATTCCATGTACAGTTTTGCGTTATTCGTCCATTTCATGTCGTTTTGCGTCTTATTTAGAACATCTATGTAAAAGAAAATCATGTTGTTGGTGAGTCGTTCGGCAAGATCAAGGAAGGTCTGATTTCCATAGATGAGCTGATCGTCTTCCTCGACATTGGTATTCTTGAAGACAAGCATGTCGCGATAGAACTTGATCAGGTTTTCCACCAGACGAGGGGCTTCTTTGCCCATTTGAATCAACTCGTCTAGGAGCTTGATGGCGGTGACGGAGTCGTTCGCAAAGATGGCTTGGGCGATGTCGATCAGTTTTTCATTGGACACCGTCCCCTTGATTGCGTGGACGTCGTCGACGATGACCTTTTTATCGGTATACGATACTACCTGATCCAACAGGCTGATGGCGTCGCGCATGCCGCCTTCGGCACTTTCCGCAATGACCTTGATCGCCTCTTTGGAGATGTCGATCTGTTCCTCGTCGATGATGGTGTTCAAGCGATGAATCATTTCCGGCACGCTGACGCCCCGAAAATCAAACCGCTGACAGCGTGAATGAATCGTCGCTGGGATTTTGTGAGGTTCGGTGGTGGCAAGGATGAAAATGACGTGTTTGGGAGGTTCTTCCAGCGTCTTGAGAAGCGCGTTGAATGCGCCGGTCGAGAGCATGTGTACCTCGTCGATGATGTAAACTTTGTATTTGCTGATGCCGGGGAGATACTTGACTTTGTCGCGGATTTCACGGATTTCATCGACGCCGTTGTTGCTTGCGGCGTCAATTTCAATGACGTCACTGATCGTGTTGTTGTCAATGCCTCGGCAGATGTCGCATTCGTTGCAGGGATTGTCTATCGGAGCCTTCTCGCAGTTCACCGCTTTGGCGATGATCTTCGCGATCGAGGTTTTCCCGGTACCGCGGGGTCCACTAAAAAGATAGGCATGCGCTATCTTGTTGTTTTTTAGAGCATTCTTGAATGTTCTTGTGATGTGTTCCTGGCCGGCGATTTCTTCAAAATCAGCCGGACGATAGGTGCGGTACAGTGCTTTGTAAGCCATGATGATCACTCCGAAATCAGTGGTTGGGTTGCATTACCATTATAAAACAAAAAGACTATATTTGGTAGTCTTTTCACCCATTTAGATGGATTTTCCAAGCTGTTTTATGACAATCTCCAGCGCGATTGCCTCACGTGTATTTTTTTTGAATTTCTTTTCCAGAACGACCATGTTCAGTTCGTCGGTTTCACCCTCGGTTTTGATGCGATAGGCTTGCTGGAGCGCCTTTTGGAAACGGCCATTCTGTCGCAACCGCCGAAAGTCTTCCAATGAGAAGTCGCATTGCTTCTGAATCTCCAACGTACAGCTCCGGGCAAAGGCGTCAAAATCGCTCTTCTTCTTGCGTTTGCCCCGCGAAAGGATGGTATCGAAGATGGTGTCAAAGACGAACATCAACCCGACAAAAATAACAGGAAGATAGATCGTTCCGATCAACAAACCGGGATCGTAACCGTCGTTTTGTAGCGCCAGAACGCTGATGTAGATGAAGTAAAATATCAATGCAAGGCCGTAAAATATGGCATAGTGTTTCCAGCCGCGTGTATTTTTCATGTTATCACCATGACACATTATACAACATCTCACTGAATTATGGTATAATTATTTGGGTGATTGCATATGACACAGGATACCATTGTTGCCATTTCCACTGCCTTGGGACAAGGCGCCATCAGCATCGTACGCCTGAGCGGTGACAACGCCATTGACATTGTCAATCGGCAGTTCGACGGAACCGATTTGCACGATGTTGCCAGTCACACGATTCATTACGGTCATATTACTTCTCAAGGACAACACATTGACGAGGTTCTCGTCAGTGTGTTTCGCGCACCACGCTCGTTCACGACCGAAGACATCGTGGAGATCCACTGTCACGGCGGCGTGTATGTCGCCAACAAGATTCTTGAAACCATGTTGGTCTCCGGTGCCAGGTCCGCTCGTCCCGGTGAGTTCACGGAACGGGCGTTTCTCAATGGTCGCATCGATTTGACACAGGCCGAAGCGGTAATGGACGTCATCGAGGCAAAGTCCGATTTGAGCCTGACGTTGGCGAACAAAGGTCTTGACGGTGTCATCTATCAGTTGATCACCGACCTTCGAACCGAGCTGTTGAACATCATTGCCAACATCGAAGTGAACATTGATTATCCGGAATACGATGACGTTGAACAACTGTCCAACGACGTCCTCAAACCGGCGATTGTGGCATTGCAGGAACGTATTTCAACCATTTTGGAACGAGCCCATTATGGAAAAATCATCAAAGACGGCATTCAAACTGCCATCATCGGCCGCCCGAACGTTGGCAAATCCAGCCTCTTGAACGCCTTGTTGAGGGAAGACAAAGCCATCGTGACGGAGATCCAAGGAACCACCAGGGACATCGTTGAAGGGAGCCTCAATATTGGTGGCGTCATCCTCAATCTGATCGATACCGCCGGTATCCGGGAGTCGACCGACGTGGTTGAACGAATCGGCATCGACAAAGCCAAGGCTGTCATCGCCGAAGCAGAATTGATCCTGTTTGTCTTGGAAAACAACCAACCTTTGACAGCCGATGACGAAGCGTTGCTGACGATGACGGAAGACAAAAATCGTATCATCATCATCAACAAGACCGATTTGGATCGTGAGTTGCAGCACACGTTTACCGATGCTGTTGAGGTCAGCGCATTGCGCCATGAGGGCATCGATGAGTTGGAACAGGCCATCCGCAACATGTTTTTGCACGGAGACATCAATGTCACCGATCAAACCTACGTCTCAAATGCTCGGCACATCGCCAAGCTGGAGGAGACCAGACAAGCCCTCACTGACAGCTTGTCGTCGATCGAGAATGCGATGCCGGTCGACATGGTAGAAATCGATTTAAAAAATGCGTGGTTGCTCCTCGGTGAAATTATCGGCGATACGTCCACTACCAGTTTGCTTGATGAACTCTTCAGCAAGTTTTGCCTAGGCAAATAAAAAGCGCCAACTGGCGCTTTTACTCGTCTTGATATCTGGATTTGCGTTCACCATTCCGGATCCATCCGATAATGCCATCCATGTCGACATTTTCCGTTGCCTTGTAGATGTTTTGTTCAATATCCGGGTAATCCTTGGCGAGGTCTTGAATCCACTTCTTGACAAGTTGTCGTTTTGAAGACGTTGAACAGACTTGTATTTCACATCCGCAATTCATGGTTTCAATTTGATTATTTTTCATTATTTTAATTATTTCCGATTCCCGAACCATGCTCATGGGGCGAATCAATTCCATATTATCAAAATTCTCGCTCGGTAGTTTTGGAATCATCGTTCGCACCTGTCCTGAGAATAGAATGCTCATCATCGTTGTTTCGATGATGTCATCATAGTGATGCCCGAGCGCCAACTTGTTGCATCCCAGTTCCTGTGCAGCGCTGTACAAAAAGCCGCGACGCATGCGAGCACACATGTAACACGGATAGTCATTGGCAATCCGTTCAACCACATGAAAGATGTTTGACTCTCGGATCACAAGGGGGATGTCCAATGCTTGTGCGTTCTCTTTCAACCGTGCCAGTGAGTGATCGCTGTATCCTGGATCCATGGCAATGTAGTGAACCTTGATCGGCACGACGGGATGGCGTTCCAACTCGCGAAACAACGCAGCCATCAACAAGCTGTCCTTACCCCCGCTGACGGCGACGGCAACCGTATCTCCCGACTCCAGAAGGCGATACTCCTTGATCGCTTTGATGAATTTGCTCCAGATCGTCTTCCGATAGGTCTTGATCATATCCCGTTGAAACGCTTGTGCCAGTTGGTTCATATGCGAATTACCTCCACTCTTGAAATCAGTATACCGCACCCCTGTTCTAATTAAAAATAATAAAAAATAATTTTCTTGCATTTTAATGAAATCACGGGTATAATATGGGTGAGCAATAAAAATCAAGGTTTGGAGGTGAGATTATGTCATTCATCTGGGCTTCCAAGAAACCCAAGGATGGAATAGCAACACTGTATGAATCCAACATCACCTTGAACAAGGCTGCCAGCTCCCATTTCGAGAAAGCGTACAACGTCCTGCTCGGACTGGATCCCGACAAAAAACGGGTTGCCGTGAAGCCGATCACCAAGGAAGAGTTCGACATCGGTGCTATCCCAGAAGAAAAAAGACATAAGATTACGGTAAAATCTAGCTATGCTAGAGTATGCAACAAAAAGTTTCTGAAAGAAGTAGCAGATTTGGCTCAAATTGAATTGAAAGACAATAACTCATTCAAATTCAAGGCAAACTGGAATGCCGAAGAACATGCGTTGGTTATTGACTTAACCCAACCGGAGGTGTAATCCCATGGATCTCGACTTAATGATTATCATTTGGTTTGTCATCATCATCGTTGGCGCACTGATCGAAATGAATACGATGGACCTCACCAGCATCTGGTTCAGCGTCGGGGCTTTGATTGCGTTTGTCCTCGCGCTCGTCCAGATTCCGCCCGTGTGGCAGGTCTTGGTCTTTATCATCGCGTCGGTCGGCCTGATTCTGGCCGTTCGTCCCGTCGCCAAGAATTACTTTAAAACGAATGCGATCAGTACCAATGCGGACCGCTTGATTGGTAAAGTTGCGGTCTGCACCAAGGAAATTCGCGTCGGCGATCGTGGCGAAGTGAAAATTGATGGCAAATACTGGCTCGCCGTCACCAATGGTGACAAGGACATCGACATCGATGACCGCGTCGAGGTATTGGCAATCGAAGGCGTCAAACTGATCGTCGAACGAATTCAATGAGAGTAGGCGCATTTCGTCGCATCTCGTCCTTTCTCTTCGATCTGATTTTGATGTTCGGTGTGACATCGATTTTGTTCACCTTGTTTGTTGGTGAGTTGCTGAAACCAGACGGGTATGAACAAGCGAGCACCGAATATCGTGAAATCACGGAATACTACAGTGGTTTCTCCGAAGAAAACCAAGCGCGATACGACAATGGCGAGATCACTCAGGAAGAATATGAGGAGACCGCCGACAATATTTATCAATACTGGCTGCTCAACACTCGTGATCAAAACGCCATCATCTTCACGTACTACTTCAATGTAGTCATGTTCTTCGTATTCAGTGTCAACATCATGAATTACGTTTACAACCTGATTCTCGGTGGACGCACCCTCGGTCGTCGCGTCTCCGGCATCGAACTGGGAGGCAAGATTACGCCCTGGCGTCTGTTCATTCGTGAGTTTCTGCTCAAGGGACTCTTCTGGACGGTTACACTCGGCGGCGGCATCATGCTCGATTTCGCCTCCATTGCATTGTCCCGTACCAAACTTGCACCCCGTGATACGATCAGCGGCATTTACGTGAAGTATCAGGGTGTGGATTACCCATTCTAATCAGATAATAAAGGAGGAATCAACTAATGGGTCCAGTAGGAATTGGTGCTCTGATCGGATTATTCATCTTCATCATGATCTTGGCATCACAAGCAATCATCATCGTACAACAATCGAACCGCTATGTCATTGAACGTCTCGGCGTATACTCCAAATCGCTGGATGCGGGGATTTCCGTCGTATGGCCGTTCATCGACCGCATTCGCAAAAAAGTATCGCTCAAAGAGCAAGTCGTCGACTTCGCTCCGCAGCCGGTCATCACAAAAGACAACGTCACGATGCAAATCGATACCGTCGTCTTCTACATGGTAACCGATGCAAAATTGTTCACCTATGGTGTCAATCACCCGATCCGCGCGATCGAAAACCTGACCGCCACCACGCTCCGTAACATCATCGGGGATCTCGAGCTGGATGAATCGCTCACTTCTCGTGACCAGATCAACAGCAAGATGCGCATCATCCTCGATGAAGCCACCGATCCGTGGGGCATCAAGATCATCCGCGTTGAAGTGAAAAACATCATCCCGCCCAAAGACATCCGCGAAGCGATGGAAAAACAGATGCGCGCCGAACGCGAACGCCGTCAGGCGATCCTGCTTGCCGAAGGGGAAAAGAAATCTGCGATTCTTACCGCCGAAGGGGAAAAACAAGCGAAGATTCTGCGTGCCGAAGCCGACAAGGAAGCTCGCATCCGCGAAGCCGAAGGTCGCGCCCAAGCGATTCTGGAAGTCCAGAATGCAACCGCCAAAGGTATCGACATGATCAAGAAGGCCGGTGCCGACGAAGCGTTCCTGCGCCTCGAAGCATACAAGGCCATGGTCGAAGTCGCCAACGGACAGGCCACCAAACTGATCATCCCGTCCGAACTCCAAGGCATGGTTGGTGTCGCCAGCACCATCGGCGAAGCACTCAAGAAATAACCCAAATCAAGGCAGGCCATTGTCCTGCCTTTTTTGTTTGCTGGATGCACTCTTTATTTATAATTAATACGTATAAATCATTTAATTTCGGCATGCGCACCGTTTCGGTGCTTGATATTTTTATAAATAAGAGCGGTAATGACATAAAAAAACTCCCTTTTCGGGAGTTCTTTTAGAATTCACAATTGCGTGGTGTTCGTGGGAACGGGATCACGTCACGAATGTTTTCAACACCGGTGACATACATCAACATGCGGTCGAATCCAAGTCCGAATCCGGCATGTTCGCATCCACCATACTTGCGCAGATCGAGGTACCACCATAAGTCCTCTTTGGGGACCTTCATCTCTTCCATGCGACGAAGTAGATGATCCAGCCGTTCTTCGCGCTGCGAACCACCAATCAGCTCGCCGCTGCCAGGAACAAGAAGGTCCATGGCCGCCACGGTTTTCTGATCGTCGTTGAGACGCATGTAGAACGCTTTGATGTCTTTCGGCCAATCGATGATGAAGACCGGTCCGTCAAAATGTTTGACGAGGTACTTCTCATGTTCGGTTGCGAGATCAGCACCAAACTGTGGTTCGCGTTCGAATGTTTCACCGCTGGATCGCAGAATCTCGATCGCTTCCTTGTGCGGTATCCTGGCGAATGAAGAGTCCGCGACCTTGTTGAGTTTCGCAATCAAACCCTTTTGCACGAACTTGTCAAAGAAGGCCATTTCTTCGGGACTGTGTTCCAGTACGTACCGAATCAGATACTTCACGAAGTCCTCGGCCAGATCCATGTCGTCATTCAGGTCGGCAAAAGCGATTTCCGGTTCAATCATCCAAAACTCGGACGCGTGCGTCGTGGTGTTGGAGTTTTCCGCACGGAACGTCGGTCCGAACGTATACACATCGCGAAACGCCAATGCGAACGCCTCGGCCTCCAGCTGTCCGCTGACTGTCAGATTGGCCTTTTTCTGGAAGAAATCCTTGGTGTAGTCGACATCCCCATCTTCGGTTCGTGGCGGATCGCCGATGTCAAGCGTGGTGACTTTGAACGTTTCACCGGCACCTTCCGCGTCGGAAGCTGTGAAAATCGGTGCGGCGAGATGCACGAACCCGCGGTCCTGGAAGAACGTGTGCACCGCGTGAGTGAGCACGCTGCGCACGCGAAACACTGCGGTGAACAAATTCGTTCTGGCCCGCAGATGTGCGTTTTCCCGGAGAAATTCACGGGTGTGTCGTTTGGGTTGAATGGGATAATCTTCGTCCGAATCACCAAGCAGTTCAACATGGCTTGCCTTGATTTCGAACGGTTGCTTGCGATCGGGGGTGAGAACCAAGGTTCCAATCACCCGCACCGCTGATCCGACCCGGTACTTTTGGACCTCTTTGAAGTCGTCGACCTTGTCGCTTTCGTAAACAACCTGGACACTTTCAAAGAACGTTCCATCGTTGAGATTGATGAAGCCGAACTCCTTTTGGCCCCGGTTGCTGCGAATCCAGCCGTGCAGGGTCACCTCCTGATCGGCATGAGTCTCGGTGTTGCGATAGAGTTCTCGTACGGAGTGACGCATGGGTATTCCTCCTTTGTCATAAAAAAATCGTCCTTAAACAGCGAGTTTAAGGACGAAATAGTTTCCGCGGTACCACCTTAGTTCCATTTCTGGCACTTGGTTCCGTTAACGCCGGATTACGGATGGTTCTACTGAATTCTTCCATCACTCAGGGTGTTGTTCGGACGCCTCTTGTGTTCCGGCTCACACCATCCCGGATTCGCTTGGCACGGGGTTGCGTCGTACTTGTCCCGTCGTCGTTTATACCACTATCATATCACTACTTGGAAATTTGTCAACTAATCTTCTTCGTTGCCGGGTTCTTCGAGTTCGATGTTGACGTGTGAGATCTTCTCGAAGCGCTTGCCGATCTTGTCGGACGTGACGTGAATGTCCTTGACGGACTTGCTGACGGTGTCAATGTTGCGCGACAGCTTGTCCCAGCGTTCCTGATAACGGCCGAATTCTTTGCCGAGTTTCACCAGTTCTTCTTGAATGATTTTGGCGTATTTGTCGCGTTCGACGTTGCGCAACAACACCTGAACCGTTGTCAACAGACTCATCAGGGTTGTCGGTGAGGCGATCCAAACGCGTTTGCTTTGGGCGTAATCGACGACATCTTGATAATAGGCGTTGATTTCGGCAAAAATCGCTTCGGCCGGAACAAACAGCACTGCCTGATCGCTGGTTTCGGCCGGAATGATGTATTTGTCGGCGATGGCGTCGATGTGTTTCTTCATGTCTGCCTTGAACGCCCGGGCCGCCAGTTCACGATCGCGCTCACTGAGTTCGCGATCAACCATTTTCTGATAGTTCTCAAGTGGGAATTTCGAGTCGATGGCAAGATTTCCCATCTCTTTGGGCAGATACAGCAACGCATCGACGATTTTGTTGTTGGACAGCGTCACTTGGGTGTCGTATACAAGTTTGTTGCTGTCTCCGAAAATGGCGGAAAGAATATGGTTGAGCTGAACTTCACCGAACGTTCCTCGGGCTTTCTTGTCGGACAACAGGTGTTGCAGCGACACGACTTCGGTTGAGAGCTGTTCAATGTTTTTCTGAGCTTCGTCGATCTTAGTAAGTCGTTCGACGATGTTGGTGAATGTCTTGTTGGTCTTCTCGAACCCTTCTTCCAGGCGCATCTCGACTTTTTTATTGATGCGGTCCATCTGTTCTTCGATGCGCTTGTTCATGCGTTCGAAATGTGCGGCGATTTCTTTTGACAGCCCGTCTTTGAACTCGCCTAGGTCCTTGATGTTTTCTTTGGCGCTGTCGCCCAAAGACCGCGTCAACGCAACGTGCATCTCACCGAATTCCTTGATGAGGGCGTTGAGCGACTTGTTGTTCTCTTCTTTCATCTGATCGATGATGTCGTCGGTGGAGATGGCTTCTTGATTCGGTTTCAGCATGCGAACCACTTCGATGGCGAGCAACACCACCACCAGCACCAGACTGGCGATTTGTACGTATTCCATAAGATCCCCCTTACTTGTCCTCGATGTTCTGATACCAGATCTGCCAGCCCATCGTCAGCCGGTACAGCAACGGCCAGACGAAGAGAATGAGCACATACAAATACCATGGTACGAAGTCGAACCAAAAATTCATGGACAACATGATGCCGATGTAGACATACAGATACATTGATGTCTGCGAATTGAACACGAACGAGTAATAGAAAAAGGTCTTGCGGCGTTCTTCATAGTTGTCGACATTTTTCAGCCGATCGACCCAGAACAAATTGTGGAAAAACTGTCGAAACAAACGAATCTGAAACAGGCCAAACGTAATCAGCACGGCAACAACCATCCAGATGACCGGTACGTATTGTTCCACGGTATCACATCCTTTCGTCCATTATACCATTTATTGCAGAAAAAAAGTAGGTGCGAACACCCACTTTATTGTCCTTTTGATGTCAACGCTTCATATTCGAACAATTTGCTCAGCGACTCGTTGTGAATGATGCTCATAACGCCTTTACCAAGCAGTTTCCCAACACTGAGTTGAACGACTTTATCGGATTTTTTGTACTCCGGTAACATGATCGTGTTGGTGCAGACAAGCTCTTTGATCGGTGAATCGTTGATGCGTTCAATGGCCGGTGGGCTGAATAGCGGATGGGTACATGCGCCATACACTTCCTTGGCGCCGGCTTTGACGAGGGCGCGGGCGGCGGCGGTGATGGTGCCGGCGGTGTCGATGATGTCGTCGATGAGAATGGCGATTTTATCTTTCACATCACCGACGATCCCCATTACTTCAGCGACATTGGGCGCTGGACGGCGTTTGTCGATGATGGCGATGTCACAATGCATGATGTCGCCCATCTTGCGAGCGCGAACGGCTCCACCATGGTCGGGTGCGACAATTACGATGTCATCTTTGAATCGTTTATCAACAAAGTAGTTGACAAGCAATGGCATGGCACGGAAATTGTCGATTGGAATATCGAAGAACCCCTGAATCTGGCCGGCGTGAAGGTCCATGGCGATGACCCGCGTGGCTCCGGCGGTCTGAATCAGATTGGCAACCAGTTTCGCGGAAATCGGTTGCCGTGACTTGCTTTTGCGGTCTTGTCGGGAATAGCCGTAATAGGGCATGATGATGTTGATGTTCTTGGCTGACGCGCGTTTCAACGCATCGATCGTGATTAGCAACTCCATGATGTTCTCGTTCACCGGTTCGTTGGTCGGTTGAACCAGGAACACGTGGTGCCCGCGTACGGTTTCAGGGATGTTGATCATGATTTCGCCGTCGGCGAAACGGTTCAATTCAATGGGACTGAGCGGTATTCCGGTAGCTTCGGATATGTCTTTGGCCAGTTCCGGATTGGCGCTCAGGCTGAAGAGTTTGATGCTGTGTCCTTCGATGACTGCCATGCGATCTCTACCTCCAGGTGTGTGATGTCCTTCAATACATTACCATTTTACAGGGAAAATGGCAAAAAGAAAATGCAACTTCCAAAAAAAGTTGCATTTGTGTTCGATTTACTCCTCGTCGTCATCCGGTAATTGATGATATGCCTCAATCACCGCTTGTTCGATCAGATTGCGAGTCTCCTGGTTGATGGGATGTGCGACATCCTTGAATTCTCCATTCGGCATCTTCCGGCTTGGCATTGCAACAAACAGTCCCGCTTTTCCGTCGATTATACGCAGTTCATGAACCACAAAACATTCGTCAATTGTGATCGCGGCTATGGCTTTCAATCTGTTCTGGCCGTGGAATTTCTTCACCCTAACGTCTGTTATGTTCACCGTACCACCTCGCAAACTTGTGAAGTTGTTTGACTATCTAACTAGATTATATCACAGCGCCATAGGCGTTTCAAACTATTTTTTGCGTAGATAAGGCTGTTTAACGGATTTTGGTGAGGGTTACAAAGTAGTTTTCATTCATGATCTGCATGACATTTTTGATGGCGTTCTTGTCCTGGGAGATGCCGAATACGGTGGACCCCGAACCGCTCATCAGAGCGCCGTCCATGCCCCAGTCGACCATCTGCGTCTTGATATCTTTGATAGTCGGTTCCATTTCAAAGACGATTTCTTCCAGAGAATTGTGCAGTTCCTGGGCGACGATGGGCAGGTTACGGTTGTAGATGCCAGCCGCCATCTGGGCGATCTTGTGCTCTTTCAGGTTCTCTTCACGAACCCGGGAGAACACATCTTTGGTGGAGATGCGGATATGCGGGTTGACAATCAGCACGGGAAAATTCAGTTTGTTGTCAAGAAATGCAAGTTCTTCTCCGCGTCCTTTGGCGATGCACAGCTTGTTGTATATGCAGAAGGGTATGTCCGAACCAAACTCCAGTCCAATTTTCGCCAGTTCATCGAGTGACAAATTTAGTTTCCATAACTTGTTCAAGCCCCGTAATGTCGCAGCAGCATCGGCACTCCCACCGGCTAGACCGCCGGCAATCGGGATGTTTTTTTTGATGTGAATGTCGGCCCCCATCTTGACTTCGAACAGTTGTTGGAGATGGGATGCGACCTGGTACACAAGATTTTCTTTCATGTCGTCGGTGATCGGCTTGTCGGAAGACACCGTTATCCCTTGATCCTTGCGCGCTTTGAATGACAATACGTCAAACAAATTGACGCTGGCCATGACCATTTCAAGATCATGGTAACCGTCAAATCGCTTGTTCACAACATTGAGAAACAAGTTGATTTTGGCGTAGGCTTTTTCCTTGGGCATGCGGATCACCACTTTTATTGTATCATAACGTCATTTACGCCAACAAGTTCATATCTGATCTTTTTGCTCAAGAAGACGATCCGCGATGCGAACGAAATCAGCAACGCTGAGATGTTCAGCGCGCACGGACGGATTCAGGCCCAATGACTCCAATGCGACGATGGTGGTTGCTTTGTCGATGCCAAGAGATGCTTGCAGATTGTTGGGAAGCGTCTTACGGCGCTGCACAAAACTACCACGAACCACCTTGTAAAACCATTCTTCATCCGTGGGAAACGGCTTTATTTGGTCTTTGACAAGCAACTTTACAACTGCGCTGTCAACGTTCGGTGCCGGTTCAAACACTTGCTTTGGAACCTTGAACAGGAAGGTCGCTTCGGTCTTAAATTGAATGAACACGCTCAGTGAATTGTAATCTTTGGTCGCGGGTGGAGAGGTGAATCTACGTGCGACTTCATACTGCATCATCACATGATATTCACGGACCCGTTTGGACTCTTCTAGCAGTTTGGTGAGAATCGGGGTTGTGATGTAGTAGGGTAGATTCGCAATGACTAGAACACGAGAAAATGTCTTGGGGAGAACGTCGATGTCGGCATCCACGTTTCGTTTGAGGATGTCGTCGTGAATCAATGTGAATGGCTTGTCGCGGAATTGCTTCTCCAAAATCGGAATCAATTCGTCGTCGATTTCGTAGGCGAGAACATGCCCCGCTTGTTCCAGCAACACTTCGGTTAGCCCACCAATTCCCGGTCCGATCTCAACAACCAGCGTGTCCGCATCCGGCGCGGCAAAAGACACGATTTTGCGCAACATGTTATGGTCCACCAGAAAATTCTGGCCATATCTCTTTTTGGCGCGTAAATCGTGTTGGTTTAAAATGTCACGGGTGCTGGATCTGGTTCCGATTTTACTCATGCTGTCACTCCTTCAAAAGATCGACAACGGTCTGTTTGGGAACGTTGAACATGTTCAGTTTGTGACACAGTGTTTTGCCATTAGCCAAGCCAATTCCCAGTTGTTCACAAAGGTTTTTTCGACGTTGTTTGGAGTCGGTTTCACCGAGTAGTCCCAGTTGATGCAAATCTCCCGTCGTCCATCGCAATGATGATGTTTCGGTTTCCTCCCAGATGTCCGACAAAGCAGCGATGATCGCTTGTTTGGAAGCATGTTCGACGCCAATTTTGCGACCATTTTTACTGATGCAGTCCGATTTGGCGAGAAATGCGTGGTCACAGGGTCCGACATGATCGACGATTCTTCGCCGGATCCGTTCCCCTTGGCCGTCGGGGTCGAGAAACAGAATCAGCCCACGTGCCTCATTCAGGTGTTTCAGCTCGTTCAACGTGGTGTCGGATATCTCACTGCCGTTGGTGATGACGACGTCGATGTCGGGATAAATGCGTCGCAATGCAGCAAGGTCGTGATGGCCTTCGACCACCACGACCTTGGATTGTTTGTCAGAGAATGCCATTGTCTTTCAGATAATCATCGAATTCCGCAAGTCGGGTGGGGATTTCGATGTATTGCGGGCATTTGGGGATGCATTCGCCACAGTCGATGCAGGCATCGGCATAGGCTTTATTGTCTTGGAGATTCTTGACGACCCATTTGGCGTGTCCGTCGTTTTGGTACATGGCGTGCGCGTTGTAGGTGCGGAAGTTGCCGGGGATATTGACGCCGTGCGGACATGGCATGCAGTAGTTGCAGGATGTGCAATCAACCTTCGACAATTCTAAAATCTGTTTGCGCACCGATGTGATGATGGCTTGTTCCTCATCATTCAGCGGTTGGAAGTTGCGGAAGGTTTGGAGATTGTCTTCTACTTGTTCCATGGTACTCATGCCGCTGAGAATGACCTTGACGTTGGGCAGACTTCCGACCCAACGGAAGGCCCATGAGGCAATCGATCGGTCGGGTGCGTAGGTTTTGAACTCCTTCTCGATGGTTTCGTTGAAGGAGGCCAGACTACCACCCTTGATCGGTTCCATGATGATGACGGGAATGTCTTTTTCTGTGAGGATGTCATACCCTTCCATGCCTTGTTGGTGTTCGGTATCCATGTAATTCAGCTGAATCTGTACAAAATCCCAATCGTACAAGTCCGCCCACAGCTTGAACGCTTCCAAATCATCATGGAAGCTGAATCCAATGTTGCGGATTTTCCCTTCGTTACGGTACCTTTCGAGAATGTTGAGAAGATCGAGTTTCTGAACTTGTTCGATGCGGTTCTTGTTCACGGCGTGAATCAGATAGAAGTCGAAGTAATCGACTCCGCACTTGGCGAGTTGTTCATGAAAAATCCGCTCGACATCGTCTTGGGTTTTGCAGTCCCAAATCGGTAATTTGTCGGCGAGAAAGAAACTGTCGCGAGGGAGATCCTTGATCACGTCACGTACAAACAATTCACTTTTACCGCCGTGGTATGGATATGCCGTATCGATGTAATTAACGCCATTTTCCAGTGCTTTCAAAACCATTTCACGAGCACGCTTTTCATCAATTTCACCGTCAATGGTCGGCAACCGCATGCACCCGAATCCCAACAATGAAACTTGCTCTTTTTTGCCATTGACTTTGATTGTTCGTTGTTCCATGATCACTGCTCCTTGAAGTACTTTTCTTTGATGCTTGGGGCGACGATAATTTTCAGCGCTTGTTTTTGAACCTGGATGTTGAGGTTTCCACTGTCGGCTTCTTCGCCGTCCATATTCCATTTGTGGGGGTGATCGGTATAGATCTTCAACTTCGATGTTCGGAACTTGCGGACCCCAGGTAGGACTTTCGGGCTTAGGATGAACGAGATGAAGTAGAGTAGGTTGTTCAACAGCGGAATGTAACGGTATACGACCACATCTACCTTGCCATCGTCAAGAATCGGATGGTTGACGATGTTGAATCCGGCAACTTTTTTCGAATTGACGACTAGGATGAGCGAATAATACCCACGCAGAAAGCCGTGATCATGTTCGATCTTGGTCTTGATCATCGGGATTGTGAAGAATTCCTTGATGCCCGTGACAAGATAAGCCAGATATCCAAGATATTTTTTCAGTTTTGAATCGGTTACGTAGGAAATGTCGACATAAGTCCCGATGGCGGTGACATATATGAAGCTCCCTTTGTTGGAATTGGTGTAATCCATCCGTACGACTTCTCCGGACAATAGAATGTCCAGCGCCTCGTCAACCTTTTTGGGAATCTTCAGCGTACTGGCAAGATCGCAGGCCGTTCCGGTGGGGAGATAGCCGATTACCGGGGAATGCTCCGAGTTGGCGATGCCGTTGAGACACTCATGGAACGTCCCGTCACCGCCGGCGATCACCAGGAGATCAACCTTGTTGCGACATGCATCTTTGGTAATGGAAATCGCATGTTTGGGGCGTTCCGTTGAAAAAACCGTGGTTTCATACCCGTGTTCGTTGAGCCGGGAGGTCACGTAATCTAGATGTTGTTCAAAATCTTTTCTCCCGCTGGTGGGGTTGTATATGATGGCACAAGTCTTCATGGAATCACCTAAACTCTCTTACGATGTATTATACCATAGAAAATTGCAAAAGAAAAAGCCGTTTCCGGCTTATTTCACAAGTGTTTGGGCGGCGGTGATGATCGCCGTGTTGTAGACGTCCTCGCTGTCGCAACCACGGGACAGATCATTCACCGGCTGATTCAGTCCGGCTAAAATGGGTCCCATGGCTTCGAAATTGCCTAGGCGTTGGGCAATTTTATAGCCGATGTTGCCACTGTTCAGGTCCGGGAAAACAAACGTGTTGGCGCGCCCAGCTACGGGACTTCCCGGATATTTCTTCGTGCCTACCGAAGGGACGAAGGCAGCATCAAACTGCATCTCGCCATCAATGACGAATCCAGAATCCGCGGCTTGTGCCAATTGGGTTGCTTTCTGTACTTTTGCGGTTTCCTCCGTTTCGGCGGATCCATTGGTGGAAAACGACAACATCGCAACCTTGGGTTCAATCCCGAACATGGTCGCTGCCTTGGCGGACTCAATGGCAAACTCAGCCAGTTGCTCGGCCGTCGGATTGGGGTTGATCGCACAGTCCGCGAAGATGTATTTCTCTTCATTACGAACCATCAGGAAATAGCCGAACGTACGCGATATCCCAGGTTTTGTCTTAATGATTTGCAATGCCGGAAGAACGGTTTCTCCCGTCGAATGACAAGCACCGCTGACCAAGCCATCAGCAAGCCCCATGTAGACCAGCATCGTTCCGAAATAATTCTCATCCAGCAACAGCTGTTTCGCTTCTTCTTTGGTCGCTTTTCCTTTGCGTCGTGCGACAAAGGCGTCGGTCATCTCGTCGAATTTGTCGAACTTCCGTGGATCGAGAATCGTGCATCCGGACAAGTCCTGTCCACCGGGAATCGGTTGTCCCGTTTGAATCAAAATGGGCTGAACGAGACCTTCTTCGGCTAATTGTACCGCGGCCCGGACGATGCGTTCGTCATTTGATTCCGGAAAGACGATGCGCAGTCCCTTTCCGGTGATGGATTGTTTCAATTGTTCGATGATGTTTGCCATGCATACCACTCCTTACCGTAATATATTGTACCTAATTTACGCCAAAATACAATTGTTTTCAATCTGTTTTGATTAAAATTGGTGTTATGTTATAATTTTTCTAGGTGATTTGATATGAAAAAACTGGATACCATCCTGTTCGACCTGGATGGAACCTTAATTGATACAAATGACATCATTGTCCGTAGTTTTCGGTCCACATTCGACCGCCACTTTCCTGATTTGGACATTACCGATGCCCAGATTCATTCCTTCATCGGTCCAACCTTGCAGCAAACGTTCAGCGATTATACGAACGATCCTTTTTTGATACAAGACATGATTGATTCGTACCGGGAATTTTACGTGGATTACGAAATTGGTAATTTTCACATCTATCCGGGTGTGCTGGAGGTTACAAAAGATTTGAAAGCACGTGGGTACAACCTCGGGATCCTGACATCCAAGTTCTGTGTCGCAGCCTGGCCGAGTTTCACACACTACGGCTTGGAAACCGTCTTTGATTCGTTCACGGCACTCGATGACGTTGATCATCCGAAACCGCATCGCAACGCGGTTGACACCGCCTTGAAAAACTTCCCGAACCATGGGTTGGCGATCATGATCGGAGACAACCAAGGAGACATTCTAGCCGCCAAGAATGCCGGTGTTTACTCCGCCGGAGTCGCCTGGTCACTGAAAGGCAGAGATCATCTTCTTGAAGTGGAGCCGGATTTCATATTGAACGACATGCATGACATATATCGTGTCATTGATGAAATTGAAAGGATGGAATAACATGGATTGCATTTTCTGTAAGATTCGCGACGGTGAAATCCCGTCATACAAGGTGTATGAGGACGATCACGTCATTGCCTTCCTGGACATCACGCAGGGTACCAAAGGGCACACGCTCGTGATTCCCAAGAATCATGTTCCAAACATTTATGACGTCGACGAAGACACCGTTCACCATGTGTTTTCGGTTGTTCCAAAGCTGGCCAATGCGTTGAAATCCGCGTTCAATCCGATTGGACTGAACATCGTCAACAACAACGACAAGCCCTTGCAAAGCGTATTTCATTTCCACGTCCACCTGATTCCCCGTTATGAAGACGATGGCATGATTTTGTCAACGGTAAACAATTACGGTAAGATCGATCCAACGACTTTTCAGGACATCACCGAAAAGATCAAAGCTCAGTTATAAGCAAAACCGCACCCTTGACAGGTGCGGTTTTTTCAATCATTCGTCTTCATCAAAAATGAAGAGTTCTTCAATCGGCGTTTCCAATACGCGGGAAATCTGCATGGCGAGTTTCAGTGACGGGTTGTACTTTCCCTTTTCCAGGAACACAATCGTTTCTCGTCGTACTTTGGCCAAATCGGCCAATTCCTGTTGGGTGAGTTCCTTCAGTTGGCGGTATTTCTTGATGTTGGTGTTAATCTTTTAACCCTGTAAATTGAATAATCAATGCATTGATCAGGAACACGACCGCCATGATGCCGATGCCGATGGCAATTTGAGAGACCGGTTCGGGTGCCAGATTATTGAGTGGACCTGCAAACCACAACATCGCCAACCAGGTGTAAAGGGTAATGTAGAAACTCCGTGCCGCCGCCACTTGCAACATTCGTTTGCTGAACTCGTCATTGACGACCGTATCCTTGCGATTCAGTATGAAACGAGGAATTGCGAACAACAAGAACAATGCCGTAATGATGATCACAAAATACGATTCGGTGTTGAATCCACCTGCCAGAACAGTGAACAAGATCACACCGACGATGACCGAGACGAGTCCGATCAAAAACATGATCATGTGTTTCTTGCGATCCATTTCATCACTCCTTTTTGATATTTGCATGAAATTTTGTGTTAGGTATTTTTAACCTTGTGTTAGAATTATATAACATAAATCCACACATGTCAATAGTCCCAAATAAAAAAACCGCATTGGCGGTTTTTTAATTGTTATCAAACAGTTCGGTGAAGGTTTTTACCATGACCCCTGTTGCAGTGTGATCTTTGCTTGACGAGGTTCCTGCGATGTCGAGGTGGATCCATTTGATCCCGTCGTCGATGAAATTCTCGATAAAAGCCGCCGCGACCGACGCTCCCGCAAGCGGTCCCCCGGTGTTTTTCATGTCGGCCACCTTGCTTTCCAAGAGTTTGTGATATCCCTTGTTTATAGGCATTTCCCAGAGTGGTTCGTTGGTCTTTTTGGATGCTTCCATCAACTCATTGAGGAACTCCTTGTCATTGGTGAAGGCTCCCGTATATTCTTTGCCTAAAGCACGAACCATCGATCCTGTCAGAGTCGCAACATCAATGATTTTACGGGCTCCCTGTTGTTGTGCAAACCATACGGCATCCGCAAGTGTAAGCCGTCCTTCCGCATCCGTTGAAATGATTTCAATGGTCTTGCCGTTGGCGGCTTTCAGGATATCGTCAGGAACAATGGCGCCGTCGCCGATGCGATTGTCGGTTGCCGCAACGATGCTCATGACATTGACGGGCAGTTTCAGCTTGGCGATTGCTTCAATGGCGCTGATTACCGCTGCACCACCGGCCATGTCACCTTTCATGCCCGGCATTCCGGTTGGCGTTTTCAAGGAGTATCCGCCGGTGTCATACATGACCCCTTTGCCGACAAGGGCAACCGGGTCGTCAAAGTCATCTTTCCCTTGGTATTGAATGAGAATCAGCCGCGGCTCGTCGGAAGATCCCTTGTTGACGCCGAGATACGCGCCCATGTTCATCGATTCGATTTGCTTCTTGTTGTAGATTGTTACGGTGATGTTGTCGTAACGTTCAAGCAGTTTGGCGTAATTGGCGAGTTCTTCGGCATTGAGATGATTGTATGGCGTGTTAACGAGATCCCTGCATTTGTTGATCATTTCACCGAAAACATACCCTTTGAAGACGTGGTGGTAAATGTTTGTTTCCCCGTAATAATGGAAATTCTTGTCTTCTTTGTCCACTTTGGATTTGAACAGGTCGAACGAATAATTGTCAGTAAGAATTCGCTCGCTGAGGTCTTGGACGATACTGAGGTAGTCAGGTCCTTCAAATGTGTCGATAAGAACACATAGTTCCCCCTTCAGCGCCGTGATTTTATTGAATATCTTGTTGCGTTTGGTTTCGTCTTCGAGGTCCTCGTGACGAGCCACATGAATGCGTTTCGCCTTGAGTTTCCCCATTGTGTGATAAGTGGTAAATGGCTCATTCTGGTCCTTTTGCAATAATCCACCCAACGTTTCGTTGATTTTTTTTACCAAAGGATGTTTGACGTTGTCAGCAAGAACAAGGTCCTTGGTTTCCGTGTCTAAATCAAATGTCTTTTGTTCGTGAATGTCAACCATGATATCCTCCTATTTGATGATGTTCGTCTTCATGTATGGCTGTAAAACCCCGGGAACCAATACGGTGCCATCGGCTTGTTGAAAGTTTTCCAGGATGGCGACGACCGTTCGGCCGACCGCCAGACCGCTTCCATTCAAGGTGTGAACAAACTCGGCTTTGCTGTCGCGGGTACGTTTGAAACGGATGTTGCCTCGTCGGGCCTGGTAATCTTCGGCATTGGAAATGCTGCCGATTTCACGGTAGGTGTTGTACGACGGGAGCCATACTTCGATGTCGTAGGTCTTGCGCATGCTGAACCCAAGATCACCGGTGCACAGCGTCACCACGCGGTATGGGAGATTCAGAAGTTGAAGCACGCGTTCGCTGTGCGCCAGCATTTCATCGAGTTCACGATACGAATCTTCTGGTTTGGTGAACTTGATCAGCTCGACTTTGTTGAACTGATGTTGGCGGATGATGCCCCGCGTGTCGCGGCCGGCACTGCCTGCCTCCTGGCGGAACGCCGTGGTGAAGGCGACATAACGAAGCGGCAACACATCGCCGTCCAGAATTTCATCGCGATACAGATTGATGGTCGGAACTTCCGCCGTGGGATTGAGATAGAGATCGCGTTCGTCGACAACTTTGAATGCGTCTTCCTTGAATTTAGGGAATTGGCCGGTTGCCGTCATGGAGTCGCCATTGACGATGTACGGCGGGATGATTTCCGTATAGCCATGTTCAAAGGCGTGCAGGTCCGTCATGAAATTGATCAAGGCCCGTTCCAATCGCGCCCCCAGACCTTTGTATACGGTAAACCGCGATCCACTGATCTTGGCGGCCCGTTCAAAATCGAGAATGTCCAAATTGACAGCCAGATCCCAGTGGGCGAGCGGGTCGAAATCAAACGTCGTGGGAGCGCCTACTTTTTTGATTTCCCGGTTGTCCTCCTCGTCGCTTCCGACAGGAATGTCGGGGTGGGGTAGGTTCGGCGTCATCAACAGGGTGTGATGAATGTCATCCTCCAGCTGTTTCAGTTCCTTCTCAAGCTCCTTGACACCGACGCCCAGTCCGTTGATTTGCTCGAACAGTTCCTTGGGATCTTTCTGTTCGCGTTTGTACTGGCCGATCTGTTTGCTCAGTTCGTTGCGTTTCGCCTTGACTTGTTCCACTTCGCCGATGATGTCGCGACGGCGTTGGTCCTTGTCAACAAGATCGCGCAGATAAGCGAAATCCCCGCCTCTACGCTGCAACAGTTCAATGCATTCTTCCAGTTGATCTCTGAGTAATTTGATGTCCAACATGGGTATTCCTCCTTTGTAATAAAAAGCGCCCTTGCATGCACAAGGGCGAACAATGTCCGCGGTACCACCTTCGTTTGGTTCTCTGTGGTCTGTAACGCGACCAGACGGGAAGGGTTGGTTCCTCTCACGGGTGGATTCCTGTCGCCGCAGCATCGGTTCGCACCACCCACCGACTCTCTTGATCTGCGTCCTGACATTACTAGTCCCGTTCAACGATTTGATGTCTTGATAATACCAAACTACCAGCGCTTTGTCAATGTGCGATTGTGGTTTCGATCATGGTGCGAAACCCGATGGGACTGGATTGTTCCATGTTCAAGAGAAAAGCGACACCCCCGCAAGGGTTGCCGCTTGATGGATTATTCGGTTTCGATGATCGGTTGATCGGTGACGATGATTTCTTCCTCTTCGTCTTCCGCGTGGGGCACGATGGCGATGGTCGCCACTTTGTGGCCTTCGTTCAATTTGATCAGTCGAACGCCTTGGGTGGCCCGTTTGGACGTGGCGATCTGTTCGATCGGCAGGCGGATGATCATGCCTTTGGTGGTGGTGATGATCAAATCTTCACAACCTATGACGCTGCGAAGTTTGGTGAGAACGCCGTTTTTCTCGGTGATGTGCAGCGTCTTGACGCCTTTTCCGCCACGGTTCTGTTGGCGATACTCATCAACGTCGGTGCGCTTTCCATAGCCATTTTCCGTTACTACGAGAATTTGATTTTTCTCATCTGTTACAACGGTGAACCCAACCACTTTTTCGTCCTCTTCGAGGAGAATACCGCGGACGCCACTGGCGACCCGGCCCATCGGACGAACGGTGTCTTCGTGGAAGCGAATCGCCTTGCCGTTGGAGGCCCCGATGACGATGTCGCGATCGCCGTCGGTGAGACGAACGCCCAGCAACTCGTCGCCGTCGCGCAGGTTGATCGCTTTGATGCCGGTGGTGCGAATGTTCTGGAAATCGCGTACCTGGGTGCGTTTGACGACGCCCTTGCAGGTGACGAAGAAGAGATAGTCTTCGGACTCGAAGTCGCTGATTTTGGCGACCGCCGCAAGGCTTTCTCCATCATCAAGGTTCAACAAATTGACAATCGGCAAACCTTTGGAAATCCGCCCATAATTGGGGATTTTATATCCTTTCATCTTGTAGACGCGGCCGGTATTGGTGAAGAACAACAAATAATCGTGCGTCGAGGTGTTGATGAGGTGTTCAACCACGTCATCTTCGTTGGTCTTGATGCCGGTCATGCCCTTGCCACCGCGGTTTTGCGTCTTGTAGGATTCCACGTTCATGCGCTTGCAGTAGCCGGACGAGGTGATGGTGATGATCACGTCTTCGACCGGGATCAGATCTTCGTCTTCGATGTCGAGGTCGAGCGACAGACTGATTTCACTGCGCCGCGGGTCACTGTATCGGTTCTTGATGTCGACGAGTTGTTCCTTGATGATTTCGAACCGTTTGGATTCGTTGGCGAGAATGAACTGGAGTTCATCGATTGTCACGAGCAAGTCGCGACGCTCGATTTCAAGTTTTTCCCGTTCCAGTCCGCTCAGTCGGCGGAGGCGCATCTCAAGAATCGCCTTGGCTTGTTCTTCGGACAAATCGAACCGCTGCATCAATTGTTGGTCGGTATCGTCATAGGAGTTGCGGATGGTTTCGATGACCTCGTCGATGTGATCCAACGCGGTCAGCAATCCGTTGAGGATGTGCGCCCGGGATTTCGCTCGATCGAGGTCAAAAACGGTTTTCCTCGTCAACACTTCCAACTGATGTTCTACGTAGTGTTTCAATGCGTCTTTCAATGACAATACTTGCGGCTGATTGTTGACAAGCGCCAGCATGTTGATGCCGAAACTGGTCTGCAGCGGGGTGTACTTGAAGAGGTTGTTCAAGGTCACTTCGGCGTTGACGTCCTTGCGTAATTCGATGACGACGCGAATGCCGTTGCGATTGGACTCGTCGCGGAGATCGGTGATGCCGTCAATCCGCTTTTCTTTAGCGAGGTCGGCGATCTTTTCAATCATCCGCGATTTGTTTACCTGGTAGGGGATTTCCGTGATGATGATCGACTTTTTACCGTTTTTATGTTCGATGATTTCCGTTTTCGCGCGGACCTTGATGGAGCCGTTTCCCGTCTCATACGCATTGCGCAGACCGGTGAGTCCCATGATCGTTCCACCAGTGGGGAAGTCCGGTCCGGGGATGTAGTCCATGAGATCGTCGATGGTGATTTCGGGATCGTCGATGTAGGCGAGAATGCCGTCGATGACTTCGCCGAGATTGTGTGGTGGGATATTGGTCGCCATGCCGACGGCGATGCCGGTCGCACCGTTGACGAGCAGATTGGGGTATTTCGCAGGCAGCACGCTGGGTTCTTTTTCGCTGCCGTCATAGTTGTCGATGAAATCAATCGTGTCTTTTTTGATGTCGGACAGCATTTCGGTGGTGATTTTGGTCATCCGGCTCTCGGTATATCGCATCGCTGCGGCGCCATCACCATCGATCGAACCAAAGTTGCCGTGGCCGTTGACAAGAGGATATCGATAGCTGAATTCCTGGGCCATGCGGACCATCGCGTCGTAGATTGAAGAATCGCCGTGGGGATGATACTTACCCATGACATCACCGACGATGCGAGCCGATTTCTTGTAGGCGCGATCGGGATACAGGCTCAGTTCGTCCATGCCGTACAAAATGCGGCGATGGACCGGTTTCAAGCCGTCACGGACGTCCGGCAGGGCACGGGCGACGATGACGCTCATGGCGTAACTGAGGAACGACGTCTTCATCTCGGTCGAGATGTTGATTTCCTTGATGTTGTCGTATTGTTGTAGGTTGTCTTCCATTGATGTCATCTCCTAGACGTCCAGATTCTGCACGTAAATGGCGTTTTTCTGGATGAATTCGCGACGCGGTGCGACATCATCGGACATCAACATGCTGAACACGTCGTTGGCTTCGATGGCGTCTTCCAAGGTGACTTGGAGAAGGGTGCGGCGCGCGGGATCCATGGTGGTTTCCCAAAGTTGTTCGGCATTCATTTCACCGAGACCTTTGTATCGCTGGATGTTGGCACGGGTGCCGAACTCGTCCAGCTTGACTTTCAGTTCTTCGTCGGTATAGGCGTATTCGACGCGCTTTCCCTGTTGGATCTTGTACAGCGGGGGTTGGGCGATGTAGACATATCCTTGTTCGATGAGCGGTTTCATCTGGCGGAACAAGAAGGTTAGGAGCAACGTTCGAATGTGCGCACCGTCGACGTCGGCGTCGGTCATGATGACGATTTTGTGGTAGCGTGCGTCGGCGATGTTGAATTCGTCGCCGATGCCGGTCCCGAACGCTTGAATCATCGACAGGATTTCCTTGTTGCCGAGCACTTTGTCCAGTCGGGATTTTTCGACATTGATGACTTTACCGCGGAGCGGAAGGATTGCTTGGAATTCGCTGTCTCGTCCTTGTTTGGCGCTTCCCCCGGCACTATCACCCTCGACGATGTAAATTTCACTGAGTTGTGGATCGCGACTGCGGCAGTCGGCCAGTTTGGAAGCGAAACCGAGACCATCGAGCGGGCTTTTGCGCCGGGTTGCTTCGCGCGCCTTTTTGGCGGCGATGCGAGCACGGGACGCCATCAAGGCTTTTTCGATGATCATTCGGGCGTCGTTGGGGTGTTCCAGAAGATATCGATCCAGTCCTTCGGAGAGAATTTGCGAGACGATGCGTCGCACTTCCGTGGAACCGAGTTTCGACTTGGTCTGGCCTTCGAACTGGGGATCCGGGTGTTTCACGCTTAAAATGCAGGTGAGTCCTTCGCGGGTGTCCTCGCCGACGAGTGATTCGTCTTTCTTGAAGATGTTGTTGTTTTTTCCGTAGTTGTTGAAGACACGCGTCAACGTCATTCGGAAGCCCTCTTCGTGGGTTCCTCCTTCGATGTTGTTGATGTTGTTGGTGAAACTGAAGATGTTGGCGCGATATGCGTTGTTGTACTGCATCGCCACTTCGACGACGATGTTGTCGATTTCGCCTTCGCAGTAGATCACTTCGTCGTGCAGGGTGTCGAAGGAACGGTTCAGATATTTGACGTATTCGACAATTCCACCTTCGTAGCAGTAAGTGTTTGTTTCCGGCTCGTCACCGCGATAATCATTGATTTCAATGCGGACGCCTTTGTTCAAAAACGCTAGTTGCTGGACGCGGTTGCGAAGCAATTCGTATTCGTAGACGGTGGTTTCGGTGAAAATCTTCGGATCGGCCTTGAACCACGTGATCGTGCCGGATTGATCGGTTGGTCCATGATCGATCAATGCGGTCACGCTAAAGCCGTACTCGTAGCGTTGGGTGTATTTGCGGCCATCTTTGTGGATTTCCACTTCCATCCATTCGCTGAGGGCGTTGACGACACTGGCGCCAACACCATGCAGTCCGCCGGACACTTTGTAGGAGTTGTTGTCGAACTTCCCACCGGCGTGGAGGGTTGTGAGGATGGTTTCCACGGCCGGCAATCCGGTTTTCGGGTGGGTGTCGACCGGAATGCCGCGCCCGTCGTCCGACACGCGGATGATGTTTCCTTCGAGAATTTCGACACAGATGTGCGTGGCGGCTCCAACCATCGCCTCGTCGATCGAGTTGTCGACGATTTCCCAGACCAGGTGGTGAAGACCGCGTGGTCCGGTCGAGCCAATGTACATGCCGGGCCGTTTTTTGACAGCCTCGAGCCCTTCGAGGATCTGAATGTTTCTGGAATCGTAGCTATGCGCCATGGGATTCACTCTCCTTTGCGTGTCCGTTGATGACTTCGTATATGCGGTAGTGATTCAATTTGTCCAAGTTGATGTCGGTGATGTCGGTTGTGGTGATCAATGTCTGGATGTCGTCGTTGATGTATTCCAGGAGATTGTTTTGCCGCGAGACGTCCAATTCGCTCAACACATCGTCCAGAAGCAAGATTGGATACTCGCCCCGGCGTTCCTTGATAAAATCGATCAGAGCCAGTTTTACGGCCAATACGGCGGTGCGTTGTTCGCCTTGGCTGCCGTAGGTTTTCAATGGTTGGTCGTTCAGGATGAATTCGATGTCGTCACGGTGGATTCCTTGGTTTGTCGTTCCGGTAATGACATCGTACTGGTATTTGGTGGTATATTCCTGTTTGGGGTTGTTTGTCAAGGATGGGGCGTACGCGATTGCGAGATCGTCGTCACGGCCGGACAATGCCTGATAATGGCGTTGTGCGTACTGTGATACATCTTTGAGAAATGCTTTTCTCATGCGGATTAGCGGTGTTTGGTAGTCGATCAGTTGATCGGTGATGACGTCGAGCAGGAGGTAATTGTCGTCTTTGTGTTTCTGCATCGTCTTCAACAAGTCGTTGCGTTGTTTCAAGACTTTCTTGTATTGTTGCAGGTGGTACAGGTATTCCTTGTCCACCTGGCCGATTTCGATATCGAGGAATTTTCGCCTCTCCTTGGGATTTCCCTTGATCAGATCGAGATCCTCCGGAGCGAACATCACCACGTTCAGTCGTCCGATGTATTCACTCAATCGGTCCAGCTCCACACGGTTGTATTTCGCCTTCTTGCCAAGTTTTGAGATGATGATACCCATTTCCTTGTCACCATCCTTCAAATCGATGACAGCGTTGATTTTGGCGAACTCAGCGCCATTTTGGATGATATCGGTGTCTTTGTAGGTCTTGTGTGATTTGGTAAAGGCGAGAACGTAGATGGATTCGAGAATGCTGGTTTTGCCTTGGGCGTTGTTGCCTAGAAAGATGATGGTGTTGTCATGGAGATCCAGATCGAGTGTGTCATAATTCCGGAATGTGGCCAGTTGCAGCTGTTTGAGTTTCACGAGGACACAATCCGGAATGTGCCGATGCCGGCGATTGCGATCTTGTCCCCGGGGTACAATTTGCGACCACGGCGATCTTCTCGCACGTCGTTGACGTGAATGGTGTATTCCTGTAGTACCATTTTTACCATTCCACCCGAGGGAATCAGGTCGGCGAATTTTAAGAATTGTCCCAGTGTTATGTACTCGCTGGTGATGGCTATTTGTTCCATAAAACACCACTGTCTTTCATATATATTATTATGTATAAATATATTATATTATAAATTGCATAAAATAGCAACAAAATCCAGGCATAAAAAAAGCCCGCTGAGGGGCTTTTATTCGGTGCGGACGGGGAGGATCAACTGCAGCATGTTTTCATCGTATTCGCCCTTGATGATGAAGGGGCGGATTTCACCGGTGAAATTGATGCTTACTTCGCTGGAATTGAAGATTTTCAGAGCATCCAGGATATATTTGGAACTGAACGCGATTTTGAAGGGATGTCCGACGATTTCATCAACCGGATACACTTCTTCCAGAACTTTCCCGATTTCGGGTGAGTTCGATGTGATCTCGACGATGTTGTCCTGGCGCAGTGCCAGTTTGACGATGGCGTTGTTGCCGTCACGGCTCGACAGCAAGCTGGCGCGTTCGATGGCGGTGGACAGGTTCTCTTTGTTGAACTTGATGACGGTTGGGAAATCGGTCGGAATCAATTTGGATGTTTCCGGGTAGTTTCCTTCGAGCAACCGTGATTGGAACAGTAAATTGTTGTATTTGAAGAGAATCTTCGAGTGATCAAAGTGCAGTTCGACCTGGTCGTTGTTGTTTTCCAACACTTTGATCAGTTCTTCGAGACTGCGACCGGGGATGATGATGTTGAGCGGCTCATAGGAATCGTTCAGTTCGATCTCTTTTTGGCTTAACCGATAGCTGTCGGTGGCGATTGCCGTCAGTTTCTTGCCATCGATTTTGAAGTTGACGCCGGTGAGAATCGGACGGTTTTCAATCGAAGACGTCGCGAACGCTGTCTGACGGATGATCGTCTTGAGGACGCGGACATTGATTTTGATTGATTTGACTTTCTCGTTGAACTGCAATTCCGGATAATCTTCCAAATCCATCATATTGAGCGTGATGTCCGAGCGATCGGCTTCGATGCGCAACATGTTGTCCATGGCCATCGACAGATTGACTTTCAATCCATCGAGCTTGCGAATGATTTCGACAAAGTATTTGCCGGGAATCAGCGCGGATCCTTCTTTGGTGACGTCAAGACTCGGGTCCTTGACGGTCAGTTTGATGGCGATATCGGAGTTGCTGGTGGTAATCACCAGGTGATCTTTCAATACATCTAACTTGATGCCCTGGAGGGCAGGATTCGGTGTTTTGTTCGACAAGGCTTTTTGTGCGACGATCAGGTTGTTCAGCAATGTGTCTTTGTTGATTTGAAAATTCATGTCCTCACCTCTAATTGACTATAATTTATATTGTTGATTATTATTGTGTCGTGTGGATTTGTGGAAACCTCGCAAAATCATACTCATATTATATCACATAACGCTGTTTTTAGCGATTTATTTTTTCACTTTTGTCCACATTTTATCGTCAGTTTTTCCACGTCTTTCTTCACGTTTGGATCCATCTCCATCTCGTTGTTGATTTTCTCGACGGAATGCATGACGGTGGAGTGATCGCGATTGCCGAAGAAGGTCCCGATTTTCTTGTAGGGAAGGTCATACAAGGTTTTGATCAGATACATTGAAACCTGTCTCGGAAAGACGTATTTGGCGGTTCGCTTCTTCGATACCAGATCACTGGTCGAGATGCGGTAGTAATCGCTGACGATGCTCATGATGTTTTTGATCTTGTTTTCGCTGAGGAAATTGTCGTTGATACGCGGTTTGACAAGTGTTTCCAACGCGGCTTCCGCATTTTTCACGGTGAACTCGAAATTGAATGCCGTGCAATAGAACAACACGCGCTTCAGCGCGCCCTCGAGTTCGCGTACGTTGTTGTCAAACACACTGGCGATGTATTCGATCACGTCATCGGGAATCAAATCGGCGTTGGATGTTTCCGCCATCAGCTTTTTGCGCAGAATCTTGATCCGGTGATCGAGATCCGGACGATTGATGTCAACCGTGACACCCCACTCAAACCGCGACGTAAGGCGGCTCATGATGTCTTTCAGTTCGTTGGCGCTGCGATCGGAAGTAATGACGATTTGCTTCTGCTGGCCGTGCAACAGTTCGAACAATTTGAAGAACTCGTTCTGCGACTGGTCTTTGCCGGACAGAAATTGGATGTCATCGACCAGCAAGACGTCGACGTTGCGGTACTTGTCATAAAACTCATCGTATTTCTTTTTGGACGCGTGACGCACGTATTCCTCTACGAACTGATCGGTCTTGACGTACAGGACGCGGGCGTTCATGTCGCCTTCCAAGATGTAGTTGCCGACACACTGCATGAGATGAGTCTTGCCCAGACCGACATCTCCGAAAATGTACAGTGGATTAGCGACGACACCTGGTTGATCGGCGACTTTGATGGCACTTGTGTAGGCCAAACGGTTGGAGTTCCCAACCACGAAACTGTCGAAGGTGTAACTGGTGTTCAGATTGCCTTGAATGTAGCGGTCCGTCAAGGAATCATCGGCCTGATTGACAGCGAATTCTTTGTCATCGGCGAGTTCCTTAGATGCCTGGGATTCGGTCATGATCCGGAATTTGTGGGGATCGTCCAGTTTGAGTTCGAGATAACGGTTCAGTTTGTTCAAATACAACATTTCGATGCGGCGCTTGATGAAGTCGTTGGGAGCAACGAGATAGATGTAATTGTTTACCACTTTAAAAACTGTATTCACAGGATCAAAAATCTCCGCGAATACAACTTCGTCCAAATCGTCTTCCAACGATTGTTTGATTTCTTGCCAAATTGTTGTGTATTTTTCCATCGGGTTCACCTCAAAAATCTATACCCATAATATACCACGAAAAAAAACAGAAATGAAACAAAACTTATACACGGAAATTGTGGAAAACTTTTCTAATCCACAACGTTTCCAGTAACATGTTGTTGATGGTAAATCGCTAGTTATAGTTGTTAAAGTGGGTTATCAACAATTTTCACAAAGACGCCTTTCCAGTAAAACACATTTCCACAATGGCCACCGTTGAAATCACGGAATCAAGCCCAAAACCAATGTGGAAAACTTTTGTGGTTTCCAACCTTTCAGGAAAAATCCATCAATTGTATTGACACACCTTTTTATTGCATATATAATGTTATAGCATGGTTTTTCAACTATCGGACTAGGAGGTGTTGATCATGTCGAAACGCACATATCAACCGAACAAACGCAAAAGAGCCAAAACGCACGGCTTCTTCGCCCGCATGAAAACCAAGGGCGGACGCAACGTTCTCGCCAGACGCAGAGCAAAAGGCCGTAAGAAACTCACCGTCGCCGACGAATAATACAATCGAATCGAACATATTATACTATACCTGAAACCACCTGAAAACTATAATATACGTTTTTGCGGTGGTTTTTATGTTTCCGAGGTGATGGTATGAAAAAAGAGTATCGAATCAAACAAGGAAGCGACATCGAAGCGATCATGAAACTACGACAAAACGCTGGTAACCGCGATTTTGTCGTATACAAAAGAGAAAACCATGGCCAATCTCATTTTCGTTTCGCAGTCAGTGTTCCCAAGAAGTATGGAAAAGCGGTGAAACGCAACCGCATGAAACGTCAGATTCGCGCAATTGTCGCCGGACTTGACATCGTTGATCACGTCGACATCTTCATTGTCGTGAAACCCAGCGCCAGCACGTTGGAGTTCGCGCAAATCAAAGATAATGTGACGCGATTGATGGACAAATTGAAACTTTTGAGGTGAGAACATGAATCGAAACAGAAGAATTCAGTTGATCGTATTGACGTTGGTTCTTGTCGTGTTGCTTAGTGCCTGTAATAATGGCGATACGATGTACGACAAGCCGATTGGCGCCGAAGGTGGCTGGGGTTGGCTGCAATGGATCATTACCCAGATTGCCGAGTTCACATATTGGCTCAGTCTTCAGCTGGGCGGACACTACTGGGTGGGTCTGATCGTGGTGACGCTGATTGTCCGTTCCGCGGGGTGGCCGATCTACGCCAAGAGCAACGCAATGACGCTCAACATGCAACAGGCACAGCCGGAATTGAACAAAATCCAAGAGAAGTACAAAGGGCGCAACGACGAGGTTTCCCAGCGCAAGATGCAGCAAGAAACCCTTGAGGTATACCGCAAATACAACATCAATCCACTCGGATGTCTGTTGCCGTTTTTACAGATGCCGATCTTCATTGCGATGTACCAAGTTGTACGTCGACTGCCACTGTCGGATGGAACCATAGACGGTGTGGTGGTGTCGGGAATCAAAGACTACAGCGCGTTGAACTTCACATTCCTCGGCATGGATTTGAAGAGTGGTGTTGAATTCTCGGTATTCGCATCGGATGGCTTTGGAGCCGGTATGGCTGCCATTTTCCCGGAAGTACTGCTGGCGATCATTGTCGGACTGTTGATGTTCGGATACCAGAAATACGCCCAAAGCAAACCGGAATATCTCCAGAACAAGAAGTACCAGTCGAAACAAGCTCAGGCCACGGCCAACCAGATGAAGTACATGTCGTATTTCATGGTGTTCATGCTCGTTTCGATCGCGATCACCAATAACGGTATCGCGCTGTACTGGATCGTCGGTAACTCATTCCAGTTCCTGCAGACCTACATCAATCGGCGTCAAAGCTACAAGAAACACTTGGAATCGCAAAACATAGTAAAAAGCATATAGAGGTGTGACTGACATATGAAAACATACGAATTCGAAACCAAATCGTTAGACGAAGCAAGTGCCGTCGCAGCGGAAGAAATGCGCGTCGGCAAGCAATACATCGACATCGAGGTACTCGATAAATCAGGATTAATTTCCAAAACGTACAAAGTTCGGGCGACGGTGAATGTCGATCCCGCCGAAATCGGCTACAACGCGCTGAAAGACATGTTTGAAACCATGGGTGTCGAAGCGCAGATCGAGATGCGCCGCAAGTCGGACACGGAAATCTCCTATCGCATCAACACCGATGAAAACCCGTTGTTGATCGGCCGCAACGGCAAAACCCTGGAAAGCATCCAGTACTACATCCGCAATCTCATCAGTGTGTTCACCGATGAGCGCTTCATCGTGCTGGTTGACATCGGTGGCTACAAGGCCAACCGCAAACGCCAGCTGGAAATTCTCGCCACCAAGACGGCGAAAAGTGTCGCACGCAGTAAAATCGAAGCCAAACTGGAACCGATGAACGCCTATGAACGGCGGATCATTCATACCAAACTATCTGATTGGCGCGACGTCACAACCATCTCCGAAGGAGAAGGGAAAGAGCGTCACTTGGTCATCAAACCAAAGAGGAAATAACATGAAACTCGTCGTCGGATTGGGAAATCCGGGCGCGAAGTACGAACGAACCAAACACAACATCGGGTTCATGTGTCTGGATTTCTATGCGAACAAACGTGGTTTGACATTCAAAATGGAACGCAAGTTTCATGGGGAAGCGCTGAAACAAGGCGATTTGATCCTTCTCAAACCACATACGTTCATGAACCTGTCCGGACAGAGCGTACGGGCCGTCGCCGATTATTACGACATCGCCATAGACGATATTCTCGTCATTTATGATGATTTCGTGTTGCCGCTGGGTAAAATCCGACTCCGCGAACAAGGTGGAGCCGGTGGCCACAACGGCATGCAATCAACCATTGATCACTTGGGTACGGATACTGTGAAACGGCTTCGTTTCGGGATTGATTCCAATCCTTTGATGGACGCCAAAGACTATGTTCTGAGCAATTTCGGTAAAACCGAACTCGATGCCATTTTACCAAGTGTCAAGACGGTCACGGAAATCATCGACGCATTTGTCGAGGGAATGACATTCTCCAACATCATGAATCAATTCAATTAAGCCCATTTGGGCTTTTTTGATTGAAAACAACCACTCTTTGTGCTATTCTATTATCGCCTAAACCAAGCGAATACCCCCCTCTGTGGCGGGATTCGCTATCCGTGCGTGGGAGGTATCCGATGAACAACATCCTGCAGTATTTCAAACAAACACCGTTTTTCCAATCCCTACAATCACAGTTCAGCAAGCGCGATGAGCTGCATCTTGTCAACACCAACGACAATTTCAGCATTCTCGCTCTTCTTTCGTTGTATCACGATGTCGATCATAATGTCCTCGTCGTAACGCCCAACCTCTACAACGCCCAAAAGGTCTATGACAAACTGGCCGCCTACCTCGACGAACACCAGTTGGCATTCTTCCCGCAGGATGAGTTCATGACCACGGAAATGTTGGCGATGAGCACCGAATTCAAGGTGGAACGAATCAACACCGTCAGCAAACTGATGGACCACGACAAATTGATCGTGGTGACAAACACCACTGGATTCATCAAGAATTTGATGCCGTTTTCGAAATGGGAAACGGCCATACTAAGACTAAAACTACAAGATGTTCACGACGTGGACGGGGTCCTGGAAAAACTGGTTTCGATGGGGTATTCCCGAGAAGAAACCGTCGACAAACAAGGCGAGTTTTCCTATCGCGGAGGCATTTTGGACATCTATCCGTTGAACGAAGTTCATCCCGTTCGCATCGAGTGGTTTGACGATGAGGTCGACTCGATACGTCAGTTTGACGTCGAAACGCAACGCTCGACGGTGAAAGTGAAACATGTCGAAATCTATCCGATGTACGAGTTCTATTACACCAACGAAGAATTCCAGGTGATTCGAGACAATGTCGAGCGACAACTGCAACGGATCACGGTTGATGGCAAGGCCCACGATCGAATTGTGGACGATCTGATGAATCTCGAACACCACAATGACATCGACAAACTGTCGCGGTATCAACTGTTTTTGCCGGATAAACAAGAAACGATCAGTGATTATCTCGGCAACCAGACGGTTGTCTACTGGGAACACAAGCGCGTTCACGACAATTACAACGATGTCGTCAACGACATCACCGAATGGTATCAGGATACCGGCGATTATCCGAAATTGGGCTTTGAGCTGGTTCGTGACATCGATCATATATTTAATGGAAAATCGCTATACATGGACGTTTTTGGGGATGTCAAAATCACCGAAAAACACTTGAATGTACGCGTCAAGGAAGCAGTCTTGTACAACAATAACATCCACATGTTCCTTGGCGACATCAAGAAATACGATCGTTACACAACGATCATTCTGTCATTCCGACATCAACGCTCTTTGCATCATTTCACCGAATTGATTGAAGACAAGGTCCCGTATTACATTGTTGGACCAAAAGACTCCATCGTTCCAAAACGGCTGAATTTGGTCGTTAGCGACAATCGGTTGTCATTTGAACATCATGACACCAACACGATTCTCCTCAACGAGGACAACATCTACAAACAACAGGAACGCAAACAACCGAAATACCGTACCACAATGAAAGACGCCAAGAAGATTTCCACCGTGGAAGAGTTGAAAAAAGGCGACCTGGTCGTCCACTACAATCACGGTATCGGGCGGTTTCTCGGTGTTACACAGATGACATTGGGAGAGTTTACGAACGATTACGTTCACATCGCTTACAAAGGTGACGATACGTTGTACATTCCAATTGAAAACATTCACCTGATTCAGAAGTACATCGGCAGTGAAGGGGTTCGTCCCAAGATTCACAAACTCAATAGTGGCGAATGGGCACGAACCAAACTGCGGGTTCGCAAGCGCGTTCGCGATATCGCTGACAAGCTGATTCAACTCTATGCCATGCGGGAACAGGCGAAAGGGTTCGCGTTCAGTCCGGAATCGGATCTTCAGATGGATTTTGAAGCGGATTTTCCGTATCAGGAAACCCCCGATCAAGCAACCGCGATCGAAGATGTCAAGCGCGACATGGAATCCGAACGCCCAATGGATCGCCTGATCTGTGGGGATGTCGGGTACGGCAAGACGGAAGTGGCGTTACGGGCAGCCTTCAAAGCTGTGTTGGACAATAAACAGGTAGCCTATCTGGCGCCTACTACAGTCCTTTCCCGGCAACATTACTATACGTTTAAGGAGCGCTTGGACCGATATGGTATCAAGGTTGCGTTGTTGAATCGTTTCGTCATCAAATCCGTCCAGCGAGACGTGTTGGCGAAATTGTCCACAGGAGAAATCGACATTGTCATCGGTACACACCGCATTCTATCCAGAGACATGCAGTTTCACGATCTTGGCTTGTTGATTGTGGATGAAGAGCAGCGATTCGGTGTGGAACACAAAGAACGCATCAAGGAACTGAAGGTGAACATCGATGTTCTGTCGCTCAGTGCGACACCAATTCCCCGCACCTTGCAGATGGCGATCACCGGTGTCAAGAGCATGTCGTTGCTGGAAACACCCCCCGCCAACCGGTATCCGATTCAGACTTATGTTTTGGAGCGAAACGACTCGGTAATCCGTGATGCGATTCAAAGGGAAATGGCTAGAAAAGGACAAGTATTCTATCTGTACAATCGCGTTGATGACATCAATGTGATTGCCAATCGCATCAAGCGACTGGTGCCCGAAGCACGCGTTGTGTTCGCCCACGGCAAGATGAGCCGCATCCGGATGGAAGAGGTCATTCAGGCCTTTTTGGACGGGGAGTATGATGTGTTGGTATCGACGACGATCATTGAGACCGGCATCGACATTCCCAATGCGAATACACTGCTGGTGCACGACAGTGATCGGCTCGGATTGGCGCAACTCTACCAGATTCGCGGTCGAGTAGGGCGCAGCGATCGCATCGCTTATGCGTACCTCATGTATCAGAAAAACAAACAACTCACCGAAGAAGCATTGAAACGACTGCGTGTCATCAAGGAATTCACGGAACTGGGATCGGGATTCAAGATTGCCGTCCGTGACTTGAGCATCCGCGGGGCTGGCGACGTCCTTGGCACCGAGCAATCCGGATTTATGGACAGCGTCGGGCTGGATTTGTTCTTGGACATGCTGAAAGAAGAAATTGATCGCCAACAAACGGGTGAAGAACCCTCTGATGAGAAACAGGAAACGGCTTCACCGCTGAAAATTCAAGTCAACAAATACATCGACGACAACTACATCAAGAACGATTATGTGAAGATGGAGATGCACCGGAAAATCACCAATATTCGATCCAAAGAAGACATCCGTCAGTTGATGGAAGAGTTCCAAGATCGATTCGGTCTGCCGCCCAAAGAAATCAACCTCTACATGTATGAGAAACTGTTTGAACATCTGGCGAAGGAAAAAGGATTGGAAAAAATCCGTGAGTTGAAGAACAACGTCACATTCCGACTCAATCAGGAAGCATCGCGCAACATCAATGGTGAGTACCTTTTTGCCAAGGCCAATGAGATCAGTCCGTTCATCCGCTTCCAATACAAGGCGGAACGGTTGAACGTGATCATCGACACGATCAAATTGAACCGCCATTATTTGTACGTCATCGTTGATTTGTTGGAATTGTTGTAATTAAGGGAAAGGGCCAATTTTGGCCCTTTTATTATAGTTATTCATATGGTGGTTGATCACGCTGAATGTCAAGTGTTGACATCGAATTTACTCCGTGATATGATACAAATGGTTGTTTCCAAAACGGCGTACCAAACATGATGGATCGTACGCCATAGGTGTACCTTCCGGGTGCATTTTTTCTTTTTTAGGAGGAATTCGCATGAAAGGCGTAGTAGTGATCGGAACCCAATGGGGGGACGAAGGAAAAGGCAAGGTAACGGACTTCCTGGCGGAACAGGCGGATGTCGTCGTCCGGTTCCAAGGTGGGAACAATGCGGGACACACGATCGTGTTCGATGACAGGAAATTCGCACTCCACCTGATTCCATCCGGGATTTTCCGAACCGAAGCAATCAATGTGCTGGCCAACGGCATGGTGATTGATCCAAAAGCGATGTTGGATGAGCTGGAAATGTTGAAACAAGGCGGAGTAACCGACTTTCAACTATACCTCAGCGATCGCGCACACGTCGTCTTGCCACAACACATTGAACTGGATGGATTGATGGAGGACATCAAGCCGCAGCACAAGAAAGTAGGCACAACCCGCAAAGGCATCGGTCCGGCATATACGGACAAATTCGCCCGCATCGGCATCCGCATTTGCGATTTGATCGATGAAGCTGCATTCAAGGACAAACTCACTGACAATCTGAAGTATCACAATACGATCCTAACCGCATACGGAAAACCAGCCATCGACATCGAAGCGGTGTTTGACGAATACTACCAATACGGACAACTCTTGAAACCTTATGTTACCGATACATCGCGGTTATTGAATGGTGTCTTGGAAGACGGCAAGAAAGTGTTGTTTGAAGGGGCCCAAGGAGCGTTGCTTTGTATCGATCATGGAACGTATCCTTTTGTCACTTCCAGTTCTCCAACAGCATCATCTGTTCCGCTTAACACGGGGGTTTCCCCGCAATATATCACGGATGTGGTAGGGGTTACCAAAGCCTATTCAACACGAGTTGGCAGCGGCTGTTTCTTAACGGAGTTCAACAACGACACCGCCAGCAAGATTCGCGATGCCGGCAATGAATATGGTACCACCACGGGTCGTCCGCGACGCATCGGGTGGTTGGATACGGTCGTATTGCGTCACACCAAGCGCGTTAGTGGCGTCACAGGACTCAGCGTGATGTTGTTGGATGTCTTGACGGGAATCGATCCGCTGAAGATTTGCGTCGCCTACCATCTGGATGGGAAGCGGATTGATTACATTCCGGCGTCAATCACGGATTTGGAACGCTGCAAACCCGAATATGTGACCCTGCCGGGGTGGCATCAAGATATTACGAAAACAACCAAATTCAGCGATTTACCGGATGCTGCAAAGCAGTATTTGAATACCATTTCCGAGTTGGTTGGGATTCCAATATCGATGTTCAGCTTCGGACCGGATCGAACCCAGACCATCGTCCTAGACGATGTCATGAACACATAAAAAGCTTGCCCTTCGTGGACAAGCTTTTTTTATTTATAGTTTTCGGCCCATCGCGTCGCCGATGATGGAGGCTTTGCGCATGAGTTCCTTGAAGTTCTTCGGTTTCAGCGATTGTGCGCCATCGCTCATCGCTTTTTCCGGTTCGTGATGGACTTCGATGATCAGACCATCGGCGCCGGCGGCAATGCTGGCGAGAGACAGGCTCTCAACAAGATCCCAATAACCGGCTGCGTGTGACGGATCGATAATGACTGGTAAATGGCTTAGTTTCTTGACAATCGGGACGGTGGAAATATCTAGTGTATTGCGTGTGTAGGGTTCGAATGTGCGGATTCCACGTTCGCACAGGATAACGTTCGGATTGCCACCGGCCATGATGTATTCGGCGCTCATGAGCCATTCTTCGATGGTATTGGAGAAACCGCGTTTGAGTAAAACGGGTTTGTTCGTTTTACCAAGTTCCTTTAACAACGCGAAATTCTGCATGTTGCGAGCCCCGATTTGGATGATGTCGACGTACTCCAAGAAGACGTCGATGTGCTCGGTGCTCATCAGTTCGGAAATCACCGGCATGCCGTATTTGAGGCCGGCGTCCTTCAGGATTTTCAATCCTTCCACACCCATGCCTTGGTAGGAATATGGCGAGGTGCGGGGTTTGAACGCTCCGCCACGGAGAATCTTGGCGCCGGCTTTCTTGACACTTGCGGCAATGATATCCACTTGTTCAGCGCTTTCCACGCTGCACGGTCCAGCCATCACAATCAATTCATTGCCACCGATCAAGACACCACCGACATCAATGATCGTATCCTCGGGAGTGAACTTGCGGTTGACTTTCTTGAAGGGCTCCTGGACGCGAATGACGCTGTCCACGCACGGATAGGCGTACAAACTGCGGATGTCGAACTGAGCGGTATCGCCAACGACGCCGAAAATGCTGTAGTTGGCACCAACGCTGTCATGAATTTCGAATCCTTGGTTGATGAGATGGTCCCTTAGGTGTTTGATGTCCGTTTTTTTGGCATCACGCTTGAGTTTAACTATCATGTTTGATCACGACTTTCCAGTAAAATTTTGAGGCCCTCTTCATAGCTTTGAAATCCCAATCCCATGACACTGTCGATACAGGCATCGCGGATTACCGAGATGGTGCGAAACGGCTCGCGTTTCGTCAAATCCGATAAATGGACTTCAACAACGGGGATGGAGATTGCTTTTATTGCATCATACAGTGCGTAAGAATAGTGGGTAAAGGCTCCAGCATTGAGGATCACGCCATCGTAATGATCGTCGGCGTAATGAAGAATATCAATCAAAATACCTTCCAGATTGGATTGTTTGACATCAATCGAAACGGGGTATCGATCTGCGAATCCGTAGCAATAGTCTTCCAGATCCTGGTAGGATTTGGATCCGTAAATGTCAGGTTCGCGCCGACCCAACATGTTGAGATTGGGGCCGTTAAGAACTAAAATATTCATCTAGTTTCACCTCAATGTCCCTTAGAATGGCTGTTTCATTGAAATTCGTTTTGGGAACGACAAGATCTGCGGCGGCTTCATACAAGTGGTGACGTTGTTCGTACAAGAGCACCAGATTGTCCTTGTCCTTCAACAAGGGGCGATCCTTGGGATTGATTTGTTTCAAAAACTCCAGGGGGGCGTCTAGGAATACGATGACCCCATTTTGTTTCAACCTTTGAATGTTATGGTTGTTCAAGACGACACCACCACCACAGGAAATCGCCAGATTGTGCCGTTTTGAGACTTTTTTAACAACCGAAGATTCCAACGTTCGAAAGCCAGATTCACCGAGCGATGCAAACAAATCGGGGATGCTCATTTGGGCTGCCTCTTCAATTTGATCGTCAAGATCGACGAAGACTTTACGATATCGATCTGCAATTTTGCTGGCATAGAAGGTCTTACCGCTCATGGGCATGCCGATGAAGATGATGTTCGTCATCGTTTTACGTAGATCCTGGTAATACTGCAGTGCAGCATCATCGGAAATCAGTGTTTTATGGAACAATTCCATCGATTTTACTGCCTGGAATATCAGCATCATCAAGCCGTTAACCACCTTTATGTCGTTAGATTTGGCGGCCACCAGCAACGATGAGGAAAGAGGATTGTATATGACATCCACCACTGACTTCAAATGAGGGAGTCTGTCCAGACCAATCGGAAGCATTCCTTCATTGTCAGGAAACATACCCACCGGCGTAGCATTGAACATGATAGTTGCGGAAGAGAAGTTATCCACATCGCTGAAATGATGTTCATGATTCTTGGGATTGCGAGCAAGAACTGTGATTTTTTTCGCTGAATTTTGCTCGCAATAATATTGAATTGTTCTACTAGTGGAGCCGTTTCCCAGTATGATTACATGTTTGTTTCGCACCGAGATATCGTTGTAGTGGAGCGCTTTATCGAGTCCATAGTAATCGGTATTGTAACCGCGAAGTTGTCCACCATGGCGGACAATGGTGTTGACGGCTTGTAATGCTTCTGCTACGGGGTCCAACCAGTCAAGGTGTTGAATCACCTCATGTTTATACGGAATTGTTACGTTTAACGCGGAAAATGTGGTCTTGGCAAAAAACTCTTCTAAATCAGCTGTTTCAAAGAGGTTATAATTATGATCGGTAAAATGCTCGTGTATTTGTTTGGAAAAGCTGTGAGACAACTGTTTGCCGAGAAGACCATACATGGTGATTCCTACTTTCGCTGCAGTTTCTTACTCTCTTTCATGATTGTGGAATACACTTCTTTCATTTGTGGAAAATGGCTGAATGATGCTGTTTTGTCGAATATTGATTGTTCGCGATCAGCATCGTAGATCGGTAAATTGTTGGATACTTTGTAGGCACCGATCCGGTGCGCCAGATCAAATCGTTCTTCCAATAAGGCCATGATGGTATCGTCGATGGCGTTGATGCGTTTGCGCATGGTCGTCAGATCATCCATTTGGGGCCCTCCTGACGAACAATCAGTTCAAGAATGGCATAACTGGTTATGGCGTTGATGACATGAATCACCCGGTGAACGATGGCGGGATCGTGACGACCCTTAAGTTCCAGGGTGATTGCCTCCATGGTATCGATGTTGACGGTTTGTTGTGGTTTGCCGATGGATGACGTGGGCTTGATGGCTGTTCGAAATACAATCGGCATGCCGTTGGTGATACCGCCTTGAAGACCACCAGAATGATTAGAAGACGTCTTTATTGAGCCGTTTTCCAGTATGAAAGGATCGTTTGTTTCTGATCCCAATTTACGCGTCATGGCAAATCCATCACCAAACTCCAACCCCTTGACGGCGGGAATACTGAACAGCAGGTGGGATAGAATGCTCTCCACTTTTTCAAAGAATGGGGTACCATAGCCGGCAGGAACACCGATGACTGCTGTTTCAATGGTTCCACCGACGCTGTCCTGGTTTGCTTTCGCATCAAGAATGATTTGTTGGTATTGATCAACGACAGCATTGTCAATTGTTGGAAAATCGCTAGAATTCAAGCTTTCTAGAACTTCTTTATTGAGCTCGATGGATGAAAATTCCGCATCGGAAACATCTTTGATGCTGGAAATGTGACTGCCAATTTGAATTTCGTGATCATTCAAGATGGATTCGCATATCGCACCAAGAATTACGAGTGGAGCCGTTAGTCGTCCGGAAAAATGGCCGCCACCACGATAATCATGATATCCATCATAACGAATGTGGGCCGTATAGTCCGAATGAGATGGCCGCAGAATCTCGGGAGAATAATCCCTGGAGCGGGTATCGGTGTTTGGAATAATGATGGTTAATGGCGTACCTGTGGTCTTATCGTTAAAGTAACCACTGATGATCTGATACTCATCTTGTTCTTGTCTGGCGGTGGATAATTTGGATTTCGGGCGGCGCTTGTACAACGCCTTGCTAATCCGCTCCTTGTCCAATTGAAGCCCCGCAGGCAAATTGTGAATGACCAACCCAATCGCTTCTCCGTGGGATTCACCAAACAAATCGATGTGGATAACTTGTCCAAAACTACTCATGATATCACCTACAATCTGGCTTTAAAATCTGACAATGAAATGGGCTTAATATAGCCTTTTCCCACTTCTTCAACAACAATCATGTTCAACGATGTTGACGATGCTTTCTTATCGGTGCGAACGTATTCGAACAATGCGGTTTTATCATACTCATATGTATCCGGTAGATCATATTTATGCAACAATCGACGCAAATCGTCTTCAAACGGCATTCCAATCGACATCATTGCCATGCCGATTGCAATGGCCTCACCGTGCAACAGAGCGTAATTCGAGAGCTGTTCCAAGGCATGACCGATGGTGTGACCATAGTTGAGAATCTGGCGTATTCCGGTATCGTATTCATCTTCTGTAACGATGGTTTTCTTTATGATAACACAGGACTCGATGAATTCTTCCAGATTTGACTTGACGTCTTGCTTCAACAAGGCATCAAACAACGGTTTACTGGCGATCAAACCATACTTGATCATCTCCGCCATCCCATTGTTGAAATGGCGTGGTTCCAAGGTTTCCAGGGTCAGAGGGTCGATCAACACCAGCTTGGGTTGTTTGAATGCGCCAATTGCATTTTTCATGTGCGACGCATTGACGGCAACTTTGCCACCAACACTGGAATCAATCTGAGCGAGCAGGGTTGTGGGGATTTGAATGTAATCGATGCCACGCATGTAGGTAGCTGCGACAAAACCAGCCAGATCTCCTACCACACCACCCCCAAGAGCAATCAACAAAGCATCTCTTGTGATGTTCTTTTCAATCATTCGATCAGTCAATGACAAAGCCATTTCCATGGATTTTGAGGACTCTCCTTCGGGAACTTTCAAGACCAAGGAAGATGGCAATTTTGCGACAACGGTCTCTACATGAATGGAAGGGATGTTGTCATCGGTGATGATGACAATCTGTCGATTCGCATCAACAAAGTGATCAATGCGCTGAAGCAAGCCTGTTTCAATCACCACATCGTATGCTTTTCCAGGAATCGGTACGGATACGATTTTCATGATTCATCAACCCCTTCAAGGAACGATCCGCCAAGTTTTCTGAAGTCATCAAAAAAATGGGGATACGACTTTGTTACGGCGTTTGCACGATGCAATACGATGGGCTGTTCGGAGACAATTGAGGCAATCGCAACCATCATTGCGATGCGATGGTCGTTGTATGAATCGACGGTGCCACCGGTAAGTGACGACTTGCCGTGGATGATGATCTCATCCCCCTTGCTTCGAATGTTCGCACCAAGGGCCTGCAAGGTGGCCACGGTGGATTCGATGCGATCGGATTCCTTCAGTCGCAGGCGACCGGCGTTGACGATCGTCGTGGTGCCTTTGCTGAGAGAACCCAAAAGCGCCACGATCGGACCTAGGTCCGGACAGTCGGCAATGTCAATCTTGGCCGCGTTGGTTGTTGATTTGTTCGCAATCAAGCCGTCTTCCATGAAAATCAAGCGGCCTTTCATGCGTTTGATGATGTCGATGATGGCCTGATCTCCTTGCCGTGATTCGTGAGACAGGTTGTGGACCGTCACGTTTCCGTTGAGAATGCCGCCTACAAGAAAGAATGCCGCTTGGGAGTAATCCCCCTCGACACGATAATCAAACGGCTCATAGGACTGATTTCCGGGTATGTAGTAGCCATTTTCTATCTCTGTCACGGTGACGCCGAAATGTTCCAGCATCTGAATGGTGAGTTGAATGTAGCTGCGGGACTCCAGATGCCCCTTAATATGGATGTAGGAATCTTCATTCAAGAGTGGCAAAGCGAACATCAATCCGGTAAAAAATTGTGAGCTGACGGTGCCGTCGACAAAATATCTACGGGCTTTAATAGAGCCATTTACCACAATTTTATCATCGTTGTGCTCGAAGAAAATATGATCTTGACGGAAGAGGTCTTCGTACACCGATTGGGGACGTCGGAGAAGCGACGGTTGTCCGGTAAAAACGACCTCTTTTCCGGTTAGAGATAAGAGGGGGATTAAAAACCGGAGCGTCGAGCCGGATTCATTACAATCAATCGCTTCATTTGGAGCTTTCAGGGATTTTATTCCTCGAATATCAACGGAATCATCATTGATTTCGATGCGAGCGCCGATCTGTTCCAACGCGGAGAGCGTGGCACGAATGTCGTCGGAGAGGACCACATCGGAGATCGTACTCGTTCCTTTGGCCAACGCCGCACAAATCAATGCGCGATGGGTGAGACTTTTCGATGTGGGTACTTCCAATTGACCTTCCAAACGAGCGGGAAACAGCGTAATGGAGTCGTATTTGTTCATTTGATGTTCCCTCGTTTCACCGTGGATTCACGCATCAATTCACGAAGCGATTCGCGATCTTTGCGGGCAAGCGCATCCTTCAATAAATCGAGCTGTTCCTCAAAGGCATTGATGCGTCTGGTTAGAAAGTCTTTGTTGCGAAGGAACAGTTCCGCCCACAAATCGTCATTGATCATGGCAATCCGGGTAAGGTCTTTGTATGAGTCGCCGATGAAGCGACTGGTGTCGTACTTGTCGTCGTCGCTGTTGACGAGACTGATGGCGATGGCATGGGTTAGTTGCGATGTATAGGCAATGATGTCGTCGTGCTCGAAGTCCTGAATGCGGGCAACGGAAGAAAAGCCCATTTGACGAGCGAGCGTTTCGATCAGGTTCAACGCTTCTTCGGTGTTGTGTTTGGTGGGTGTGATGACAAAGTTTGCATTCTGGAAAATCGCTTCATCACTATGTTTTATGCCGATTGTTTCACGTCCCGCGATGGGGTGGGCGAAGACCAGTTGAATGTCGTCTTTGTAAACCTCGAGTTGATCGATCATGTACCGTTTGATGCCGGCGACGTCGGAGACGATCGCATCTCGTTTGAACTGATTGATGTGTTTGCGCACGAAGTCCACGGCCCGATCCGGATACAGACAAAGAAATACGACGTCCAAGTCGCCTAAAACGGTTGTTGGATCGTCGGTCGCTTCATCGACAATGTTGTTGTCAAGCGCGTATGCGATCGCTAGAGGGTCGATGTCGATGCCAACCAGATGGTAGCGGTAGGGTCTCAGGCTTTTGGCGTATGTGCCCCCAATAAGGCCGAGTCCCACAATTCCTATCTTCATTTCCATCACCTTTGCTCGTGGTATGCCATCATTATACTACATATTGAAATGAATGTTTACTGATAATTTTGTAAGCGTTTTAGGTAATTCGGTTGATTTTGGTCCTTAAAAGTGAGAAAATGAAATCAGACCAAAGAGGAGGCTTATCATGGAAAACATTGACTTAAAAATCGCCCAACAAGCGGATATGAAACCCATACGCGAGATTGCATCGACACTCGGCTTGAATGAAGATGACATCGAGCTGTATGGTAATTACAAAGCAAAAATCTCTCTGGATGCCATGAAGCGCATGGCCGACAAGGAAGATGGAAAGGTCATTCTTGTCACCGCCATCAACCCGACACCGGCCGGGGAAGGCAAATCCACAACGACAGTGGGGCTTGGCCAGGCATTCAAGAAAATCGGCAAGAATGCGATCATCGCCTTACGCGAACCCTCGTTCGGTCCGGTCATGGGAATCAAGGGAGGCGCCGCCGGAGGTGGCTACAGTCAAGTGGTTCCGATGGAAGATTTGAACCTCCATTTCACCGGCGACATTCATGCCATCACCACAGCCAACAACGCCATCAGCGCCATCATTGACAACCATATTCACCAGGGAAACGAACTGAACATCGATCCGCGACGCATTTCCTGGAAACGCTGTTTGGACATGAACGACCGGGCGTTGCGTCAGGTTGTTGTCGGCCTTGGCGGTACCGGTAACAGCATCCCTCGTGAGGATGGATTCAACATCTCGGTTGCCTCGGAAATCATGGCGGTGCTTTGTTTGGCCGATGATCTGGAAGATTTGAAAACGCGTGTGCGGCGCATCGTGGTCGCATATACCTACGATCGCAAACCCGTCACCGTAGGCGATCTTCAAGTCGAAGGCGCGGTTGCGCTGATCCTGAAAGACGCAATCAAACCAAATCTTGTTCAAACATTGGAAAATACACCGGCGCTGGTTCATGGCGGACCGTTCGCGAACATCGCGCATGGATGCAACAGCGTCATCGCAACCAACATGGGACGCAAACTGGCGGACTACGTCATCACCGAAGCGGGATTCGGCGCCGATCTTGGTGCGGAAAAATTCCTCAACATCAAAACACTGCAAGGACATTTCACACCAAGTGCGGTTGTCATCGTAGCAACTGTACGGGCACTGAAAATGCATGGAGGTGTCAACAAAAAAGAACTCGATCAAGAAAATGTCGAGGCGTTGCAACAAGGGATTGAAAACTTGGAACGACACATCGAAACCATACAGAAATTCGGGCTCCCCTATGTCGTCGCAATCAATCATTTTACCGGCGATACCAAACGGGAAACGGCTGCATTAGAGGAATATCTCAAATCCAACAAACATCCGTACAGCCTTAGTGAAGTATGGGCGAAGGGTGGCGAAGGCGCTGTCGATCTCGCGACCAAAGTGGTTCAAGAAATCGAAACCAAAGAGAATCATTTCCAACGTCTCTACAAACCGGAAGACTCACTTCAGAAGAAGATTGAAACCATCGCCAAGGAAGTTTACGGGGCCGATGGTGTCGAGTTCTCCTCAACGGCGCGCATCCAGTTGCGCCGATTCCGCCGATTCGGCTGGGACGATCTCGGAGTCTGCATGGCGAAAACACAATACAGCTTGTCGGACAACCCGAAATTACTGGGACGACCGAAGGGGTTTACGATAACGATTCGAGAACTCACTCCCTCGATCGGAGCTGGTTTCATTGTCGCATTGACGGGCGACGTCATGACCATGCCGGGACTTCCGAAAGCCCCTGCGGCGCTAGAAATGGACATTACAAAAGATGGAGAAGCAAAGGGACTGTTCTAAAACAGTCCTTTTTTTCATTTAGGTATTGTGTCGCGCACAGTAGTGTGTTAAGATGGGTATAGGAGGTCGATATCATGAACGCGCAATTCAAGCGGGGAATCATTGAACTATGCGTCCTGAGCGAGCTGGTTCAAGAGGACATGTACGGGTACATGATCATCAACAACATTTCCCAACATCTGGATGTGAATGAAAACACCATTTACCCGATTCTCAGGCGATTGACGAAGGAGGGCTACTTCACTACCTATTTACAAGAGTCGAACGTCGGAGCACCGCGCAAGTACTATCGCATCACGAAACAAGGATTCCGGTATTACCTCGAACTGCGGGATTCATGGGATCAATTCATTGGTGGCGTATATGAGATTTTGAACAAGGGAGGCAAGAAGCATGAAGACATTCTTAGACGATTTGAAAAAAGAACTGAAACGACTAAACTTTAGCAAAGACGAGATCAAGGAAATTCTCGCCGATCATGAAGAAATGATTGAAACCGCCCAAAAAGAAGGACTGTCCGATGACGAGCTGACAACAAAATTCGGAGATCCCGCCAAACTGGCCCAGGATCTCAAGGATAATCTGGCCGACACCGTGACCGTCGAAAAAGGAGGAACCATTGTGGAAGGATACACCTTATGGAAAACATTCCCAGTAGTGGACAAGGAGTTCGACATCAGCATCGCACTCGTCAGTGAAGACGTGAAGTACGTCATTTCCGATGCCGAATCGATCGAAGTTCACTACAAGAACATCGATGACACCGACGATTACGAAGTGACGTTTGACAGCGAATTGTTCTCGCTCAAACGTCTCAGTGACAAAACCCGTTTCCGTCTCTCCCGAGACGCCGGAAAATTTATGGTAAAAGTACCGCAAAACATCAAAAGCAAGCTCTTTTCCATCAAAATCGTCAGCGGCGATGCCAAACTCGAGTCGATTGAAACCGAAACATTCGACATCAAAACCACCAGCGGCGACGTCAAGATTCACAAATTCACCACCAATGCAGCCAACTTCTCTACCGTAAGTGGGGATTTGAAAGTTGAAAACGGAATCCTCGGCTCCCTGAAAATGTCCATGGTAAGCGGAGATGCATCCCTCACCGACACCAAGATTGACGGCCCGATCGATCTCAACACCGTCAGCGGCGATTTGAAAGTCGAACAGACCGAAGCGAAATCGCTGGACTTCAAGACCGTCAGCGGCGACTGCAAAGGAAAGGACTTCTACCCGGAAACCGTGAAGCTTCGCTCGGTGAGTGGGGATGTTAAAATCGAGAACTCCGACAAATCCCGTGAAATCCAAGTTTTACTCAAAAAAGCCCTCAGCGGAAAGGTGAAAATCAAATGATTTTCGCCTTTTTCATGATATAATTGAGCAAAGGAGTGATCACAATGGATTTGATGCAACAATTTCGCGACATGCGGAAGAAACAAGAAGCGTACTCGTATGTCATGAGTGTCGTCGGCTGGGACAGCCAGACCGAAGCCCCCCGCGGCACATTTCCACGACGGGCGGATATGCTTGGGTTGATCAGTGCCGAACTGTTCAAACTCAGTACATCACAAGAATACCAAGATGCGGTATATGGCTTGTTTGAGCGCTTGGATGAACTGGACGATTTGAGCGCGAGAGAAATCAAACGCGCCAAAAAGGAACTGGACAAAGTTGTCAAGATCCCCGAAAACGAGTACGTCGAATATGGGAAACTCGTCAATCTGTCGCAACGACTCTGGGAAGACGCCAAAGCCAACAACGACTGGGATTCGTTCAAAGGCAATCTGGCCAAATTGATTGAGTTCAACCGGAAATTCGTTAAGTATTACGATCCGGTAAGCCCAGCCTATAATGTCTTGCTGGACGACTTTGAAGAAGGCATGACGATGGAACTTTACGACGAGTTCTTCGGCACCTTGAAACGTGACCTGGTTCCCTTTGTCAGACAAGTGTTGAAGGAAGGGAAACCGCTAAAGAACGACTTTACGCTGAACTCGTTCGATCCCGAAAAACAAAAAGAATTCTGCGATTATCTGATCGATGTGTTGGACTTCAATCGGGATCATGGACTCATGAAAGAAAGTGTTCATCCATTCACATGGAACACCCACCCCAGCGATGTTCGATTCACCACGAGGTATCTGGAGAATTTCGTGTTCTCATCGATCTTTGCCGCTATCCATGAGTTGGGACATGCCACCTATGAGCAACAAGTCGACCCCAAATGGACCGACACCGAATTGTCGGGTGGCGCATCGATGGGCGTACACGAATCGCAGTCACGCTTTTATGAGAACGTACTCGGCCGCAGCAAGGCCTTTTGGGAAGCGCATTATCCAAAGTTCCAGGAACTGTTCCCAGAGGAAACCAAAGGCATTTCTCTGGATGATTTCCATCGCGCGACGAACAAAGTCGAGGCGTCGTTCATTCGCGTCGAAGCAGATGAACTCACATACCCGATGCACATCATGATCCGCTATGAAATCGAACGGATGCTGTTCAGCGATGAGTTGGAAGTCGATCAACTCCCCGAAGTATGGAATCAAAAAATGGTGGAATACCTCGGTATCGAGCCGAAAACGGACAGTGAAGGCGTTCTTCAGGACGTCCATTGGTCGGCCGGGCTTTACGGGTATTTCCCGACCTATGCACTCGGCAGTGCCTATGCCGCTCAGTTCTACTACAAGATGAAAGAAGACCTCGATATCGATGAACTGGTTCGCACCAACAACATCAAGGCCATCAACGCCTGGTTGCAAGAACACATCCATCAGTACGGCAAAAGCAAAACACCGAAGGAACTTCTTCTCGATGTCACCGGCGAAGAATTTGATCCACAGTATTACGTCAAGTATCTGAAGGAAAAATACAGCGCTCTGTATCTCTAGGAAATCGCATAACAAAGACGAAAGACAATCGACCATGAGCGGTTGTCTTTTTTTTCTCTCAAGCAAACAGAAACTAATGTTATAATGGATTTGGAGGCGATAACATGGAATACACCACACAGAACTGGTACGATCAATCGGATCAGGCTCTGGATCAGTTGATGACGGGAGCGTTCGTAACAACCAAGAAGGGCGACAAGGTCAACACGATGACCATTGCCTGGGGTGGCATCAACGTCATTTGGGGACGGCCCGTATTCGTCATTTACATTCGTTATTCCCGAGATACGTACGACATGTTGGAAGACAACGACGAATTTACCATCAGCATCCCCACAACGGCCGATTTGCGCAAAGAGCTTGCTTATTGCGGAACCCGTTCGGGACGCGATACCGATAAGATCGAAGATTGCAAGTTGACGCTCGTTCCCGGTCGCAAGGTAACCACGCCGGTTCTTGGCGAATGCGACCTGCATTATGAATGCAAGATCATCTATCGTCAGGCCATGGAAGCCAACATGGTACCGAAGGACGTCAAGGAACGTTACTATAAAACCAATAATTATCACATGATATACTATGGCGAAATCATTGACGCATATCAAATCAAAGGAGTGAAATGATGGGCGAAATCATCAGCGGAAAAGAACTCTCAAAAGAGATTCGCGAACAAGTGAAACAACGGGTATCGGAACTGAAGGAAACGTATGGGAAAGTGCCACATTTGGCCGTTGTTCTGGTTGGCGAAGACCCCGCTAGCCAGAGTTATGTTCGAGGTAAGGAACGTGCCTGCAAACGGGCCGGCATGGACAGCACCGTGATTCTCAAGAACGACGAGATCACCGAAGACGAACTGCTTCAGATCATCGGCACCTTGAACAAGGACGATGACGTCCACGGCATTCTCGTTCAGTTGCCGCTTCCCAAACACATCGATGAAAACAAAGTCATCGATGCCATCGACATTCGCAAGGACGTGGATGGATTTCATCCCCTGAACGTAGCGTACATGCACCTGGGACGGGATGCGATTCTTCCGGCGACGCCAAAAGGCATTCTCACCATGATTCACAGCAAAAACATCGAACTCAAAGGCAAAGACGCCTTGATCATCGGACGCAGCAACATCGTCGGGAAACCCGTTGCGATGTTACTGATGAAAGAACATGCGACCGTGACGATCGCTCACAGCCGAACGCAAGATCTGAAGAGCAAATGCCTGCGCGCCGATATCATCGTCGCCGCTGTCGGACGCCCCAATACCGTCACCACTGACATGGTGAAAGACGGAGCCGTTGTCATCGACGTCGGTGTCAACCGTGTTGACGGGCACCTCGTCGGTGATTGCGATTTCGATGCGATCAAGGACAAAGCCAGCTATATCACGCCGGTTCCCGGTGGTGTCGGACCGATGACGATCACATCACTGTTGCAGAACACCGTGGAGTGTTTTGAAAGGATCATGAAACAATGATCGAGCGTTATCGTCGCGAGACGATGCATCGACTGTTCACCGACGAAGCGAAGTTTCATGCTTATTTGGAGGTCGAAATCCGCACCTTGGAAGCATGGAGTGAACTCGGCGTCATTCCTCGAAAAGACGTTGAAAAAATCCGGGAAAAGGCTTCATTCAGCGTTGCAAGGATTCAAGAAATCGAAGCCGAAACCCGCCATGACATCGTAGCATTCACACGCGCGGTGAGCGAGTCGCTCGGCGACGAAAAGAAATGGGTACACTATGGGTTGACGAGCACGGATGTCGTCGACACTGCACTGGGGCATTTGTACAAACAGGCCAACGACATCCTTTGGGACGGACTGGTCGCCTTTGGTGAAACCCTGAAGCAAAAAGCGCTACAATACGCGGATACACCGTGCATCGGCCGTACGCACGGCATTCATGCCGACATCACGTCATTTGGATTGAAGTGGGCGCTGTGGTATGACGAATGGCAACGCCATCTGCATCGATTCCAAAACGTTCGCAAAGACATTGAAGCCGGCAAGATCAGTGGTGCCGTCGGCAATTTCGCCAATACGCCACCATTCGTTCAAGATTATGTATGTGACAAACTAGGCTTGACATCCGCCAACATATCCACGCAGACATTGCAACGCGACCGGCATGCCGCATACATGGCGGAAATCGCTTTGATTGGAGCTACAATGGAAAAAATAGCTCTGGAAGTACGCCACCTGCAACGGACCGAAGTTCGGGAGGTGGAGGAACGATTCCATGCCGGACAAAAAGGGTCCAGCGCAATGCCGCACAAGCGCAATCCGATTGCCTCGGAAAACATCACCGGATGTGCCCGCATCCTGCGCGGCTACATGGTGAGCGCATACGAGGATGTTCCACTCTGGCACGAGCGGGACATTTCACACTCGTCGGTGGAACGCGTCATCTTCCCGGATGCGATGATGCTGCTGGATTACATGCTGCATCGCTATCGACGCGTGCTGGAAGACCTGACCGTATTCGAAGACAACATGCGGGCCAACATATACAAGACCAACGGGGTCATCTTTTCACAACGGATTCTCACCAAGCTGATTGAATCCGGCCTGGCTCGTGAAACCGCCTACGATCTCGTTCAACCGTTGGCGATGCAGGCGTGGCAAGAAGGAGATGACTTCAAACGACTGCTGCTTGATGATCCGGAGGTATGCAAGCACCTCAACAAAGCCGATATCGAGAGTGCATTTGAGATGTCATATTTCCTCAAACATGTTACAACTATATACAAGAGAGTGGGAATTCTCTAAATCCATACACCAGGAGGCGCCATGAGACTGATTCGCATCATCATCAACATCACGATTCCGTTTTTTCTTGTCATTCTATTCGCTTCCTTGCTCACAACAAAGCCGTATCTGATGTTATCCAAGGGATTGTATGATTCGCACGATGACATCACCTTCGATCACGAATACGCCATTGAACGGGTCATCGGTTACCTGAATTACCGCTACGATGATTTGGATTTCGGTGCCACGCCCGAGGATGACGACATCATCATGCGCGATACCGAACTGCGACACATGGTGGACGTGAAGAATTTGTATACGTATTTGCGCCTGGCGGCACTCGGTGCGCTGCTCATCGGAGGATCGCTCAGTTACTATCTGTACCGCAAGGACAAAAACGAGTTGTATCAAACATATCGCACGATGCCGCTGTTTCCCATCTTTTTCATCCTATTCGTGGGCGGTTACATGATCATTGATTTCGATACGGCCTTCACCGCGTTTCATCTCATCTTCTTCAACAATGACGATTGGATTTTGTACGCCGACGACGTGTTGATTCAGATGTTGCCGCAGATGTTCTGGATGGTGAGCGGACTGATCATTTTGGCATTGTTCTCGGCAACCATCGCCGGACTGTATGCATTAAACGAAAAAATTGTAAAAAAGCGCACAATGTAGCGCTTTTTTTATGAAAGTGTTTTCATTGTATTGCGCCGAATTTCAAACTTCGGTACACTAGAAACTGGTTGGTATTATATATGATCGATGATATGGTTCGATTGTCTCTACCCCGACGCCGTAAATGTTGGGACTATAGTACTGTTTTTATGTTTTGAGAGAATTCTCCCATTTTTTGATTTGTATATGATCCCAACCGGACAAAAATCTAAAATACGGAGGATTTTTTTAATGGATTTCATCAAACAGTTTTTCAAGCTTGAAGAGCGCGGTACGAACCTGAAGACCGAGTTCTTGGCCGGATTGACGACGTTCCTGGCCATGGCCTACATCCTGTTCGTCAATCCCAACACCTTGTCGGTTGCTCCCGAACTGGAATGGGGACCGATCTTCACCGCCACCGCCATCGCGGCGATCGTCGGTACGCTGATCATGGGTCTGTACGCCAATTATCCGGTCGCGCTCGCGCCGGGTATGGGGATGAACGCATTTTTCACCTACACGGTCGTTCTCACCTTGGGATATTCGGCATGGCAAGGATTCGCCGGTATCGTCATTTCCGGTATTTTGTTCCTGTTGTTGAGCATTTCCGGCCTTCGCAAACGCATCATCAACGCCATTCCGAAAAACTTGAAATTGGCCATCGGGGCCGGTATCGGGTTCTTCATCGCCTTCATCGGTCTGCAGAACGCCGGTTTGATCGTTGACAATCCCGCCACCTTGGTCGGTCTCGGCGATTTGTCGGACCCGGGTGTCCTGCTTGCGGTATTCGGACTGCTTGCCACGGTATTGCTCTATGTCCTGAAGGTTCGTGGCGCCATTCTGTATGGAATCATCATCACTTCGATCGTCGGCATCATTTTCGGACTTGTCGGTCTCCCGACCGGAGTGGTATCCGCTCCTCCTGCACCATATTTCTTCGAATTCACCAAAGGGTTCACCGATGGAACTTGGGATTTCCAGTTCTTCATCGTCATCTTCGCGCTGTTGTTCATTGATTTCTTCGATACGGCCGGTACGCTGGTAACCGTTGGTCATGCGGCTGGTCTGCTCGACGAAACCGGAGAACTCAAAGACAACGGCAAAGCGCTCCTCGCCGATTCAACGGCAACGATCGTCGGTGCCGTCGCCGGTACGTCCTCGACCACGTCCTACATCGAATCGCTCGCTGGCGTCGAAGTCGGTGGACGGACGGGTCTCGCATCGGTGTTCACAGCGTTCTTCTTCCTCGTATTCATGTTCTTCAGCCCGCTACTCAGCGTCGTCACCGGCCAAGTCACCGCTGCCGCGCTGATCATGGTCGGCGTACTGATGGCAACCCAGCTCAAGGACATCGAATGGGACGACAGCGTGGTCGCCGTCTCGGCCTTCCTCGTCATTCTTGTCATGCCGCTCACCTATTCGATCGCCGAAGGCATTGCCGTCGGGTTCCTGTTCTACCCCTTGACGATGCTGGTATCGCGGCGTCACAAGGAAGTCAGCCTCGAAATGTGGGTACTCGCCGTCGTATTTGTTGTGTACTTCGTCATCAAGGCTGCAACAGCACTGTAAGTATCACAAAAAGGCATCGCCCTGGGCGCTGCCTTTTTTATTGGTTTTGTTTCTAAATTAAAATAATAATAAATAGTGCGTGTGGTTTGAGTTGATTTTCTCGATTTGATAGAATACGGTAAAAGGAGTGATATCATGAAAAAACTTGCATCGATTATGGTAATCGCGGTACTGGCCTTTTTGGGGGCTTGTTCTACGTCTGACACCACCAATGACAATAGCGCCTTGGATACCGAAAACATCGGAAACCAGTTGGCGACAACCATTTACATTTCACAAGGGTTGCTGGAGAGCGACATGATGATGTCCAACGCCAGATTTGCGTTCCTTTCTACGGAAACCACACAACTGGAATCACGCATGGATGAAATGATGATGTACTTCAATCGCATCAACGTGTTCATAGACTCGAACCCCGAGACGGCATTGAGCATCTCCCAGGAAGAATCGACCATGGAAGGGTATGAATCTCAAGTAAGTTACGAGGTGGATGGCACGACCTATACCATCTACTACAACATTGTCGACGCCATGGAAAACGACGACTTGGATGAAACCGAGTTTATACTTGAAGGTTTGCTGGAATACGGCACGAACTCGTTTGAAATCACCGGCGGAACCGAGTTGGAGGACGGGGAACTGGAAATGTTCTTCGAGACCAGCGAAAGCGCATCGGATGATTATGTCCGTGTTGAAATCGAGCAGGAATCAACCGAACAATATTTTGAAATCGAATCCAGCCTTGGCGGCGTTGAATCCTACTCTGAAATCAGACTGGAAAAAGACGGTGTTGATGGCGCGATTGAGATTTATATTGAGGAAAACGGCTTGGACACCTACTATGAAATCACCAAAGAGATTGATGGTGAACTTACCATTTACGTGTTTGAATACAGCATTGGTGACACGTCAGGATCGCTGCAATTAACGGAATACACCGTGGACGGGCAAGACATTCAACATTTCATCATTGAAGAAGATGACGTCTACAAAGAATACACCGTCCCTGCGAATGCGGTAACGCCGGACGACATGTAATCAACCCATTCAAACAAAAGGAACAACATCACGTTGTTCCTTTTTTTCATGCTTTTTGCTTGTTGGATTTGCCACAGGTGACTTTGTCGCAATTGACGCACCACAGGGTTTGGTTCGAGATGCGGTAGAATCGTTCGGGATGGACCCAGTGCTGGTATTCCCAGTACAGGAAGATGAGTACACCGAGAACGAAGATTGTGATGGTGTAGAAATTGGGGATGAAGATGAGGATCGAAAACTTCATGATGCGGTCCCAATTGGAAATCCGACAGGTGTTGCAACACGAGTTCTTGAGGAACCATTGACGGAACGGACACCACAGCATGATGCAGAAGTAATCGGCGAAGTTGAGCCCGAAGAACACAAGATACAGCAATTTGCGATCAAACCAGGTGAAGTTGAGGAACGACAATCCGATGAGCGCGATCATTCCGAAGTACAAGACGAATATGACAACGGCGACGCGATTGTTGCGCCGTGCTTCTTGACGCAGTTTATCCACATCGTAGTCGGGAACCTCCTTGAACTGTCGCTTCTGCATTTTCGAGCTGTAGATGGAATCGTTGAACATCGGCAGAATGACACCGAAGGAATCAAAAATGAAGTACAGGAAAAAGAGCGGGAACAAATAATCCTCCACCACATAGATGAGATCTTCAAAAAAGACCACGAAAATAATCGTATTGAGAAGCAATACCAACGACAGGGCGAATTTGAAGAAGATTTTGTTCATCGAATCACCTTGCGTTTATTATACTATCGAATATAATGGTTTACAACCCATCGATTATTTACTACAATATTGATAGGAAACGAGAAGGTGATTGTTTTGCGAAAACTGATTGATCAAGATAAGATGATGCGCACCATACGGCGCATTTCTCATGAAATTATCGAACGCAACAGCGAGTTGGACAACCTGGTGTTGCTTGGCGTGCTCAAGAACGGAGTACCGCTTGCGGAAGAGATCCGCGACAACATCAACAAGATCGAGCACGTCGATGTTCCCATGCATGCGCTCGACATCTCCGGATATCGCGACGACATCCGTGTGGAATCGTTCACCCGACTCGATGTCGATCTCACCGGAAAAACCGTTGTCATCGTCGATGACGTGCTGTATACGGGACGAACCGTCCGCGCCGGCATGGATGCGATCATCGATCTCGGTCGTCCAGCCAAGATTCAACTGGCGGTCCTCATCGATCGCGGCCATCGCGAATTGCCGATTCGTGCCGATTATGTCGGCAAGAACATGCCCACCAGCCAAACGGAAAAAATCAAGGTTCGCTTTGATAACGAGCCCGGGGTCTACATCATTCAAACGGAGGACGAATCATGAGTCACATCAAACAACAAGACATCGAATTATTCCAAGCGATATCGGATGAACTGCATCGTCAGCAATCTCACATTGAATTAATCGCCTCGGAGAACTTCGTCAGCGAGGCGGTTTTGGAAGTTCAAGGCAGTGTGTTGACGAACAAGTACGCCGAAGGATATCCCGGTCGCCGCTACTATGGCGGATGCGAATACGTCGACGTCGCGGAAAATCTCGCACGGGACCGCGTGAAGGAACTGTTCCATGTCAAATACGCCAATGTGCAGGCCCACAGTGGCTCGACCGCCAACATGGGGGCCTACCGTGCTTTGCTCAAGCCTGGCGACACCGTTTTGGGAATGAGTCTGGATCATGGCGGTCATCTAACGCATGGACATCCGCTCAATTTCAGCGGCATCGATTACCGCTTCGTCAGTTACGGCGTGGATGCCAAGACCGAGACGATTGATTACGATGAATTGGAACGACTGGCGATCGAACACAAACCGGCGCTCATCGTTGCCGGAGCAAGCGCCTATCCGCGCATCATCGATTTCAAACGGATCAAAGATATCTGCGATGCCGTCGAAGCCAAGTTCATGGTCGACATGGCTCACATCGCCGGTCTCGTCGCCGCCGGCCTTCATCCCAACCCCTGCGATTACGCCGACGTGGTGACGTCGACAACGCACAAGACGCTGCGCGGACCGCGTGGCGGCATCATTCTCACCAACAATTTCGAACTGTACAAACAAATCAACCGCGTCATCTTCCCCGGCATCCAAGGCGGACCGCTGATGCACGTCATCGCCGCCAAGGCAGCTGCGTTCAAGGAAGCGCTGGAACCGTCCTTCGTCACGTATCAGAAACAAGTTGTCGCCAACGCTGCGGCGCTTGCGGACGAATTGTCGAAACTTGGCTTCCATGTCGTGTCCGGTGGAACGGACAATCATCTGATTCTGGTGGAAGTCAAATCGCTTACCGGACGTACCGGCAAAGATGCCGAACAACTGCTTGATCAGGTCCGGATCACGTGCAACAAGAACACCGTACCCAACGATACCGAAAAACCGTTCATCACCTCCGGCATTCGACTGGGATCCCCCGCCGTTACGACCAGAGGATTTCAGCCGGAAGACATGCGTCACATTGCGCATTTGATTTACAAGACGCTGATGAACCCGGACGATGAGACCATTCTTGAGGAAGTCCGTCAGGACGTCGCAGCATTAACCGCAACATACCCGCTCTATCAATAACCTGCATCCCCGCTCTCGTCACAAAGGAGTGATATCATGAGAGTAGCAATCATTTCCACCGGGGGATATCTGGACAAGCGCATCGTGCGGCTTCTGTCACAGCACGGCATCAATGGCGATGTCGTGAATCGCATCAACCGACAGACGCTCCGTCAATACGACGCATTGATCGCATCGGACAAACTTGATATTCCCAATCTTCCGGTCGTTCTTGAGCGAATCATCCTCGAACAGACGACCCAAGTTGTCTACATAACCAACTCCACCGCCATCGGCCATCTGCACAGTGTGTATGGGGACATCCGGTTCCATATCGTCAACGAAACGACGATGGACGTCGAACTGCCGCTTGCCCTGACGCTGATCGGCAAGTTCGACCGCGCCCTTCGCACGCTTTTCAAAGAGCGTGATCAGGCGCAGGATCAGCTTGATACGATGCGGCTGACAAACCGCGCCAAACGAGTCTTGATCGACCGTGGTTACAGCGAGGAGGCGGCCCATCAGTTCATTCAGAAAGAAGCCATGGACCGGCGTCTCTCCAAGCGACAAATTGTAAACCTTATCATTGAAGAAAAGATTGACTTTTAGACGACCGTTATTTATAATTTGATTTGTAGACAACGACGTCTCGAAAAACAACCAAGTAAGTGGTGTCAATGCAGACAAGCATTTTTTGACACCACTTTTTTATATTTTAAGGAGGAAATGACATGGCCACATTCACCAAAGAAGCAATATTGAAAAGCGCAAAGGAAGAGAACGTCAAGTATGTCCGTCTGTGCTTCACCGACATCAACGGTGTGTTGAAGAATGTCGAGATTCCCGCCAGCAAGCTGGAGGAAGCGATCGACAACGAAGTGATGTTCGACGGATCGTCGATAGACGGATTCGTCCGCATCCAGGAAGCCGACATGTATCTTCGCCCCGACTACGACACATGGTTGATCTCGTCGTGGGAACAGACGACCTACGGCAAAGTCGCACTGCTCATCTGCGACATCTACCTGCCCAATGGAGAACCGTTCTCAGGTGATCCGCGTCAGGTGCTCAAGCGCAATCTGAAACGAGCCAACGACCTTGGGTTTGGCGCATTCAACGTCGGTGTCGAGCCGGAATTCTTCTTGTTCAAACTCGATCACGACGGTCGTCCGACACTGGATTTCAACGACGATGGCGGGTACTTCGATCTCGCCCCCGTCGACGGCGCGGAAGATTGTCGTCGCGACATCGTGCTGGAACTGGAGAAGATCGGCTTCAACATGGAAGCGTCGCACCATGAAGTCGCCCCAGGGCAGCATGAAATCAACTTTGAGTACTCCAACGTCGTCGAACTCTCCGACAAACTGCAGTTGTTCAAGCTCGTTGTCAAGAATGTCGCCAAACGGCACGGCCTGCACGCCACCTTCATGCCGAAACCGATCGCCAAGATCAACGGATCCGGCATGCATACCAACTGTTCGCTCAGTGATTTGAAAGGCAACAATGCGTTTTACGACCCCAAGGGAGAAATCGAACTCAGTGATGTCGCCAAATACTGGATCGCCGGCATCATGAAAAACGCCCGTGCCTTCACGGCCGTCACCAACCCGACGGTAAACTCCTACAAACGTCTCGTACCGGGATACGAAGCCCCTTGCTACGTATCGTGGAGCGACGCCAACCGCAGCGCAATGATCCGCATTCCAGCCAAAAAAGGACGTGCCACCCGAACCGAAATTCGCAGCGTCGATCCCAGCGCCAATCCGTATCTGGCCCTCAGCGCGATTCTTGCGTCCGGGCTTGAAGGCATCGAGAAGAAACTCGAATGCGCACCGCGTGTTTACATCAACCTCTATGAACTGACACGCGAAGAACGCGAATCGATGGGCATTGACAATCTTCCTGAGAATTTGAAGGATGCCGTCAAGGAACTGAAACACAGCGACGTCATGAAAGAAGCGCTCGGCGATCATGTGTTCAACAAGTTCATCGAAGCCAAGAAGACCGAATGGGATGATTTCCGCACCAGCGTCACCGAATGGGAGATTGCCCGATATCTAAAGACAATGTAATCTGATTCATACAGTCAAAAGACTCCGCGTGACGGGGTCTTTTTCTTAGGTACAAGGATATCTTATTTAGAAAAATGTTCGCTGTCGAACTATCAAATTCGAGTTTGAGCTGTCGATTAACAACAAAAATTCTAAATAAGCAGAGGTAAAATTGAATTCTATTACTTTGTTTTGAATGAAACATCAAACGGAAACAGGTTTCTTGTGGGATTCTGTCCCGGAAGAGGGTATAATGATACAAAGAGGTGATTTCATGCGATATTTGGTGCTTGGTACCAGTGCATACGATACGCTACTTCATGTTTCCACGGAGTTGAACGACATTTCCGACGACATGTATTTGTGGGCGGATTCAACCGTACAGACGATTGGCAGTACCGGAGCCGGCAAGGCGTTGGCTTTGGATGCGCTCGGTGCGGATGTCGATTTAATCACCGACATCGCAACGGACGCAGCCGGGAACTGGATCCGGACGTTCTTTTCTAACACCAATGTCGGACTGCAAGTGGTGGATGTTGACAAGACGACGCAACACACCAACATCATGCATGGCGCAGACAAACGCATCAGCATTGTTACGGCAGTGCCCACAATTGTACCAAAACGGCTCATTCAAGCCGACAAGCTGATTGAGAGCGCCGATTTTGTGTTTCTCAACATCAATGATTACTGTCGGGACTACATTCCCCAATTGAAAGCAAAAGGAAGCACGATCCTTGTCGATATCCATGATTATGATCCGCCCAATCCATATCATGCGGAGTTCATCGAGGCTGCGGACATTCTTGTAGCAAGCGGGGTGAAACTCCCCGATCATGAAGCGTTTTTGGAAGAACAGATCAATCAGGGCAAACAATTGGTTGTCATCACCAAAGGAAAACGCGGACTGATTGCGATGGATCACAAACGCAATCGATACGAGTTACCAGGATACAACGATGTGCCATCGGTGGATGCGAATGGCGCTGGTGACAGTTTCTGTGCCGGATTGGGGATGCGACTGGCGGAAGGTGCGGATTATAAGGAAGCGCTAGAATTCGCGACCATTTGCGGTGCGGTCGCGTGTACGGATTATCCACTCTACAACCGCGCATATGACAGAAAGCGCGTGGAAACCATTAAAAAAAGCTTCTTCGGGTGAAGAAGCTTTTGTTTTGATTACTTCGGCTGTTTGGTTTCCTTCATCAAGGCGTCGAGATCGTCGGCCGAGAAGTGATATTTGGTATTGCAGAAGTGACAGACGGTTTCAATCTGGCCGTCTTCTTCCTTCAGGGTCTTGAGTTCATCGTAGCCGAGAGAAATGAGACCGGATTCGAATTTCTCCTTGGTGCAGTTGCACTTGTAGGACAGTTCAAGATGTTCGAGGAGTTTGTAATCGTCATCTGCGAGAAACGCAATGATGTCTTCGGGAGTGGCATCTTCTTGAATCAACTCACTGACGGGTTTCATGTCTTTTAGAATGGTTTCGATGCGTGCTATCGACTCTTCCTTGCATCCAGGCATGACTTGGAGAATGAATCCGCCACTGGCGAGGATCGTATTGTCGTCATTCACCAGAACACCAAGACCGACAGCGCTGGGGATCTGTTCGCTCATGGTGAAATAATATGCGAAATCTTCGCCGAGTTCACCGGTTTGGATTTGGGCGCTGGACGTGAACATGTCGCGCACCTTCAAATCTTTTGTGACGTGAATGAAGCCATTTCCGACTGCTTGGCCGACGTTCAGCTTGCCACTGTCATATTGCAGCATGACATGCGGATTGCCAACGTAGCCACGGACTTCGCCATGGGCGTTGGTGGTCGTCACCATGCCTCCGATGGGGCCATCGGATTCGATGCGAATCGTCAGCTCCTGGTCGCCTTTGTACATGGCGCCCATCACGACGGTCGCGGTCAACAAACGGCCAAAAGCGGCGGCGGCAGTCGGCCACAAATCGTGAATTTTTTGCGCGTGATGGACCAGATTGGTCGTGGAAGCGGCGTAAATGCGAACCGTTCCATCGTATGCATATGCTTTTACAAGATAATCGTTCATCAGTATCACCGGAATCATTATACCACTATTTATCGAATTTCAAAGCGATTATGATTTGCATTTCAAAATTACTTTGTGTACAATATTACATACCGAACAAACAGGTGATCAGGATGTTTCGAATCGGACCCATAACACTGGATAATCAAATCGTGATCGCACCGATGGCAGGCGTCAGCAACATCGCCTTCCGCACGATCATGAAAGAGTTTGGAGCAGGTCTTGTCTACGCCGAAATGGTGAGCGACAAAGGTCTTGTTTTCGGCAGCGAGAAATCCCACAAGATGCTTGAAGTTGTTGATGCCGAGCGCCCCCTCTCCCTACAGGTGTTCGGGGGCGACAAGGAATCGATCGTCGCTGGTGCGAAGATCATTGATACGCAATCGAACTGCGACATCATCGACATCAACATGGGGTGTCCCGTTCCGAAAATCGTCAAAAACGACGCCGGAGCCAAGTTGTTGTTGGAGCCGGACAAGATCTATGACATCGTCAAGGCGGTCGTCGAGGCCGTCAGCAAACCGGTTACGGTGAAAATCCGCATCGGCTGGGATCAAAACACGATATACGGTGTGGAAATCGCCAAACGGTGCGAAGAAGCTGGTGCGAAGGCCATCGCTGTTCATGCACGTACGCGCAAGCAGATGTACTCCGGTCATGCCGATTGGAGATACATCAAAGAAATCAAAGAAGCGGTTTCGATTCCCGTCATCGGCAATGGTGACGTCAAGACCCCCGAAGATTTCAAGCGGATGCTCGATGAAACCGGCTGTGACGCGGTCATGATCGGCCGGGGCGTGCTCGGCAATCCCTGGTTGGTATCGCAAATCATCGATTACATGGAAACCTGGCACTACGATCCCGTTGTCACCGAAGAACAACGCATCGATCGCATCATACACCACATGGATCAGCTGATCGAACTCAAAGGGGAGAAGGTGGCGTTGCTGGAAATGCGCAGTCATGCCCCGTGGTACATGAAGGGAATGAAGGGTGCCGCAACGGTGCGGAGGGCTTTGTCACAAGTAAAAACCCGTGCTCAACTGATATCCATATTGAATGATTATCAAACGTATTTAAAAGAAGGACCTGCGTCATAGGTCCTTCTTTTTTACTGAATGTAGTCGACGTATTTGGCTTTTTGAACCTGTGACAGTTCCAGCGTCAGCACGGTGCCGTCGTTGGTATAATCCTGAGATAGAATATGGTTGTTTTCGTTGAGATGATGGACCAGTTCGCCTTCATCAAACGGAATCAGAAGCGTTACGGTTTCGTAGTCCTTGAACATTTCTTTTTCGATGAAGTCAAGAACCCGGGAAACCCCGTTTTTATCTAGTAAACTAACAATGATATTGGGGAAGTGAGTGGGTTCGATGGCGTGATCGATCAAGTCGTATTTGTTGTAGATGTAGAGGGTCGGAATGTCGTGCACGCCGATTTCCTCGAGGGTTTGATTGGTGACGTCGATCTGTTGCTCGTAAAAGGAGTTGCTGGTGTCGACGACATGAATCAAATAGTCGGCCTCGGTAATTTCTTCCAGCGTTGATTTGAAGGATTCTACAAGATTATGGGGCAGGTTCGATACGAAGCCGACCGTGTCGGTGACAATGAAGTCCTTGTTGTTGTCGAGAACGATGTGACGGGTCGCCGTTTCCAATGTGGCGAACAACATGTTGTGGGCGAACACCTGTTTGTCCTTGTTGTCCGAGGTGATATCCACAAGGGCATTCAAGAGGGTTGATTTGCCGGCGTTGGTATAACCAACGATGGCGACTTTCTTGATGTTGGTGCGATTTCGGGTTCGGCGCTGAATCTGGCGCGATTTGACGATCTCATCCAGCTCGTTTTGTAATTTGCTGCGCTCGCGGATGATGCGGCGGCGGTCGAGTTCCAGTTTCTTTTCACCGGGGCCGCGCGAGCCGATTCCGCCTTGTTGGCGATTGAGGCTGTCGCGGAGCCCGACCAGGCGCGGCAGCATGTATTCCAGCTGGGCGATTTCCACCTGAAGCATCGCCTCTTTGGTTTTGGCTCGTTTGGCGAAGATGTCGAGGATGAGAAGCGTCCGATCGATGACACGACAATCAAGAACTTGTTCGAGATTGCGAATCTGAGAACCGGACAACTCGTTGTTGAACACGACAAGATCAGCCTCAAGATTGCTCACGAATCGCTTGATTTCATCCACTTTGCCGGATCCGATGTAATAGTTCGGTGTGATGCGGTTCAATGACTGGGTCATCGAATACACCACGTCCAAATCGCTGGCGACGGCCAGATTGCGTAATTCTTCCATGTAGTATTCGATCATGTCATCGTTGTTCAAATCGGCACCCACCAGGATTGCCTTGTACATTGAATCACCTCATATTGGTCTGTCTTCCAGTTCCATTATACAAAAAAAGGCGCGAAAATGCGCCTTTTATTTTGTCATAATCCACATTTCAATTGAGCGTTGCAGTTGGTGCAGGTATGACAACCGCCGATGTTTTCCACGGTGCCTTCCAGGCAAATCGGGCAGATGTCGCCGGCCTCGACGCCGATGTTACGGTCTTGGCGATCGCTGCGCAGTCCCGGACTCTTGGGCTCGCGGGGTTCTTTCTTCTCTTCGGCGAGTTCGACGCCCAGTTCTGCGATATCCACTTGTTTGGGCGAGGAGATTTTCTCATCCTCGTCCTTGGACAGTGAAAGAACTTGCGAATCCCGTGATCCGTCCACATAGACGGTACCACCTTTTGCGCCACCTTTGTAGAGACGCATATAGACTTGTTCGACTTCCTCGACACTGTATCCTTTTGGTGCGTTGACGGTTTTGCTGATGGAGGAATCAACCCAGTTCTGAATGGCGCATTGGATGTCAACATGTTCTTCGGGGGTGAGTTCCATGGCGCTCACGAACGTTTCAGGCAAGCGCTCTTTGGTCATGCCAGGATGAGCTTTCAAGTACTGATCGACAATGGGAGCGTTGACTTCGATGAACTTGCCAAGTCGTCCACTGCGGAAGTAGGAGAACCCGAAGTAGGGTTCCAATCCGGTGGATACGCCGACCATCGTTCCAGTTGAGCCAGTCGGGGCAATTGTGAGCAGATGCGAGTTGCGGATGCCGTGTTTGAGAATGTCTTTACGGATGTATTCCGGGAGTTTTTTGATGTAGCCGCTCTCGATCAACGCTTCTCGACTGCCGTGTTCGTCGAGGAACGGGAAGGATCCCTTTTCCTTGGCGATTTCGATCGATGCCTCATAGGCATTGGTGGCGATGAATTTGAATAGTTTGTCTACAAGTTCATTGCCTTCTTTCGATCCATAGCGGCGGTTGGTCCAGATCAGCAGATCATGCAAGCCCATGATGCCAAGGCCGATGCGGCGTTCTCCGAGGGCCTGAACACGGTTTTCTTCCAGGAAGTAATGTGTCTTATCGATGACGTTGTCCTGAAGCCGTATGGCGGTCTTGATGGTGTTTTGCAGTTTGTCCCAGTCGACGATGGCGTTGTCCCGGTCGACCATGTTGGCCAAGTTGATGGCAGCCAGGTTGCAGACTGAATACGGTGCGAGCGGTTGTTCGCCACAAGGGTTGGTGCAGACGACCTTCTGGCCGTATCCTTGGGCATTGGTCATTTCGTTTGCGTTGTCGATGAAGAAGATGCCAGGTTCCGCGGAGTATGTGGCGCAGATGTTGATCAGGTTCCACAGTTCGCGGGCACGGATGGTGCGATAGGTTTTCACACGATGGCCCATCGCTTCCCAGGTTCGGACGTCGCCGACTTTTACCCACAGGTCGTCGTATATGTCTTTCTCTTCTTCGCTGTAAGTATCGACATCCGGGAATCGTAGAGGATAGTCTTCGTCGTTCTCGACGGCATCCATGAACTCTTTGGTGACGGCAACGGAGATGTTGGCGCCAGTCAGGAAATCCGGATTGTTGACGTCGTATTGGCCCCCTTTGTTGATGCGTTCGAAGGCGGTGTCTACAATTTGTTTGGAAAATATGTCGGGGGTAAGACGGGCTTGTTCGAGGATGTATTCGTTGATCTGAATTTCACTTTCGCTCAATGGGATGAACTTGAGTTTGGCCTTGGCGGCGTTGACGATGGAGTCATCCTTGATGTTTTCAATCAGGAATTGGAGAATTTTCGGGTTCTGCATTTTGGAAACGATGAACTCGACAATGTCGGGATGCCAGTCGGCAAGCATGATCATCTGGGCGCCACGACGCGATCCACCCTGTTCGACAAGGTGGGTTAGTTCACTCAGGTCGTGTAGCCAGCTGACGGCGCCGCTGGATTTCCCGTTGACGCCTTTGGCAAGAGCGTTTTTGGGACGTAGCGTGGATCCGTTGGTACCGACGCCACCACCACGACTCATGATTTCCATGACTTGCTTCCGATGGTCACTGATACCACCGCGTGAATCGTGCACAAACGGCATGACAAAGCAGTTGAAGTACGTAACGTTGGTATTGCTGCCGGCACCGAACAATACTCGTCCGGCAGGAACGAGATTCAGCGAGGCAACTTCATTGTAGAACCGTTCCACCATCTCTTCTGTTTCGTCTTCGCCCAGATGATGAGCAAGACGCTTGGCAATCTGCTCGAAATACAGCTCGAGCGGCTTGTCAAGTAGACGCAAAGTACGTACGATGCAGCCTTTTGCATCGGCATCTTCTGCTTGAGCAAGCGATTCTTCTTCCAGTTTAACGGTTATGGTATCGCCATCAATGGCCTCGACGTAGCCGATGCCACGGGCGGGGAATTTCGGGTCGTTTCGAACAACGGTGATAACCAAATCACCGATTGACAATGTTTTGAGAGTCAAGTCCTTCTGAGTGTAGCGATCCAACATGACAAGACGCGACACGCCTTCGAACGTCGTCTTCATGTCATCGGTTATCGGAAAGAGGTGAGTGAACCCCCTTTTGATGTCCTCGTTGATTTTTTGTTTGAGTTTCTTGCTATATTCAATCATCTTTTCAGACCTCCCGGAAAAGTGTAGTATCATTATATAACAAAAGAAATTTGAATTGTAGTCTTGACATTTGATGTATACTGTGAAATCGCTAGAAATAGCCATTTCACTATACAAAAAAATCGAAAAAAATTCCAGCGATTTTTACGATTTTCCACCATTTGAATTATAGCAATTTTTTCAAAAAAATGCTCATCAAACGCAATATGATGTTGAATAAAAATAAATAATCCCTTATGCCCAAAAACAAACTATGCTATAATATACGGGAGGAGTGGTTTTATGTCCAACTTCGATGTGCTGATCATCAATGTCTATCTGCTGGCGATTTTCACCAACCTGATCAAGACAAAAACGATAACCCAGATTTATCGTTTCTTTAAACTTCTGGTGGTTGTGTTGATTGTATTTGTCATCATCGCCGCATTTCAGGATGGCATACCATGGCACGAGCTCTTACTTAAGGGATTACCACTACTTCTGTTGTTTGTTGTAACCGTGCAAACGGAAGTCCTGCTGATCCTAAAGAAGATGGGTGTCAAGGGAACCAACTTCTTCAGTAACACCATAGAAGACACCGTAAAGATTGAACTAATCAAAAGCATTGATTACCTTTCTAGCAAGAAAATAGGCGCTTTAATCACTTTTGAGAAGACGAGCTCCCTGGATGAGTTCATTGCCACAGCGTATCCCATCAACGCCCAGTTGAACCATGAACTGTTGTCAACGATTTTCTTTCCCAGCACACCACTTCATGATGGTGCAGTCATCGTTCGCGTGAACAACATCATATGTGCCGGAGCTTATTTTCCGCCGACCGAACGACTGGACATTCCCAAATCGCTTGGATCGCGGCACAGAGCCGCTATCGGCATTAGCGAAATTACTGATTCACTCACTATCGTGGTATCCGAAGAGACAGGAAAAATCAGTGTTGCGGTAGGTGGATATCTGGATTTCGATGTTACCAAGGAATCTCTCTTGTTGTATTTGGAAAAACACCTGCAATCCTAAGTCGCCCAAGGCGACTTTTTTATATCAAAAATGAGAATCATGATTAGCGTCGAACAGGATTGATTTGTTCGATTGACCACCTTGATGACTAGTAGTGAATTTATACCCAAAATCGATCAAAAAAAACTCCGCATCAAAAATTCCACTCGCACCGATATTCGGAGAGAGGCCCACAGAAAAAAATATGGTCATATGATTGTTGTGACAATATTTCAAGAATCATAGTCACACGAGAAAAATGAATATTTTTAGAATGGTGGTAAATCGCTATAAATCAACGTTTAGATTATGTGGATAACTTTCATTATATGAGTTGTTTTACCTTGATCAACGTACTGAATCTTAGTGAAACAACAGTGTACCAAGCCTGAAATTGATTGTTGGAATCAAATAATCAGGACCAACAACTCATGATTCGGCAATTTATTTTTTGTAGTGAATGGAAAACATATTATGTTATAATATAACGTAGTGAGAAACGGGTGATATTGTGGAAAAATACGATGTCGTCATCATCGGTGGGGGGCTAGGTAGCCTGACAACCGCCACATACCTATCCAAGCGACTGCGCAATGTCGCTGTTTTTGAAGAGGACGATAAAAAGCAATTAGCTGGCTATACAAAGCGCTTTCGGGATTCTGGAAACTCCAATTTCAAGTACACCTTCTATAACTATGACGTTGGAGGTGTGCATCGTGGAGATCTGTTAAATGATTACCTGAAACAGTGCGGTTTGGCAAGTGCTTTTGAGTACTACGATAACTTCTATACGATGATCGTGGATCAGAACAAGCAGCTGATTCGTCGGCCCAATGATTTCAAAAGATTCCGTACGTATTTGGTGCGACATTATCCGAAACAGCGCAATCAAATACACAAACTATTTGACGACATAATGGCTCATTATAGCGATTTCCGTGTCCAGAAGAAAGCCCGTCTTGCCAATCAGGAGTATACGTTGACGTCACTTTTGATTGAGTGGGGCGACCTTAGCCTCAAGGATGTGTTGTCCAAATACTTCGACGATGAACAGTTGATGAATGAGTTTACGCTTGTTTACGATGCCGTTGGATTGGCAATCGACGAGATCAATGCATATCACTATTTCGTCAAGTGGTTCGACACGTTCATCGATGGTTCGCACTTCATTACAACATCGTTTGACGACGTAGTTAAGACATTATCCAGTGAAATATCAAAGACTCGCGAGAAGATTTTCGTTAACCGCAAAATCCGTCAGTTCGTCGTACGCGACAATCAGATTCTCTATGCCGTTGATGAAAAAGGCATCAAGATTGAAGCCAAGCACTATGTCATCAACATGCGGATCGATGACTTTGTCGACAAGTATTTGCCGGAACGAACGGACATCAAGGAAACCTTTTACAAGATGTATCCTAGCGCCAAACTGGAACGTTACATCAATCAGGTCTACATTGGGTTGGATTGTCCTCGTGAAGACGTTGGAATTGGCGAGAAACAGTACATATTTAGCGAAATACCGGATGATCCGGTTCGTTTGTTGAGCATCATTGATTACAAGTCTTATGATAAGAAGGCTTGCCCTGACGGCAAAACCGCGTTGATGATTGAATTCATTGACGACAACTCGCCGCGAAAAACTCGTCTTGATGAAGTTGTGAAGCAGTTCCTGGCCTATTTCCCGGCGGCCAAGGATCACATCACCTTGCAGCGTATTGGGGAAAAACGACCATACATCAGTGGTCTTGCCGATGCGAGCTACTGGCAAGGAAAAGCGATCAACGACCTTTTTCCAATTGATGAATATGATGAAGTAAATCCCTTGGGAAATGGCTATTTTATTGGCAGTTGGATGAAACCGGAGTCGGGTATCACGGGCTTGATTCAAACGGGTGTCGAGTATGGGGACATCATTGATGATTTGATTTATCATGGCGATGACGAGGACTATTTCATCACCCATGATGAGTTGATGAACATCATCAATCACCAGTTCATCCCCAATTCGCTGGGAAAACAGGAGAAAAACATTCAATTCTTCATCGGGAAGGATTCGTATTACATCCGAACGAAGGGCAATCACCAACGTTTGTACAAGGGCGTGAGTGACATTTCGGACATCATCATCATTGCTACGAATGAGTGCCTGTACGATTTGAGTGTTGGTAATACAACGCTAAACAAAGCGATTTCCAATGGTACACTCGAGTTTGTTGGTGATCGTGATTTCCTCAATGAAGTAATGGAAGCATTCGACATGGGCATTGAGATCACCAAACCTGTCGCCTACAAGTACGTGCAAGGAAAATGGGGCAATGCGATTCTTCTGTTGCAGATGTCGATCCTGCTGATTTCCAATCTCCTGGCCAATTATCACTTTAATTTGATCATCGCCCCGGCGACGATCGTAATATTCGGGTCGACGGTGTATCTGAAATACCGTCTGTTCCAGAAAATATCCGTGTTCGAGTACTTTGTATTGGGATTATACTTCATCATCGGCGTTCTGAGTATATTTATCCCCGAAGTGAACAATGTCAAGGACGCCAAATATACGCTTATCATCTTTACCTTGTATCTTTTGGTGACATGGCTGGTAAATCGCCCGGTTGCGCTGTATTATATCCGTCATGATTATCGCACGGATTACACTCGTACCAAATTATTCACGAAGATGAGTGGCGGTCTGACGTTCATCTGGGGCGTCGTCTTCCTGGCGATTCTGATCATGGACTTCGCCTTGATCAGAAGCTATGCGTCGCTTGGTTATTATCTTATCCCGCTGGCGATGTATCTGTCGTTGTATTATCCGTCCAGCTACATTACCGGCTACATCGATTGACACTGGAGTTGATTTCATGCATCCCATCGTTGTCATATCTGTAATTGGATTATGGCTTATCTACGGCGTTATCATTAAACTAACAAAAAAACGAAAGCACGACTGGTCGCTGCTAGTCGCTTTTGTTTTTTTATTGGTATTCGGCTATTTCTTCTTCACCGATGATTATGAGTCATTTGAATATGACTTGTTTGCGTACATTACAGCCGGTCTCTTCGCGCTTTGGCTGGTGATTGACAATTCGGTACTGTTGTTCAAGAAAAACGTGTCAGAGTTCGATTTTCATGACCTTGAACAGAAACTTGAGCATGTTTCAAGCGCTTCTGAGTTGTTACGGCGTCGATTTATATCCACCATTGAACTTCTGAATGACGGAATTTCCTTCCGAGATGGTGAATATATCTTCGGTTCGGATCGATTTATTGAATTAATTGGTCTGGATGACAATCAATTCACCGTTGAATCCTTCGAAAAATTGATCGTCAAAGAGGATCTTGTACAGTATCACATGACACTGGAAAAGCTATCCAAAAAGTACCCGACTTATTCAATCAAATATCGCATTCAAAACAACGATCGAATCACATGGTTCATTGAACGTGGAAAAATGATTTTGATCGATAAAAAACGAACGTTTATTTCCATTCTCAGACCCATGGATGTGAAGTTGTATCCAGAGACCGATGTCGATGTCTTGAACAGCCTTCCATCAAGAAAAGAATTGCTTGCAGAAATGCAACGACTTCATCGTAAAAAAAATGCCTATCATCTTGTGTTGATTCAACTCACAAATGTTCCTTCAATCAATGAAAAATATGGTCGAGATTTCGGGGATCTTATGATGGGTGAGTATTTATCGAAAATGCGATTCAAATTTATCAAAGACAATAAAAGTTTGTTTAGAATTTCTGGTATAAAATTTGCCATGTTGATCAAAGAAAAGACCAAATTTGATTTGTTCGAACGAGCACTTGTTGGTGCTGGAGAATTGTTTACAATGCAGATGAAATTCGGTGGTGTAACACAGACCGTATACCCGAATTTGGGAATCTCAGAATCACCATATGAAGGCAAAAACGCTGATATTGTATACCGTGAAGCTCATGATGCGTTAACACTAACATTGAATGATCAGTATGATAAAAGTTTCTGCTTCTACAACAAAAAGTAGTGTGGAAAACTCGCTTGCATTTTTGATTGACATTTGATTTTTTTATCATATTGTTTTCATCGTTCCTTTTGTCTTTTCTAATCTATGAAATGACACCCTTTATTTTCACTTTCAAGTTCAATCAAAATTAACTTAGTTCTTGTCAGCTAAATTTATTGATGTTCCGGTTTGGTGACATTGAAAAAATATTATCAAAATTCATGTCGAAATATTACATTATTCATATGGAATGTCAAATCATTACTGTGGAAAAATCATTTGATAATTCATCATTTTATAGCATCGATTTATTCGTCTTTCTTTAACTATTTTTATCGATTAAAAACGAACGTTTATTATGATCAATGAGGTGAATTTATTATGGATTTTACAGCTATCATATTGGCAGCTGGAAGTGGTAGTCGAGTTGGCTTTGATTACAACAAGGTTTTGCATGAAATCAAAGGTAAGATCATCCTTGATTACAGCATTGAATTCTTTCAGAAATATCCATCCTGCAAAGAGATTGTATTGGTATGTTCTGATCATGATTTTAATTTTGTTTTTGATCGTTATAGGTCCGTTGCAGACCATATAATTATTGGTGGTGAAACACGACAGAATAGTGTCTATAAAGGCCTTAACAAAGCGATGAATGACATTGTTTTAGTTCATGACAGTGCACGTCCATTCATAAATTCCGCTTGTATTGATGCTTTGTGTGATGATTTAGAGTCCAGTAAAGCTACCACACTCGCTGTTCCCGTTACCGATACCATTGTTAGAAAGAGTGGAAACCGCTTAACTAAGACGTTGGATAGAAATGAATTGATTGCATTACAGACGCCTCAGGGTTTTGATCGACATCTATTGCTTGAAGTTCATCGAAAAGCAATGAAGTCGAAGTATGATGCAACCGATGATACCGATTTGGTTCGACGCTTTTCTGATGTCATGCCCTCCTATGTGATGGGGGATTATCGCTCCATGAAGCTGACAACCAAAGATGATATAGCTCTGTTGGAGGTGATTCTATGATTCGCATCGGCCACAGTACTGATGTTCATCGTTTGGAGGCTGGGAATCGACTGATTATTGGTGGCGTTACCATTCCGCATTACAAAGGAAGCGTTGGTCACAGCGATGGAGATTGTCTGTTGCATACCGTCTGTGAGTCCCTTATTGGCGCGCTTTCCCTTGGCGATCTTGGAAAGCTGTTTCCAGATACCTCGGAAGAATTTCGAGGCATCAACTCAAGTTTGCTCGTGCAACAAGTGATGAAAGAAGTACGACAGCGCGGATTCCGTGTCGTCAACATTGATTCCACCATATATCTGGAGCGACCGAAGCTGCAGCAACACATCTCAACAATGCGCGAGAATATCGCGGCGTTGTTGGAAATTGATGTTGAATATGTTAGTGTCAAGGCCACCACCGGCGAAGCGGTTGGAATCATCGGACGTGAAGAAGCCATTATGACAGAAAGCGTGGTTTTGGTTACCAACGACTAACAATGGGTGATCTGAATGAAACGTAAACCATACATCCTGCTTATTTCGTTCATGTACGGGATTTTGTTCCATTTGGGCAATGCGGCGATCCCCAGCTACACCAACTCCCTGGGAATCAGCGGTACGTTCGTGGGATTTTATTTGGCGAGTGCGGGATTGGGATTGTTGGTGTTTGCGACCCTGTGGGGGGCGCTTGGTGACATCAAGAATCGAGATCATGTACTTGCTCTTGTGTTTTTCGGTTATGGTATCGGACAATTTCTCTTCGGGTTGTTCCGTGGTGAGTACACGTTGCTTATTGCCGCGCTTGTGAGTGGGACCTTCTTTGCAGGGATTCTTGTCAATCTGTATTCCTATATCAACGACTCATTTAAGGAAGAACAGGATCGGAACAAAATGCTTAGTTATGCCGTTTCCCTATACCTTTTGGGAGGCGCGATTGCATATGTACTAGGAGGTATTTTAGCAGATTTGCTCGACCCGTGGTTCTCTGGCGTATTCTATATTCAAGCTGTGTTGCTGGTCGGATTTTCAATCTTCATATTCTTCAGCAAGGTCGATCTTGTCGACACTGACCACCATTTGACCAGGGTATATTTTTGGAACGTATTTCGCCAAGCATTTCGACTTCCTTGGGTGCCGATTTTCACAATTACTTTGACGTTCTTCATCAGCTTTTCACACAGCAATGTCCGGCGCTTTCTGGATTACTATGTCATCGACGAGGGATATTCCCCCACGGAACTGGGATTGGTGGTGTTCGTGGCGGGGCTCGTTAGTCTGGTCGCGAACTTATGGATCGCGCCGTATTTCTTGAGACGCATGCACAATTTTCGTTTTCTACAAATTCAGTTCATGTTCGCACCGCTGTTGTTGCTGCTGGCATTTCGCACTGCAGATTTGATGCTTGGCCTGTATACATTTTACATGGGATACACATTGATGCTGGCGATTTACGAACCAACTGCGATCAGCTTCATGTCCGATAACAGAGCCGTTTCCCAAGGGGTTCTGGTTGGCGTCAGGCAAAGCATAGTCGGGCTTGGCATGACGCTGGGCTTCATCACAGGCGGCATCCTGTACGACATCGATCGCCTCTACGTGTTTTTTCTCGCCATCGCGTTTTATGTGATTGTTTTTCTTGGGTTCTCGGTGTTGATTATGCTACAATACAAAGAGGTTAAACTCTATCGCTCCAATTTCCTGAAGGAGGTACGCAAATGATTGAAACGGATCATGGCAAGTTCGATGTCATCAAAGACTACAAGGAAGCCCTCGAGATCAAAACGTTCAATGACAAGTACGTATCGTATCTCGATCGTTATGTCTACATTGTCGGCGATCTCAGTGCCGACATGCTTCGATTAAAGGGATTCACCACCAAGAACTATCAGACCATTCCCGATTATCTGATGGAGTCCTGCACGCCTAACGCGCCCTATTATGTGCTCCGCCGGATTCGCGACTGATTCCATCAAAGATTATTAGTATATCATTATGCACCGGCTCACTTCGGGTGTATAATATGGTTGCATTACTCAACGAGGTGATTCCATGGATGCAGCAGCCATTGAAAAACAAGTGAAAGAAATTCTCTACAAAATTCGCCCCTACATTCAGCGCGACGGCGGAGACATCCGCTATGTCAAGTTCGAAGACGGCATCGTGTATGTCGAAATGCTTGGCGCCTGCGTTGGCTGCGGAGCGCTTGATACAACGCTGAAAGACGGTATCGAAACCATTCTGTTGGAAGAGGTTCCGGGCATCATCGGCGTCGAAAACATCTGAGTCCACAAAAGAAAATCCATCGCGATTTTCTTTTTTTATGCTTTCATCCGATGGCAAGTTTTGTTATACTATTCACGAGTAATCGAATATGAGGTGTTTTCATCGTGAAGAAAGGAAGCATTGTCAAAGGAGAGATTACTGCCATCAAGCCGTACGGAGCGTTTGTAAAAATCGATGAATCCCATGTCGGATTGATCCACATATCGGAAATCAGCGACAACTTCGTACGCAACATCGAAGACTACGTTACCGTTGGCGACGTCATTGATCTCAAGGTTCTCGATGTCAATGACAACAAGGTCAGCTTGAGTTTCAAAGCGCTGCACAAACGCAAGAAACGGTACAAAATCGTACTCAAGTCGGGATTTTCTCCTTTGAAAGAAAAACTGCAAGACTGGATCAACGAATACCAATTAAAAAGCGATGACTGATCATCGCTTTTTAATTTTCGCTTATGGGTGTACAAAAGGGGCTTGTTATGGTACTATTTAGTCGATGTTAGGAGGGAAATCATGAAACCATATATCACGGTGGATGACACCAATGTTTTGCCCTTTATCAAGGGCGAAAACTACGATCAAATCAAAACGGAAATCAGTGCGGCGCACAACAAGCTTCATGACAAAAGCGGGGCCGGTAGTGACTTCCTTGGCTGGGTGACATTGCCTGCGGATTACGACAAGAATGAATTTCAACGGATTCAAACTGCGGCGAAGCGAATCCGCGAGACGTCCGAGGTGCTGCTCGTCATCGGTATCGGAGGATCCTATTTAGGAGCCAAGGCGGCCATTGAATTGCTCAACAAACATTTTGACAAAGAGCGTTCTTTGGAGGTGTTGTTCGTGGGTCACCACATCAGCAGCTCCTACATGGCTGATTTACTGGATTATATTGCTGGTAAATCGCTCAGTATCAATGTCATCAGCAAATCCGGAACCACCACGGAACCGGCGATTGCGTTCCGCATCTTCAAACAGTATTTGATTGATTTGTACGGTGCGGAAGAGGCCGCCAAGCGCATTTATGCGACGACCGACAAAGCGCGTGGCGCGTTGCGAGAACTGGCGGACGCCGAAGGATATGAAACCTTTGTCGTACCGGACGATGTAGGGGGCCGATTCAGTGTCCTTACCCCGGTTGGATTGTTGCCGATTGCCGCATCGGGAGTTGACATCGAAGCGTTGATGCACGGCGCCGCCGATGCCAAAGCCGAGTACGCCAGCGATGATCCGGACAACCAGGCCTACAAATACGTTGCCTTGCGCAATCTTCTATACCGCTCCGGAAAGAAAATCGAACTTCTTGTGAATTACGAACCGGCGCTGTTTTATCTGGGTGAGTGGTGGAAGCAACTGTATGGCGAAAGCGAAGGCAAAGACCATAAGGGAATCTTCCCCGCCAGTGCTTCTTTCAGTACCGACTTGCACAGTCTTGGGCAGTACATTCAAGATGGTGAACGACATCTCTTTGAAACGGTTTTGAACGTGCTGAAACCACTACGGGAAATGGCTGTACCAAGCGATGAACGAAATCTTGACGGGTTGAACTATCTGGCAGGAAAAACGATTGATTATGTCAACAAACAAGCGTTTTTGGGAACGCTGCTCGCCCACGTCGACGGGGGAGTACCGAACATCATCATTGACGTTCCTGACGTGACACCGTACAGCTTCGGATATCTGGTGTATTTCTTTGAACTGGCATGCGGCATCAGCGGGTATCTGCTCGGTGTCAACCCATTCAATCAACCGGGTGTCGAAGCATACAAGAAAAACATGTTCGCGCTGTTGGAGAAACCCGGGTACGAACAACGCACCAAAGAACTGAAGGAGCGCTTGAAATAAAGATTTTCTAGAGTATTCCTGATCCTCGGAGGCCATGCATGACCGATAAAAAAGTACTATTTGCCGAGTTCTCACTATTGCTTGTGACGATCATCTGGGGGCTCGGCTTTCCCATTACCAAAATTGCCATCCAGTTCGGATATGGCCCGAATACGATTGTTGTCGGGCGTTTTCTGACGGCTTCGATCATCCTTGGCCTGGTGTATTTTCGGAAGATCCGCGCGGCGGATCGCCGGTTGTTCCTGTATGGGGCCATTACGGGCGTGTTTTTATTCTTCGGATTTTACTTCCAAACGTTGGGAAACGTCTATACGACGGCATCGAAGAATGGATTCATCACACAGTTGAACATTGTGTTCGTACCGTATTTGTATTACTTGTTCTTCAAGCGAAAAGTTGATGTGTTCAACATCATCAGCGTTGTTGTCGCAACGCTCGGACTGTTTCTCCTCACGTACGAGCCTGGGACATACAACGGCTTCAACCTTGGTGATTTCTATACCCTGATCTGCGCGGTAATGGTGGCTTTTCACGTGGTGACCGGCAGTTTCTTCCAGAAGAAATACGACTTCGACCCGGCGGCTTTCGTCTTTGTCAACATCGTGATTTCCGCGATATTGGCCGTCATCTTCATGTTGTTCACCGAAACGATGCCGCCCGTGACCATCATTGATCTGTGGCCGTTGGCGTTCTTGGGACTCTTCAATACGGCCCTTGGCTTTTTGGTCCAGAGCTACACCTTGAAAATCAGTGTTCCGACCCGCGTCAGTTTGATCGTGACGCTGGAGAGTCTGTTCGCCGTAATCGGGTCGATTTTGATCCTTGGCGAAGTACTTACCGTGCAGCTTGCCCTGGGCGGAATCTTAATCATCAGCGCGGTTTTGCTATCGGAAGTGAAACCGTTCAAACGTCGCACCATTCGGCCATTGTAACCGGAACGGAACATGCGCAAACGACAACAAATGGAGGTATGTTTATGAACCCTGTACTGTTGGATTGGATCGGCTACGTCGCATCGTTGATCATTCTGATCTCGTTGTTGATGAGTTCGATTAAGAAATTACGATGGATCAATCTTGTCGGCGCCCTGATCTTCGGTGTCTACGGATTTTTGATTGGAAGTCTTCCAACGGGTCTCATGAACATCGGCATTGCCGTGATTGACATTTATTTCCTAGCCCGCATTTATCTTTCAAAGGATTACTTCACGGTTCTGCCAATCGACGATGAAAGCAACTATCTTAGCTCGTTCATTACCTTTTACAAGCACGACATTGAACAGGCGTTCGATCTCGAACGCATCGATCCCGTCAACGCCGAATTCAAACTGTACGTACTTAGAAATATGACGCCAGCCGCCGTATTCATTTGTCACAAAGAAGATGACAAGACCCTTGAAATACGCCTTGATTATGCGATTCCCCAATATCGTGACTTCAAGCTTGGGCGACATATTTTCGAATCACAGCGGGACCGTTTCAAAGAGCGTGGATTCGAACGGTTCGTGTATCGTGGCGATGCATTGTCGCATCGCGGGTATCTCGTGAAAATGGGGTTCGAGCGAACCGTTGTCGATGGTCGGATTGTCTACACCAAACCAATCTAAAAAAAAGGAGATGCGAAATCTCCTTTTAATATGCGCGTAAATGAATGGTTTTCCCCGTGCTTTGGACGTCAATGCTGGTGACATCACTGTATTTTTCACCGTCTGACTGGCCCAGTTGCGGGGTCGTGAAGGTGGCTTTGATGTGTTTGCATTTGGCATGGAACACATAGCGTGTGAACTTGGTATGCAAACCGAGATACACCGATGAGAAGATGAACAGCAACAAGGCCTTGGGAACGCGGTGAACGATGATGACATCGAGATTGTCGTCATCCAGCCGCGCATGAGGCGTCATGCCCATTCCGCCACCGACGTAGCGACCGTTATTGATGATTACCGCATAGGCTTTCTCGAAGTGGTGGACGGTGCCATCGATCTCGACTTCCAGGGGTTCGGGAACGTAATTCATCATTGCTCGGAAGGAGGAGAGGAAGTACGTTAACTTCCCTTTGTTGCGAGCTTTATCGACATAGTCGATGACCAGACCATCCAATCCGATGCCGGTGCCGTTGATGAAATAATGGGTGTCGGTGCCATCGAGCGTGTTCTGCATGATGTGCTGGGGATGTTCGTCTTGATGGCGCAACGTCCGCAGAAAGTCGTTGCCGGAGCCGTTTTTCTTGAGGTAGATGGTCTGTTTCAAGTCGTGATCGATGAGATTGTTGACGAGCTGATTGATGGTGCCGTCGCCGCCGAGCAGAATGATCTTGTCGATGTGTTTGCGGTCGGTGAGGTAGGTGGTGATGTCGTCGATCTTCAAAATACTTTTCAGTCGAAACGGCTTCCCGCTCTTCTTGTAGGCCTTGACAAGCTTGTGGGTTTGCACGTTTCCTCTGCTGTTTTTGGATTTTGGGTTGTATAAAATCAGATCCATCGTCATCACTCCTCATGACAATTATAACACAGAAAAAATATAACATAATGCCTTATTATGTTATAATTGGAATATACTTTTTTCAGCGTGGTGATGGCAATGCGAATCGAATTGACAGTCCGTGATCAAGAGGACATGAAGACACTGGCGACAACCTTGAGCAAGCGGTTGTTCCCAGGGTTCGTTTTGTGTTTGGAGGGAGATCTCGGAGCGGGTAAAACAACCTTCACCAAATACCTGGGAAAGGGCATGGGCATTACCGATACGATCAATTCACCAACGTTCACGATTTTGAAGATATACGAACATGATCTGCCGCTTTATCACATGGATGTCTATCGTCTTGACGGCATCGGTGCGGATTATGATCTGGAGGAATACATCTATGCCGACGGGGTTTGCGTGATCGAGTGGTATCATCACATTTACGACAGTTTGCCGGACGACAAACTGATCATCGACATCGCGATCCGCGGTGCCACGGAGCGACATCTCACGATCGAAGGGACGGGTGTGTATGAAGACATTGTCAAAGCGCTTGATCGTTGATACCGCCACACCATATCTGTATGTGGCGATTTTTGAAGGCGAACGCAAATTGGATGAGTATTACGCAGAAGGACAGAACGATCACTCTGTCAAGCTGATGCGCGAGATCGAACGAATGTTCGAGTCGAAAAAATGGAAGGTGTCCGATCTGGACGCCATCGTCGTTGGCATCGGTCCCGGCAGTTACACGGGGCTGCGCATCGGCGTTGTTATCGCCAAGATGTTCGCTTGGAACAATAAGATTCCCCTGTACACCGTCAGCAGTTTGGCGTTGATTGCCAGTTCACATGACGGCGATGATCTGATTCTTGCGGAAATGGACGCCAGACGAGGCAACTCGTTTCTCGGACTGTACCGGAACCAAGGGGAGGGAATGGTGCTGGTTGATGCCGAACGACATACGAACTTGAATGATTATCAAAACAGCATAACAGAGCCGTTTTCCACCGTCAGTTCGGGTCGGCCGAACATCGTTAAGCTGTTGCATTCCGATTTGTTGGTCGCAGTCGAGGACGTTCACAAGCTGAGTCCGAATTATTTACGACCAACCCAGGCGGAGCGCAATCTCGGCTGATTCACACCATTTACACAAGATTATTGTAAGATGTAGTATATATACAAAGTAGGGTGGTGATCCGGTGAGCATTCTTCGCATCAAGAATCTGCACAAAAGCTACACGCACGGCACAAACACCACACATGTATTGAAAGGCATCAACCTGGACATTGAAGAAGGTAGTTTCGTTGCGATCCTCGGTAGAAGCGGATCCGGCAAAACTACTCTTTTGAATGTAATAAGCACATTGTTGGAGTTCGACAAAGGTTCGATCACCATTGACGGACAGGATGTCGGCAAGGCCAATAACCGCAAAATCAACGCCATTCGCAACAATTACATCGGGTTCGTCTTCCAGGAATTCAATCTCGTCAAGGACATGAGTGTTGTCGACAACGTCGCAACACCGCTTATTCTAAACGGAGTCGGATTCCGCGAAGCCCGAGAAAAGGCGCTTCATGCCTTGGAACAGGTCGGTCTGGCACAGTATGCCAAGGTACGACCTCCGGAACTGTCGGGTGGCCAGCAGCAACGCGTTGCGATTGCCCGGGCAATCGTCAACGATCAGAAAATCATCCTTTGCGATGAGCCGACTGGTGCACTGGATGACTATACCGCCGTAGACATTCTGGGTCTTCTCAAGGAACTTTCGAAGACGCGAACGGTCATCATGGTTACGCATGACGAGGAGTTCGCCAAAAAGTATTCAAACCGCATCATCATGCTGGTGGATGGCAACATCGTCAAAGACGAAGTCACCGGTGAAGACATTTTTCAAGGCGCGGAATCGACGCGCAAATTACGGGAAACACGCGCTGGCTTCCTCAATCTTCTCAAGTACTCATTCCTCAGCATGGACATCGACAAGAAAAAGTTCGGAACAACGTTCCGGACGTTCAGCATCTCCCTTACGCTGTTCATTGTGATCAGCGTCATCAATCAGAATCTCGACGTCTTCACACGTCGTTATTTGAACGTTTTTGTACAGAGTGAAGTTGCCGATCGCAACATCCTTCTCGACTTCATCTATCAGTTTTTAGAGCAGAACATCACCAGTCTGATCCAAGTGATCTTGTACATTCTCATTGGTTTCTGTATCGTCAGTTATTTGTTCGTGTTCACCATCAACATCATCAATAAAAAACGGGAAATCGCTGTATTGAAGGCTTTTGGCGCATCTCAGGAAGAGATTGGAATTCTCTTCATGTTGCGGCCGATCAAGTTCACCGTGGCGATTTTCAAGGATACGATGATCTACACCTTCATCCTGACGTTGTTGCTCAACGGCGTACTTGATTTCCGCGCCATTTTGTATGCCGACTACTTCGATTTCTTCATCAACATCGTACAGGTCACCTACGGCACCGTTGTCAGTTTCCTGTTGAACAATCAACACCCCTACATCGAGTTTCACGTTCACTACGTCCATATACTGCCCCTGTTCTTCCTTGTGCTCGCACTCTTCATGATCGGTAGCCTGATTCCAGCCTACAAGATCTCGCGCAGCAACACCATTCGAATGTTGGCGACCGAATGATCGAGCTGAAGAACCTCACCAAAGTATATGAGACCGTGAACTACAACATCATCGCCTTACAGGACATTAATTACAAACTCGAATCCGGTGAAGTCGTCGTGCTTCTGGGCAAAAGCGGCAGCGGCAAAAGCACCTTGCTCAACATCTTGGGCGGATTCGACCGCAATTACGCCGGCCATTACGTTCTGGACGGCGAGGACATGAAGGAAAAGACCGAACGAGAAATCGACACGATCCGCAAACGCAAGATCGGTTTCGTGTTCCAGCATTACGTGCTTCTGAACAACCTGACGGTACTGGAAAACGTCGAACTGGCGCTCCGCGTCATCGGCGTCGTCAATGCCGGCAGCCGCAAGCGCGCCGCGCTGCATGCCTTGAAACTCGTCGGATTGCGCGATCATGCCGACAAATATCCCTATGAACTGTCCGGCGGCCAACGCCAGCGCGTAGCGATCGCCCGGGCGTTCGTCAAGAACCCCGACGTGATCATCGCTGACGAACCGACGGCGGCGCTCGACACCCGTACGTCCAATGAGATTCTTGAACTGCTCAAGGATCTGTGTCGGACCAAGTTGTTGATCATCGCAACCCATAACAAAGCGATTGTCCGGGATTTCGGAAGCCGTGTCATCGAACTAAAAAGTGGCTATACGATCCGCGATGAACTGATCACAGATCCGTCCAAAGTCAAGGTCGACGAGCTCGATCTGATCATCGACAAGGAAATGAACCAGGACGACCAGATCATCGAGAAGATCATCGACATCGAACAGCATGTCTCAGAAGAGAACAAGGCAAGTGTGTTGAAAGACCTCGGCATCGATCTCAACAATTTCCGTCTCAACAACGACGAACGGTTCAACATCGACGAAGAACTGAAACGTCGGCTGATCAAGGACCGCATGCGCAATTCGAAACTGAATACCCGCATTTACCGCTTCCTGCAGACATCGGACGACTTTTTCGGCAAGACCTCTTATGCCAACAAATCATTCTTGCGCAACATTGGGTTGCACCTGTTCAGCGCATTGATATTCACCGTGTTCCTGCTGACGATCGTGTTCGGGCTGAACTTCGTCACCGAAACATTCGGCGGATTCAATGAAAAAGCCCTTTATGCACGCACCATGAACAACGACAATGTACTATTTTTTCCGGACAACGCCTACGAGATGACCGAGGAAGAAGAAATCATGTACGACGATGTCAAAAGTTTGTTCGTGAATGATTTTTCGCAGTCCGACATCGCCGACAATCGATTCTATGACAAACTTCTGTTGGATCCGTATTTCCGCTATCAGTACGAGCAGGAACGCATCAAGTACATCCGGGAAGAGTTGGAAGCGGAGGACGCCGGCGAGGTGTTCAGCGTGTACTACAACAACGCCAGCATCGTGCTTCGCGAAGAAAATGACGAGATCCTGTTCGATGACTTGAAGTATACGTATCAGAACATCGTGACGTTCCCGGAACCCTACGTGTACGTTGATTCGTTCATGACGGCCGAACTGGAGGACGATCTCGTCTACCAGTTCAACCACATCTACGCCGAAAGCAACGAGGCAATCCTGTCCAAACACATCCTGGAAGGCGGCACGTTGCCGCAGGATGAGTTTGACGTGGTGGTCCCGGTTGCTTACCTGTTCCGCTATGAAATCCTCAATCCGAGCGATTTCAAGGACGAACACGGCAATATCATGGAAGTCATCCCGTCCGACATGATCAGTGCGGCGTTCTTTGAACTGCCGGAATCCGAGCGTACGCTATCGATCACCAAGAACATTCTCACCTTCGAAGACGAAGGCAGCTCCTATACGATGGAATACGATACCGTGACAACCACCTTCGACATCGTTGGACTCATCAACTTCGACGGCGACATCAACCCGTATCTCGAGATGCGGGAAGACATCTTTGTCGCCAACAACGCCGGTGTCAACTTCAGCTTCATCTTCAGTCAGCAAGCGGAAGACCACGTCAATTTCGACGTGATCGACAATGCCTCAATCGGTACCTTCGAAAAAAGCATCCAGTACGCAGAGATTTCCAAAGAGAATTACGAACGCTACGATGTAGCGACGATTCTGGCTGATTTTGAAGCGTCCTATGTTGGAGGCATCAAGGAAGACATGATCGCCCGGTTCACCATCTGGGTCGACACGTTGAGAGACGCCAGTGAACTGGTCGCCGACTACGTTGCCGCCGATCTCGCGGGAACCAGTCCCAACGGCGCGTTTTTGGACAATTACGTTGACAATACGATGTTCCCCGGCTTGACGCACCGCGATCTGTTGCGGTATTACATCGCGCAGCACATGCATGTGATCAGCGACCGTGACGAGTTCAACTACCTTTGCCCATCGTGCAGCATCACCGATCGCGATACGATCGACCTTCTCGATGATGCCGATCTGGCATACACCCGCCTCAAACAACACAGCACCTATGTCGACATGTTGGAGTATTATGGCGATTTCTCGCGCCTGACGTATCAGGAAAGCACCAATCTGATCATCTACGATCAGTACGCCAAATACTTCAACAATCAGTTTTATTTCACCGAAGAAGAGGAACCCTACTCGCTGGAGCTGGTGAGTTCCTTCGAACGGGAAGGCGGTAGCATCCTGAACCTCGTTTACGTCGTTGTTCCGCGCTTTTTCCTGGAAACGCTGCCGTTTCTCGATTCGTTCATCGACATGGTCGAACGATTGGAAACCAACGAGCGGTTCATGAACTTCATGGAGAACACCAATCTCGATTTGCTCATTTCCAGCATTTCCACCAATGCGATCCGCTCGGTTGTCATGGTGGTGCTGTATTTGGTTGTGTATTTGATTCTAGTATTCAGCGTCATTTTCCTGTCGATTGTTTTGATCAACCTCTATGGAAACATCTACGAAACCGCAACGCGACGACGGATCAAAGAACTCGCCAGTTTGCGTATTCTGGGCACGTCCTATGAAGACATTCACTCCATGGTGCGACTGGAAAACCGCCGCGTGGCGCTGTTCAGTTATGGCAGTTTCCTGTTGATCCTGTTCGTGCTGAGCCGTCTTGAATTCTTCACCAACGCTCCGATCCGGCATTTCTACATGCCGCTGTTGGGACTGTTTTTCGATTTCAATCTGTACGACGTGTTCCTGTTGAATCGACTGGTGATCGTGACGGTTTCGATTCTGTTCTATTTGTTCATATACCGGTTCATCATCAAGCGTGTGTCGACACGCAAAATCGCCAACATCGATACGATCAAGGCGATCCGGGATGGTGATAACCTATGATTGAAGTACGTAATCTTGAGAAAATCTATCATACCAAAGAACGTGACTACGTCGCACTCAAACAAGTAAGCCTCACGTTTGAACCGGGCGAGTTTGTCGCCATTCTCGGTGAAAGCGGCAGCGGCAAGACGACGTTCCTCAACATGATCAGCGGCGTCGATACCAAGACGGATGGCACCATTCTCTTCAACGGCGACGACGTCGACAAGTGGAATGACGACAAATGGCGGCAGATCCGCAACACCGAAATCGGCTTCATCTTCCAACGGTTCAACCTGATCGATCACCTGACGGTGATGGAAAATGTCGTGTTGCCGCTGATCCTCACCGGATCGGACAACAACGTGGCACGCGACATTGCCCGGAGACTCCTGAAAGAAGTGGATCTGGAAGGCATCGAAGACAAACTGGCAAGTGAGTTGTCCGGCGGACAACGCCAGCGCGTGGCGATCGCCCGCACGATCATCATCAATCCCGCCGTCATTCTCGCCGACGAACCGACCGGCGCGCTCGACAGCACGACGGCGAAAGAAATCATGAAACTCCTGCAGAAATTCGCCGACGGGCGCGTCATCATCATGGTGACGCACGACGAGGATCTCGCTTACCGCAACGCGACGCGCGTCGTTCGTCTGCATGACGGCGAAGTGATCTCCGATGAGATCGTCAAGGAGAAAAACAGCGTCAAACGTGACTTCACAAATCGTCTATTGTCGTATGAGACAAAAGTATCCAGACGGCTCAAAAAACGCTTGTTGAAGCAATTTCCCAATCTTGAAGGACAGTTGGTTGTCGGGCAGCGGCATTTGGTTCCGCTGCAACGTAAGTACATTCCCAACAATCCTGTGTTCACACGCAAGATCGCCCGTGAAAACTACAAACAAAAGAAAAAAATCAACCGCAGGATTCTGTGGAGTTTCGTCATTTCCATCAGCATGTTGCTGATTGTCAACATCGTGATGAAGAACATCACCGCATACAACTTCAACTTGTTCGACATCAATAACAACTACCGTCAGTATCTGGTTACCGATTATGCCGATGCGGATGCGACGATCGCCACCTTGGAGGCGCAATCCAACGTCGATGAGGCAACGCTCTACTACGAGCATTACGTTCAAGAGATGTATTTGGTTGACGATGACGATTTCCGACCGATCGTATCGACCAAGACAACCTACAACAAAGGCGTATTCAGTCCGAAGATGGTATCGTTGCCGGAGCACGAACGCAATTTCTACTTGTCCGATCAGATCCTTGCCGGAGGGTACCCCGAGTATGACAATCAGATTCTTGTCAGCAGCGAGTTCCTGCTGGTACGTTTCTATGGCTACAGCCTGGAATCGGTCTACAACCAGGAGTATCAAGGAACGCTGATCCGCAACCTCAACGGCTTTGTCGGACAGTCCCTCTACATGTGTGGGGAAACGCTGATTGACGGGACGAACGAGATTCTTCTCAACGACATTGAAGGGAACTGTTTCGAGTTTGTCATCAGTGGTGTGTTGAACAGTTATTACCGCGGCATCAATTACGTCGGGCACATTTTCACGCCGCTTGTCGGGTTTGATGCGTACATCGATCATCTGGAGTTCGACAAAGGCTTCACGCGGGTGGACGAGTACTACGATCGCTACGTCAGTTTTTATCCGATCAACATCGACGAAGGTATCGATATCGCGGCCACCAGCGATCTGGTGGACGCCGAGATCATCAATCCGGAGTTCCGTGAATATCAGGAAAACAAATCTCTAGAGGACATGCTGTATTACATGTATCTGGCGATTTTCTTCAGCTTGATTATCATCAGCGGGACGATTGACATCAACATTGTCGCTTCGTCGGTTGTGTCTCGTATTCGTGAGATTGGAATCTACTCATGCATCGGCGTATCCAAGAAGTCGATTCGCAACATGTTCGTCTTCGAGACCGTCGAGACGGCGCTGCGCATCGTATTGATCAATTCGCTGATCTACGCCGTCATCGCCTATGGCTTCCGGCTCTTGTACAAATTCATTGTCGTCGATTTGACTGTGTTCGAGGACATCTTCGGGACGAACGAGATGTTCAGTTATGAAATCGGCTTCGCGATCTATGTCCTGATGGGCGCCGTCGTGTTCCTGTTTGCGAGCGTCCTGATCCCATCCTTCAAAGCAGCCAACATGCGCGCCATCGATGCGCTGCGGGAGGGGTGAGACGATGAGCAGAGGCGACATCATCCTGCGCTTGGTCGATGTGACCCGCATATACGAAACCCAGGAAGGACGCAAAATCGTGGCTTTGAACAAGGTCACGACCTCGTTCAAACGTGGTGAATTCGTGGCCGTTGTCGGTAAGAGCGGCAGCGGAAAATCCACCTTAATCAACATCCTCGGCGGCTTGGATAAGCCGAATTCCGGCGATTATTTCCTCGAAGGCAACAACATCGCCAACATCAACGAAGGTCATTGGGATGCGATTCGTAACGAAAAGATCGGCTTCGTATTCCAGGAGTACCACCTGATTGAATACCTGAGCGTTTACAAAAACGTCGAAATCGCCCTCAAATACCAACGGACGGGGACTCGTAAGACCAAGGACGCCAAGATCCGCGAGGTCCTGACGCAAGTCGGGCTCATCGATCACATTCACAAACTACCGGGCCAATTGTCGGGTGGCCAACGGCAACGCGTGGCGATCGCACGGGCCCTCGTCAAGGATCCGGCGATCATTCTCGCCGACGAACCGACCGGGGCATTGGACCACAAAACGTCGGAAACGGTCATCGAACTGATCAAAGGTCTCTCCAAAGAACGTCTCGTCATCGTCGTGACCCATGACCGCGGCATCGCCAATGAACATGCGACACGGATCATTGAGCTCACCGATGGGCGATTCACCAGTGATTTGATCCGGGAAGACATTCCCCAAACCTACCAGAATACCTATCGCAAGACGCAACCGACGAATCTGTCTCTTTGGGATAAGTTCGAACTGACATTCCGCAAGATCAGGAGCCAGTTGCTGCGGACATTCTTCACGGCACTGTCGCTGGCTCTGGCATTCAGTTTCACGATTCTCTTCACCGGCATCGAAAGCGGCATATCGGACAGTTATGACGCGTATTTCGAAGCGCTCAACAAAGCCAACAGCTATGCGTTCAGCCTGGTTCCTTTGGATCCGGTTGTGCCGATTGGCGATTACGATGCCGCGCGGAATGACTTGGAGGCCGCGTTCAATGCGGAATTCAGCGATCAGAACAGCGAACTGATATCCGGACTCAGTCCCGATGTGGCGGAAAGCCAGTCATCAGGCGGCATCGAGCGCGTGTTTGCGGACATGCGGCGACCCGATCCATTGTCGCAATACAAAGTACGATTGATCAACATCGCGAACATCAACCGCTACAGTTACGACGATCTGTTCATCGGGGACAGCATTTATCCCCAGAATTTCGATGAAATGATGGTCACGACGAAGTTTTATCGGGATTATTTCCAACTGCGCGATGACATCGTCAATCTGACCGGATACGTCGATACGACGCTCCGGATTCCAATGTATACCTTCAGCATCCAGGATGGCATTTACGATGTCTCCGACTATCTTGATCAGTTGATTGAACTGGAAGACGGATCGATCATCGAGGACAATCCGCTGATCACTCAAGAGAAGGTGGACATCCGGTACCTGCGGATGAACGTTCCGGATTATTGTTATTATTACGATGAATTGGATGAATACTATCAGGATCAGTGCATCCAGATCATCCGCGACCAGCAATACAGTCGATATTTCTCGACGATCGAGGAGTACATCGCCTACATGGACGATTTCCAGGCGCAAGTGAATACCATCGATCCGGATTATTTCGATCTCTTGTTGCGCAGCGGTGCGGTATACTACCTGATTGATGAGAACGACGCGTTCCTCGATCCCGGTGAACCACGCTACATCGAGCGCGTGTATCAACGTGTCTGGGATGAAGCGAACGGCGTCAACGGCATTACCTACATCGACAACGCCGTGTTCCGCGATCATGTCACGTTGAAGGAAATGACGATCACCGGCATCATCGAAAACGACAACGAAGCGATCATCTACATGGATTACACGACCTATGATCGTCTGTTCGTGGCGGAAGCCGGTGTCGAGAACGTGCCGGGATATTACAGCGTCAATCTCGAAAGTGGCATCGACCGCGAAAACGATCCGTATACGGTCGCGATCAGCACCTTCGCCATTCCCCTCACGGAGTTTGAACGCGACGGCGGCTACGCCGACGCCTTTGAAATCATACGCAAGGAAGAAATCGAACAAGGCGACGAATGCGCCATATACGCGATTGACAACGTCCTCAACGAAGGAACCGACTTCGACGACGTGTTGATTGCCGGTGATGTTTTCACGATAGCCGACTATTCCGGCTGTAAAGTGAACAGTGAAAGTTACCAGTACCTGAATTCGATCAGCATTCTGTTCGGCGTGTTCTTCAATGTGTTGATGCTGATCAGCATCATCTTCTTCAACATTCTGCTCGCGGTCATTCTCAGTGAGCGGATCGGTGAAATCGGCATCTACCGCAGCGTCGGCTCGACGTCGAAGGACATCAAGTTCCTGTTTTTCATCGAAATCGTCTTTGAAATCATTCTCGCGGCGATCATGGCGATCGTCATCATCCATTATGCGAATCTGGTCGTCAACGCCGTGTTCCTGAGCGTCATCGATCAAGGTGGCGGCGTCATCAACTTCGCCGGTATGAAACTGTCGGTCGGCGGCGACGGCACGATCACCAGCATCAGTTTCTTCAATCTGGCGTTCTACATCGTCGTGGTGTTCTTGTTGCTGGGCTTCCTGGCCAACCGCAATGTCACCAGATTGGCCAGTACGAAACCGATCGACATTCTCCGAAGGACAGGTGAGTAAGATGCGTAGAAGAATCTCTTATCTGATCTTGCTGCTGGCGCTTGCGCTGGTCCTTTCGGCATGCAGTCGCAACGCCGAGAACGAGCACCTGCCCGAATACTGTCAGACGTATGCGGGATTCTCGTCAGTGGCCAGTCGTGATATGTTCGAACTCCTGGATGATGCCGGATACGACGTCAATCGTTTCAATTACTTGAGCGTGATCAGTGAAATCGAACTGGAGTTCAACGTCGACAATCCCAATCGGGAGATCGATCTCGGCGGCATTCAGTGCTTCCAGAACCTGACGTCCCTGACGTTGATCGGACGTAGTTTCAAGGACATCAGCGACATCAGTGCCTTGTCGAACATCCAATCGATCGAACTGCGCGGCACGAGCGTCGTCAGCATCGACAGTTTCAAGAACCTCTCGAAGATCAAGAATCTCGTCATTTCCGACACCAAAACGCTCCAGAACGTGGAAGGCGTGGGTGAAATGACGAAACTGACGAGTCTCGATCTGTCTGACAACGGACTTGTCAACATCGGCGAGTTGAACGCCCTTGTCAACTTGCAACATCTGTATCTCGAGAACAACGACATCGTGTATTTCCCATCCATCAACCAATTGGAACAGCTCGTCACCCTCGACATCTCCAACAACAAGATCATTCAGCTCGGTGAAGACCTGAGCGGACTGCGCAATCTCGAGGTCCTCGACGCATCGCACAATGACATTTGCGATTTGTCCACCCTCGATGATTTGGAAAGTCTTGTCGATCTCGATCTGGGATACAATGATCTCGGGTGCGTCGGAAACGGCGTCAGTCCCAACTTCGACAGTCTGGAAAACGCGCCGAATCTGGAAGTATTGAAACTCAACGACAATGATCTGACATCCATTGAAGGTCTGCGTGATCGGGACATCAACTTGTCCGTGCTGTATCTTCACAACAACCAGCTAACCGACATCACGCCGATCAGTGCGTACACCAATATCATTGAATTATCCCTTTATAACAACAACATCGTCAATATCGACAATCTGTCCGGCATGACCGGACTGACGTCGATCGATCTGTCCGACAACAACATCATCGATTTCAGCGATCTCCGGCTGATTCCCAATCTCGAGTCGATCAATTTGTCAGGCAACAACATCTCCGTTATCCCCGACATCAGTACGTCGTGGGCCAACTTGAGCGTATTGGATCTGCATTCCAACAATCTCACCGACACCAGTGGGGTGCAAGGTCATCCATCGCTGGAATCGCTGATTCTCTACAACAGCGGACTTACCGAACTGTCCGGCATCAGCGATCTTCCGGAACTGGATGAACTTGTCGTCGTCAACGAAGCAGCGGAAGCTCTGCTTGAACCGGCGGATCAGAATCCAAACGTGATTTCAATCCTACGCGATTGTTTCAACAATACGCCTCGACTGGATCTTCAAACCGATTTCATTCTCGACTTCGGATTTGAACTGGGTCCGAACGTGGAAATCTACAATTCGCTCAGCGGCATCATTTCGATCGGAGCAATCGATTTCCGTGGCGAAGACATCAACATCATCGATGAGTTTTCCATTAATTTGCCGAACCTTCAGGCGATTTTGATCGAAGACACCGATATCACCGATATCCGCTTCATACTGGGAAATCCCAATCTTGAGAGTTTGTATCTTTCCGGCAATCAGATTACCAATCTCAGCGTCATCAGCGGGGTGGACACCGATGATCTCGACAACTTGATCTTCGTCGATGCGTCGGACATCACGGCCGACAACGATCTGGCCGATGCGTTCATCGAACTGCCGTCGCTCGCAACCGTGGATCTGTCGGGTACGGCAATCACCAGCATCACCAATTGTTTCAATGATCTGGAAGCACTTGAAATACTCGCCATCGATGGCGATGATTTGACGTCGATCGTAAACTCGTTCAACAACATATTCGGTACCGCGGCAGACACCAATCGCATTACGTTCGATAGTGGGGAAATCGCTGAAATACGGGATTCGTTCAATGGTGGCGAATATGATCGAATCGTCATTTCCAACCAAACGCCAGCCGTGGGAGCGACGATCATCGAGAACTCGTTCAACGCGCTCAACTTCAGTGAACTCGGATTGGGAATGACGATGATTTCGAATGATTTCGCTACTGTCGATGGCAGTTTCCAAACCTTGAACGTGACCAATCTCATACTTTCGGACAATCAGATCGCGTTGCTTCAGGACTCCTTTACCGACAGCACGATCGGATTGTTGGATTTGCGCGACAATCTGCTTGCGGATGTCGATGGATTGAGCGGTGTAACCGATCTGGAAGCCTTGTTCCTGCAAAACAACCAATTGACAACAGTAGCCTTCATCAACGGCATCAGCGGCCTCAATACGCTCAATCTGAACAATCAGACGGATCCAGATCTACTTACCTACACGCTTGCGGGAATCGACGGCATCAACAATCAACCGCTGCTGTCGAGTCTGGATATCGGCAATACCGGAATCACCTTCATCGACGGGTTACGCGACACGGCATTGACGACGCTTGATTTGAGTTACACCAGCAACAACGACGTCTTCATCACCAGCATTTCTGCGACATCCTTCCAGGGCTCCACCATTATCGATTTGGATCTCTCCGGACATCAGCTCGACAACCTCGATTTCCTCGATAGTCTCGACATCGTCGAGACGCTCGCACTCGGCATCGATGTTGCGACGTTGTCGTCGTTCAGCGGCATACCTGCGGAGGAGACGCTTGAAACACTGGTGCTTTCCAATACCCAGGACACCACCGATTTTGCTCCGTTGCAAGGCTTTGACACGTTGACGTCATTGACGGTGCCATCGAGTGTCACCGCCATCAACAACCTCAATGGCATGGATGCCCTCGCGACCGTGGCCATTGAAGAATCGGACGTCACGGCCATTACCGCCAGTTTCAACGACATGACGGTATTCGATCCGCCTGTGGACTATTTGTCGAACTTCACGAACCTGACGACGATTACCGACAGTTTCGACATCTACGGCCTGACTGGTACCGACACGATCGAACTCACCAATCAGTATGCCATCTTCAACTCATTCAACAATGTTGTTGATGTCTACATATCAGGCAATTCCGGTGATGCGACACCGAACTTCGATGTCGCCAGTTTCGACAATGTGACGGAATTCGTGTTCGAAGCGGGAGATTACACCAGCTTTGCATTTCTCAATGGTTATGTGAACCTGAATTTTGTCACCATTGATTCCCTTGGCGAGAACATCACCGACCTGGCCAACGACAACATCTCACTCCTTACGATCAATGATACGGCGCTCAGCGTCAGCGCGCTTACATTGGATCTGGCATCCGACGCGACGCTGTTCTATCTCACCGACCGCAGTGGACCGCTCTCGATCACCGGCGATCTGGAAACCTATTTGGTGACCGGCGACACCGTGGATCTCACCATCAACACCACCGCGAGCACCGCGCTCCTCTCAGGCGAAACCGCCTCCTTCGAACTGAATTCGGCAACGGCGTCAAGCGTGACACTGAACGCTTTCGTGACCACAACGGCAACGTTCAACGCCGATCTATTGGCGAGTGTTTCACGGGAAACCACCACCGAACAAAACGCCACCAACTTCGTCGTCACCTCCGATGTCCTCGACATCAATGTCGATGTGGATGCGGTGAATCTTGTTCTCAATGCTCCAAATGCGACCACCATGACGCTGAACAACGACAATGCAGCCTCCAATACGATTGTCAACGGCAATGCCGCGAACGTAGCGATCGACTATCAAGGACAGGATCTGACGGTATCCTATGCCACTTTGGAACAGCTCACCGTCAGTGGTTCCTTCGATACTTTGACGAGTGATGCGGCAGCGCTTGCCAGCGTGAATGCCGGCACCACGGACTTGCTCGTCATGGATCTCGCGTCGTCGGTAAGTGCAATGACGATTTCCGGCAGCAATCTGACGGATGTCGTCATCGTGAACAATGCGTTGGAGAGTCTTACAGCGACGACCGCCGGGGCCGCAATCGACGTATCCACAACAGCCAATCAACCCCTACAAATGGACGTCGTCGCCGATACGGTGACACTGGATGCGGACAGCGTCCCATCGATTGTCCTGGCCGATACCATGGCGTCGACATCCTTCACGTTGTCCAACGGAACGGCCTTGAACAGCTTCACCTTTGGTGCGGCTGCCGTTCCTTCGATCGTACTGGATCCCGGACAATCGACCTTGTCCCTGACGGGTAGTGCGACCACCGCGCTGTCCATTGATGGTACCTCGATTACCACGCTGACGGCCAACACCCCGAATGCCACCATCACACTGGACAACCTTGGTGCGACCCTGAATGCGGACGTCACCGTCGACACACTTGATCTTGGTGGAGCTGCTTTCACCACCCTCACCCTGACAGGAACCAGTGACATAGGAGCACTGAACCTGGCGGACAATGACGCCTTCGACACCCTCAACGCTGCGACGGCGGCAATCGCCACATTGACGCTTACGACAGCGGCTTCGCCACTTGCCATCGATGCGGTGAACGCGACAAACAGCACCATCACCGCCGACACCACCGCAAGTGCGGTCGTCGATGTCGGAACCAATACGCTCGTATGGAATGCGGACACCGGAAGTGTCAACCTGAACATCACCGCCGGCACGATGTCGTTGTTGTCCGATCACACGTTCATCACGCTTGATGATGCCAGCGTCATTGCCGATTTGACGGTGTCATCCGGCAGTCTCGCAACATTGGACACCGGAAGTGCGGCCATCACCGACTTATCCGTCACCAACTCCTCGCTCAGTCTGATCCTGGTCGGAACGGGCCTCACGAACATCGACATCAACGCCAACATTCAGACACTCGGTGTCGATGTCGGAACCACGCCGTCATTGACCTTCTTCAGCCAAGCCAACAGTCCCGTCAATATGACCGTATCCACGGCTGCGGTGACGCTTGCTTCTGCGGAAAACGTCACGTTGGAAGGGGACAATTTGGAAACTGTCGATTTCGAGCTCGGTAGTGCTGATCTTGTACTTACGACCAACAAGGCGGCCGCCAATCTGGCCATCTCCGGAACGGCCGCCATCGTGTACCTCAACGGTGGCGACATCGATACCATAACTTTTGATACAGAGACCAACATTTCATCACTCAACATCAACGATTTGGATATTGACGCGATCGACACCAATAATGCAGCCATCGGCACCTTGTCGATCACGACGTTGAAACCCTCCTTCACGATCGTCGCCAACGGACTTGGCGCAGAACTGAATCTGACCGGGGACAATCTCGCCAGTGTCGATGTAACAAGCTCAACGTACTTCCTGGAGTTGACGACGGAGGTCGCCGCATTGGATCTGAACGGTGCAATCGGTAGCGTCACGGTAACGGCGCAGAATCTGACATCGCTCGATCTCGCCGACATCGCGCTCGAAGTGCTTGATGTCACGGCGAACAGCTTGACGTCGCTGGATACCTTGTCCAACGTAACGAATCAGCTGTTCCTGACGACCACGACCGACAATTTCGATCTGACGACCGATGTTCCCGTCGTTACGATCGATACCGAACCAACCAATACGTTCCAACTGACGAGTTCTCTAGCTGGTGCGATGACCCTCAACGGCGACTTTGATCAGCTGGTTGCCGCAGCTCCCAACACCGCCTTAACCGTGGATTCCGCGAACCTGTTCAATGTCAACGGAACCATCGATCAGTTGGATGTCCTGAACGCTGCGGCAGGAACCTTCCAGCTTGACGTCATCGCCACCAATGTCAACATCAACGGGTCTTTGACGACACTGAACGTGGCGGCGACAACCGATGTCGACGAACTGGCCGTTGACAGTGGAGGATTGCTGTTCGTTTCTACCACGACCGCTGCCATTGACACCCTCGTAGTCCAATATGGCGGACTCGGCCTATCGATCAACACGCTTGCACCGCAAGTGGAACTCGAATCTTCCTTGAATGGCGACGCCAGCATCACCTACACCGGGGCGATTGTCTTCGATGCCAGTTTCAATGGTGTGGGAGACGCCGACGTGACCTTGTCAACAAGCAGCGATCTGACCCTCAGCGGCGACGTCGCCAACATGACCGTCTCCGGCGCGGCGATCGACACGGTGGTTACGACCGGATTGACGGTCTCGACAAGGTTTGCCATGAACGACACCTTGATCGACAACGTGACGTTCGTCAGTACGTCGCTCCGCGACAGCATGGCGGAACTGGAGATGAACACCTTGCTGGCGGCCAACGTGGCCGACGTCATTGCCACCTTGGACGGCACGACCGTCACGCTGTTCAGTCCGATCACCAACAATGACATCTATACGTACTACTACAACGATGAAATCGCCACCCTGACGGCTCAAGAAGCCATTGACAGCGTGCGCTACGATGACTTCCGCGCCACCGCCATCGATGATTCATGGGCGGCCGTATTAGCCAATCAGTACATGGATCATCTTGATGAAACCGCGACGCGTGCCGACATTGACGGCGGAACGCTCGATACGGTTGACAACTATTATCAGAGTTATCTCACCAATGAAGGTCTGGATGACACCGGTTGGACCCAGCAACAGATCGACGACATCAAAGATCCCATCCAGGCGACCCTCGATGCGATAGCAGATCTCATGGATGAGACGGAACTGAACAATCAAGTAACCCAATCCATCATGGACGATGCCAACACCAACGCACTCGCATCACAAGCGGCGTTGACGTTTGACATCGGATAGGAGGTGAACGCATGAAACGCATCATGATCGCATTGTCGATGATCGTACTGCTTGCCGGATGCGGCATGTTCGATCGCGGCAACTATGAGAAGAACCGTGGTGGGTTCGTCATTCAAGACGATCTCATCGTGCATTATCACACCAATTCGATCGGTGAAATCGATGTGTTTCTGATCGATCAGCTGTTCACATTCTTCGAAGCCTTGGAATATACTTCATTTGATCTCGACAGTCTCGATGATCATCCCACCACCGCCAGTGTCGTTTCGGTTGCGGAACTCTCCTCCTGCGGCGTCACCAGGGACGATCCGATCCCGCGTTTCCTGCGGATTGGAGATGCAACCTATTATTATAATGTGCGCGACAACGGGTACTGCACGTACGACGAATATGTGTTTCACGAGGACGGATTCACCGATTTGGTCGCCTATGATCCGGAGGATGTCAGTCCGATCGAACCGACCAACGTTCTACGCTTCCGCGATACCGATTTCAAAATCAACACGTTCGACGACATTCTCTTCATCGAGACGATCTCCTACAACTCGATCAACGAACAATGGGAAAAGGACATCGTAAGCGTCCTCCCGATGTCGCTTAGTCAAGCGGGAAATGCCTACGAGGAGGCGTCGGAGACCCTTGATGAGATCCGCGTGTTGCAACTTTATGTGCTTGAAAATCAGTCGATCAACCTGCTCGAACTGCGTGAGGATTACCAGGATGAAGACGTCAACAACATCTGGGCGGAAGCAACCGTGGAAGCACTCGGCCGCGACCACGAAGTGATCAAGCAGGTGCGCCTGAAAAACGCCGGGGCGATTCTCGACATCATCGCCGACACCCTGAGCAGATTGGGGATGTTCGCATGAGACGTCTATGGCCATTCGTCATGATCATCAGTGTGCTTCTCCTGGCGGGATGCGGCGAAGACACGGCATCCACGTACAACTTCAAGGCGCGACAGGACAACACCTTCTTCAGCGCAGACGAGAAGATCATCATCGATTACAAAACCGACAACAACGGCAAGATGATCGACATCAACATCGATCGCCTGCTGACGATCGAGGAGATGATGCTGTATCATCCCAACATCGACTTCAATTATGAACTCGACGGCTTTGACGGCGACATCTTCATGTTGCCCAGCGCCCGTTGCACGGACATCTCGAATGACGTGTTGGTACCGATCAACCTCGAAGTCGGCAACACCCGCTACAAGTATGACGACACGGATTGCACGTACAAGACCGTTGACAATTACAATGAGTTCCGAGCCGGGTTCGCGGATGAATATCAGCTTACCGACACGATTTTGGAAGACAAAAACACCACCATCAGCATCATTGTCTACGATCCCGATGAAGTCGTGAGCTTCATTGAAATCTATGAAGTACCGCATACCTTGGAACAACTCGGCGTGTACACGATTCGCATCAATTTCCGCCGCGACGGATTCCAATCGCCGGCAGCCAACTATTACCGTGACACGTCGATGTACGAGCAACTGTATCTCAAACATCAAGCCAACGACGGAGCCGTCAACGAGTTGCTTGGAATCAGTGAGGAACTCAATCTCCTCGATTTGGAAAACCTGACGGAAACCATTCCGTTGATTGCGGAGTTCGATCTCACCTACGAGCTCGAAATTCAAGCGATCGAAGAGCTCCAGCAAGACGTCGGGCTGGTGTTCGACACAGCGGAAGAAGAAAACCCTGACGACCAAACCACGGAAGAAGAGTAGTGATACAATGTCCATCATCATACGCAAAATGGATTTGAGCGACATTCCGTTCGTCTACCAGGAAGAACTGAAGATATTCGGCAAGAGCCTGGGCGAAAAAACGCTCTACAATGAAATCATATACAATGAACTGTCCCGTTATTTCATCGCCCTTGTCGATGACAAGCGGGTTGGTTACATCGGCAGCTGGATGACCGTTCCCAACGCTGAAATTCTCAACTTGTTCGTTACGGAGTCCCACCGTGGTAAGGGGATCGGAACACGGCTCATTCAAGCCGTGATCGATCGCTGTGAAGCAGAAGACATTCGCGACCTCACGCTCGAGGTTCGGCCATCCAACACATTTGCCGTCGAGCTGTATGAAAAGCTCGGATTCGAGCGAGCTGCCGTACGCAAGCGGTACTACGCGGATGGGGAAGATGCCTTGCTCATGGTGAAACGACTAGGAGGTGCCACATGATCGTACTCAGTGTTGAAAGTTCTTGCGATGAAACCAGCGTCGCAATCCTCAAAGACGGCAAGCAGATTCTGAGCAATGTCGTGCTCAGCCAGATCGACATTCACAGTCCGTTTGGCGGCGTTGTTCCCGAAATCGCCTCGCGCGAGCACATCAAAGGCATTACAATGGTGTTCGAAGAAGCGTTGCAGGAAGCCGCCGTCACGCCTCAAGACATCGATTTGGTTGCCGTTACCAAGGGCCCCGGTTTGATCGGCAGTCTGTTGGTCGGCATCAACGCCGCCAAGGCGTTCGCGTTCGCCAACGACATCCCGATTGTTGGTGTGCATCACATCGCGGGCCACATCTATTCCAACGCTATCGAGCGCGATCTCGTGTTTCCGCTCATCTGCTTGGTTGTCAGCGGGGGGCACACGGAGTTGATTCTGATGGAAGATCACTACGACTTCCAGAAACTCGGTGAAACGATGGACGACGCCGTCGGGGAAGCCTACGACAAGGTTGCCCGCACGGTTGGGCTCGGCTATCCGGGAGGTCCGGAAGTCGATCGGCTGGCCGCCATCGGCGAGCCAACCTATCCGATGCCGGACATCGCCCAGCGCGATTCGTACAACTTCAGCTTTTCGGGTATCAAATCCCATGTCATCAATCTTGTTCACAACATCCATCAACGAAACGAAGAAGTGGATGTCGCCAATTTGTGCGCTTCCTTCCAGGAAACCGTGACCGAGGTGCTTGTCCAGAAAAGCCGTCAGGCGATTGACGAGTACCACGCGAAGATGTTCCTCGTTGCCGGCGGTGTCGCCGCGAACAAGGGTCTTCGCGCCAAAATCAGGGAGCGGATCAACGACGTTGAGGTCGTTGTTCCGGACTTCCGGTACTGTACCGACAACGCGGCGATGATTGCCGTTGCGGGGTACCATCAATTCAAGAAACAAGGGCGCACCGACGACATGTCCCTCAACGGGCGATCGCGGATGCGACTCGAGTAGGAGGTGTTTTCACACAATATAAAATCCTTATTCACAAAATTTCCACATATTTTCTATATACTAGGGTTAGAAACGAGTATTATCTTTGAAAGTGAGGAATCACCATGAAAAAACTGTTTTTGGCTTTATTTATTCCCGTAGCGGTTGTACTCGGGACCCCCGCGCTGGTCGCGACCCTGATGTACGACGGCACCGGCGATGAACATCTACCAGTTCATCTGTACGGCGATGACGTCCCAGACGCCAAAACGATGCTGTTTGAAGAATTGGACACGTCCATCACGGAAGTTCAGGATGGCGTGACTGAAGATCTCATCTTCAACCTCCACGAAGACATCATCAATCGGGCGATCTATGATATGATCATCGAAGAAAATGAAGATTACGCACCAGGTGAGGACTGTCAGACCGACCGCGAGTGCTACATCGTCGCCGAAGCGACACAGGCCGAAGGCTACAACTTCAGCTTCCGTGTCGTCGGCATGTGGGTATCCTTCTACGATGGCGACACGGCGACCGATCCCGGCCGTTTCGTGTTCAATGTCTTCTTGGAAGTCAACCTCAACGAAGGCATGACCTACAAGACCGTCGTCGAAGCGCATTTCCTGTTCGACGATGATCGCGACTACTACTATCTCGAGTTCGACAAGGTTCAAGTCGGCCGCCTGCCGCTGCCGAAATCGATCTTCGTGACGGCGATCGGCGTCGTTCAGGATCAGCTTGGAGCAGATCTTGAAGGTCAGCTTGACGACCTGCCAATGGGCGAACTCGATCTCGACAACCTTTCCTACACCCTTGAGAAAGACGAGATTCTGGCTCAAATGGCCGAATCCTCAAGCGACAATGGCGAAGTCGATGCAGGCGCATTGCTCAGCCAAGAACTGCTGTCGATCATCTTCGACAACCAGTTGATTCAATTCGAACTGGTGGACGAAGAATTCACTTTGACAGCGGGTGTATCGCAGTTCCGCAGCGAAGATGTCGATGACATTCCCGCATACCTCTATGATCTCCATGATCAGGAAGTCGTCGGTGGCGAAACCATCATCGGTGAATACAACCCCGAATTGTTCGATCCCGAAGCGTATCTGCAGGATCTGTTCACGGAGTACATCTTCAACAGCTCGCTCGTTGGTGGCGGATTCACGATTCGTGAAAAAACCTTCAACAAACTGATCTACAGCGGAGCCGAAGGATTCGCCGACATGCGCAGCATTCAGGAAATTCAGATTTCCGATACCGAAACCAAACAGATTGAATTCGGTCTCAAGGCGATCTGGTTCGAATTTGAAGCCGATGACATCTACGTCAAGGCATTGTTCCGCATTGCCGGCATTGATTCCCTGCTCGTGATTCGCGCGGAAGAAGTTTCGACATCCGACACCGAGCTGCAGTTCGAGTTCCAGGAAATCACGTTCGGCAAAGACGAAGGCGAACTCTCCGGTGAATTCCTTGAAATCACCGACCTGGCCGTATTCAAGCAAGTCTTCGCCGACATCGGCGATGTCGAATTCGGCGAATTCAACGAAGATGGCGACTTGATCATCAGTGCTGCCAAACTTTCTGCCCTGTTGCAGGATGGTTCGCAAGAAGGCGCGGTTGTCGTCGCAGGCATCAGCCTCGAACCGGACCAACTCGTCCTCGACGTACAAGCTGGCGACCCGACGCTGCAAGCAGCACTCACCAGTTTCCAAGGCGCACTTACCGGCGTTATTGAAAATCCGGCTCTCCTGACCGACCTCGGAACCGTGCTCGACACGACCGGTGGCGGCGCGGAACAAGCGGTATATGAAAGCATGGTAGACCTTCAAACATCGCTTACCAGTCCGGAAGGAACCGTGGATCCCGAACAAGTCGAAGAACTGTTCACCAACTTCGAACAACTGGATCCGACTACTCAGGAAGAATTCCTCGATACCATCGTCGACCTCGTCGATCCGTCCGTATACTCCGATTTCGAAGCACTGTTCGGCGAACTCGGCGAAGAAGACATTCCGCAACAATAAGCCAAAATCATCAGCATACATCGTATCTGCCCATAACCCTATATGCCCATAACCCTATATATAGAAAAACCCTTTTTCAACAAGGGTTTTTCTTGCTGATACGGGAGAAAGGAGGATCGCATGCTCGCCGCCATCATACCGGAAATCCGCTTCGGATTCAACTTTGACATCGTACTGGCACTGATATTCATATCGTACATCGTATATGGATATTTTTCGGGTGGCCACAAGCAGATCCGCCTGTCGATCAATCTGATTCTCCCGTTCGTCATCATCTACTACATGGGATCGGCGATCACCAAGTACTTGTATTTGCCGCTGTCCCGGACGTTCTTCTTTGAAATGGTTGACGAGTATCTAGATTTCAGCAAAAACACCGTCACGATGGTGTTTGCCTATCTGGTTACCTATTTCCTGCTGTTCTTCGGGATCTTCATTCTGTCGATCTATGCCCGGCGGTATCTTCTCAATGAAAACATGCGCGCCAAACTGGGCAAGAAGAACAACTATCTGGGCGCCGCCTTCTCACTGCTCAACGGCTACGTGCTGGTGTATTTCATCATCCTCCCGGCATTCAGTCTCAATCTCGTTAGCACCAATGCCCATCTGACGAACTTCGTGCTTGAGCACCCGCCGCCGTTTTCGCGGATCGCGCGGACAGCCGAGAAGGCCGTACCGATCAAGGGACTCGCCGACAAGGCGAATGATTTCCAACAACTGCTGAGTGCCGAAGGCATCGAACAATACTACAACGACGCCATTTACGAGTATCAGGCGTATTACGTCGGTGACAGCGATTCACAGGAATCGGTGTTCATGAGCGACGTCTATCCACAGCTCACCGACGACGCCAGAACGATCCTTGATGACGCTTATTTCGAGGCGTTCGGCAGTGTCCTGAGTGCGAACAACTTCTATGGCGTATCCTACATTCTTGTTCAACAGGACGATGAGGAGACCTTCCTCTACGAACAACTTCTGGAAGAGGAAAATGCCTTCAATGCGACCTATGCCGCCAATCAGGAACTCGTCGCCGAATACGAAGACGAGCTGGCGCAATATGAAATCGACCTGGAGAACTATGAGTATCAACTGGCGTACGATGCCTACGAAGAGGATCTCGAGGACTATCTCGACAATCTGGAGACGTATCTCACCAACAAGGTCGGGGCGCTCATCGCCGGTACTGACTTCACCGATTCGTTTACAGAGGACCGCCCCGAACTGGATGTTCGGGAGCCGGCCAATTACGAACCCGTCGATACCACGACACCACCCGTCGATCCCGCAGACAGCGTGAGTGCGGCGATCCAAGCCGCGATGGATTACGTCGAACAATACGAAGACAAACAAGACATCCGCGGCGACTTGTCCACACTGGGTACCGATTTTGAAGATCACCGCGGGTTATTGACGTGGTACATCGAAGGGTTGGCGGAAGGCCAGAATCTCGATCCCGGACAAGCCGACATCTCATCGGTGATCGTCAGTTTCAAGACCAGTTACACCGACATCATGGCCGGCGTCAACGACGCCGAACTGGAGGACAAACTGTATCTCGCGATGATGTCGATTCAAAGTTACGACGTTTTCTCCTTGTGGCTGCAGTGTACGCGCGATCACATCGATACGTTGCCGCTTGATGACATTCCCCTTCCATCCAGCCGTTGTCCGGCCTTTGATACGAGTGAGGTCACCGATTACGACTTTGCCGATGATGCCATCGACATCATCACCACATTGTTCGAAGGGGAAAGCGTGTCATGGATCATCACGCAATTCAAGTACGACTATGAAGCCGGCCTTTTTGAAGAGCCGTTCGCTGATTTCGAAGAGGTGCAGTCCGTTCTCGAAAGCACCAAGGAACTGGTGGATGAATACGATCTGTATTACAAGGACATTGCCAACAGTATCGAAGGCAACATCTCAATGCTGATCAAAATCGGTATTTCGGTCATGAAGTACAATTTTGATGTGTACGAGTTATTGGAGAACACGCCGCTCATTGCGGCCGCCTTCAATGATTTGGCACGGTTTTGCGGAAATCCTGATCCCGTCAGCGGATACGACGTTGAGATCTGCACCGCGTCGGGGGCCAGTGGCGGCTTGTTCGGCGAATGGATGAACATGCGGTATCTGGCCAGTGAAATTTACTTCAAGGCGTATTTCATGGTGGACGACAACAACGAGCGCAAGCACTACGATACGGACGAAATGCGCGTGTTCCTCGATTCCGTTCATCAGGCGGTTGAAGACAACGTCATCAGCGCCGAAGTGGTGACGATCATGGGCGATCAGTTCGCGTTCAACGTGATCGACGAATCGAACGGTATGACGCTGTTGGAACAGATGTATCAGGAAGGTTACATCACCATTGAGGCGATGCGTGTCCTCGGTGATGACGATTACGAACTGTTCAGCGAAGACTTCCGGGCCCGTGTCCGCAGTCTGATTCGCTGATTCTACGCACATTCTCGTGAAAGGAGGGATTCGATGAAGCCAAGTGAAGAGTTGATGTTGCTGCTCGAACTCAACGGGTTCGACATCACCAAGTTCAAACTGAAAAAACAGCTCGAGTATGAACAATCGGGCAATTTAAGCTTGTACAAGGACAAGAAGTATGCCGATCTGATCGTCAACCATTACACGTTCGTCGATGACGGCGAATATCTGCGTCGCAATCCCCTCACCTATCGCGAAGAATGGGGTCCGGACATCACCTCGATCGATCAGTTCTACGTCACCCACCCCGATTTGGAGGGTGACGTGACACTGGGTGAATTTCTGCGCATGGACCAGTTCGACGACGTCCACCGGGAAAGCATTCTGTACGACATTCTCGATGGATGGGTGGAGGAATACCGGGAGGCATCGATCACGCAGATGGAAAATCTCCGACAAATGATCAAACTGCTTCCCAAGAAGAGTCGCAAATACAAGAAACCAAGCAAGATTCTATTGTTGTTCAGTTTGTTGTTCGCGTTGTTTGGCGCATTCCTCTACAGCAGTCCGGACACGCTGGCAATTCCCGTGTTCGCATTTCTGGAGATCCTCGTCAGCCGCTACGTAGAATACCTTTATGACGTGCCGTGGTACAGTTTCTTCGGCAACGTCGCAATCTTCCTGTTCGTACTCTATGCGGTCGCCAATATCTTCTTCAGCCGATACATCAAGGATATCCGCGGCGAGAAGAACAAGCGCGCCGACAAGACCTTCGACAAATGGGAACGGGACATGCAGAACGAACGGCTAGGGCAGGCCGGTATTCTCGAAGATTACGTCGACCGGGTCATCAAAAAGCCGAAAAAATCCGAGTTGGACATCCACTCGCTGACATCCCCGCGGATACTGATGGATAAGCTGAAGGCTTACGTCATGATGGTCGAACGCAAATACGACATCATGACCAAGTACTACAAGACCTTCATCCGTTCCCTGCGCTGGCTGTATGTGATTGCCTTTCTCACCTATGTCGTTTTCCTGGCGACAGGATTCGCCATGATGAGGGGGTGGATCTGATGTTCAAGAAGAAGAAAAAACAACAACCCAAACCGAAGAAAACAAAACTCGAAGACATGTACGACGTCACGTCGTCGGATGTTGCCGAGGCACTCGCGCGTCATGACGACATCGATGTGACGACCAGCGAGGAAGAACCTGCGCCAAAGCATGAAACCCCCATCGAACGACCGATCGAGCCCGCCACCTCAGAAGACATTGAAATCGCTGAATCTGGCGATCCTGAAATCATGGAAGTTTCTGAATCCGAGGATTCTGAAGTCTTGGAAGAAGTGGTAGAAACCGAAGCGGAACAACCCGTCGTGGACGAAGACGATGAAGAAGATGAGTTGGATCAGACCGTAACGTTGGAGCCCGATGACGAAGACATCACCGAACCTGAGGACCGCGCCGAAACGGAAGAGGACACCCCCGAATCGTCGATTCCCATACCCATGGAAGATCCGTCTCCACCACAAGTCGAACCCCTTCCCGCCGACACGACCGAGGAAGAACCTTCGGATCATTACATCTGGGCCACCAGCGAAGAATGGGAGGAGCAACAAGCCAAACGGAAGTCGAAACGTACGAAACGTCGTTCCCGCAAGGAAGACAACTCTACTGCAACGCCAGAACCACAGAAAGTCGCGGCGCCGGAGGTCATGTTCCCTGTGGTCGAAGATGACGAAGAAGAGCGGGACAAGGTCGACCTAAACTCGTTCTTCGATGCCAGCCGCAACAAGTCCCGCAAGCTGAAGCGCAAGGATAAGAAACGCCTCAGCAAGAAGGAACAGCGTCGTCGCAAGAAACGCAAAGACAAGAAACGCACTGCCGATGACATCAAGGACAAGAACGTTTTCAAATTCCGCAAGAAGAAATACGCCAAAGTGGAGGATTTTATCGCCTATCTCAACGATCACTATCTGGACATCGACGAAGTTGCCCAGTTGATCCTTGATGATGAGAATTTCTTCGGTTGGATCAGCAAGAAAAGCGGCATGTTCAACCAGAGCCTTGATGCGTTCCGCACAATCAAGAGCAAAATCGAAGACGAGTGATGATTACGATTTCATCTTGTCGAATAATGTGTTATGATGTACAATAGCAAGCAACAAGGCAGGTGATAACGATGGAAATCCAGCAACCCACCCAATCAGAAGATCATCAACCATTCCGTCCATCACGTGAGAATTTGAAAGGGTGAACACCATGGAAGTCAATCATTTCATCAACACCATCATCGAAGAGGACATTCGCAGCGGCAAACACAAACGGGCCATCACCCGTTTCCCGCCGGAACCGAACGGCCTGCTTCATCTAGGCCATGCCCGCGCCATCATCACCAACTACACGATGGCCAAACTGCATGGCGGGTATTTCAATCTGCGCTTTGACGACACGAATCCGGTGAAAGAAGAGATTGAGTTCGTCGAAGGCATCAAGAACGACATCGCCTGGCTGGGCTGTCATTGGGAGAATCTCTTGTTCGCCAGCGACTATTTCGAAGAAATGTATCAGCGCGCCTTGCTGTTGATCAAGAAAGGGGACGCCTTTGTCTGCGATCTGAGTGCGGAAGAAATCCGTGAATACCGCGGCGATTTCACCACGCCGGGCAAGGAGAGTCCTTATCGCAACCGTTCCATCGAAGAAAACCTGGCCTTGTTCATCGGCATGAAAGACGGTCTGTACGATGACGGCAGCCGGGTACTCCGAGCCAAAATCGACATGGCCAGCCCCAATCTGAACATGCGCGATCCGGTCATCTACCGCATCCAGCGTGCCCATCACCACAATACCGGAGACGATTGGTGCATCTATCCGATGTACGATTACGCGCATCCGATCGAAGATGCCATCGAAGGCATCACGCACAGTCTGTGCAGCCTCGAGTTCGAAGATCATCGTCCACTCTATGACTGGGTCGTGGAACATTGTGAAATGGAGAAGGTACCACGTCAGATCGAGTTTGGGAAACTCTACATCGCTCGTGCTGTCACCGGGAAACGCTACATCAAGAAACTTGTGGAAGACGGCCATGTGATGGGCTGGGACGATCCCAGACTGATCACATTGTCCGGCCTTCGTCGACGCGGTGTTCCGCCGATGGCGATTCACGATTTCATCCATGCGCTCGGACTTCCGAAAAGTCAAGGCGAGACCGAACTGGACATGCTATGGCAGTTCGTACGCAGTCATCTCAGCATCGAAGCACCGCGTACCTTCGCCGTAATCAATCCTTTGAAACTCGTCATCGACAACTATCCCGATGATGTGGTCGAGTACATGGACATTGAAAACAACCGGGACAATCCGGAACTCGGGTCACGCAAGATTCCATTCAGCAAGACCGTCTACATTGAACGAGACGATTTCATTGAAGAGAAACCAAACAAGAAATGGCGTCGTCTCGCGCTCGGTATCGAAGTTCGCCTCATGTATGGGTACTTCGTCACGGCGCAAAGCGTCGTCAAGGACGAGGATGGCAACATCATCGAAGTCCATTGTACCTACGACCCGGCAACCCGGAGCGGCAGCGGCTTCAACGACCGCAAGCCCAATGGCAACATCCACTGGGTCGACGGAACGCGCAACAAGAAAGCCGAGATCCGCCTGTTCGATGAACTGGTACTCGATTTCGAGGATAAGGATGTACCGTTTGCGGACAAGTTGAATCCGGATTCGCTCATTGTCAAACACGGGCTTGTGGAAGAACAAATGAATCCACAGCCGGGAGATGCCTTCCAGTTCACGCGCGACGGGTATTATGTCGTCGACAAGGATTCGACCGACGAACATCTGGTGTTCAACCGCGTCGTCGGTTTAAAATCAAGCTACAAACCGAAACAGGCGAAATAATTAGCCTTTTCGTTTCTTTTGCTTGCATTTATTTCGAAATGTAGTATTATGTAATAGACGCAATACGAATAATTATTAGCAAAGATAACAACGTGTTACCTTTCGATAATAAGCAATTTGTATCAAGTCAACACCATCGCAAAGGAGGTAACACGATGACTGGTAAAGTAAAATGGTTCAACTCGGAAAAAGGCTATGGTTTCATCACTACTGATGAAGGCGAAGATCTGTTCGTCCACTACAGCCAAATCCAAAAAGACGGTTTCAAAACGCTTGATGAAGGCGAAGAAGTCGAATTCGACGTAGTCGAAGGCAACAAAGGCCCGCAAGCAGCGAACGTCACAAGCCTGTAAGTTTCAAAGAAAAAGCCGGAAACGGCTTTTTTTATTGTGTTATGGGAGTATAATGATAGTGAGGTGATGACATGACCAAGGTGATTCTCAATCTCGCTCAAACGCTTGACGGATACATCTGTCGAATGGATGGCACCGTCGATTATCTAGACGACATGGCCGGCGACATGGAGCAGTTTCAACGATTTGTCGACACGGTCGACGTGATTGTCATGGGGCGCACGACATACGACGAATACGTCGGATACGGGTTCGATTTCTACAAGAATCAGAAGATCGTGGTCTGGACGACGCGTCCACATGACGCCTATGACAACGTCGTTTTCTTCACGGGCAATCTGGAAGAGTTGCTCGCGAAGCACCAAAACGACACCGTCTGGTGTTTTGGTGGAACCAGGGTCATCAGCCAGTTCCTGGCCGCCGATGCCATTGACGAGTACCACATTACGACCGTACCCTATCTATTGGGCGAAGGAAAAGTCCTGTTTGAACCAGGTGCGTATGAACAAGCGTTGAAACTGGATCGAACGGTTATCCACAACGGTGTCATAACCGCAATCTATCATAAGGAGACGAAACAATGACGGATTTCACGAAACAGGTACTCGACATCATCCAGTCGATACCAAAGGGAAACGTCATGACCTACGGACAAATTGCCGCCGTCGCCGGCAATCCTCGCGGAGCGCGTCAAGTGTCGCGGATCTTGAGCGGGATGTCCGGCAAGCATCATTTGCCTTGGCATCGCGTGATCAACTCCAAAGGCGGCATATCGCTGACTGGTGAGGCGGGATTCATTCAAGCCGAGATGTTACGCAGCGAAGGTGTCGAGGTCATTGATCAACGCGTCAATCTGAAGAAATATCAATACCATTTCAATTAAAAATTACCCAGTTAAAGCACTATCAATTTGGTGCTTTTTTTGGTATAATCAGGACAGGTGATTTTGACATGGAATTGTTGCAAGGACTGAATGAAAAACAAAAGGAGGCCGTGCTCCAGACCGAAGGTCCGGTAATGGCCATCGCCGGCGCCGGAAGCGGCAAAACAAGCGTTCTTACCAAAAGAATCGCTTATTTAATCTTTGAAAAGAATGTGCATCCTGGGAACATCCTTGCGATCACCTTCACCAACAAGGCCGCCAACGAGATGAAAGAGCGCGTGCGACACGCACTTGGCATCAACACCTATGACATGTGGATCAGCACCTTTCATTCGATGGGGGCACGAATCCTGCGTGACCACATCGAACGGCTCGGATACAAGCGCAACTTCCAGATCATCGATGACGACGATACGCAACAACTCGTCAAGAGCCTGATGAAAAAACGCAACATCGACACGAAACTGTTCAGTCCGAAAATCGTCCGCAACTTGGTGCTCAAGATGAAGTTCGACGAGGATTTCATCCACAGTGTGGAAGCGCCGTACAACGAGATTGTGGCGCGCATATACAAGGCCTATCAGGCGTACTTGTTCGACAGCAACTTGCTGGATTTCGAGGACCTGTTGTTGTTGACGATCCGTCTCTTGCAACAAGAAGAGGATGTGCGGGCTTATTACAATGACAAGTTCCGCTACGTGTTGGTGGATGAGTTTCAGGACACCAACAACGTCCAGTATGAATTGATCAAACTGCTTGTCAACGACGATCACAACATCTTCATCGTCGGGGATGAGGATCAAAGCATCTATGCCTTCCGCGGCGCGAACATCGAAAACATCCGTAAATTCAAGAAGGACTACCCGGAACATTATCTGGTCCTTCTCGAGCAAAACTATCGCAGCACCAATACGATTCTCGACGCGGCCAACCACATCATCATCAACAATACGGCACGCATCCCGAAGAAACTGTTCTCCACCAAAGGCAAGGGAGAACCGATTACCCACTACAAGGGTGTCACCGCCCGCGATGAAGTCGAATACGTCGCCCAGACGGTTCAAAACATGGTGCATCGTGGTTACGAGTACAATGACTTCGCCATTCTGTACCGCGCCAACAGTACGTCGCGGATGTTTGAAGATGTATTCCTGCAGAAACAGATTCCCTATCGCATCTTCGGCAATACGTCCTTTTTCAAGCGCAAGGAAATCAAGGACTTCACTGCGTATCTAAGGTTCATTCTGAACAACGACGATGCGTTCAGCTTTCTGCGTGTGATTGCCGTCCCCAGACGCGGCATCGGGGCCGTCTCCATTGAGAAGATTACGACCTATGCCGCGGAAAAAGGACTGGCGTTTTCGGACGCATTGCGCCTCTGTCATGAGTATCTTGGAACCAGTGTTGCGAACAAATTAGATGCCTTCATGGCGATAATCCGCGATTTCAGAACGCAACTTGACGAGCTCCCATTCGACGACTTCGTCGACTATGTATTGGAGAAATCGGGATACATCGACATGTTGAAAACGGATGACAAAGGTGACGTCAGATATGAGAACTTAATGGAATTTAAGACAATTTTAGCGGAAAATAATGAAATATATGGTGATTTAACGAAAGAGGAGATGCTGACATTCATCCTTGAAGACATTGCGCTCAAGAGCGAGGAGTCGAAGGAGGACGTCGAAAACGGCGTTACGCTTCTGACGTTGCATTCGGCAAAGGGACTGGAGTTTCGTGTCGTCTTCATCGTTGCTCTCGAGATGGGCATGTTCCCGCTGGCCCGTACATTCGGCGATCGGTTCGAATTTGAAGAAGAGCGCCGGTTGATGTATGTCGGTGTGACCCGTGCCAAAGAGAAACTGTTTCTGACGAATGCCGACATGCGCCAGACCTATGGCGAAACGGTGCGCAATCCCGACAGCAAGTTTCTCGAGGAGATTCCACAAGAACTCATGACCAAAGAAGGCTACAGCGTCGCCATCCGCCGTTCCACCAACGTCAACGATGTCTATCGCAAGCCGGAACTGAAGCGGCAGATTCTCAAAAAACGTCAGTCATTGCTTGACAGTGACAACGTCAACGATATCAAAAAAGGCGACAAGATCACTCACGACAAGTTTGGCGACGGCATCGTTGTCAGCGTTGCCGGCGAACACTGCATCATCGCCTTCTCCGTGGAACACGGCGTCAAGAAACTGCTCAAGGATCACCCAGCAATCAAGAAACGAAAATAGACGAAAAGTGGTATAATGAAAGTTGGTGATGAACATGGACGTCAAACAACGAATCGATGAACTGCGAGCATTGCTAAACAAATACAATTACGAGTATCATGTACTCGACAATCCCAGCGTCAGCGATCAGGAGTTCGATGCGCTCTTGCACGAACTGATCCGGCTCGAGGAAGCCCATCCAGAATACAAGAGCGACGATTCACCGACGGTTCGCGTCGGTGGTGTCGTGCTGGACAAGTTCGTCAAGGTCGAACACGACGTTCCGATGATGAGCCTCGCCAACGCGTTCAATGAGGACGAACTGCGGGCATTCGATGAACGCGTCCGCAAAGTGGTTCCTGATGCGACCTACAACGTGGAGTTGAAAATCGACGGTCTTGCCGGCAGTCTCAAGTACGAAAATGGTGCTATGGTGCTCGGTGCCACCCGTGGTAACGGCGTCATTGGGGAAGACATCACCTCCAACGTTCGAACGATCAAGAGTTTGCCGCTCTCGATCAACTATCTGTTCCCACTCGAAGTGCGCGGTGAAATCTTCATGTCCAAATCATCGTTCGAACGCGCCAACCGCGATCGCCGCGAGGCTGGACTGGACGAGTTCAAGAATCCTCGCAACGCGGCCAGCGGCAGCGTTCGTCAACTCGACAGCAGCATCGCCGCTGCACGTGGTCTCGACATGTTCATCTACAGCGTCGTCTCACCGCAGGATCATGGTCTCACCACGCATACGGAAGCCCTTGATTTTGCCAAGAATCTCGGATTCAAGATCAATCCGCTCAGCCAGACCTATAACAGCATTGACGATGTCATTGCCTACATCGATGAATACACTGCGAAGCGACACGATCTGAAGTACGATATCGACGGCATCGTGATCAAAGTCAACGACATCACCACCTACGACCGCATCGGCTATACCGCAAAAAGCCCGAAATGGGCGATCGCTTATAAGTTTCCCGCCGAAGAGGTTGTAACGAAAATCAACGAGATCACCTTTCAGGTTGGACGCACGGGGCAAATCACGCCCGTCGCAAACCTCGACCCGGTGATCGTCCAAGGCAGCACCGTTGCCCGTGCTACGCTGCATAACGAGGATTACGTCAAGGACAAGGACATACGCGAAGGAGATCATGTCGTCATTCGCAAAGCCGGCGACATCATTCCCGAAGTCGTGCGTGTCGTTACCGAACGACGCAACGGCAGCGAAGAGCCGTTCGTCATGATCAATGCTTGTCCGGTCTGCGCCAGCGATCTGGAACGCAAAGCCGGCGAAGCCGGATATTATTGCGTCAATCCCGACTGTGACGCCAAGAAGATCGAAGGATTGATCCACTTCGTGTCACGCAAAGCGATGAACATTGAAGGTCTTGGTGAGCGCATCATCGAACAGTTCTTCAATGATGGAATCATCACCTCGATCCCGGACATCTATGATCTGGAACAGCATCGCAGCGAACTGATTCTCAAAGAAGGGTTCGGCGAGAAGAGCATTCAGAACCTCCTCGACAACATCGAAACCAGCAAAGACAACAATCTTGACAAACTAATCTTCGGTCTCGGTATCCGCCACGTCGGCGAGAAGGTCTCGAAGGTGCTGGCCGATCATCTCGGCAATCTCGATGGTTTTTACACAGCCACCCAAGAGGAACTGATCAACATCAATGAAATCGGCGAGGTCATCGCCGCGAGCGTCGTCTCCTACTTCGCCAATGAGGACAACCGGGCGATGCTGGAACGATTGCGCACGTTCGGCCTGACCACCGAGTACGTTTCCAACGTACGGGAAAAGGCTGAATTCAGCGGTAAGACGTTCGTTCTTACCGGCAAATTAGAATACTACAAACGCGATGAGGCGAAAGCCCTGATCGAGTCGCTTGGCGGCAAGGTCAGCGGCTCGGTCAGCAAGAAAACCGACTACGTCATCGCCGGCGAGGACGCCGGCAGCAAACTGACGAAAGCCAATCAGCTCGGGGTCACCGTGCTGTCGGAGGAAGACTTCAAAGCGTTGTTGGAATAGGTGATTCACATGCTTCAAGACATTTTTGTCAAAGGTGCCAAGGAAAACAATCTGAAAAACATCGACATACGGATTCCCAAGAACCAGTTCGTCGTCATGACGGGACTGTCGGGAAGCGGTAAGTCGTCTTTGGCGTTCGATACCATATACAAAGAAGGACAACGGCGTTACGTCGAAAGCTTGAGCGCCTATGCGCGCCAGTTTTTAGGCAACATGGAGAAACCCGACGTCGAAAGCATCGAAGGTCTCAGTCCGGCGATTTCCATCGATCAGAAGACCACCTCGAAGAATCCGCGAAGCACCGTTGGCACGGTGACGGAAATCTATGACTATCTGCGTCTTCTCTACGCGCGCATCGGCAAGCCGATCTGTCCCACGCACGGCGTCGAAATCAGCGGCCAGTCGATCGAACAGATGACCGACAAGGTGTTATCGATCAGCGAAGGTCGTGTGATCATTCTTGCGCCGATCGTCAAGGAACGCAAGGGAACGCACGCCAAAACCCTCGATCAACTGCAAAAAGAAGGCTATGTCCGCGTCCGCATCAACGGCGACATCTACGACATGGACGACGACATCCAGCTCGACAAGAACAAACGCCACACGATCGAAGTCGTCATCGATCGTCTGCGCATCAAGGATGGCGTTCGCAGCCGACTCTTCGACAGTCTCGAAGTCGCCGCCAAACTCGGCGAAGGAAAGGTTGTCGTATTAATAAACGATGAGGAACATGTGTTCAGCGAACACTATGCTTGTCCTCATTGTGATTTCTCGATCGGCGATCTGCAACCCCGTCTGTTTTCGTTCAACGCGCCCTACGGCGCATGCGAAACCTGCAACGGACTCGGACACAGTCGCAAGATCGATCCCGATCTATTGATGCCGGACAAGCGCCTGTCGATAGAAGGTGGCGGCATCAAGGGTTGGCAGAACACCGATACGTATGGCTTCAGCATGATTCGTCAGGTTGCGGCCCACTATGATTTTTCCGTCAAGGTCCCGATCAAGGACATGAAACAGGAGGATCTCGACAAAATTCTATACGGCACGCCCGACCAGATCCATTTCCGGTTCGGACGCAATCGCGCCGGTGGGTACCGTCACGAGAACGTCGGTCGTTACGAAGGTGTCGTAAACAACCTGGAACGGCGCTACATGGAGACCTCCTCGCGGTTCATGCGAGAATGGATCGAATCGTACATGGCAGAAATCACTTGTCCCGTCTGCGGCGGCAAGAAACTCAATGAAAAAGCACTCAGCGTCAAGGTTGGGGGCATCGACATCATCGAACTTACCGACATGAGTGTCAAGGACATCATCCGCTTCTTCGAGACCATGGAACTCAACGACACCGATCGTCAGATCAGTCGGATGGTCTTGAAAGAAGTCATCGAACGACTGTCCTTCCTCGACAACGTCGGGCTCAACTACCTGACACTGTCCCGTCAAGCCGCTACCCTGAGCGGTGGCGAAAGCCAGCGCATTCGCCTGGCGACGCAGATCGGATCACAACTCACGGGCGTACTTTACGTCCTTGACGAACCATCGATCGGTCTGCATCAACGCGACAATCACAAGCTGATCACGACGCTCAAGAAGATGCGCGATCTGGGCAATACGTTGATCGTCGTCGAACATGACGAAGAAACGATGTTCGAGGCCGATCAGATCATCGACATCGGACCCGGCGCCGGACTCAATGGTGGGGAAGTGACATTTCAGGGAACCGTTGATGAAATTCTCACGCACCCCGTCAGCATCACCGGCAAATACCTGTCCAAACGGCTCAAGATCGACATCCCCAAAGAACGTCGCAATCACGATCGTGGCTACATCGAGATCAAGGGAGCCAGACAGAACAACCTGAAGAACATCGACGTCAAGATCCCCAAAGGCGTGCTCAACGTAATCACCGGTGTCAGCGGCAGCGGCAAGAGTTCGCTGATCAACGAATGCCTGTTCACAGGCTTGCACAACGACATCTACCGCAAGAAGATTCCGCAGGGCGATTTCGATGCCATCGACGGGGCGGAACAAATCGAAAAGATCATCAACATCGATCAGTCGCCAATCGGCCGCACACCGCGCAGCAACCCGGCGACCTACACCGGTGTGTTCGACAACATCCGCGACATCTTCGCGATGACCAACGAAGCCAAGATCCGCGGCTACAAGAAAGGCCGTTTCAGCTTCAACGTCAAAGGAGGACGCTGCGAAACCTGCAGCGGTGACGGTCTGATCAAGATCGAGATGCACTTCCTGCCCGATGTCTACGTCCCGTGCGAAGTCTGCAACGGCAAGCGCTACAACAGTGAAACGCTCGAAGTCAAATACAAAGGCAAGAACATCTCGGACGTACTCAACATGACGATCGAAGAGAGCGTTGAGTTCTTCAAGAACATCCCCAAGGCCAAACGCAAACTGAAAACCCTCAACGATGTCGGTTTGGGTTATTTGAAGTTGGGTCAGCCCGCCACGACGTTGTCGGGTGGTGAGGCGCAACGCGTCAAACTGGCCAAGGAACTGCACAAGCGAATCACCGAAAACACGCTCTACATTCTCGACGAACCGACGACCGGCCTTCATGCCGACGATGTCAAACGCCTCCTCAAAGTATTGCAACACATCGTTGACAAAGGGGCAACGGTTGTTATAATAGAACATAATCTCGACGTAATCAAAGTGGCCGATCACATCATCGATCTCGGACCGGAAGGAGGCGACATGGGCGGTACCGTCCTCGCTACCGGCACACCGGAAGAGATCGCCAAGCATCCGGACAGTTACACCGGACAGTATCTCAGTCACATATTGGGGTGAACAACATGGATAAGGATCCCAAGGAACCCAAGGATGCGGAGGAAACCCCCGAATCCCAACAGTCCCAGGAAGACCTCGAAGAACTTCGCGAAGTCATCAAGAAGATCGAGGAACTTCAAAAACAGAAACAAGAGCAGAAACCCAAACGCCCGCGCCGGCCGTTCCTAGCGATCGAGTTCGGTGGGGTGTTTCATCATAACCGCATCATCAACTTCGTATTCAACTACATTCTCAACTTCACGTTCGCCTATTTCGTGATCGAGATATTCAATTTCGCCAATTATCGTGATATTATATACTTGGCGGCCTTGATGCTTCTGTACAGCGTGATGGAAGAACTCTATCGCATGTACATTCTGACGCGCCATTTCCCGCTGATCTTGAAAACGTTCGGAACGATTTTCTTCTTCGGCTACATCGTCATTTTCTTTGTTCTTGATCAATATGTGTTCGTGCGCAGTTTCAACTTCATCAATGGCACGCTCCTCGCATTCTTCGTATTGTTCTTCACTCTGGCCCGGTATTTCTTCGGAACCAGCCTGCGCCAGTACTTCCGCAAACGGAACATGAGGTGATTTCATGGCACTCACCGTCCAGCATCTGATTGACGACTATCGGCTTGAGCTGATCAGTGGCAAGAGCGGCGTCCATCGTGACATAACGAAACCCCAGGTATCACGTCCCGGCATCGAACTGGCCGGCTTGTTCGACTTCTACGAACACGACCGAATCCAGGTTCTCGGCAGCAAGGAAGTGGCGTTTTTCGGATGGCTCAACGACAACGATCAGGAAATCCGCGTCGACATGCTGTTTCAAAAACAGCCGCCAACGTTCATCTTCAGCACCAACGCGGAGATTCCCGAGGTGTTTGTGCGCAAGGGCGAACAGTATGATATACCGATTCTCAAATCGAACAAGAAAACATCGGCTCTGTTGTCGAGTCTGTACGATTATCTCAGCGCGAAACTGTCGCCCCGGCAAAGTCTTCACGGTACGCTCGTCGACATCAGCGGTGTCGGCGTGATGATCCGCGGCAAGAGCGGCATCGGCAAAAGTGAAGTGGCACTGGAACTGATTCGCCGCGGCCATCAGCTGGTCGCCGACGACCGCGTCGACATCTACCAACGGGAACTGGGCATCGTCGTTGGCGAGGCACCGGAGATTCTTCGCCGTTATCTGGAAATCCGCGGCATCGGAATCGTCAACGTCGTCAAGATGTTCGGCGCCAAGGCGTTCAAGGAGAACAAGAAGATCATGCTGGTTGTCGATCTCGAACCATGGGATCAGAAATCGGATTACGACCGATTGGGTCTTGAAAACTTCACGATTCGACTGTTCGACACCGACGTCGCACACGTCCGCATCCCAATCAGCGAGGGCCGCAACGTGGCCACGCTTGTCGAAGCGGCGGCCGTCAACTCCCGACTCAAATATCTGGGCGAACATTCCGCTCAGGACTTCTCCGACGCTTTGGATGATTATCTGCGTCAGAAAAAAGACAGAAAGTAGGTTATACCAATGCACACATTCGACCCTCTGAACCCGGTATTTCTCGATCTCGGGTTCCTGACTTGGTACAAATACAGCGTGATGATCATGACCGGCCTCGTCGTCGCGATCATTCTCGGCCTTCGCGAAGGCAAGAAACTCGGCATCTCCTCGGAAACGATTCTTGACGGCGTGTTGATCATCGTACCACTCTCGATTATCGGTACACGGCTTTGGTACGTCATCTTCGAGTGGGAGCGCTACGCCTGGGACATCATGAAGATCATTGACATCACCGACGGTGGACTGGCAATTCACGGTGGCTTCATCACGGCATTTGTATCAGCCTACTTCTACACCAAGAAAAAAGGCGTCAATTTGTTCGCCGCGTTCGACATCATGGCGCCGGGATTCCTCATTGCCCAGGCATTCGGACGCTGGGGCAACTTCTTCAATCAGGAAGCCCACGGCGGCGTCATCGGCGGTACGCTCAACGGCGATGCGATCCTGTCACTCGACGAACAGCGGGCCTTCCTCTCAGAAACCCTCCATCTGCCTGATTACATCACCAATCAGATGTATCTGATCGGACCCGACGGACTCAACTACTACCATCCGACCTTCCTGTACGAGTCGGTCTGGAACGTGCTTGGATTCGTCTTGATGCTCGTGCTCCGGCGCACCAAGTTCCTGCGTCAGGGCGATTTGCTTCCGGTATATCTGATTTGGTATTCGACGGGGCGCTTCTTCATCGAAGGCATGCGGACGGACAGCTTGTACATCGGCAACACCGGTCTGCGCACGGCCCAAGTCATCTCCATCGTGATGATTCTTGGCGGTATCGCGCTTCTCGCCATCACCCGGACGATCTGGCCGCAGAAGAAATATGCTGTTTCACTGGATCAGAATGACGTATTGAACAAACTCCAGGACCGCATGAACGAGTTGCTTTCCTCGATCGACAATGAGAAGGTCAGCAATGACATCACAACCAAATTCACCACACTGAAACAAAGCATCGAGGCCATTCACGAGCCGAACTGGCGCGACCAGGGACAATCGTTGATCGATGAATTCGAAGGCAAACTGGCCAAGTTGCAAGCGTGATCGACGCTTTCAGTCGCTCGCGTGAGCAAAACGCTGAACAAACTGTTTGAAATCCGTTATAATATACAATCGAGGTGAAAAATTATGGAACAATATGACGTAGTAATCATTGGCGCCGGTCCCGGTGGGATGACGGCAGCCATCTACACGCAGCGCTCGAGTCTCAAGACGTTGATGTTGGAGAAAGGTGCCCCGGGTGGCAAGATGATGACGACCTGGGAAATCGAGAACTACACCGGCTTCGGCAACATCTCCGGATTCGAACTCAGTGAGAAAATGTTCAATCACACCCAGGAGTTGGGTGTCGAATACCGCTACGGCGACGTCACCAACATCGTCGACAAGGGTGAGTTCAAGGAAATTCACACCGCTGGCGGTGAAGTCATCGAGACAAAAGCCGTGATCATCGGTACCGGAACCGTCCCCAGAAGCACGAATGCTCCTGGCGAAAGCAAGTTCTCGGGCAAAGGTGTTAGTTGGTGTGCGGTGTGCGACGGCGCATTCTTCAAGGATCGCACGATCGCCGTCATCGGTGGTGGCAACAGCGCCATCGAAGAGGCAGCGTTCCTCGCCAAGACGGTGAAACACATCACAGTAATTAACATTTTACCGACGCTTCAGGCCGACGCCGTGGCGATTGACGAGCTGAACGAAACCGGCAAGGCCGATTATCTGCTTGGTTATGAAGTCAAGAGTTTCAACGGCACCGATCAGCTGGAAAGCCTGACGATCGAGAACGTCGAAACCAAGGAACAGCAGGAGCTTGAAGTCGAAGGCGCCTTTGTCTTCATCGGTCAGATTCCCGAAACGTCATTCTGCAAGGATCTGGGCATCACCAACAAATGGGGCTACATCGAAGTCGATGAAAACATGGCCACCAAGGTGCCCGGAATCTATGCCATCGGCGACGTCTGCGACAAGGAACTGCGCCAAATCATCACCGCTGCCAACGACGGCAGCATCGCCGCCATCCAGGTCGGCAAATATTTGGGAAAATCCAACAAAGTCTGGTAGAATGGGACCTCGTGTCCCATTCTTTTTTTGTTCGACAAAACGGCTTGAAAATGGTATAATTTCAATGTTCAAAGCGATGAGGTGATCCGATGAGTTTCGCATCCGACACAAAAAGCGAACTGCTCAGCGTCAAAGCGGACGACTGCTGCCATCTGGCGGAGTTGTCGGCGCTTTTGCGCATCAATGGCGACGTGCACATCTCCAGTGCCGGACTGTCCATCGAATTCCACACGACCAACCTGAAGATCGCCCGCAAGGTCATCACGAGCATCAAGGACCTGTACGGCGTAGATGTCGAAGTCGTATCCAAGAAACAGATGAAGCTCAACAAACACGACATTTATATCGTCCGCATTCGCAACAAGGCCAATACGATCATCAACGAACTGTCGCTGATGAATACGGCCGATGACATTCTTGCCGAACCACTGTTGATGAAAGAGTGTTGCAAACGGTCGTATCTGCGCGGTGCGTTTCTCGCCAGCGGATCGATCAACGCACCGCGTTCCAGCAACTATCATCTCGAGATTCACAGTTACGATGAAACCGATGCGGCCAATCTTACGGCATTGCTAAATCATTTCGAACTCAACGCCAAGACACTGAAACGCAAGCGTGGCTTCATTTCCTACATCAAGGAATCCGAGAAAATCGCCGACTTCCTGCGGGTCGTCGGGGCGATGAACGCCCTGTTCACATACGAGGACGAACGCATCAAACGCGACTTCGTCAACTCGATCACCCGGGTGATGAACATGGACATCGCCAACCAGAACAAGACGCTTGAAGCGGCCAATCGCCAGCTCCGCAGCATCAGCGTGCTGGAGAACATGACCGACATTGCAAAACTGCCCAAAAGCATGCGGGAAGCGATCCGCCTGCGTCAGGCCTATCCCGAGTCATCGCTCAATGAACTGTCCGACGCCAGCAACGACATGTTCAACAAGACGATCTCCAAATCGGCACTCAATCATCGGTTCCGCAACATCAACGAACTTGCGGACCAGATTCTGGAGAACCTCAATGAGTAGGGCCGTTGGCATCGACATCGTCGAGTTGGAGGAAATTCGTGAAAAACTCAGTGATCGATTTGTTCATCGCATCCTCAACGAGGTGGAACTTGAACGTTACAACGACATCAAGAACACCGAGCGGCGCCTGCAATATCTGGCTGGCCGGTTCGCCGCAAAGGAAGCTTACACCAAGGTCTACAAACAGTTTGACATACCACTGCGCTTCACGGATGTCGTCATTACCAATGATGAAACAGGTGCGCCGCTCATCACTTCAACCTATCGTCCGGAAGACACATTGTCCGTCAGCATTTCGCATTCCCGCAATTACGCCATCGCCATCGTCATCAAAGAATAGAGTCTTGCACAATGTCTGGCGTTCTGATGTTTCCGTCTATAACGCTTGCAAAAACACCCCTAATCTAATACAATATATTAGACTAGGAGTTGATAACCATGGCTCAGTATAAAAAAGGATACAAACGAAGCAACGATCGTTTTCTCACCTATCTGTTGGTTGGTTTTGCCGGCGTCATCCTAACGCTGGTGCTCGGATTGATCATCTACAACATCGTGAATCCGAGTCTTGATTATGACTCGTTCGATCATCTCACCAGTTTTCAAACGGTGTCGACGCAGTCCGAAGACGAATACATCGTGTATTATTACAGTGAGAATTGCGGCTACTGCCAGCAAATCAAGGATCGTGTCCTGAACTTCGCCGAAGACAATCCGGCGGGCATAAAGGTTTATTTGCTTGATGCCATCGAGACAACCGGCGTCAACAACATATCCGATCCGATCAGTGGACAATCGATGACCGGTACTCCCTCGATGATTACCGTCGTCAACGGTACCATCGTCCACATGGCACCAGGCTATGTCAACGTGCTCGATGTGATCACGTCGATCAATGATGGAACGTACGACTACATCGATTAATAGCCTATTGCGATAGGCTATTTTACATATTTAGGAGGGTATCATTATGGAACTGAACAACAAACTGATGGGAGAAATCGCCAGCCAGCTGAAGATTTCCCGCAAACAAATCGAAACGGTCCTGGAACTTCTCGAAGAAGGGAATACCGTACCGTTCATCGCCCGTTACCGCAAGGAACAGACGGGTGCGCTGGATGAAGAACAGATCCGCGAAATCAACAAGGAGTACGAGTACAGCGTCAACCTGCTGAAACGCAAGGAAGACGTCATTCGTCTGATTGATGAGAAGGGACTGCTGACCGAGGAGCTCGAAGCCGAGATCATGAAAGCAGAGAAACTCGTCGACGTCGAGGACCTCTATCGTCCGTTCAAGGAAAAGAAAAAGACCAAAGCGACGATGGCCATCAAACAGGGCCTTGGACCGCTCGCCGAGTTCATCAACACCTATCCTACCGAAGGCAGTCTCGAAGAGAAAGCCGCGGAGTTTGTCAACGAAGAAGTCGAGTCCGTCGAAGCCGCCATCGAAGGCGCGCTCTACATCATCGCCGAAGAAATCAGCGATGATCCCGATTACCGCAAGTGGATCCGCAGTCACACCTTCAAAAACGGCAATGTCGAATCGAGCGTCAAGAAAGGCGCCAAGGACGACATGAAAGTTTATCAGATGTACTACGATTTCGCCGAACCCGCCAGCAAAATCAAACTATACCGCGTTTTGGCCCTCAACCGCGCGGAAAAAGAAAAAGTACTCACCGTCAAGATTACGGTCGACGAAGAGCGCATTTACAAGTATTTGGAAAAACAGGTCGTCAAAAACCGTGCGTCCTACGTGGTGGAGCACATCAAGAACGCCATTCAGGACTCCTACAAACGACTGATCGGTCCGTCGATCGAACGCGACATTCGCAGTGAACTGACGGAAAAAGCTGAAAACAACGCGATTCACATCTTCAGTGAAAATCTCCGCAGTCTCTTGTTGCAACCACCGATGAAAGGCAAGATGGTCCTTGGTGTCGACCCAGCCTACCGGACCGGCTGCAAACTGGCCGTCGTCGATACGATGGGCACGATGCAGGACATCGACGTCATTTATCCCCATCAGAAGTTCCCCGGGGAAAAGGTCACTCAAGCCCGTCGTAACGAAGCTGGCATGAAGGTCGTCAATCTGATCAAGAAGTATGGCATCGACATCATCGCCATCGGCAACGGCACGGCCTCCCGTGAAACCGAACAATTCATCGTCAACGTCATCAAATACATTCGCAAGGACATCGAAAAAGAACTCCATTACGTCATCGTCAACGAAGCTGGCGCATCGGTCTACAGCGCCAGCGAACTGGCCAAGGAAGAGTTCCCGGCACTGGCCGTCGAAGAACGCAGCGCCGTCAGCATCGCGCGTCGTCTTCAGGATCCGCTCAGCGAACTCGTCAAAATCGATCCCAAATCAATCGGTGTCGGCCAATATCAGCACGATGTATCACAGAAAAACCTCTCCGAGTCGCTCGATTTCGTCGTCGAGACGGCCGTCAACCAAGTCGGCGTCAACGTCAACACCGCCAGTGCGCAATTGCTTCAGCACGTTGCCGGATTGAACAAGACGATTGCCGAAAACATCGTCACCTATCGAGAAGAAAATGGCGCGTTCACCAATCGTGAACAACTCCTCAACGTCCCTAAACTGGGAGCTAAAACCTACGAACAGGCCGTCGGCTTCCTGCGCATCCTCAACGGTGACAATCCGTTCGACAAAACCGGCATCCATCCCGAAAGCTACGATCTGGCATTGCGTCTGATGGAAGAGCTCGGTCTGACGTACGAGGACGTCGGCAACTTCGTCCTGAAACTGAAATTCTCGCAACTCGACAAGTCGGAAATCGCTGAAAAACTCGGTGCCGGTGTCAACACCGTCGAGGACATCATGGACATCTTCGTCGCCCCCCTACGCGATCCTCGTGATGACGTCACGCCGCCGATCCTGCGCAGCGACGTACTCAAACTGGAAGACCTCAAACCGGGCATGGAACTGAAAGGAACCGTTCGCAACGTCGTCGACTTCGGCGCATTCGTCGATTGCGGCGTAAAGGACGACGGACTGGTGCACATTTCACAACTCGCCAAGGACTACGTCAAACACCCGCTCGATGTCGTCAGTGTTGGTGAAATCGTGACGGTCTGGGTCAAGGACGTCGATCTCACCAGACACCGTCTGCAACTGACGATGGTGAAGGAGAACGCCCCCTTTACAAAGTGATTCAATTGACAACACATGTTGTTGACAGTTAGCCGGAAATATATTATTATATAAAGGCTAGCAGTCGGAGTAGTACTCAAGTGGCTGAAGAGGTGCCCCTGCTAAGGGCATAGGTCGTGGAAGCGGCGCGAGAGTTCAAATCTCTCCTACTCCGCCATCTTATCAATAAAACGGACTTCGGTCCGTTTTTTGTTTTGTTAGCGTTTCGTTAAGATTTGCCTTGCTCAGGTTAAACCGCTTGTCATTGCATGGGAATGCGCTATAATAAAGGAAGAAACAAATATCGAAGAGTATCGATATTGGGAGGCCATCATGTATCACGAACAAGCACAACGATTCAAGGCGCTCAGCGATCCCAATCGCCTGCGCATCCTCGAACTGCTCATCCAGGGTGAAACCTGTGGCTGTACCTTGATCGACAAGTTGCCGATCGGCCAGCCGACCTTGTCCTATCACTTGAAACAACTGGCTGACGCCGGCCTTACAAGGCGCGTCGTGGACGGAACCAAACACCTATACTATGTCGAGAAGGATGCTCTTGCATCACTGCGCGAGTTCTTGCGAGATGTCGAACACAGTACGGCGACATCCTGCGAGGTGGAGACCAATGGATAGTTACATTGCCGAGTTCCTGGGCACGTTCACGCTGGTCTTCATCAACAATGGCGTGGTCGCCAATGTATTGTTGATGAAGACCAAAGGCAATACCAAGCACAACTGGATGTTGATCAGCATGGCCGCCGGGCTGGCTGTGACGTTTGGAATTTACGTGGCGATGTCGAGAAGTGGCGCGCACATCAATCCAGCGGTATCGATTGCGATGTTCGCACTCGGACGGATGTCCTTTGGTTCGCTCGCTGGTTATGTTGCTGCCCAGATGCTGGGTGGCATGACAGGGGCGTTGATGGTCTATCTGGCGTACAAGCGCCATTACGATGAAACCGAAGATGAATCATTGAAGCTTGCGACCTTTTCGACCAGCCCCGCGATTCGTCATCGCGGGTGGAACATCGTTACCGAGGTGCTCGCAACCTTCATGCTCGTCGGCATGGTTGTTGTCGTGACCCATCCCGATGTCGCGCTTGCGCCGGGATTGGTACCGATTGTAATCGGACTCTTGGTGATGGTGCTCGGCATCAGTCTAGGGGGAAGCACTGGTTTTGCGATGAACCCGGCTCGTGATCTTGGTCCGCGGATCACGCACAGTCTGCTGCGTCTAGGTCATTCGGACTGGCGATATGCGCCGATTCCGGTGATCGGACCGATCATCGGCGGTATTCTTGGTGGTTTGGTGTTCACTTTGTACATGGGAGGAATGTAAAAATGAATAAAAAAGTAGTGGCATTTGTCTGTGTTCACAACAGTTGTCGCAGCATCATGGCCGAAGGGTTCGCAAAAGCACTTGGGTCTGACGTCTTTGATGTTTACTCGGCAGGTACCGAAGAGTACCCCGCTCCGAAACCGATGGCGCTGGAAGTCATGGAGGATGCCGATATCGACATGTCCCATGCCAGCAGCAAACTTCTCACCGACATACCGAGTGAACTGGACATCCTGATCACCATGGGTTGCGGCGTCGAGTGTCCATATGTACCGACGAAACACCGGGAAGACTGGGGACTAGATGATCCGAGCGGCGGACCAAAGGAAGGATTTGAACACACTCGCGATCTGATTCGCGACAAGGTTGTCGAGTTGATTGATCGCGTCAAACAAGGAGAGTTGTAAACTCTTCTTTTTTTGTGCTGTTTTGTACTTTTGAAAACGCTCACATATGTCATAAAGTGCAATAACAAAGGGCTTAATAAAGTTTTTTAAAATTTTCAGATTATTTCTCTTTACATTCCATTTGCTTTGTGTATAATGAGTAAGGTTGCATACATTCAGAAAGGAAAACAAAGAACATGACAGTCATTGGAAACACAGTTGTATTGGTGTTTGAAGAAGCCAAAATCGCTCATCAAGACATGCTGCGTAAAGTCAGCACGAAAATCAAGAAATAACGATTTGTCGGTTCTTCATCTGATACAACGATAACGCACACGCTGGAGCGTGTGCTTTTTATTTTTCGGGGTTGGAATTGTTATTGACTTTTGAAAACCATATTTGTTATAATGAAAAAGCGAAACCGACGGCCCGTTGGAGAAGCGGCTTAACTCACCAGCCTTTCACGCTGGCATTCACGGGTTCGAATCCCGTACGGGTCACCA